>MKJX01000172.1:0-40385 GCA_001942415.1 Pseudonocardia sp. CNS-139
GGCGGGCGGCGGCGGGCCGGCACCGGCCGCGGCGGCGCGACCGGCGGCCGGTCCCCGAACCGGCATCCCGCAGCCCGGCATCCCGCAGCCCGGCATCCCGCAGCCCATCGGACGCGACCGCGGCGCGGCCGTCCTCGGCGGGCGCGACGGCCCGCGCGACCCGGCTGGCGAACAGCGCGGCGTCCGGGTGCACCTCGGTGCCGAACACCGCCTGCCGGGACCGGCGCAGGTCCGTGCGCAGCACAGCGTCCGCAACAGCCTGCCGGGCCCCCTCCGGATCGGTCGCCGGCTCGCCGACGCCCCCGTCACCGAAGCGGTGTCCGACCTCTCCCACGAGCTTCTCCCAGCCATGCGCAGTCGTTCTTCACACCTTCAAACGACGCTCGGCACCACTCGGTTTGGTGGTGACCCCCGTTCGGCCTACCGCGCCCCGCGGACGGGAACGCGCTGGTCAGCACGCTGCGTGACGACCGCCGTTGACACGTGCGCGTATCCGCAGGCCGCAGCGTCGGACGACGTCACTCCGCGTCAGAGTGACCGTCGGCCGCGGCAGCGACCGCCGCCGACACGGCAGGCGCGACACGCGGGTCGAACGGGCTCGGGACGATCTTGTCGGCGGCCAGTTCGTCGCTCGCGACGGTGAAGACGGCCTCCGCGGCGGCCAGTTTCATGGCCTCGGTGATGCGGCGCGCGCCCGCGTCGAGCGCCCCGCGGAACACCCCCGGGAACGCGAGCACGTTGTTGATCTGGTTCGGGAAGTCGCTGCGCCCGGTCGCGACGATCGCGGCGTGCCGCGCGGCGACGTCCGGGTGCACCTCCGGGTCGGGGTTGGAGAGCGCGAAGACGACCGCCTCCGGCGCCATCGTCGCGAGCAGGTGCTCGGGCACCTCGGAGCTGGACAGCCCGATGAACACGTCGGCCCCGGCGATCGCCTCGGCGAGCCCGCCGCCGATCCCGCGCGGGTTGGTGACCTGCGCGAGCGCGGCCTTCTCGCCCGTCAGCCCGGCGCGCCCGGCGACGAGCACGCCGCGCGAGTCGAGCACCGTGACGTCCCGGACGCCCGCGGCCAGCAGGATGCGCGCGCACGCCACCCCGGCCGCACCGGCCCCGGAGACGACCACCCGCAGCCCGTCGAGCGGACGGCCCTGCACCGCGGCGGCCCCGCGCAGCGCGGCGAGCACCACGATCGCCGTGCCGTGCTGGTCGTCGTGCATGACGGGGCAGTCCAGCGCCTCCACGAGCCGCCGCTCCAGCTCGAAGCAGCGCGGCGCCGCGACGTCCTCCAGGTTGACCGCGCCGAAGCTCGGCCGCAGCCGCACGAGCGTCTCGACGATCTCGTCGACGTCGGTGGTGTCGAGCACGAGCGGGATCGAGTCCAGCCCGGCGAACGACTTGAACAGCGCCGACTTGCCCTCCATCACCGGCAGCGCGGCCCGCGGGCCGATGTCGCCGAGGCCCAGCACCGCGGTGCCGTCGCTCACGACCGCGACCAGCCGGTTCGTCCAGGTGTAGCGGGCGGCGAGCGTGACGTCGGCGGCGATGGCGCGGCTGACCTCGGCCACCCCGGGCGTGTACGCGACGGCCAGGTCGCGCGCGTCCTGCAGCGGGGCGGTGAGGCCGGTGGCGAGCTTGCCGCCGTCGTGGGCGGCGAAGATCTCCTCGCGGGTCGGGGCCGGAATCGATTCCGAGATCGAGTTGATCGAGTTGTCGGGGACGACGGTCATGCGGGATCCACTTCTCGTGCGGGCTCAGCTCGTGCAGGGCCGTGCACCGGGGCTCGTGTGTGGCCGCGTCGCGGTGCCGGACGGCCGCTCACCGGGCGCGGGCCGGATGCGGCGGGCGCGGCGGCGAGGTGTGGCTGTCGGGTTCGTGACCATGGTAGCGACCCGCGCTGTCGTCCTTACGTGATCCGAACATCACCCGGACGGGCCGCTCACCTCACCCCGCCATCGTCGACGCCATGAACAGAACGCTCCTCGGGACCGCGGCGGCCGCCCTCACCGCCGGGCTGCTCGTCGCCGGCGCCGGCGTCGCCGCGGCCGACCCCACCCCGCCCCCGCCGGACTCCATCACCCTCAGCCCCGAGCAGTCCCGCTGGCTCTGCGAGCAGCGCATTCCCACCCTCCTCGACCGCATCGACCGGCTGGAGACGCGGATCGGCGGCGACGCGGACACCCCCGGCTCGACCGCGTGGCTGCAGGAGCGCGTCGACCGGGCCCGCGGCAACGGGCGGGACGCGTTGGCCGACCGGCTCCAGCAGCGCCTGGACGGCCGTCCCGACGTGGCCGAGCGGCTCGCCGGTGCCGAGCGGCGCGTGGTGGCGTTCCGGGACGAGAAGTGCGCGTGACCCGGGCCGCCGTCGCCGTCGCGGTGGCGCTCGCCGTCACCGCGGGCGCGGCCGGCTGCCGCGCGGACCGGCCCACCGCGGACGTCCCGCCCGCCGCGCCCGCAACGGCCGCCGACCCCTTCGCCGACGTCGACGCCGCGCTGGACGCGGTGGAGCAGGACCTGGACGGCGCCGCGGCGGACGGCTGACGGGGTGGCACGATCCGCCCGACCGGCACGGGGAGGCGCGCATGGACGGAACCGGCGGGCTGGTGCTCGTGGTCGAGGACGACCGGGCCATCGCCGACCTCGTCGGCCGCTACCTGCGCCGGGACGGGTTCGGCGTGCACGTGGTGACCGACGGGGCGGAGGCGCTCGCGGCCGTGCGCCGGCTCGCGCCCGTCGCCGTCGTGCTGGACGTCGGGCTGCCCGTGCTGGACGGCATCGAGGTCTGCCGGCGGATGCGCGCCGGGCAGGACTGGACGCCGGTGCTCTTCGTGACCGCCCGCGACGACGAGGTGGACCGCGTGCTCGGGCTGGAGCTGGGCGCCGACGACTACGTCACCAAGCCGTTCAGCCCGCGCGAGCTGGTGGCCCGGGTCCGGACCGTGCTGCGCCGGGCCGGGACGGCGCCCGCCCGCGTCGAGCTGCTCCGAACCGGGGCCGTCACGATCGACCCCACCGCGCGGCGGGTGCACGTCGGCGAACGCGAGGTGGCGCTGACCGCGACCGAGTTCGACCTGCTCGCGCACCTGATGCGGGCGCGGACCGGGTGTTCACCCGCGAGCAGCTGCTCTCGGCGGTCTGGGGCTACGCGGCCTCGGCCGGCACCCGGACCGTCGACGTGCACGTCGCGCAGGTCCGCGCCAAGCTCGGCCCCGACGCCCCGATCCGGACCGTGCGGGGCGTCGGCTACGCGGCGGGCGCCCCGTGAACGTCCCGGCGTGGGCCCGCGGCTCGCTGGCGACCCGGATCGCCGCCGCGTGCCTGCTGGTGGCGGCCGTCGCGGTGGCCGCGGCCGCGATCGTGTCGTTCCGGCTGGTCGGGCTGACGGCCCGCAACGTCACGCAGGACATGCTGGCGCAGCAGGCCGACGTCGTCGCGGCGCAGCTCGCGGACGCGCCGGGCACCGTCGGCGTCCGGCGCGTCGCGGACGTGCTGCGCGGGCAGGGCATCGAGATCGTGCTGATCGGCCCGCGCGGGGGGCAGCTCGGCGGCGCCGGCCCGGCCGCCGCGGCGGTCGCCCGCACCGGCGCGACCGCCGCCGCCGACGGCACGCCCGTCTCCGGCGAGGCGAGCGTCGGCGGGACGACGTGGCTGGTGGAGGCCCGCCCGGCCCGGACCGGGGCGTTCGCGCTGGTCCAGGCCGTGGACGCGGCCCCGGGCGTCGCCCAGCAGCTGCGGCGCAACATCGGGTTCGCGCTGCTCGCCGGGGGCGGCGCCGCGCTCGTCGTCGGCGTGCTGGCCGGCCGGCTGCTGGCCCGGCCGCTGCGCCGCACCGCGGCCGGGGCGCGCGCCCTGCGCACCGGACGCCGCGACCTGCGCATCCCGGTGGCCGGGCCGTCCGAGATGGCCGACGTGGCCGGGGCCGTCAACGAGCTCGCGGACGCGCTGGAGCGCAGCGAGGGCCGCCAGCGCCGGTTCCTGCTCTCGATCTCCCACGAGCTGCGCACGCCGCTGACCGCCGTGACCGGGTTCGCCGAGTCGCTGGCCGACCGGGTGGTGACCGGCGACGAGGTCCCCGAGGTGGGCCGCACCGTGCTGCGCGAGGCGCACCGGCTCAACCGGCTCGTCGACGACCTGCTGGAGCTGGCCCGGCTGGAGGCCGACGCTTCCGGGTCGACGTCGTCGCGCTCGACCTGACCCGCGTCGCCACCGAGGCGGCCGGCGTGTGGTCGGCCCGGTGCGCCGCCGCCGGGGTGGCGTTCCGGCTGGAGGCGCCGCCCGGCCCGGTGCCCGTCCGCGCCGACCCGCGACGTCTGCGCCAGGTGATCGACGTGCTCGCGGACACGCGCTGCGCGTCACCCCGGCCGGGGCGCCGCTCGCGCTGGCCGTGGCGCCCGTGCCGGGCGGCGGCGCGGTCGAGGTCCGCGACGGCGGCCCCGGACTCGCCCCGGACGACTACGCCGTGGTGTTCGAGCGCGGCGCGCTGCACGAGCGGTACCGGGAGCGGCGCGGCTCGGGCGGCGTCGGCCTCGCGCTGGCGCACGGCCTCGTCGTCCGGATGGGAGGTGTGATTCGCGCCGCACCCGCCGCCGAGGGCGGCGTGCGGTTCACCGTGCTGCTCCCACGCTGAGCCGCCCCGGCGCCGGCCACAACCGCCAGCGGACCACCGCGAGCACCTCCGCCGGACCGAGCGTGCGCGAGTCCGTGGACCCGAACGGGTTGTCCCCCAGCACCCACCACCCGGCGTCGGCGGGGCGGGAGGCGCGCTTCACCGAGAGTTGGTCGGGCCGCTCGTCCCACCGGACCAGCACGACGTCCCCCGCCTGGACGCGGGCCCCGAACCGGGCGAGCACGACGTCGCCGTCGTGCAGGGTCGGGGACATCGACGGACCCCGCACCGCCACCCTCCGCCAGCGCACATGACCTCCCTCACGCCGGTCGCGGTGCCGGTTCCCGGCTGTGTCCGCTGCCCTGCCGGAGTAGTGTCGGCCCCGCCAGAACGATCACTCAGGGAGGACCCATGCGGCTGCTGTCCCGCATTCTCCGCCCGCGGCTGGAGGCCACCGCGCACTGCGACCTCCCCTGCGGTGTGTACGACCCCGCCCAGGCACGCATCGAGGCCGAGTCGGTGAAGGCCATCCAGGAGAAGTACCAGGCAACGAGGACCCGGCCTTCCGGGCCCGCGCCATCGAGATCAAGGAGCAGCGCTCCGACCTCGTGAAGCACCACCTGTGGGTGCTCTGGACCGACTACTTCAAGCCGCCGCACTTCGAGAAGTACCCGGAGCTGCACGAGCTCTTCAACAAGGCCACCAAGCCGCGGGCGCTGCCGGCACCAAGGGGTCCAACGACCCCACCACGGGCCAGGAGCTGCTCGACTACATCGCCCAGATCGACAAGATCTTCTGGGAGACGAAGGCGGCTGCCTGACCCAGGCGCTCGAAGGCGGCGCTGACCGGCGAGGATCGCTCCTCGCGGGTCAGCGCCGCCTTGTTTTTCCCGCAGCTTCTCCTGGAGGCTGTCTGCCCAGCAGAAGCGCACAAGCGGCCACCCTCAAATGTCATCTCGGAAATAGTCACGATATACGCGTGCCCAGTCGACCTGACCATCCTGCATGTTCAGGTCGATAAATTCCTTCCACCTCCCCAACTCGCCCCGGATAAGATCCAATTCATGCCAACAAGATATCGGCTCACGGAAGTCCAACTGCTCCAGCGTGTCGCTGTTTCGATACCTGTACCACGACGTCGTGAAGACCTCGGGCATATCCGTCCACACCCCGAAATGATACAGCAAACTGGTTGTCCCCCGACGCCCGGCGTGCCGGATGAAGAACCCCTTCCGATGATAGTCGAACTCGGACGACAGCCCCTGCGCAACCAGGTCCTGCGTACACAACTCGGCCTGCTGAAACGGATCCGTCCATCGAACGTCCGACTTCCTGATGCTCGGTTCACTGACCGAGAAAATACGGAGGACGAATCCGGATCGAGCCGCAAGGACACCCATGAAATCAATCCGCCGACGGTCTAGCGCGCCCAACTGGCCTTCCCTCCAGTCCTCGCGAGCAAAGCCGCTCACGGGCCGCAGCAACTACTCGTGGATGTCACCCTCGATCGAGCGGACGATCAATTCCTCCACCACCGCCTGCTCCGACAGATCCAGACACGACGCAACAAGCTTGCCGATATCGGATGGTTCGAGCAGGCGGTCGGGAGGGAGCTCCTCGCCTTCCCACATCGCCGTGTTGGTTCCTCCGGGTGAGATGAACGTGACGCCGACCTTCCTGTCCCGGAGCTCTTCGCGTAGCTCGTTGGCGTAGGCGCGAAGGCCCCACTTGGCAACGGCGTAGCTGGGTACCAGCGGATACTTCTCGTAGGCCGCCGTCGACCCGATGATGAAGATTCGAGGAGAATCTGACCGCAGGAGCGCGGGCAGAACTTTCTGCACGATCAGCACACCGGAGGAGAGATTGATACGGAGGTCTCTTTCAAAGGCGTCGAACGGAATCTTCGCCAGCGATCCTTCAGTGAAGGTTCCGGCGTCCAGCACGAGCAGATCGATTTCCAGGTCCGAGTACTCGAACCTCCACGCGTCGAGAGCTTTCGACGTCGACTCGCTGTCGGCCAAATCCACGGCTATCGTTGACACCTGGATGCCTGCTTTGGCTTGTTCGAGAGTGACCTTCAACTCCTGAAGCCGTCCCGCGTCCTGGGCGAGCGCCACCAGGAGGTCGAGTCGAGGAAGAAGGGCGTCGGTGATCGCTCGACCGATACCACGGCTCGCGCCTGTCACAAATGCTTTCATTCTCGATCAGTCCTTACCTTTGAGCATTGCGTCGAGGCGACGTCGAATATAGGGTGAAGCGTTGCGCATCATGGCGTCCGCAAGGGCGGGCAACATCCAATCTCGTCCCGTTATCCGCCGCCGACACGCAGAGCCGAAGCATTGACAATCAGACTTCATCTCGTAATCGTCACGAACCAACCAATAGGCGTAGTCACAGGTCAGCTCGTCGCCGGCCCCGACGTCCACGAGAGTGCGAACGGTCAGCGCGTCCAGCATTCCCAGGTTCGGCGAGCACGAATGGTTGATGTAGTCCGACGCGTCCCTACCGGCGCCAACCGGCTCGGCCAGCGCAACCCCATCGGCGAGCGTGACAGCCGTTCCTGGCTCGATACTCGCCTCGAATCCTTCCATCGCAGTGGGGAAGATCCTCCCGCCGAATCGTACGACCACCTCACCTGGAGTCAGCCGCGTCCGAGTGTGCAGGCCTAGTCCGTGAATTCGCGATCGACACGTGGCCAGCGCCGGGTGCAGCCATGCAACCAGATCATGTTCCGGCGCTCTACTCATTGAGCATCTGCGAGTCCGACTCGCTATACCCCCAGGCGCACGCGCTCGAAGACCAGGTCCTGGACGACCTTTCAAGTACTCTCGATACAGATTGCTGGTGGTCGAATCGATCCCGAAGGTTTCGATGTAGATATCGAAGTAGATCGAGGTTATGATCGAACACAGATCGCCCGTGTTCGGCTTCGGCTCACTCCCGAGCGGCACCACGCCGAGAACGGCCGGTTCTTCTGCGGTCGAAGTCAACGAAGACCCGTCATAATCAAGATCGGGAACGAGGTACTCGTCCCACCGATAGGTCCGCAGGTCTCGCGATCTCGCGTATTCCCGAAAGAGTCGATAGCGAGACTCGGGAGCTCTCATGTCCTCGTCATACGTCATCTCATAGACAATGAACCGTACCTTGGGAAGAGCCCTGTCCACGATGTCCCGGAGCTTGTCGATAAGGCTGCACTCACTCCGTGAGCGGAGACGCCGAGGTACGAGATGAATACGTAGTCGCCCCGCTCGGGAACAATGACCTTGAGAAACCCCGTGCACTGCCGCTGACGCTCGGCGACGAGGAGGATGTGCCGATTTATACGGAGCCCCCGGCGCATGTTCCGCCGCAACGCGTGGACGGACCTCGGACTGAAGTTCCGATCCTTGAGGAAGCGCAGGAAGAGCTCGGGAGCAATCTGATCCCGCTCCTCGATCACAGCGCTGTAGAGATCAACAAAGCCGTTCACCGCCCGCTTGTCGCGAGGAGTCAAGATCTTGACTTTGCCGCGCTTCGCGACGCGGTCATAAATAAAATTGGTCGTGTAGCCGACAAGAATGGCCAGCACCACTGCCGACAATAGCCAGGTCACCAATGGAGGCAGGGTCTGCCAGAAGTCGACCACGGACTCGATAAGGTTCAAGGAGTCCGTCGGTTCTGGTGCGCGCACGGCGTGCACAGGTGGAGGCACCTCGCTGACCACAGACGGCCGCCCGCTCTCTGGACCCGGTCGGCCCACCTTACCTTGTGCAGTGGACCCACACAAGGAACCGAGAGTCGGCGCCGCAATTGGCGATTCGTGCCGGCCGTTGGTTCCATCGGTCCGATGAGCCCGTCAGTGCAGGCCTGCCGAACACCGTTCGTCCGATCGATGGAGGCATTTGATCCGGCGAACGCGTGAACCCCGCCGCGTGCCCCGGCCGCAGTCCCGCCCCGATGAGGCACGCCGGCACGAATGACGCCTCCGGCACCCGCCGCATCAGCACGACGAGCGGCTCGGGCGGCCCGTTGCGGCACCGATCCAGCATCGGTTCGACGAGCAACCGGTGCATGTCCCCCCACGACCACTCGGCTGCCGTCGGCGAACGGGATCGCGATCTCCTCCAGCCGGCTCTGCGGGAGCGCAGCGAACCGCGCGCCCAGCCCCAGTTCGTCGAGCAGCTGCAGCGTCGGCGGGTGCACCGTGTCGACCCGGTCGGCAAGTAGGGTGGGTACGTGACTTCCGGCCGGATCTTCCTGCTGCGTCACGGTGAGACCGAGTGGTCGCGGACGGGCCGGCACACCGGCCGCACCGACGTCCCGCTCACCGAACGCGGCCGCGGTCTCGCCAAGCGCGGCGAGCTGCTGCGCACCGTCCGCGGGGACGCGCGCCGGCGCTGGTCCTGTCCAGCCCGCGCAGCCGCGCGCGCGACACGGCCGAGCTCGCCGGGCTGACGCCGGGCGTCGACGAGCGGCTCGCCGAGTGGGACTACGGCGACTACGAGGGCCGCACCACGCCGGAGATCCGCGAGACGGTGCCCGGCTGGACGGTCTGGACGCACCCCTGCCCCGGCGGCGAGACGGCGGGCGAGGTCACCGCCCGCGCCGACGCCGTGCTCGCCGAGGTGCGCGCCGCCACGGCCGACGGGGACGCCGTGCTGGTCGGGCACGGGCACTTCAGCCGGGTGCTGATCGCCCGGTGGGTCCAGCTGCCCGCCGTCGAGGGCGTCCGCTTCGCGATGGACGCGGCGGCGCTGTCGGTGCTCGGCCACGAGCGCGAGGCGCCCCGCATCGACCACCTCAACCTGCAGGCGGCGCCGTGACCGACGGCCGGGTCCGGCGGGTCCGCCCGCAGGACGTCCCGGCCGTCGTCGGGCTCGTGCACGAGCTCGCCGCGTACGAGCGCGAGCCGGATGCCTGCACGCTCACCGAGGAGCAGCTGCACGCGGCGCTCTTCGGGCCGGCGCCCGCGCTCTTCGGCCACGTCGCCGAGACCGACGGCGCGGAGGTTGTCGGGTGCGCGCTGTGGTTCCTGAACTTCTCCACGTGGCGCGGGGTGCACGGGATCTACCTGGAGGATCTCTACGTCCGCCCGGAGCACCGCGGCAGCGGCCAGGGACGGGCCCTGCTGGCCGCGCTCGCGGCGCTCTGCGTCGAGCGCGGGTACGCCCGGCTGGAGTGGGTGGTGCTCGACTGGAACGAGCCGTCGATCCGGTTCTACCGGGCGCTGGGCGCCGCCCCGAACGAGGGCTGGACGACCTTCCGGCTCGACGGCGACGCGCTCGCCGCCCTCGGGGTCAGCGCCGGCTCTCCGGATGGTCGGAATGGTCGGACCGGTCGGGCAGGTCGAGCCCCATCGACCACACCCGGGACCGCTCGCTGATCAGCAGCATGAACGTGCCGCCGACGAAGAGCCCGGTGAGGATCCCGATCACGAGCTGGTGTGACGGCCCGATCAGCGTGTAGACGACCGGGAGCAGCAGCAGCTGCGTCACGATCGCCGGGGTGCGCGCCCACCGCCTGCCGAGCACGAGCCCGCCGCCGACAGCGGCCAGCCCGGCCCCGATGACGACGAAGTAGGCGGCCTGCCCGAGGTAGTCGCCCATCTGCTCGGCACCGAACGACCCGACGACGAGCACCACGGCGAACGCGACGGCGGCCAGCGCCTGCACGCCGACGAGCGCACCGGCCAGCCGGATCTGCGGCGGCGGACCCGGGTCCGCCGGGGCCCGCGGCGGCTCCTCGGACGTCACGGCGCCCAGGATAGGCCGCGGCGGCGGCCCGGAATGCCCGGCGTCGCCCGGCCGTTGGGAGAGGCGGGTCCTCGACGCCAGCGCCGCGGAAACGGCGTTCCCGACCGTGTCGGCCGCGCTACGGGTCGTCGTGCAGGACGCGTCGCTCGTCGCAGCCGAGCGGTCACCGTCACCCAGTTCGGTGACGATCTGCGTCCATTCACCGCTGCCCGCGGACCGTCGAGCCGATAAGGGCTCGCACCAGGGGAAACGTTGCCCCATGGTTGTTCACGGACAAGCGAGCGATCGCGAGGAACATCTCGCATGGTCCGACCGGACCCGGGTAGCCGGGCTCGGTGGGCGGGTCAAGGGTGATCGCTCACTGTGACGGGGTTCGACACTTCGGTGAGCAGGCAGTAACCCGGAGTGCACGATCTCGTTGCGGTGAGTGGGCGAGGGAGTGAGTGCCGGAGGGTGTCAGTTCGGTGACGGCACTCACCGCCACAGGCCTTGACCCTTGAAGATCGAGCGCGCTCGTGAAATCCTTCACAAGCGCGGAAACACCGTGACAGACGATCGGCGCGACCCCGATCGCGCAAGTACAAGGAGCCGAGAGACCATGGATTGGCGTCACCGCGCGATCTGCCGCGACGAGGACCCCGAGCTGTTCTTCCCCGTGGGGACGAGTGGGCCTGCGTTGCTGCAGATCGCCGAGGCCAAGACCGTCTGCCGGCGCTGCCCCGTGGTCACCGAGTGCCTCACCTGGGCGCTTGAGAGCGGCCAGGACGCAGGCGTCTGGGGCGGCATGAGCGAGGACGAGCGGCGTGCGCTCAAGCGGCGCAACGCGCGCGCTCGCGCCGCACTGCCTGAGCGGGCAGACGAAAAACCGCTGCCTGAGCGGGCAGAACACAAACCGAACCACCCCACCGCGGGCCCGAAGCCGGACTGCACCCGGCTCCGCCCGCGGTCGTTCCACCGGGCGCACGCGGGGGCAGCTCCGGAGGGGGCCTGCCGGCCCGGACGGCGACCACTGCCGGCCCGGCGACCACTGCTTGTAGAGGCTAGCGTCCCCTCAGCGAGAGCCTGATGACGGCCTCCGTTCCGCCTCCTTCGCGCGACCGCACCTCCAGCGCGGAGTCGAGCTCGGAGTCGAGCAGGGTCCGCACGATCTGCAGTCCCAGCCCCGGCGAGCGCTCCAGCTCCGCGACGGACGGGATGCCCCTCCCGTCGTCGGCGACGGTCACGTCGAGCGCACCGGCGGACCGCTGCGCCGACACCACCACCTCGCCGGCCCGGCCCGGCTCGAACGCGTGGGCCAGCGCGTTGTGCACCAGCTCCGTGAGCACGAGCACGAGCGGCGTGGCGAGTGCGGCCGGGAGCGTGCCGAAGCTGCCCTCACGGCGCACCTTGGCCCGCGACTCGGCCGTCGCCCCGTCGCCGATGGCCGGGAGCACCTTGTCGATGAGCTCGTCGAAGTCCACCCGCTCGGCCACGGAGGTCGAGAGCGCCTCGTGGACGAGCGCGATGGAGTTGACACGCCGCATGCTCTCCGCGAGCGCCCGGCGGGCCTCGGGGATCGCCGTGCGGCGGGCCTGCAGGCGCAGCAGCGCGGCCACCGTCTGCAGGTTGTTCTTGACCCGGTGGTGGATCTCCCGGATCGTCGCGTCCTTCGAGAGCAGCGCGAGGTCGCGACGGCGCAGGTCGGTGACGTCCCGGACGAGCACGAGCGCGCCGGCGGCGTCACCTCGGGGGCGCAGCGGCAGCGCCCGCACGAGCATCACGGCCCCGCGGGCGCGCACCTCCATCCGCAGCGAGTGCCGCCCGTCGAGCGCGGCGGCGATCCGGGCCGCGACCTCGGCGGCGTCGAACGGGTCGGCCACCAGCTCGCGGGTGGCCTGCGAGAGCGCATGGCCCACGAGGTCGCTCGCGTGGCCCATGCGGTGGTAGGCGGAGAGCGCGTTGGGCTGGCGTACGCGACGAGCCCGTGCGCGTCCAGCCGGATCAGCCCGTCACCGGCCCGCGGGGACGTGTCGGCGCCGACCACCGACGCCCGCGGCGGGAACGTGCCGTCGGCGACCATCTGGCAGAGGTCCGAGGCGCTGCCGAGGTAGGCGATCTCCAGCGGGCTCGGCACCCGGGGCATCGCCAGGTTGGTGTCGCGGGAGAGCACGGCGACCACCGAGCGGCCGTGCCGCACCGGGATCGTCTCGCGGCGCACCGGCACCTCCAGGTGCCAGCGCGGGTTCTCCTCGCGGCAGATGCGCCCCTCGACGACCGCGCGGCGCAGCTGCGGGTTGTCGGCGGCGGAGACGCGCGCCGTGACGACGTCCTCGGGGTGTGCGGTGGGCGCCGTCGTCGGGCGGGCCTGCGCCACGCACAGGAACTCGGACGCGTCGGCGAGCGGTATCCACAGCAGGAAGTCCGCGAAGGACATGTCGGCGAGCAGTTGCCACTCGGCCACCACGCGCTGCAGGTGCTCGACGGCATCACCGGTCAACCGGGTGTGCTCGGCGAGCAGGTCACTGAGCGTCGACACCCGATCCCTCCCCCGTCGCTGATGGGCTCATCCAACCACGTGCGAGGATCGGAGCAGGAACGGAAGAGGAGGTGGCCATGTCCAAGCGCGCACGCAAGCGCCGCGACCGCAACAAGAAGGGCGCGAACCACGGCAAGAAGCCCAACACCTGATCCCCGCCGGGACGGCGCCCGAACCGGTGCCGTCCCCCGCGGTCAGCTGCGGCGCTCGATGCGCGTGCTGCGCACCTCGACCGTGGTGCCGGCCGGCCCGGACTCGACCCGCACCTCCGCCTGCTCCAGCACCTTCACGCGGATCTGCTTGCGCAGGCGTTCCTTCAGCTCGTCCGGCGCGTGCTCCCCGCCGCACTTCGCGGCCAGGAGCCGTTTGAGCTTCTCGTCGATGCCGTACTCGGCGAGGCACGGCTCGCACTCGTCGAGGTGCTGGGCGAGCAGCCGGCGGCGGCCTTCGTCGCACTCCTGGTCGAGGAAGAGCCAGACCTCCGCCAGTACCTCGGAACAGTCGGTGTCGTGATGGTTGCCGCAGCTCATGCCGTCGCCTCGCAGCGTCGCCCGGTCCGCTCGCTTCGCTTCGTCACGGCGAGACCTCCTCGTCCTGCCGTCCCCGCAGGAACCCCCGGTCCCGTGCGGTGTCGGTGAGCATGTCACGGAGCTGGCGACGGCCTCGATGCAGGCGGGACATCACGGTGCCGATCGGGGTGCCCATGATGTCGGCGATCTCCTTGTAGGCGAACCCCTCGACGTCGGCGAGGTAGACCGCCATGCGGAAGTCGTCGGGCAGCTGCTGGAGCGCGGCCTTGACGTCGTTGTCCGGCAGCCGGTCCAGCGCCTCCATCTCGGCGGACGGCAGGCCCTGCGAGGTGTGCTCGCCGGCCTGGGCGATCTGCCAGTCGGTGATCTCCTCGGTGGGCGCCTGCACCGGCTGGCGCTGCCGCTTGCGGTAACCGTTGATGTAGGTGTTGGTGAGGATGCGGTAGAGCCAGGCCTTGAGGTTCGTGCCGGCGCGGAAGGTCCGGAACGCCGAGTACGCCTTGAGGTAGGTCTCCTGCACCAGGTCCTCGGCGTCGGACGGGTTGCGGGTCATCCGCAGCGCCGCGCCGTAGAGCTGGTCGATCAGCGGCATCGCGTCGCGCTCGAAACGCGCCGCGCGTTCCTCGGCGGACTCCTGCTCCAGGTCGACCCGGGAGTCGACGTTCGCGTCGAGCGCCTCGGCGGCCTGCTCGACCTCGTTCTGGGCAGCCCGCGCCGCGTCCTGCTCGGTGCCCGGCACCGCGCTCCTCTCGCGCCGGGTCGCACGCGTGGCGACCTCGGGGACGGCCACCGCTGCGGCGGCCGCGTGACCCGTCGAGCCTACGCCGCCCCGCCGCGACCGGCCCGCCGGCCGCGCACCCGGAGCCCGGCGCGGAAGATCCATCACAGCTTGTGCCACGTGCATGTGAACGCCCTCCCCCACCGGGTGATTCCCAGCTCAACTTGCTGCTCCCGCTACCGTCCGGGGCGTGGCAGGGAAGGGGACGCCGGCGATCGCGCTGCTCGCGAGGGAGGGGGTCGTGCACCACGTGCACACCTACACCCACGGCGAGGGTCAGGCGTACGGGCCGGAGGCGGCCGAGCGGCTCGGGCTCGACCCGGGGCGGGTGTTCAAGACGCTGGTCGCCGAGGTCGACGGCGCGCTGACCGTCGGGGTCGTCCCGGTGTCCGCGACGCTCGACCTCAAGGCGCTCGCCGCCGCCGTCGGCGGCAAGCGAGCGAGGATGGCGGACGTGGCGGCGGCCGAGCGGGCCACCGGCTACGTGGCGGGCGGGATCTCCCCGCTGGGGCAGCGCAAGCGGCTGCCGACCGTGGTGGACGCCTCGGCCGAGCGCTTCGACACCGTGTTCTGCAGCGGCGGCCGGCGCGGGCTGGAGATCGAGCTCGCCCCGGCCGACCTGGTGGCGCTGGCCGGCGCGCAGGTCGCCCCGATCTCCTAGGCCACGAGCAGCCCGGAGAGCCAGTCCGTGACGGCCGCACGCAGCCCGGGCGCGTCCGACTTGAGCGAGTGGTCGCCGCGCAGCAGCACGACGTCGCGGCCGGCGCCGGCTCCGGACGACCGAACGGGTCGGTCTGCCCCTGCACCACCAGCACCGGGACGGTCGGCGCGGCCAGCTCGCCGAGCCGGTCCTTCTCCGGTCTCCCCGGCGGGTGCACGGGGAAGGCCAGGCAGAGCACGCCGACCGCGCCCCCGTCCGTCGCGGTGCGGCAGGCGACCCGGGCCCCCGAGCTGCGGCCGCCGAAGACCAGCGGGAGCGCCGGCCCGGCCGCCCGCACGTGCGCGACGACGGCGAGCCACGCGGTGTCGAGCTGGCCGGCCGGCGCCGGCGCCGGCGGCCCGCGACCCGGTAGGGCTGCTCGACCAGCACCACGCCCAGCCCGGACGCGACGGCGGCGCCGGCCGCGACGACCAGGTCGGGCGCGCCGACCCCGCCGCCCGCGCCGTGCCCGAGCAGCAGCAGGGCGCGCGCGTCCCCGTCCGGGTCGAGGCGGGTGATCCGGGCGGGCCCGTGCGGTGTGGCGACCGCGGTGCCGTCGTCGCCGACGACCGCGGCGCTCACGGTCCCGCCAGCAGGTCGAGCTGCAGCGGCTCCCGGACCTCCTCGGGCGGCAGCGGGGCGAGCAGGTCGGGGCCGTTGTTGCGCACGCTGTTGACCAGCGGCGACACCGGCAGGAGGTCGAGCTTCGCGATCAGCCCGTCGGCGGGCGGGCGCAGCAGGTCGGCGACGTCGTCGGCCCGGACGTCCGGGTTCAGCCAGGCGTCCCACGCCGAGGGCGGCAGCACGAGCGGCATCCGGTCGTGCACCTGGCGCAGCACGCCCACCGCCTCCGTGGTGAGCACCGTGGCCGTGACCAGCCCGTTCGGGTACTCGCCGGCCGGGTCGTCCTTGGGCTTCCAGTACTCCCACAGCCCGGCCATCGCGAGCGACGAGCCGTCCGCGTAGTGCGTGTAGTAGGGCTGCTTGTGTTCCGGACCCCGCTGCCACTCGAACCATCCGTCGGCCGGGATCAGGCAGCGGCGGGCGTTCATCGCCCGCTTGAACGCGGGCTTCTCACCGGCCGACTCGGAGCGGGCGTGATCATCCGCGCGCCGCCCTTCGGGTCCTTCGCCCACGACGGCACCAGACCCCACCGCACCATGCGCAGCGTGCGCTCGGTGCGGTCGGGGTCGGGTGTGCCCTCCTCGGTCGCGGGGGTGCCGCTCCACCACCGTGACGATCTGTTTGGTGGGGGCGATGTTGTAGTCCGCCTTGGCCGCACCGTCCGTCGCGTCGACCGCGCGGAACTCGTCGGCGAGGTCGGCGGGGGCCTTGATCGAGGCGTATCGGCCGCACATGCCGCCATCGTCCCACCGACCCCCGACGGTCGGCCCGCTCAGCCCGCCAGCGAGGCGTGCGCCGCCAGGAACCTGGCGACGTCGTCCGGGTCGTCGAGCGGCAGCGCGTGCACGACGAGCCGGTCGACGCCCAGCTCGGCGTAGCGGTCGGCGGTGGCCCGGTCCACCGCGGTGGTCGGCATCGCGGTGATCTCCAGCGGGCCGAGCCGGGCCGGGCGTTCCACCTCGTCCGCCGCACGGCGCAGGCCCGCGAGGTCCGCGGCCATCTCCGCCACGGTGCCGGTCCCGTAGAACCCGTGCGCCCGCCGCACGGCCCGCCGGTACGCGCCCGGGCTGCGGCCGCCGACGTGCACCGGCGGCCCGCCGGGCCGCACCGGGCGCGGCCGGGCGTCGACGTCCGCGAACGCCACGAACCGGCCCGCGAACGCCGGCGCGTCCGCGGTCCACAGGGCGGTCATCGCGTCCAGGTACTCGTCGCTGCGCGCGCCGCGCTCGGCCATGGGCACGCCGACAGCGCTCATCTCGGCCTCCAGCCACCCCGACCCGACGCCCAGCAGGAGCCGTCCGCCGCTCAGGACGTCGACGCTCGCGGCCTGCTTCGCGAGCACCACCGGGTTGCGCTGCGGCAGGATCACCACCGCCGTGCCCAACTCGATCCGGCTGGTCACGGCGGCGACGTGGGCCAGGTGCACCAGCGGCTCGACGACCGGCATCCCGGCGTAGGGCGGCGCGTCCGGCCCGCTGGGCAGCACGAGGTGGTCCAGCGCCCACCACGACCCGTACCCCAGGTCCTCGGCCAGCCGGGCCAGCTTCACCGTCACATCGGGCGCGGCCGCGGCCTTCGCGTTGAGCCCCTGGACCCCCAGCTGCATCCGGCTCACCCGATCTCCAGCACGGCCTTGCCGGCCACCCGCCGTTCCAGCAGCGCACGGGTGACGTCGGCGGCCCGGTCCCACGGCGCGCGCAGCCCGACCTGCGGGTCGAGCACCCCGCGGGCGACGAGGTCGAGCAGCGTGGCGAGGTCCGGGCCGAGGCCGAGCGCGATCCGGAACACCTCCAGCCGCGTGGCGTCGCCGCGGCGGCGCTCCCGTTCCAGGTCGAGGGTGACGGGCCGCTGCGCCGCCTGGCCGACGCTGAGCACCAGCCCACCGGGTTCGACCAGCGCCAACGCGTCGCCGAGCAGCGGGCCGCCGACGGTGTCGAGCACGGCGTCGACGGGCGCGCGCACGTCCGCGAGCGCGGTGACGACCTCGCGGGCGCCCAGCTCCGGCAGGCCCGCGCCGCGGTCCGGGTGCCCGACGGCCGCGACGACCTCGGCCCCTGCCAGCGCCGCGAGCTGCACGGCGAACCGGCCCACACCTCCGGACGCCCCGGTCACGAGCACCCGCCGCCCGAGCACCGGCCCGAGCCGCCGCACGGCCTGCAGTGCCGTGACGCCCGCGCCGGGCAGGGCCGCCGCGACCGCGAGCTCGACCCCGTCCGGCACGACGGCCACGTCCGCGACCGGCACGGCGCGCCGCTGCGCCCAGGCCCCGCCCATCGCGAACGTGGCGACCCGCGCACCGGCCGGCGGTCCGGAGCCGTCGGCCGCCGGGACGGCCACCACCCCGGCCGCGTCGACGCCGGGCACGCCGCCCGGGCCGAAGGCGGTGTCGCGGTAGGCCGCGTCGAGGAAGTTGACCCCCGCGCGTGCACGTCGAGCAGCAGCTCACCGTGACGCGGGGTGGGTTCGGGGACGTCGGAGAGCCGCAGGCCGGCGGCGGTGTCGTGGACGATGGCTCGCACGCACCGAGCCTGCGGCCGGGACGCGGGTGCCGTCCAAGACCCGTTCCCATAACCTCTGGTTGTGGACGCGCGCGTGCAGGACCTGCGCTACTTCGTCGCGGTCGCCGAGGAGCTGAGCTTCACGCGGGCCGCCGCACGCCTGTTCGTGTCGCAGCCGGCGCTCAGCAAGCAGGTCGGCCGGCTGGAGGCGCTGCTGCGTGCCGAGCTGTTCGTCCGCGGCCACCGCCGGATCGCGCTCACCGCGGCGGGCGCCGCGCTGCTGCCGCGCGCCCGCGCGCTCGTCGCCGAGTGGGATGCCGCCGTCGACGAGGTCCGGTCGGCGGCCGCCGCCGACGAGCGGGTGCTCACCGTCGGCTTCCACACGCGGATCGGCCGCGGGCTCGTGCCCGCCGTCACCGCGACGATGCAGGAGCGGCTGCCCGGCTGGACGCTCCAGTTCCGCCAGGTCCCGTGGGACGACCCGGCCGTCGGGCTCGCCGGGGGCGGCGTCGACGTGGCGGTGGCCTGGCTGCCCGTCCCGCCGGGCCTGTCGAGCCGCACGATCGGCACCGAGGAGCGCTGGGTGGCGCTGCCGGCCGGGCATCGGCTCGCCGGCCGCCCGTCCGTTCGGTTCGCCGACATCGAGGACGAGCCGTTCGTCGCGCTGCCGGCGTCCGCGGGCCCGATGCGCGCGTTCTGGCTGGCCGCCGACCGGCGCCGGACCCCGGCCCGGATCGCGGGTGAGGCGACCACCGCGGACGAGGCGTTCGAGCTGGTGGCGGCGGGTGCGGGGGTGGTGCTGCTGGCCGCGGGCAACACCGCGCTGTACGCCCGCCCCGACGTCGTGCACCGCCCCGTCGACGACCTGCCGCCGGCCGAGCTGGCCGTCGTCTGGCGGACGGGCGACCGGCGCACGGCCGTGCGGATCGTCGCCGACACGTGCTTCCACTGCCGGACGGCGGCACCCGTCGCGTGACGGGATGCGGGATCATTGCCGCATGACCGAACCCTGGTCCGCCCCGCCCGCCGCAGGCCCCGTCCGCGGCCGGGTCACCGTGCCCGGCTCCAAGTCCGTCACCAACCGCGCGCTGCTGCTGGCCGCGCTCTCCGGCGGCGCGGCCACCGTGTCCGGGGCGCCCGCCTCGCGCGACACCGCGCTGATGGTCGGCGCGCTGCGGGCGCTCGGCGTCCCGGTCGAGGTGACGAGCCAGCGGGTCGCGTTCAGCGCCCACGACGGGCTGCGCGGCGGCGGCGCCGTCGACTGCGGGCTCGCCGGCACCGTGATGCGGTTCGTGCCGCCCGCGGCGGCGCTGGCCGACGGGCCGGTGGCGTTCGACGGCGACCCGCGCGCCCGCGAGCGGCCCATGGGCACCGTGCTCGACGCCCTGCGCGCGCTCGGCGCGCAGATCGACGGGGATGCCCTGCCGTTCGTGCTCAACGGCGCCGGCGGGCTGCCCGGCGGCGACGTGGTGATCGACGCGTCGGCGTCCAGCCAGTTCGTCTCCGGCCTGCTGCTGTCCGGCGCGCGCTACGACAAGGGCGTCACCGTGCACCACGACGGCAAGCCGGTGCCGTCGCTGCCGCACATCGCGATGTCGGTCGCCATGCTGCGGGAAGCGGGCGTCGAGGTCGACGACGCCGAGCCCAACACCTGGCGGGTGGCGCCCGGCCCGATCGCGGCCCGCGACTGGACGGTCGAGCCGGACCTCTCCAACGCCGGCGTGTTCCTCGCGGCCGCGGCCGTCACCGGCGGCGAGGTCACGGTGGCCGGCTGGCCGGAGAGCTCCACGCAGCCCGGCACCGAGATCCTCGCGGTGCTGGCCGAGGCCGGGTGCGAGGTCGTGCCCGGCCCGGACGGGGTGACCGTGCGCGGCCCGGCCGCGCTCGCCGGCGTGGACGTCGACCTGCACGACGCCAGCGAGCTGACGCCCACGGTCGCCGCGGTCGCCGCGCTGGCCACGGGCCCGTCGCGGATCCGCGGCGTCGCGCACATCCGCGGCCACGAGACCGACCGGCTGGCCGCGCTGGCCGCCGAGCTGGCCGCGGTCGGCGGCGACGTCACCGAGACCGAGGACGGGCTGGAGATCCGGCCGGGCCCGCTCGCCGCCCGCCCGGACCGGCCCTGGCGCGCCTACGCCGACCACCGCATGGCCACGGCCGGCGCGCTGGTCGGCCTGGTCGTGCCGGGTGTGCAGGTCGACGACATCGGCTGCACGGACAAGACGATCCCCGACTTCCCCGGGCGCTGGGCGGCGCTGCTCGGATAACCGTGGGCGCCCGCGAGTACGACGAGTCCGACGTCCGGGTGCGCCCGGGCCGCCGGGGCACGCGCCCGCGCACGAAACGCCGTCCGGAGCACGCCGACGCCGCCGAGGCCATGGTCATCACCGTCGACCGCGGCCGCTGGACGTGCGCGCCCGGCGGCGACGCGAGCCGCCCGCCCGTCACCGCCATGCGGGCCCGCGAGCTGGGCCGCACCCCGATCGTCGTGGGCGACCGGGTCGGGCTGGTCGGCGACCTGTCCGGGGCGCCGGACACGATCGCCCGGATCGTCCGCGTCGAGGACCGCACCACCGCGCTGCGCCGCACGGCCGACGACACCGACCCCTTCGAGCGGGTGGTCGTCGCCAACGCCGAGCTGCTCGTCGTCGTCACGGCCGTGGCCGACCCCGAGCCGCGCACGGGGTTCGTCGACCGCTGCCTCGTCGCGCCTACGCCGGGGTCTCGCGCCGTGCTGTGCCTGACGAAGTCCGACCTCGCCGACCCCGAGCCGTTCGCCGCGAACTACCGGGAGCTGGACATCCCGGTGCTCACCACCCGCCGCGACCGGCCGCCGGAGGAGCTGGCCGGGCTGCTCGCCGGACGGGTGTCCGCGCTGGTCGGGCACTCGGGTGTGGGCAAGTCCACACTGGTCAACGCCCTGGTCCCGGACGCCGAACGGGCCGTCGGGACGGTCTCGGCCGTCGGGAAGGGGCGGCACACGACCGTCGCCGCGCTCGCGCTCCCGCTTCCCGAGGACCGCGGCGGCGGGTGGGTCGTCGACACGCCCGGCGTGCGCTCGTTCGGGCTCGCGCACGTCACGCCGGACGACGTGCCGGCCGCGTTCGACGACCTCGCGTCCGCGATCGAGAGCTGCCCGCGCGGCTGCGGTCACCTCGGCCCGCCCGCCGACCCCGAGTGCGCGCTCGACGAGCTGGTGGAGAAGGGCCAGCTGCGCCCGGCCCGGCTCGCCGCGCTGCGGCGGGTGCTGGTGGCCCTGCGGGCGCCGTGGTGAGAGGCTCGACGGCATGAGCACGGGGGACCAGCAGCCGCCGCTGCGGATCGGCAACACCGAGCGCAGCGCCGCGATGAAGGCCCTCGACGAGCATCTCGCCGCGGGCCGGCTCACCGTCGAGGAGTACGCGGACCGGTCGGCCACCGCCGCCAACGCGACGGTCGCCTCCGACCTCGCTGCGCTCTTCGACGACCTGCCGCAGCCGCACCCGGACCTGCCCGGCCTCCCGGTGGCACGGCCGGCCGGCCCGCCCGCGGTGGGCACGCCGGGCGAGGTCGCGCAGCCCTTCGGGTCGGTGCTGGAGACGTGGGGCCCGCGCGTGATGGCCGTGGTGCCGATCCTCGCGGTCGGGCTCTTCCTGCTCACCCGGCAGTGGGTGTTCTTCCTGATGATCCCGCTCGCCGCCGCGTTCATCTACGGCGGACGGCGGCGGGGCTAGGGTCCTTCGACGAGGAACGCGACCTCGGACGGGTCGAACCAGGCCAGCTCGTGGTCCTCGGCCTCCCCGATCAGGAACTCGGCGTCGAGGTCGCCCATGTCGGCCGCGTCCACCGCGCCGGCGGCCTGCCGCACCGCGTACTCGGCCTCCTCGGTGTCGACGTGCACCGCCGCGATCGCCTCGAACGGCACCGAGCCGGCGATGCGCACCGCGCCGTCGTCGAGGTCGGGGCGCAGCGTGACGTCCATGTCGGCCGCGACGACCACCCGGCGCGCCGGGGTGCCGTCCTCGCCGAGCCCGAACTCCACCGAGAGCAGCCGCAGCGACGCCCGTGCGGCCTCGTTCATCGCCGCGTACTCGAGCTCCTCGTCGTCGCCGCTGGTGTAGGCCTCGCGCAGGGCCGGCGTCAGCGCGAACGCGGTGCCGCCGATCGGGTCGAGGTGCCCGGTCTTCACCAGCGTGCGCAGCATCGGCCAGGTGCCGGGCACGTACACCCTCATCATGCCGCCACCGTCGCCAGCAGCTCGTCGAGCGACTCGTCCACCATGCCGGCCAGCACGTCGAGGTCGGGCATGGCGTCCCGGTCGCCGTTGAAGCCGTAGTAGACGCCGCCGTCGTAGGACGTCAGCCCGACGGCGAGCGCCTGGCCCTTGGCCAGCGGCACCACCGGGAACATCTCGAGCATCCGGGCGCCCGCGGCGTAGAGCGGGAACTGGGGTCCCGGCACGTTCGTCACCACCAAGTTGAAGATCCGCTTCGAGAACCCGCTCGCCGCGCGCGCCCCCAGTGCGTGCAGCGTAGGCGGGGCGAACCCGCCGATCCGGACCAGGGTGTCGGCCCCGACGGACTGGCCGTTCGCGGTGTGCTCGCGCATGGCGTGCGCGACGTGGTGCAGCCGCACCACCGGACTCGGCTCGCCGACCGGCAGGTCGACGAGGAAGGACGTCACGCGGTTGCCGAGCGTGCCCGCCGACGCCGAGCTGGGCACGTCCGCCTCCCCCCGGACCGACAGCGGCACCATCGCCCGGATCGTCGACGACGGCGTGACCGGCTCCCCGCGGGAGAGCAGCCAGTCGCGCAGCGCGCCCGCGACGACCGTCAGCACCACGTCGTTCACCGTGCAGCCGTGCGCCGCCCGCACCCGACGGTAGGACTCCAGCTCGGTGCGCGCGACCGCGAACCGGCGCTGCGTCGAGATGGCGACGTTGAGCGGGCTGCCCGGCGCGCCCCGGCTCGCCGTCCACGCGATCGAGAAGAGCCGCCCGGCCGCGCCCGCCACCTTCTCGACGGTGGCCAGCGCGTCCCCCGCGGCCACCCGCGTGTTGTCGACGATCTCGCCAGGCCGCGCGACCGCCTCCGCGACCGCCCCCAGCACCAGCTGCGCGTCACTCGGCTCCGGCCGCGGCATCCACAGCTCCTCGGTGGCCGTGCGCGGCTCCGGCGAGACGTCGAGGATGACCTGGCCGATGTCGATCGCGCTGATCCCGTCCACCATCGCCTGGTGGGTCTTGGTGATCACGGCGACCCGGCCCTGTGCCAGCCCCTCGACGATGTACATCTCCCACAGCGGGCGGGTGTGGTCGAGCGGCCGCGACATCAGCCGCGCCACCAGCTCGGTGAGCTGCTCGTCGGAGCCCGGTTTCGGCAGCCCCGAGCGCCGGACGTGGTAGGCGAGGTCGAAGTCCGGGTCGTCGATCCACACCGGGCGCGCGAGGTTGCCCGGGACGTGCCGGACCTTCTGCCGGTACCGCGGCACCAGCGCGATGCGCTGCCCCACGAGGTCGACCAGCCCGTCGTAGTCGAACGTGCCGGCGCGCGGCCGCCGGAAGATCGACACCGCCCCCACGTGCATCGGGGTGGTGGGCTGTTCCAGGTAGAGGAACGAGGCGTCGAGGGCGGACAGCCGGGGCGGCATGTGCCGATCGTAGGCTTGTGGCGTGGACGGCGAGCGGTCCGCGGCCCCCGGAGCACGGTCGCCCAAGGACACCTTCATCACGGTCTACGGGCGCAAGCCGGTGCTGGAGGCGCTCGACGACGGCTCGTTGCGGGTGGACAAGGTCGTGCTGGCCGAGGGCCTGCACGGCGAGCCGGTGCGGGCGATCCTCGCCGCGGCGCGGCACCGGGGCGTGCCCGTGCAGCGGGCCACGGCACACCGCGTGAAGGTGCTGGCCGGCAACGGGCGCCACGACCAGGGCGTGCTCGCCGACGTCGTCGCGCCGCGGATGGCGCCCGTGGCGGAGTTCCTGGCCGGCCTCGCGCCGGACGCGCCGGCCGCGGTGCTCGTGCTGGACCGGCTCACCAACCCGGCCAACGTCGGGATGATCCTGCGCAGCGCCACCGCCGCCGGGCTCGACGGGGTGCTGCTCCCGCGGCGCGGCGTGCCGGCGATCGACCCGCTCGTCGTGAAGGCGTCGGCCGGGGTGGCGTTCCGGGCGCCGGTGCTGCGGTCGGGCACCGTCGAGGAGGGTTGCGACGCGCTCGCGGAAGCGGGGTTCGCGCTCTACGGCCTCGACGCGCACGGCGCCTCGCTGCTCGACGCGGACCTGCCCGCGCGCGTCGCGCTGGTGCTCGGCAACGAGACCGACGGGATCGCCGGCACCGTCCGCGACCTGCTGCACGGGCTGCTCGCCATCCCCATGCACGGCGGTGTCGAGTCGCTCGGCGTGGCGAGCGCGGGCGCCGTCGCGGCGTTCGAGCTGGCCAGGCGCCGGCCCGAACGAGGGACAAAGTGACCGTGTGAGCGACGCCCGGGCAGGGCACCCCGCACCCATGGGTTTCTTGGACAAGGCAAGAGAGTTCCTCGGGCAGCACGACGAGCAGGTCGACAAGGGGCTCGACAAGGGCGGCGAGATGGCCAAGGAGCGGTTCGCCGGCCACGACGAGCAGATCGACCAGGGCGTCGACAAGCTCCAGGAGATGACGGGCGAGGGCGACACCACACAGCAGCAGGAACCGCCGCCCCCGCCCCCGCCCGCGCCGCCGCAGCAGTAGTCACGCAGTAGCCCGTCATCCCGGGGCGGGCAACCCCAGCAGAATCTCGACCTCCGAGACGGTCTCCGCGACGTCCCGGTGGCGGATGACGACGGCCCCGGCCGCACGCGCCCCGCGCACGTTGCGGTCGGCGTCGTCGACGACCAGGCAGTCCGTGACGGCCACCCCGAGCCGTTCGGCGACCCGGCGGTAGATCTCCGGGTCGGGTTTGCGCACACCCAGCGCGGGCCCCAGCACCACCAGGTCGAACGCCGCGGCGCACTCCCTCGGCACGACGGGGGCGTCCGACACGAGCGCCGTCGCGACACCGGCGGCCGCGGCCCGGCGCACCGTGTCGAGGACCACGGGGTCCTGGTCGAGCACGCCGGAGTAGTCCATCAGCAGCGCGCGCATCGGCACGGCGCGACGCTACTCCCCGGCACCCGCGGGCCGGACCGGGACGGCGAGCGTGTCGTCCTCGAACGTGGCGACCACCGCGAGCAGGTACTCCCGCACCACCGCGGCCGTCGCGGCGTCGAGCCGGGGCATCCGCTGCCGGCGCCCGCGACAACAGCCGAGGACGCGGCCCGCAGCAGCGCGACGCCGCGGGGTGTGACCGCGGCGACCACCATCCGCCGGTCCCGCGGGTGGCGCCGGCGGGTGAGCGCGCCCGCCGCCTCCAGCGCGTCCATCATCGGCGAGAGCGTGGTCGGGCTGACCCCGACGACCGGGCCAGATCGCGCTGCGACACCGCACCGTGCGCCACGAGCCGGCCCAGGATGCGCATGCCGGTGGCGCCGAGCCCGTTCTCGGCCGTGGCCCGCTCGGTCGCCCGCCGGACCTCCCGCCCGGCGAGCGCCACGAGCCGGTCCAGCGGCACGTGCTGGTCAGCGGTCATGGGCCAGGACGGTAGGCCGGCGGCAGCCCGGCCCAGGCCCGTTCGGCGAAACCGGCGGGGAACCGTACGCCTCCGAACGATCGCGCCCGCCCGACTGCTTGGGGGGATGGTTCGGGGGCGGACGGTTCGGGCGCCGACGGCCGCGACCGCGCCTCACGCTGCCGTCGTCCGGCGCACCGTGCTGGTGTGACGCAGGCGCCTCCGTCCACCGTCCGGGCCCGGGTGCGGCGGGTGCGGTACGAGCCCGAGCCGGGCGCGCCCACGGCGGGCCCGCCGCTGCCCGCCGGTCCGATGCCGCCCACGGCCGGGCCGGACGGGGTGCACGAGTTCGCCGAGGTGTACCACGACCTCGCGCGCATCCTGCGGATCGCGCTGGAGGTACTGGACCACCGCCGCCCGCTGCTGCAGCTCGACGGCCACTTCGCGGCCGCGCCGCTGCGCTGCTGGCGGGTGGCGACCATGCGGCGACGACCGCGTACCCCCGCCGAGCTGCGCCGGATGCGGATGTGCATCCCGCGGCCCGGGGTGGCCGAGGTAGCCGTCGCCGCCGACGTCGACGGGCGGGTACGCGCCCTCGCCGCGCGTTTCGAACGTGCGCACACCGGCTGGCGGTGCACCGACGTCCGGCTCGGCTGAGCCGGACGCGCGGCTACGGGCGAGCGGCCGACGGGGCCCCGTGGCACTGCTTGTACTTGCGCCCCGAGCCGCAGGGGCAGGGCCGGTTGCGCGACGGCTGCGCGGCCCGGCTCGCCGTGGCCTCGCCGCGGCTGCCGTCCCCGCGCTGCCCGTCCCCACGCTGGGACGCGCCGCCGGAACGGGTGCGGACCGCCGAACCGTCCTCGGCCGGGCCGCTGTAGCGCAGCTCGGTGGGCCGGTTGCCGCGGAACGCCACCGGGAGCACGTCGGTGGTGGCCTCGGCGTCGACCACCTGGGGCGGCGGCGCCGGCCGCGTGCGCGGCGCGCGCTGCTGCCCGTCGGCGGGCTGCTGGGCCGGGGCCGCCTGCTCGGGCGCGCCCTGGACGACCGCCACCTGCTCCGTGGGCGTCTGCTCCGGCTGCGCCGGGGCCTGCACGGCCGCGTTGAACAGGTAGCCGACCGTCTCCTCCTTGATGCCCTCCGACATGGCCTTGAACATGTCGAAGCCCTCGCGCTGGTACTCGATCAGCGGGTCGCGCTGGGCCATCGCGCGCAGGCCGATGCCGTCCTTGAGGTAGTCCATCTCGTAGAGGTGCTCGCGCCACTTGCGGTCGATCACCGTGAGCAGCACCTGCCGCTCCAGCTCGCGCATCCCGCCGAGCGGCGCGATCAGCGTGTCGACCTCGGCCTCGCGGCGGGCGTAGGCGGCCTTCGCGTCGGCGAGGATCGCCTCGGCCAGCGTGTCCTTCGTGAGGTCGTCCTGCTCGTCGGCGAGGTCCTCCCACTTGATGCTGACCGGGTAGATGGAGCGCAGCGCCGTCCAGAGCTGCTCCAGGTCCCAGTCCTCGGCGTAGCCCTCCGAGGTGGCGCCGTCCACGTAGGCGCGGACGACGTCCTCCAGCATGTGCTCGACCTGGCCCTGGATGTCCTCGCCCGAGAGCACTCGGCGGCGCTCGTCGTAGATGACGGTGCGCTGCTTGTTGAGCACCTCGTCGTACTTGAGCACGTTCTTGCGGATCTCGAAGTTCTGCTGCTCGACCTGCGTCTGGGCACTGCGGATGGCGCGGGTGACCATCCCGGCCTCGATCGGGACGTCGTCCGGCAGGTTGAACCGGTTCATGATCGACTCGACGACCTGGCCGTTGAACCGGCGCATGAGCTCGTCGCCGAGCGAGAGGTAGAAGCGGGACTCGCCCGGGTCGCCCTGACGGCCGGACCGGCCGCGGAGCTGGTTGTCGATGCGCCGCGACTCGTGCCGCTCGGTGCCGAGCACGTAGAGCCCGCCGGCGGCCTTGACCTCCTCGCCCTCGGCCGCCACCTGCTGCCGCATCGCCGCGACGGCCCCCTCCCAGGCCGCCTCGTACTCCTCGCGACGCTCGACGGGGTCGAGCCCGCTGCGGCGCAGCTCCAGGTCGGCCAGGAACTCGGGGTTGCCGCCGAGCATGATGTCGGTGCCGCGGCCGGCCATGTTCGTGGCGACCGTGACGGCGCCCGCGTGCCCGGCCTGCGCGACGATCGTCGCCTCGCGCTCGTGGTGCTTCGCGTTGAGCACCTCGTGCGGCACCTGCAGCCGCACGAGCAGCTTGGACAGGTACTCGGACTTCTCGACGCTCGTGGTGCCGACCAGGACCGGCTGGCCCTTCTGGTGCTTGTCGGCGATGTCGGCGGCGACCGCCGCGAACTTCGCCTCCTCGGTCTTGTAGATCAGGTCCGGCTGGTCGGCGCGCTGCATCGGCCGGTTGGTGGGGATCGACACCACCCCGAGCTTGTAGATCTGGTGCAGCTCGGCGGCCTCGGTCTGGGCGGTGCCGGTCATGCCCGAGAGCGTGGTGTAGAGCCGGAAGTAGTTCTGGAGCGTGATGGTGGCGAGCGTCTGGTTCTCGGCCTTGACCTCCACGCCCTCCTTGGCCTCGATGGCCTGGTGCATGCCCTCGTTGTAGCGGCGGCCCGACAGCACACGCCCGGTGAACTCGTCGACGATGAGGACCTCGCCGCTGCGGACGATGTAGTCCTTGTCCTTCTTGAACAGCTCCTTGGCCTTCAGCGCGTTGTTCAGGTAGCCGACGAGCGGGTGTTGACCGCCTCGTAGAGGTTGTCGATGCCGAGCTGGTCCTCGACGAAGGTGACGCCCTCCTCGGTGACGCCGACGGTGCGCTTGCGCTCGTCGACCTCGTAGTGGAGGTCGCGGTCCATCATCGGCGCCATCCGCGCGAACTCCTGGTACCAGCGCGCGCTCTGCTCGGCCGGCCCGGAGATGATCAGCGGGGTGCGGGCCTCGTCGATGAGGATCGAGTCGGCCTCGTCGACGATCGCGAAGTTGTGCCCGCGCTGCACCATGTCGGCCTTCTTCCAGGCCATGTTGTCGCGCAGGTAGTCGAAGCCGAACTCGTTGTTGGTGCCGTAGGTGACGTCGGCGCCGTACTGCTCGCGCCGGACGGCGGGCGTCATCTCCGAGAGGATCACCCCGACCGTGAGGCCGAGGAAGCGGTGGATGCGGCCCATGTTCTCGGAGTCGCGCTTGGCCAGGTAGTCGTTGGTGGTGACGACGTGCACGCCGTCGCCGGAGATCGCGTTGAGGTAGGCCGGGAAGACCGAGGTCAGCGTCTTGCCCTCACCGGTCTTCATCTCGGCGATGTTGCCCAGGTGCAGCGCCATCCCGCCCATGAGCTGCACGGGGAACGCGCGCTGCCCGAGCGTGCGCACGGCCGCCTCGCGGACCACGGCGAACGCCTCGAACATCAGCTCGTCGAGCGACTCGCCGGCCTGGTACCGCTCGCGGAACTCCTCGGTCTTGGCGCGGAGCTGGGCGTCGGTGAGGGCCTGGATCTCCGGCTCGTACGACTCGATGTCCTTGGCGTCGCGCGCCAGCCGCTTCACCAGTTTGGTCTCACCGGCGCGGAGCAGACGGTTCAGGAGCGGCACGGAACGACCTCATTCACCTCGCGGTCAGGACACAGCCCGCGCCGACGCGCACGCCGAGCTGCCCGGCCCAGCGTAGCGAAGCTGCGGGCCACGCCCGGAACAACGCCGAATGGGCGGTCCGCGTTCCGCATGGGCCGCGGACCGCCCCCTCCCGGCGCCACGCAGGGAGAACGACCGTCCCGGAACTACCGTTCCAGGCGGATCATCCCGTAGTCGTAGCCCTTGCGCCGGTACACGACGCACGGGTCGCCGCTGTCGGCGTCGGCGAACAGATAGAAGTCGTGCCCGACCAGCTCCATGCGGGAGAGCGCGTCGTCGACGCTCATCGGGCCGTCCTGGTGCACCTTCTGCCGGACGATCCGGCCCGGCCCGGACCCGTTGCGCCCGGCGCCGTCGGGCTCGATGTGCTCCTGGTGCTCGCGCGGGACCGGCACCTCGATCTCGGCAGTGCGCACCGCGTCGTCGGCGCCGCCGGGGACGATCGAGGTCCTCGTCGTACTCGTCGGCGACCGTCTGCTCATCGAGCACGGCCGTGCCGGCGCCCGCGGCGCCGCGACCGGCCATGACCCGCGTCCTGCGGTCGTTGAAGCGGCGCCGGTCGTGGGAGCGGCGCAGCCGGGCCTCCAGCTTGGCGGCAGCGGCGTCCAGCGCCGCGTAGAAGTCCTGCGCGCAGGCCTCGGCTCTCGCGACCGGCCCGCACCCCCTGCCGGTGATCTCGACGCGCTGACAGTTCTTGAGCTGGCGGCGGTTGGGCTCGTGGAAGAGCTCGACCTCCAGACCGACGATCTTGTGGTGGTAACGCTCCAGACGGGCGAGCTTGTCGGCGACATGGACCCGGAAGTGGTCCGGGACCACGACGTTCCGGCCGGTGACAACGATCTCCACGCAGACTTCCCTCGCTTTCGGCGTCGGGTTGACGTTGCAGACTGCGCCGGGGGAATCCCCTTCCGATCCCCGGGCGCTCGATCGGCTGACCCTCCTGATTGGCGGCCTCGGCGGATGCGGAGCACGGTAACGCGCATCACGGTTCGGCAACAGCCCCGGAAACGCAGGACCGCGACCTGGGTGGAAGCGGTGAACGACCTTCCCCGATCGGGGGATGATCGGTACTCTTCCACGCCCTGTTCACCCGCCTGACCTTGCGGAAGCCACCCTCCTGATCTCCGGTGTGGCATCGCAGAGGACAACCGCACCACGCACCGCGACCCCGGCGGCGGCGAGCGCGTCGCGGCACGCGGCGAGCGTCGCGCCGGTGGTCACGACGTCGTCCACGAGCAGCACCGCGGCCCCCGGCGGCGGCAGCCGCGAGCGCCGCACGCCTACCTGTCCGGCGAGGTTGGCCGCCCGCTGCGCGGCGTCCAGGCCGACCGAGTCGCGCACCCCGCGGGCCAGCCGCAGGGCCCGCGCGATGCCCACGTGCGGGCGGCCGGCGGCCGTCGCGCGGCACAGCCGGAGGACGTGGTCACCGCCCCGCAGCCGGGCCGCGCTCGCGGGCGGCCGGCGGCGTCGCGCGGCACAGCCGGAGGACGTGGTCACCGCCCCGCACCGGCGGCGTCGCGCGGCACAGCCGGAGGACGTGGTCACCGCCCCGCAGCCGGGCCGCGCTCGCCCGCGACGGGGCCGGTACCAGCCACAACGGCGCGCCCGGCAGGGCGATCTCGTCGAGCGCCATCCCGAGCAGCGCCGCCAGCGGACGGGCCAGGTCGCGGCGGCCGCGTTCCTTGTAGCGCAGCAGCGCCGTGCGCAGCGGCCCGTGGTAGCGGCCGACGGCCAGCACCGGCGGCCGCCCGGCACCCACGGCCGCGACGCCGGCCCGAGCCGCGGCCGGCAGGCCCGGCACCACGGCGGCGCCGGCTCCCCGCACGCCGCGCACTCGCCGGGCAGCACGAGGTCGACGAGCGCCGCGGCCAGGTCCTGCATCCCCACGACGTCAGGGTGCCGGGTCCGGCCGCGCGGCCGCGGGAGTTGTCCACAGGCCGCCGGTCCCCGTCAGCCCGGGTAGAACGGCACCCCGTCCGGCATCCCGCCGAGCACCTGCCGCCACGCCGCCTGGTCGCCGCCCGCGAAGCTCCAGACCCCCGCCATGTCGCTGACCAGCAGCGGACGGTTGGCCGCCGCGCTGATCGCGCTGAGCGGGGGCGTCAGGTTGTTGCCGAGCACCTGCTGGACGGCCAGCCCGTCCACCGAGACCTGCCCGACCAGCCGCTCCGGCCCGCGGGTGATCGCGACGATCGACTCCGTGGAGCGCCAGTCGGCGGCGAGCACCTCGCCGAGGTCGTCCGGGCGGAGCAGGCGGATGTTGCGGATCGCGACCTCGCCGTCGATGCTGCGCACCACGGCCCCGGTGTAGAGCGCGCCCCGCACCACCGCGGCCACCCGCATCCCGTCGCGGGACAGGCGCAGGTCGGCGATGGGGCCGAGCGCGGCCAGCTCGTCCGCGTTGACCTGGGCGGTGCGGGCCGGCGGCGACGCGTCCACGAGCACCCGCGCGACCACCCGCGCGTCCAGCACGGTCCACACCTCGTTGCCGGTGGGCGTCCAGGACGGGCGGGTCATGCTGCCGGCCGTGAGCGGGACGGGCGCGACGGCGCCGTCGGACCCGCCGACCAGCAGCGCCCGCCGGTTGCCGTCGCGCGCGACGGCCGCGAGCCGCCGGCCGTCGCCGCTGGAGGCGGCCGACTCGACGTCGTACTCGCCGTTGCCGGCCGCCCCGGGCAGCGGCGCGCCGGGGTCGGGCCCGGTCAGCTGCCGGACCCGGCCGGCGGACACGACCAGCCCGGGCACGTCGGCGCCCGGCTGCACCTCACCGTGCAGCGCGGCGACGTCGTCCCGGGTGAGCACGGGCCGGTTCGCCACCAGCGGCTCGCCGTCGGCCAGCAGCCGCACCCGCGCCACGTTGACCTCCGCGAGCGAGAGCACGACCTGCGTGGCGAGCAGCATGCGCGAGGGCTCGTCGAGGTCGCCGAGCCCGGTCAGGTCGACGACCACCGCGCCGTCCGTGCCGGTCGTGACGTTGGAGCGCAGCTGCGCGCCCGGCGGGAGCTGCGAGCCGACCGCGCCCAGCAGCGCCCCGGACGGCCCGGCCAGCAGCAGCTCGACCACCCGTGCGGCCTGCGCGCGGGCCGGCACGCTCGGCACGTACCGGAGGTCGGCGACGGCCAGCCGGCGCACCGGGTCGACGAACCAGGTGCGCACGGAACGGTAGTTGTCCCGGAAGATCGACATCGGGATGACGACGCCCGGCGGGAGGCTCGCGATCCGCCACTGCCCCTCGCGCCGCACCACGGTGACGTCCTGCTGGAAGACGGCCTGGTTCGGCTCGAACGAACCCGTGGTCGTGACCTGGCCGATCGCCGTGCCGCGGATGCGGATCGTGGTGACGCCGCTGCTCGGGTCCGCCGCGCCGGGCGCCGGCACCGTGTCGAACTGCCCGTCGAGCACGGTCAGGCTCGCGCCGTCGTCCCACGCGGCGGCCTCGGGCGCGAGGAACCGGCGGGCGGCGCCGTGCTCGTCGTTGCTGCTGCCGGACGCGAAGACGAAGTCGCGGACCAGGTCCAGCGGGTTGCTGCCGTCGACCGGGCCGGGCGGCACGTGCGCGTCCTCGCCGTCGCTGACCTGGCGCAGCACCTGCACCGGCGAGCTCTCCGGCACGTTCGCACAGCCCGCGACCCCGGCCGTGACCAGCGCGAACGCCAGCGCGGTGACCCAGCGACGGCTCACGTGCGCTCCCCCGCCCCGTCGGCCGGCACCGTCACGACCGGCCACGCGACCGGCGGCGTCGGCACCGAGCCCGCCGGGCCGGGCCCGGGCGCGCGGCGCTGCTCGGGACCCAGCGGGAGCGGGCTCGCCTCGACCAGCCCGCCGACGACCCGCGGGAGCGTCAGCCGGAACGCCGCGCCCTTGCCCGGCTCGCCCCACGCCTGCAGCCAGCCGCCGTGCAGCCGGGCGTCCTCGATCGCGATCGAGAGCCCGAGGCCGCTGCCGCCGCTGCGCCGGGCGCGCGACTCCTCGGCCCGCCAGAAGCGGTTGAAGACCAGGCTCGCCTCGCCGGGCCGCAGGCCGACGCCGTGGTCGCGGACCAGCACCGCGACCGTCCGGTCGTCGTGGCCGAGCACGACGTTCACCGGGCGGCCCTCGCCGTGGTCGATGGCGTTGGCGACGAGGTTGCGCACGATGCGCTCGACACGCCGCGGGTCGACCTCGCGACCACGCGACCGGGAGGTCCAGCTCCAGCGGCGTGCCGGTCTCGTCCGCGATCCCGCGCACCGCCTCGACGGCCCGCTCCACCACCCCGCGCATGTCGACGCGCTCGGCGCCCAGCTCCGCGACGCCCGCGTCCAGCCGGCTGATCTCCAGGAGGTCGGCGAGCAGCGCCTCGAACCGGTCCAGCTCCGTGACGAGCAGCTCGGAGCTGCGCCGCAGCGCGGGGAGCATCTCCTCGCGGGAGGCGTGCAGCACGTCGGCGGCCATCCGGACCGTCGTGAGCGGCGTGCGCAGCTCGTGGCTGACGTCCGAGGTGAACCGGCGCTGCAGCGCGCCGAACTCCTCCAGCTGCCGGATCTGAGTCTGGATGCTGCTCGCCATCTCGTTGTACGACTCCGCGAGGCGCGCGACCTCGTCCTCGCCCAGCACCGGCATCCGCTCGTCGAGGTGCCCGTCGGCGAACCGCTCCGCGATCTCCGCGGCCTGCCGAACCGGGCGCACGACCTGCCGCGTCACGATCCCGGCGATGCCGGCGAGCAGCAGCAGGAGCACGAGCCCGCCGACGATCAGCGTGCTCTGCACCAGCCGAGCGTGCGCTGCTCGGCCGTCAGCGGGAACAGCAGGTAGAACTCCAGCTCGCCGTTGGCCGTGCGCACCGGCTGCCCGACGATCAGCGTGGGGACGTCGACGCCGTCCTCGGTGAGCGTGACGTACTTCCGGGCGAGCGTGCCCTGCGCGACCATCTCCCGCAGGTCCGGGGCCACGTCCTCGATCGGGCCGGCGGCCACCTGGGTGCCGCCGTCCTGCACGCTGGTGGTGAGCACCGCGCGGAACTCACCGGCCGACACCGCCGACGGCTCCCCGGCCGCGCTCGCGTTCGTCAGCCGGTCGAGGGCGTTGTTGATCTCGCCCTGCGCGCCCTCGCGCTGCGGGTCGACGCCGGCGAGGTCGCGCTCGACGATCACCGCGCCGGACTCCGTGCGGGCGAACGCGTCGACCTCCTTGCCCTCGACCACCCGCGACGCGATCTGCGTCTGCAGGACGAGGCCGAGCACGACGATGACGGCCGTCGACAGCGCGAGCGTGCTGATCACGACCCGCATCTGCAGCGAACGCCGCCACACCGCGGTCCACGCGTCGGCCAGCTCGGCCGCGAGCTGGCGCAGCTGCGCGACGCCGCGGCGGGCGTGCTCGGCGAACGGCAGGACGGTCATGCGCTCACGGCGGGCCGGCCTTGTACCCCACGCCGCGGACGGTCAGGACCACCTCGGGGTGCTCGGGGTCGCGCTCCACCTTGGACCGCAGCCGCTGCACGTGCACGTTCACCAGGCGGGTGTCGGCGGCGTGCCGGTAGCCCCAGACCTGCTCCAGCAGCACCTCGCGGGTGAACACCTGCCGCGGCTTGCGGGCCAGCGCGACGAGCAGGTCGAACTCCAGCGGGGTGAGCGCGATCTGCTCCCCGTCGCGCTCGACCTGGTGGGCCGGGACGTCGATCGTCACGTCGCCGATCGCGAGCTGCTCGGCGGGCTCGGCCTCCGTGCGCCGGACCCGGGCCCGGATGCGCGCGACCAGCTCCTTCGGCTTGAACGGCTTGACGACGTAGTCGTCGGCGCCGGACTCCAGGCCGAGCACGATGTCGACGGTGTCGCTCTTGGCCGTGAGCATGACGATCGGCACGCCCGACTCGGCGCGGATCGCCCGGCAGACGTCGATCCCGTTCATGCCGGGGAGCATCAGGTCCAGCAGCACGACGTCGGGCCGCAGCTCGCGGACGGCGGGCAGCGCCCGGCTGCCGTCGGCGACCACCGCGGTGTCGAACCCCTCGCCCCGCAGCACGATCGTCAGCATCTCGGCCAGCGCCGGGTCGTCGTCGACCACCAGAACCCGCGACTTCATGACCGAGAGCATCCCACTGCGCGCCGGTCAGGCGCCTACGACCCGGGGACTTCCCGAAACGGGCCGAACGGACGAGCGTCGTTGCTAGCCTGGCCGCGTGGCCGAGCGAGCACGTGACCCCGGGCCGGACGACGCGACCCGCGAGACGGTGAGTCGCCGGGCGGCAGCCCACGACCTGTCGCTCGGCGAGTACCTCCGGAACGAGCTGGCGCAGCTCGCCAACGCGCCGACGATGGCCGAGTGGCTCGCCGAGAGCGACCGCTGGCGTGCCGAGCACGGAGGGGTGAGCCGGGAGGAACTCGACCAGGCCGTGGCCGAGGCCCGCGCCGAACGCGATGCGCGAGAAGATGATCGACTTCGTCATTGACTCGTCGGCGTTGATCGAGCTGGCCACGAGCGCCAAACCGGAGCCCGACCTGTACTCGCGTGCCCGGACCGGCACCGGAGCGGCACCGGAGCTCGTCGACCTCGAGACGCTGCACGTGCTCCGGTCTATGCGCAGGCGTGGTCGGCTGACCCCGGCCGCGGCCGACGCCGCCGCCGCACGACTCGCGCAGGTCCCGCTGGCACGCGTGACGCATCGCTCCCTGCTCACCCGGGTGTGGGAGCTCCGGGATGTGCTCACGGCGTACGACGCCGCGTACGTCGCGCTCGCCGAGCAGCTCGGCGTTCCACTCCTCACCTGCGACGCCCGGATCGGGCGGGCGCACGGCCACGACGCCGCGGTGGTCGTCTACCCCAGCAGCTGACCCGCCAGCTCCCCCGCGTCGACTCCGACCGCCCCGTCCACCACCGTCCACGGCGACAGCCACGAGCGGGCCGCCAGCTGGGCGTACACCGCGCCGGTCCGCTCCTGCAGCCCCGCGTCCGACTCGTACGCGTCGCGCGCCCGGCCGGCCTCGGTGCGCTCGCGGTGCTCGGCCCGCGCCGCGGCGACGGCGCGCGGCACGGCGACCAGCACCTGGTGGTCGGGCGCGGGGATGCCGAAGCGGTCGATCTCCAGCGCCCGCACCCACGCCACCAGCTCGCCGTCCGCGTCCTGGTGCAGGCGGGCGGCGCCGTACGCGGCGTTGGAGGCGACGTAGCGGTCGACGAGCACGACGTCGTGCGCCGCGGCGGCGGCGCGCAGGCCGTCGGCGGCGTCCCGGCGGTCGAGCGCGAAGAGCAGCGCCATGCCGTGCACGGAGCCGGCGAGGTCGCCGAGCCGGCCGTAGAGCGCCTCCCGGGCCAGCTCGGCGTGCACGTCGGCGTCGTAGCGGGGGAACGCGAACCGGGCGGCGGTCGCGCCGCGGGCGGCGAGGGCGGTGCGCAGCGCGTCGGACAGGGTCCGCTTGCCTGCGCCGTCCAGCCCTCGATCGCGACCATCCGCCCCACGGGCGCAGCCTATGCGGGCCGGGCGACGCGGTAGGTCGTGTGGGTGGCGTTGCGGGTCACGACCACCCCGGAGGGGACGAGCTCGGCCCCGGGCGTGCGCTCGAACAGGCGCGTGCCGCGTCCGAGCAGGACCGGCACCACGTGCAGCCGCAGCTCGTCGACGAGGCCGGCGTCGAGGGCCTGCTGCACGACCGCCGCGCCACCGCCGACGACGACCTCCCGGTCACCGGCCGCCGTGCCCGCCCGCTCCACCGCGGCCCGGACGCCGCCCGTGACGAAGGCGAACGTCGTCGGGCCCCGCACGAGGTCGGGCTCGGGCCGGCTCGTCACGACGAACACGGGCAGCCCGAACGCGCCGTCCGGGCCCCACTGCGCGATGCCGACGTCGAACATCCGCCGCCCGATCACCACGGCCCCCGCGGCACCGAAGCTGCGCCCGGCCGCCGCCACGTCCTGCGGGTCCGGGTCGCCGTCGAAACCGAGCCACCGGTGCAGCCGCTGCCCGGCGTCCCCGAACGGCCGCTCGACGCTCACGCCCTCGCCCGCCACGTACCCGTCCACCGACGGGCTGATCTCGACCACCACACGCGTCATGGACGGGTGGATCCGTCCCGGCCGCGGACGCATCGGGGGACGGTCAGGCGATGGCGCGGACGGTGTCCCAGGTGGCCGCGAACCCCGGGTGCAGCGGGAGGTCGCCCAGGTCGGCGGCGGGGACCCAGCGGACCTCCAGGGTCTCGCCGGTCAGGCCGGTGGGCAGCGCGGCCTCGGCCGCGTGCGCGACGACCGTGGTGTACGACCAGCCGCCGTGGTCGTCGACGTAGCAGCCGGTGACGCTGTACGTGTCGGGGGCGAGCCCGGCCTCCTCGGCGGCCTCCCGGCGGGCGGCCTGCTCGGCCGACTCCCCGCGGTTGCGGGCGCCGCCGAGCAGGCCCCACGTGCCGCCGTGGTGGCTCCAGAGCGCGCGGTGCTGCAGGAGCACGAGGCCGCGTGGCGCAGCAGCAGACCGGCCGCGCCGAAGAGTCCCCAGTGCCGGTGGCCGAGTGCGCAGTGCACCCAGCCGTCACCGTCACCTCGGGGGAGCACCACAGGTCCACATTAGGTCGGGTGCTCCCCCAAGGCGAGAGGCGTCGGTACCGCGTCAGTACCGGTAGTGCTCGGGCTTGAACGGGCCCTCGACGTCCACGCCGATGTACTCGGCCTGGTCCTTCGTGAGCTTGGTCAGCTCGCCGCCGAGCGCGAGCACGTGGATGCGCGCGACCTTCTCGTCCAGCACCTTCGGCAGCCGGTAGACGTCCTTGTTGTACTCCTCGAACTTGGTGAACAGCTCGACCTGCGCGATCACCTGGTTGGAGAAGCTGTTGGACATCACGAACGACGGGTGCCCGGTGGCGTTGCCCAGATTCATCAGGCGGCCCTCGGACAGCACGATGATCGAGTGGCCGTCCGGGAAGATCCACTCGTCGACCTGCGGCTTGATGTTGATCCGGCGGATGCCCGGGTAGCGGGCGAGGCCGGCCATGTCGATCTCGTTGTCGAAGTGGCCGACGTTGCCGATGATCGTCTGGTGCTTCGTGCGGGACATCAGGTCGGCGCTGACGATGTCCTTGTTGCCGGTGGTCGTGATGATGATGTCGGCCTTGCCGACCACGTCCTCCAGGCGCGCGACCTCGAAGCCCTCCAGCAGCGCCTGCAGGGCGCAGATGGGGTCGACCTCGGTGACGATCACGCGGGCGCCCTGCCCGGCCAGCGCCTCGGCCGAGCCCTTGCCCACGTCGCCGAAGCCGCAGACGACCGCGACCTTGCCGCCGATGAGCACGTCGGTGGCCCGGTTGATGCCGTCGACGAGCGAGTGGCGGATGCCGTACTTGTTGTCGAACTTGCTCTTCGTGACCGAGTCGTTCACGTTGATCGCCGGGAACAGCAGGTTGCCCTGCTCGGCGAGCTGGTAGAGCCGGTGGACGCCGGTGGTGGTCTCCTCGGTGACGCCCCGGATGTCGGCGGCGACCCGCGTCCAGCGCTGCCCGTCCTCGGCCAGCGAGCGGCGCAGCGTGTCCAGGATGATCCGGTACTCGTCGGAGACCGAGAGGTCGTCGTCCTCGACGCTCGGCACGACGCCGGCCTTCTCGAACTCGACGCCCTTGTGCACGAGCAGCGTGGCGTCACCGCCGTCGTCCAGGATCATGTTCGGGCCGACGGCGTCGCCGTTCTCGTCGGTGAACGTGAAGAGCCGCTCGGTGCACCACCAGTACTCCTCCAGCGTCTCGCCCTTCCAGGCGAACACCGGGACGCCCCGGGGCTCCTCGGCGGTGCCGTTCGGGCCGATGACGGTGGCGGCGGCCGCGTGGTCCTGGGTGGAGAAGATGTTGCAGCTCACCCAGCGCACCTGCGCGCCGAGGCTGACGAGCGTCTCGATGAGCACCGCGGTCTGCACGGTCATGTGCAGCGAACCGGCGATGCGGGCGCCGTGCAGCGGACGGGCCTCCGCGTACTCACGGCGGAGGTCCATCAGGCCGGGCATCTCGTGCTCGGCAAGGCGGATCTCCTTGCGGCCGAACTCACCCAGCTCCAGGTCGGCCACGGCGAAGTCGATGCCGTTGCGCTGCTGCAACCGGCTGCTGGGGCCGGTCGTGGTGCCGACAGTGGCGGTCATGGGGTGGTAACGCCTCCTCGGTGGCTTGTCCGGCCGGCCACGCTACTCGCAGCCGAGGACACGGACAGTGACGGACTGTCCCGGATCGGACCCGGGACGGGCGGGCACAGGAGGAGCGCACGGGCCGGCGGGACAGCCGGAGCTCCGGCATGACGGAACGGCGGTGCCATCGGCCTGCCCTCCTCCAGAGGTGCAGGCGCCCTTCCAACTGCTCGCCGCATGGCCGAGCGTGGCGGGCGGGGCCCGTTGCAGCGCCTCTCGACCTGGCTGGCGTCCAGGATTCCGAGACGGCGGCGACGCTGTCAACCCGGCTTTCGCCCGGGGCGCAGGTGTGCCTCCGGTCACACCCGCAACGCCCGGCTCGGCTCACCTCGTCACAGGGATGTCAACGTCTCCCCGAACAACAGGAGCCCTCTCATGACGCTGCGCCGCACAGTGGCCGGCACCGCGCTGACCGCTGCCGCCACCGTGACCCTGCTGGGTGTTCTTCCTGGTCAGGCCCTCGCTGCGACGCCCGTCCCGCCGACGCCGGCCCCCGCCCCGCCGGCGAGCGCAGCGCCCGAGCGCCCGGCTTCGCCGCCGGCGGAGCAGCCGCAGGTCCGGGCACCGCGCGGCGCCCCGGCGACCGGCGGGGGCGCCACGGCGGACGCTGCCGACGCCGGGACCGTCGCGGCCGGCGCCATCGCGGCGCTGGGCCTCGGGGGACTGGGCCTCGGCGGACTGGGCCTCGGCGGACTGGGGCTGGCCGCCGCGGCGGGCGCGGCCGTGGCCCGGCGGCGGGCGGCCGGCGGGGCGTGAGAGCCCGGGCCCTGCTCGCGGCGGCGCCGCGGTCGTGCTGGCCGGGTCGGGCGCGCTCGTGCTGACGGCACGGGGCGCGCCCGTCCCGGCCCGGGACGCGGCGGCCGCCGGACCTGCGATCGCCGCCGGCCCGGCAGCGGACGTCCGGCTGGGGCCGTCGCAGCCCGTGACGATCGACGTGCCCGCGATCGGCGTGCACGCCGGCCTGATGACGCTCGGGCTGAACCCGGACGGGACGGTCGAGGTGCCGCCGCTGGAGTCGGACCTGCCGGGCTGGTACTCCGGTTCCCTGACACCGGGCGAGACCGGTCCGGCGGTGATACTCGGGCACGTGGACTCGGCG
>MKJX01000172.1:40398-74783 GCA_001942415.1 Pseudonocardia sp. CNS-139
GAGACCGGTCCGGCGGTGATACTCGGGCACGTGGACTCGGCGCGGCGCGGGCCGTCGGTCTTCTACGACCTCGCCGCGCTGCTGCCCGGCGACGCCGTGCGCGTCACGCGGGCGGACGGGACCGTGGTGACGTTCCGGGTCGACCGGGTCGCCCGGTTCCCGAAGGCCGCGTTCCCGTCCGACGAGGTGTACGGCGACCTCGACCACGCCGGCCTGCGGCTGATCACGTGCGGCGGGGCGTTCGACCGGGCCGCCCGCAGCTACACCGACACGTCGTGGTCTTCGCGTCGGCCGCCGGCACCGGGCGGGCCTGATGGCCGAGCCGCCGCCGTCGTTCGACGCGTTCGTGTTGGCCCACGGCCCGGAGCTGATGGCGTTCGCGCGTCGGCTCACGATGGACCACCACCGGGCCGAGGACATCGTGCAGGACGTGCTCGCCCGGGTGGGCCTGGCCTGGGCGCGGGTCTCGCGGGCCGACGACGTGCGCGCCTACGTGTTCAAGGCGGTGCTCAACGACTTCCTGTCGTGGCGGCGCCGGCTCTCGTCGCGCGAGCGGCCCGCCGCCGAGCCCGGGCCCCCGGGCGGGAACGCCGCCCCGGGCGTCGAGGACGCCGTGGTGCTGCGGGCCGAGCTGCGCGAGGCGCTGGCCCGGCTCACGCCCGTGCAGCGCGCGGTTGTCGTGCTGCGCTACCACCTCGACCTGCCCGACGCCGAGATCGCCCGGATGCTCGCTGCCGCGAGAGCACGGTGCGGTCGCACGCCGCCCGGGCGCTGGCCGCGGTGCGCGCGAACGGCCCCGTCACCGAAGGGAGCAGGCCATGACCGACGAGGAGAGCCTCCGAGCCGGCCTCTCCGACCCTGCGCTCGACCGGGGCATCTCGCGTCCGCGCTGCTCACGGAGGTGCACGCGCGGCAGGTCCGGCTGCACCGGCGGCGCCAGCGGCTCGCGACGGCGGCGGCCGCCGCGGCTGCGGTGCTCGTCGTGGGTGGCACGGCCGTGCTCACCGCGCGCGGTCCCGAGGCGACCCCGGCCCGGCAGCCGGTGCCCCCGCCCGTCCTGCTCGCGCCGCCGACCCCGGGGCCCGCCGCGCCGGTGACCGGGCCGCCCGTGCGGACCCGTGTCCCCGTGGAACGGCGGCCCGCGCCGCCGGCCACCGCCGGCCCCGAGGCCCCGCAGGGCGGCTGATCAGCCCCCGAGGGAACGGCCCAGCGCGAGCAGGTCGACCCCCTCGGTCCACGCCGTCCGCCGTCGCCGCGGGGCCGGCGCCGGCGCGGGACCCGGTGCCGGACGGCGGCCCGGCAGGCGGGGGCGGCGGCGCCGCACCAGCACGAGCCCTGCGATGACAACAACCAGCAGCGCGCGACGCACCCGGCGAGAGTGCGGACTCGGCGGCGCCGCCGGAGGCGTCCGGGTCGCGTCACCCGGAAAGAGCAGCTGTGCCCCGCACCCGTGTCGGCTCTGGACAACACGTCACACGATCGTCGGGGAGAGGAGTCCGGGTCGGGCCCGTTTTCGGGCACGTCGCCTGACGCGCGTCAGGCGAGCAGGTGGTCGCGCAGCAGCGCCTCGGCCGCGGTCGTGCGGCCGCGGGCGGCGAGCAGGCCGGCCGGGGCGACGGTGAAGTCGGAGTCGACGACCACCGGCACGTCCTCGATCAGCGGGGCGAGCACGGGGTCGGTGCGCAGCGTGGCGACCACCGCGGCGAGCCCGCCGGCCCGCGCCCGCTGCCGGAACACGCCGCCGGTGAGCACGACGAGCCCGACGCCGTCGCCCGCGTCGGCGTGCGCCCGCAGGTGCCGGCGCACGGCGACGACGGTCGCGAGCGCGGCCACCCTGCGGTCCTCGGCGGCGCTGCCGTGGTCGCGCGGCACGTACCCGACCTCGCTCGCCATCCGCGCCACGGTCGGCGCGAGCAGGTCGGCCTCCACCGGGTCGACGATGCCCTCGGCCTGGCCCTCCACCAGCACGCCCGCCGCGGCGGCCCGGACGCCGAGGTCGCCCTCGACGGTGCGGCGGGCCTGCGCGCCCAGCGCGGAGTGGACGTCCGTGGTGGCGCACCCGACGTCCACGAGCAGCACCCGGGCGGCACAGATGCGCGCGAGCTCGGTGGCCGCGTGCCCGACCGCGTCCGGTGTGACGACGCGGACGAGCCGGCGGAAGCGCGGCGCGACCGCGGAGCCGCGGCCGCCGATGGCGTGCCGCCGGTAGAGCTGCGCGAGCGCCGCGCGCGCCGGGCCGGGCACCACCTCGCCGCGGCGGGGCAGCACGTTGTCGCAGGCCTGAACGCGGCGGCCGGTGGAGCGCAGCAGCGCGAGCGCGTCCTCGCGGGCGGCGGTGTTGCCGGCGAGCAGGATCGGGTGCCGCACGCGGGCGCGGGCCAGCCGCTCGGCGTTGTGCAGCAGACCGGACGGGTCGTCGCCGTCGGAGCCACCGACCAGCAGCACCACGCCGGGGCGGGCGTTGCGCAGCTCCCGGACGTCGCCGGCTCGAGCGGCCCGGCGTGCACGTGCACGACCCGCGCACCGGCCGACGTCGCGACCCGGTGCCCGGCCTCGGTGGCCGCGAGCCGTTCCGAGCCGACCACCGCGAGCCGCAGGCCGCCGCCCGCCGACGAGCACGCGAGCAGCTCGGGCTCGCCGTCGCGGGAACGCCCGGCGGCCGCGACCGCGCGCACGGCCGCGTCCATGCCGGTGAGCACGTCGTCGCTGGTGGTGGGGTGTTCGGCGAACCCGGCCAGCGTGCCGTCCGGCCGGACCAGAACCGCCTTCGTCCAGGTCGAGCCCACGTCGAGGCAGACCGATGCGGCCTGGTCGGTGGGCGTCATGGCGCACGAGCGTAACCGCTGATCGCCTTCTCGGCTCTCGCTCGGACGGGCCCCGGATACGCCGGCATGGTCAAGCCACTCCTCCGGAGGTAGCTTCCGGAGTGACCCACAGCACATCCGCTCCCGCCGGAGGCCCTCATGCGCGGACTGATGCAGGACCGGCCGCTCGCCCTGCCGCACGTCTTCCACCGGGCCGAGCAGTACTTCGGGCACAAGACGGTCGTCACCGCGCAGGCCAGCGGCGAGACCGTCACGACCGTCGCGGAGGTGGGCCGGGCGGGTACGCCGGCGGCGACCGTGCTCGACGCGCTGGGCGTCTCCGCGGACGGGCGCGTCGGCACGTTCTGCTGGAACACCGCGCGGCACCTGGAGCTGTACCTGGCGGCGCCGTGCACCGGCCGGGTGCTGCACACGCTCAACATCCGGCTCTTCCCGGAGCAGCTCGTCTACATCGCCAACCACGCCGAGGACGAGGTGGTCTTCGTCGACCGGTCACTGCTTCCGGTGCTGTGGAAGCTGGTCGACAGGATCACCACGGTCCGGCACTACGTCGTGATCGACGACGGCGCCGACGTGCCGGTCCCGGACGACCCGCGGGTGCACGACTACGAGGAGCTGCTCGCCGCGGCCGCCCCGTTCGGCGGCGACTTCGCCGTCGCGGACGAGAACACGGCGGCCGCCATGTGCTATACGTCCGGCACCACCGGCAACCCGAAGGGCGTGGTCTACAGCCACCGCTCGGCCGTGCTGCACTCGCTGGTCACGCTCATCGCGGACGGGCCGGGCCTGTCCGAGCGCGACGTGCTGCTGCCGGTCGTCCCCATGTTCCACGCGAACGCCTGGGGCCTGCCCTACGGCGCTCTGCTGGCCGGGTCGAGCCTGGTCTTCCCGGGCCCGAACATGACCCGCAGGCCATCGCGGGCCTGCTGGAACGGCACCGGGTGACCGTCACCGGAGGGGTGCCGACCATCTGGATGGGCATGCTCCCGCTCGTGCCCGAGCACGACCTCTCGGCGCTGCGCGCGATCCTCTGCGGCGGGTCGGCCGTGCCGCGGTCGCTGTCGGAGGGCTACCGGGAGGCGGTCGGCCTGCCGATCCTGCACGCCTGGGGCATGACCGAGACCAGCCCGATCGCCACGATGTCGACCACCCGGAGCCACTACGCCGGGCTCTCCCCGTCCGAGCAGGCCGACGCGCGGGCCCGGCAGGGACAGCCGGTGCCGCTCGTGGACCTGCGGCTCGTCGACCCCGCCACCGGCGACGAACTCCCGTGGGACGACACGTCGTCCGGCGAGATCCAGGCCGCCGGGCCGTGGATCGCTGCCGAGTACTACCGCGGCGAGGGCGGCGGTGCGCAGTTCACCGACGACGGCTGGCTGCGGACGGGCGACGTCGCGGCCGTCGACCGGTACGGCTCGGTGCGGCTGGTCGACCGCACCAAGGACCTCATCAAGTCCGGCGGCGAGTGGATCAGCTCGGTGGAGCTGGAGAACGAGATCATGGCGCACCCCAAGGTCGCCGAGGCCGCCGTGATCGCGATCCCGCACGAGAAGTGGATCGAGCGGCCGCTCGCGTGTGTTGTCGTCAGATCGGGTGAGACGCTGACGGCCGAGGAGGTCATCGCTCACCTGGAGCCACGGGTCGCGAAGTGGTGGCTCCCCGATGCGGTCGAGTTCATCGACGAGGTGCCCAAGACCAGCGTGGGCAAGTTCTCCAAGCGGACGCTCCGTGAGAAGTTCGGTGGCTACCAGGTCTCGTAGGACCGAGGGACCGACCGCAGGACGACGACGGCAGGACATGACCACCGCACGACTGGCTTCACCCCCACGTCCGACGACCATCTGGCCGGCCACCCCGTGGCCGGTGGGCCCCGAGCTGGCGGCGCTGCGGATCGCCTACTCCGACATCGCGACGATCACCGCGTCGCTCTCGGAGGAGGAGTCGTGGCTGCCGACCCGCTGCACCGGGTGGGTGGTGCGCGACCTGCTCGTCCACCTGCTCGGGCACGCGCAACGCGCGCTCGTCGCCATGGCCACACCCGCCGCCGGTCCGGCCGACCGCGACTTCGTCACCTACTGGTCGGACGCCGGGCTCACCGAGGACCCCGAGCACCGGCACCTGCGCGCGCTGCGCACGGTGTCGAGCACCTGGGACCTCCCCGACCTCGCGCGCACGTTCGTCGAGACGAGCCGCGCGGTCGTCACGCTGGCCGCGCGCACCCCGCCGGACGCGCCTGGTCGCGACGCAGGACCACGTGCTGCGCTCGGGCGACCTGGTGGTCACGGTCGCGGTGAAGGCCGCCGTGCACCATCTCGACATGGTGCTCGACCTGCGCCGGCCCGGACCCCGGCCGGAACCGCTCGCGCTCGCTCGCCGCCTTCGCTGGGACGAGCTGGCCGGCGAGCCCGCGCCCGAGGACTGGCCGGACGACCGGTGGGCGCTCGTCGGCACCGGGCGGGTGCCGCCGGGCGGCGGGGAACGGCGCGCGCTCGGGCCGGCCGCGACCCGGCTGCCGCTGCTCGGATGACCGTCGCACGGACCGTGCTCCCGATCGCCGAGATCGCCGAGCGCGTGCTCGCCGCGCCCCCGCGGTGCGGCGCGACCCGGCTGGTCTGCGTCGACGGGCCGTCGGGAGCGGGCAAGACGGAGTTCACGGCCCGGCTGGCCGCCGCGTTGGGCGGCCCGCCGGTCCTGCACACCGACGACGTCTACCCCGGCTGGGACGGGCTCGCCGCGATCGTCCCGCTGCTGCGCAACCGGATCGTCGGGCCGCTCGCACAGGGACGGGCCGCGACCTACCGGCGCTACGACTGGGTCGCCGGCGAGTACGCCGAGGAGCACGACCTCGGCACGCCGCCGCTGCTCGTCGTCGAGGGCGTCGGGGCCGGGTCGGAGCCGACCGCGGGACGCACGTCGCTGCTGGTGTGGATCGACGCGCCGCAGGAGGAGCGGTTCCGTCGCGGGATCGCGCGCGACGGCGAGACCTACCGCCCGCACTGGGAGCGCTGGGCCCGCCAGGAGCAGGCCCACTTCGCCGCCGACGGCACCCGCGCCCGCGCCGACCTGCAGCTGGACGGCGCCCCCGCCACTCCCCACGACCCGGCCCGCGAGGTGGTCCTGCTGGCCTGACGCCGGTTCAGCAAAGCCACCCTCATGCAGGGAGGCGGCGTGAGGGTGGCTTTGCTGCAACCCCCCGCGCGTCCACCAGGCAGCAGCCGCCGGGAGATCGGTCGGTCCATCACCTCGGCGATGAAGTCGGACGGAGCCGGACCACCGACCCTCGACCGATCGAAGAGTGACCCCGGTCATGAGATGCTCCGCTCGTACCGGCTCACGACGATGTCGCCGGTGCGCCAGTTCAGCCCGGCCGCGGGGAACACGACGTCGCCGCGGTGCGCGAACCCGGCGGCCTCGTAGTAGCGGCGCAGCCGGGCGTTACCGGCGTCGCAGTCGAGTCGCAGCAGGTCACGGCCGCGGTCCCGGGTCGCCCCGGCGGCCCAGGCGAGCAGCTCCGGCCCGAGCCCGGCCGCGCGCCGGCACACCGCGAACCGGTGGACGTACCCGGCGCGGCCGTCGTCGGGCCAGAGCCGGTCGGCCCACTGGAGCGTCACGGTCGCGACGGCCGCGCCGTCGCGTTCGGCGAGCCACACGTCGCCGTCGCGCAGCGCGGGCTCCAGCCACTCCGGCCGGAACGCCGGCGGCCACTGGACGACCCCGCGCGCCGCGAGCCAGGCCGCCGACTCGTCCAGCACCCCGATCACGACGTCGACGTCCGCCGCGGCGGCCCGTCGCACCTCGACGCCCGCCACCCGCACCGCCCTCAGGTCAGGCGGGCCAGCAGGGCGCGCAGGTGCGCCGTCACCACCGCAGGGTCGCCGCCGTCGTGGGTCAGGTGCAGGCGGGCGCCGTGGCCGGTGCCCTCGCCCAGCTCCCAGCGCAGCCGCGCGCCGTCGGGTCCCGGATGCTCCAGCACGTCCCCTTCCCGGACGGCGCCGGCGGGCGCGTCGGCCTCCAGCGCCTTCCACACGTCCTCGGCCGGGCGGGTGAGCTGCCGTTCGACGCGGGCCCGCGCGCCCTCGACCACCGGCTCGTCGAGCCCGAACTCCGCGACGTACCGCTCGTGCAGGGCGACGTGGTCGATGCCGGGGTCGCCGACCGCACGGCCGTCGAGCGCGAGGTCCAGCTCGGCGATGCAGGTGTGCCAGCCGGCGGCGAAGCTCGCGGCGCCGGCCCGGTCGGTGAACGTGTGCAGCAGGACGAGCCGGGTGCCGTCGCCCTCGGGGTGCAGCTCCCAGCGCAGGTGGTCCTGGTCCCACGTGAACGCGAAGACGTGCGGCTCGTCGAGGTCGGTGACGACGCCGGGCGGCCCGAACCCGAACTCGACGGTCCCGCCCACCCGCATCTCGGCCGTCACCGTGCTCGGGAACCACTCGGCCAGCCGCGCCGGCTCGGTCACCGCCCGCCAGACCTTGGCCGGCGGGTGCCGCAGCACCCGTTCCATCCGCAGCACGGTGCGGCTGCCGTCGCCGCTCAGGCTCTGCGTCATGACTCTCCTTCGTCGGCATCCAGGTGACGTTCGAGGGCGTCGAACCGGTCGGCCCACATCCAGCGGTACGGCGCGAGCCACGCGTCCACCTCGGCGAGCGGCGCGGGGTCGAGCTCGTACCAGCGCCGGGACCCCTCGGCCCGCACCCGGACGAGCCCGGCCTCCCGCAGCACGCGCAGGTGCTTCGACGTGGCCGGCTGGCTCATCCCCAGCTCGGCGGTCAGCTCCCCGACGAGCCGCGGGCGCTCCCGCAGCAGGTCCAGGATGCGCCGGCGGACCGGCTCGGCGAGCACCGCGAACGTCATGGCGCCGAACATACCAAGTCAGCTATATAGCCGCAAGGGAATGTCAGTCGCGATAGGTCTCCGGACGGCGTTCCCGCAGGTGGGAGAGCACCCGCCGGGCAGCGCCGATCGTCGCGTCGACGTCGACGTCGGCCACCGCGATCCCGGCCTTCGACCAGGTCCGCGCGAGGATGCCGCCGTCCGGCCCGACCACCTTGGCCTGGCCGAGGAACCGCATCCGCCCGGCGGCGCCGGTCAGGTTCGACGACACCAGCACGACCTGGTTCTCCGCCGCCCGCGAGCGGTCGTAGAGGTCGAAGAGCTTGGCCTGGCGGTCGTCGGCCATCCGCGGGGCGCGGTTGGTGACGCTCGTCGGCCACGCGGACAGGCACGCGAGCACGGCGGCCCCGTCGAGCGCGAGGCTGCGGGCCGACTCGGGGAACGTCTTGTCGTAGTCGACGAGCATCCCCAGCCGCCCGACGGGCGTGTCGAACGCCGCGAACGCCGACCCGGCCGCGTACACCCGCGACTCGCCCGGCGGCTGGTGCACCTTCCGGTGCAGCCCCAGCACGCCGTCGCCGGTGACGCACGCGGCCGTGTTGTAGCGGCGGTCGCCGTCCGCCTCGCAGAACCCGACGCAGACGACCATGTCCCCGGCCAGGGACGCGACCTTCGCCAGCTCGGGTCCGTCCGGGTCGAGGGCCGGCGGCAGCGCGGCGAGGTCCGGCTCGGCGATGTCGTCGAGGTAGCCGCCCAGGGCGGCGTCGGGCAGCACGAGCAGCCGGACGCGGTCGCGGCGGGCGTGCTCGATCAGCGTGCCGACGCGGGCGAGGTCGAACTCCAGGTCACGCCCGAAGCTCGCCGCGACGGCGCCGATCGTCGTCATCCCCACGCCCGCCACCTTGGCAGGCAGCCCGGTCAGACCAGGATCCCGGCGTACTCCGGCGCTCCCGGCGCGCCGTACGCCTCCGGCCGGCGGTTGTCCAGGTGGCCCATGCTGCGCCGGGCGGCCTCCAGCGCGGCCGCGACGTCCAGCTCCGCCACGGCCAGCCCGGCGGACTGGCCCGTCGTCGCGACGATCTCCCCGCCCGGGTCGACGACCTTGGCGTTCGCGACGAACCGCAGCCGGCCGAACGAGCCGGTCTGGTTCGACGCGAGCCAGACGATCTGGTTCTCCAGCGCGCGGGCCCGGTCGAACAGGTCGAAGCGGCGGGTCCAGCGGTCCTGCGCCGGGTCCGGGTGCGGGTCGGTGGCCGAGAGCGGCCACGCGGAGATGGAGACGACGATCTCGGCGCCGTCCATCGCGAGGGCCCGCGCCGCCTCGGGGAACGCCTTGTCGTAGCAGATCTGCATGCCCAGCCGCCCGACCGGCGTGTCGAACGCGGCGAACCGGTCGCCCCGGCCGTAGCTCAGCCCTTCGCCCAGCGGCTGGTGCACCTTGCGGTAGCCGGCGAGCACGCCGTCACCGGTGACGCAGACGGCGCTGTTGTAGCGCGAACCGTCGTCGCCCCGCTCGCAGTACCCGGCCACCACCACCATGTCGCCGGCCAGCGCGGCCAGCCGCGCGATCTCGGGACCGTCCGGACGCAGGGCGGGCGGCGGCTCGGCGGGGCCGGTCAGGCTCACCAGGTAGCCGCCGAGGCAGGCCTCCGGCAGCGCCAGCAGCCGGACCCCGGCGGATCTCGCGTCGTCGACGATCGTCGAGATCCGGGCGAAGTCCTCTTCGAGGTCTCGCCCGAACGGGGCCGCCACGGCGGCCATGCGCAGCGTTGCCATCTCTCGTGCTCCGTTCTGTCAGGCGGTGGTGGGCCCGTGGGTGGGGCCCACCACCGCCGCCGGTTCAGAACATCCAGGTCGAGTTGACGATCGCGCCCTTCCGGGCGTAGTGGATCAACGCGTCCTGCACGTCCAGGGGGTGCGTCGGGATCACCCCCGCGATCAGGTCCTCCTCGCGGGCGCCGTGCAGCGACAGCCCGAAGCGGCAGCAGTAGACCGTGCCGCCTTCGGCGATGAACGTCGCCAGCGCGGAGTTGATGTTGAGCTCACCCGGGAACGCGGCGCTGCCCGTGGTCGGGAAACCCCGCGTGGCCAGGCAGTTCAGCGAGCCGGGCCCGTAGAAGTAGAGCGCGGACTCGAAGCCCTTCCGCAGCGCCCGCGTCGCCTGCAGGATCGCCACGAAGCTCACCGAGGACTCGTGCGCGATGCCGTGCACGAGCGTGAAGTAGGACGCCCCTTCGGTCGCCCGCAGGTCGGGGAACACCTTCGTCTCCCCGTAGATCCGCTTCCCGTCCGGGAGCACCGGGTGCGGCACCTCCCAGAGACTGCGGGCCTCGCTGTCGGTCAGCCCGTCGGACGCGACCGGCTCGGGGTGCGGCCCGGCCACCGGGGCGGGCCCGGGTGCCGGAGCGCCGGCGAAGATGCGGGCGAGCAGCGCCCGGCCCGGCCGGTCACGGGATCGAGAGGCCGAGCGCGAGCAGCGCGGCCGGGGCGAGGAACGTGTAGAGCGACGTGACCATCAGCGTGCCGCCCAGCGCCCGGCCCGGGAGCCGGCCGTAGACGGTCGCGGTGACGGCGAGGAACGCGACGAGCCAGACCACGAGGATCGACCGGAACATCCAGCCGCCCTCGAAGAACGGCCACCAGGCCAGCGGGACGATCGCGACGGCCACGGCGAGGTTGCCGATCGGCCGCAGGTCCAGGCCCGCTACCAGGGCGATGCCGAGCGCGACGAAGAACGCCCCGTAGAACGTGACGAGCCCGGCGAGCGGCACGGAGGCCGGGTCGCCGATCGGCGCCGGACGGGCCGCCAGGATGTAGGCGGCCTGCACGAGGTCGACGACCCCGGCGACCAGCGTGATCCATCCGACGGTGACCAGCGGGCTCTTCCCGTTCTCGGGAGTGTCCGCGCCGACACCGAGGAACGCGAGCGCGTTCACGAAGACCGCGAGCCCGGTGATGACGAAGACGATCGTGATGGGTGGCATCGCTTTCCTTTCCACAGGAGGTCCGGCCCGGGACGTCCCCGGGCCGTTTGACAGCGAATGCCCGCGTCGACCAACCTGAGGTGGTTGGTCGTCACGGCCGCGCGCGCCGCCGGTCCGGCCGGCCAGCAGGGGTCGGCAGTGCGCGCAAGGGGACACCGACGAAGGGGCGGGGGTCGCCGAGCGACCCCCGCCCCGATCACAAAACCCGCCGGAGCCGACCGCTCAGAACATGTAGGTCGAGTTGATGATCGCGCCCTTGCGGGCGTAGTGGATCAACGCGTCCTGCACGTCGAGCGGGTGCGTGGGGATGACGCCCTCGATGAGGTCCTCCTCGCGGGCGCCGTGCAGCGACAGCCCGAAGCGGCAGCAGAAGACCTTGCCGCCCTCCTGGATGAACGTCGACAGCGAGTTGTTGATGTTGTGCTCGCCCGGGAACGCCGAGTTGCCCGTGGTCGGGAACCCGCGCGTGGCGAGGCAGTTCAGCGAGCCGGGGCCGTAGAAGTAGATGGCCGACTCGAAGCCCTTCCGCAGCGCCCGGGTGGCCTGCAGGATCGCCACGAAGCTCACCGAGGACTCGTGCGCGATGCCGTGCACGAGCGTGAAGTACGTCTCGCCGTTCTCGGCCTGGTAGTCGGGGAAGACCTTGGTCCCGCCGTAGATCGTCGAGCCCTCCGGCAGCGAGGGGTGGGCGATCTCCTCGAGGCTCTGCTTCTCGAGATCGGTCAGGTCGGCCATGTGTCGCTCCTTCTTCTGGATGAGTGGCGGGGTGTCGGGCTCTCGGGCGCGCTCACGCGACGGTGCGCGGCGCGATCCATTCCTCGTCGTCCACCGGCGAGGTCTGGTACGGGGTGCCGGCCAGCCAGTGCAGGCCGGTGTGCACGGTGCGGTGCTGGTGGGCGACGATCTGGCGGGCCAGGTGCTCGGCGTCCGCACCGACGCCGGAGAAGCGGCCCGAGCCCCAGGTGTGCTGCCACGGCAGGCCCAGCACGTAGAGGCCGGGGCAGCTGGTGACGCCGCGGTCGTGCGTCGGGTAGCCGCGCCCGTCGAAGACCGGGATCTCGACCCAGCGGTGGTCGCGGCCGAACCCGGTGGCCCACACGACGGACGTGACGCCCTCCGCGGCGAGGTCGAGCCCCGCGGGCTCGTCGGCCGGCTCCCACACGGGGACGTAGCGGGCCTCGGCCGGCGCGTCGGCGCCGGTCGCGGCGATGTGGGCGTCGATCGAGTCCTTGATGCCCTCGCTCACCGCGTCGGCGGCGTCGAGGTTGGCGCGCAGGTCCGGGGCGAACGCCAGCCGCGGCCCGTCGACGCCGGTCAGGCGGCCGTAGAGGCGCATCCCGTCCTTGGCGAACGCCCGCAGGTCGATGTCGCGGCCGCCGTCGCGCCCGGTGACGTAGTGGTTGACGCGGAACCGCACGGCGTCGGCGTCGTCGAACTCGGTGACGGCCTTGCGGTAGTAGCCCATGTCGTGCAGCCAGGCGACGACGTCGCGGCCGCGGTAGAAGCGGGCGACGCGCGGCGCCGAGCCGGTCGCGAGGTGCACCTGCCGCCCGGCCAGGTGCAGGTCCTCGGCGATCTGGCAGCCGGACTGCCCGGTACCGACGACGAGCACGGCACCCGGCGGCAGGGCGTCCGCGCTGCGGTACTCCGACGAGTGGATCTGCACGATCCCCGCGGGCAGCCGCTCGGCCATCCGCGGCCGCATCGGCACCTGGTAGGGCCCGCCGGCCAGCACGACCTGGTCGGCGGTCAGGTCGCCCGCGCCGGTCCGCAGCGCGAAGCCGCCCTCGCGGCGGGTGCGCAGCCGGGTGGCGGCGACGCCCTCCGCGACCGGCGCGTCGAACGACGCCGCGTAGCCCTCGATGTAGGCGACGATCTCGTCGCGGACCATGAACCCGTCGGGTCCGGCCCGGCGTACGGATATCCCGGCAGGTCGCACTGCCAGTTGGGCGTGACCAGGCAGAACGAGTCCCACCGGCGGTTACGCCACTCACCGCCGACCCGGTCGCGCTCCAGCACGACGTGCTCGATCGCGCGGCGGGTCAGCCACCAGCTCATCGAGAGCCCGGCCTGTCCGCCGCCGACCACGACGACGGGAAGGTGTCCGCCGGCAAGCACCTTGCGCGTGGAGTCGATCACGCGCAGCAGTACACCGTCGTACGAATACCGGGGCGTTACCCCCGGAACACGCGGGTGTTAGCGCGTGTTGCCAGTCGATTTCGCACGCTGCGCGAGCACCGAACGGGTACGGCCGTACAGGGCATGTACGACTACGCCGATCACCAGTGGCAGGTTCGCCACCGGTGTGGCCCGCCCGAGGTCACCGGGGCAGTCGTCATGCTTTCGGTACCTGGCCGCCACCACGAAGCGATGCCACGGAAACCCGCGTACGGCAGAACGACCCGGGTGACCGCCGTGTCCGCGTCCCGCATCCACGAGGCCGACACCGTCCCGATGAATGCCGTGCGCGGCGCCGGGACGACGCCGGGGGGCCGGCGGGCCGCCATCGGCGGGGCCGTCGCCTTCCTGTGCCTGGTCGCCGTGCTGCTGGAGGCGACCACAGACCTGCTGCCGGACGACTCCATCGTCTGGGTGGTCACGCCCGTGCGGCTGGTGCTCATCGCCGGGCTCGTCGCCGCGACGGCGGCGGGGGTGCGGCCGAAGCAGTGGCGCACGCCGCTCGACCTCCCGATCCTCGGCCTGGTGCTGGCCACCGCCGTCGCGACGGTGGTCGCCCGCCAGCCGTGGTCCCCGTGGCGGGGTGTCCTGACCGCCGTGGCCGTCTACTACCTCGTGATCGGGGTGCGCAGGGCGCTGCCCGGCGCCGACCGGGCACTGGGGCTGCTCGCGCTGGTCGCGGTGGCGATCGCGGCCACGCAGGCGGCCCGGCAGGTGGCCGGTGAGATCCCGACGGGCTTCTGCCGCGGCGCCCTGGACGGCTCCGAGGACTTCTGCGGGCCGGACACCGCCATCCGCGCGATCGGCACGTTCGCCAACCCGAACCTGCTCGCCGCGTTCCTGTTGTTGCTGGTCCCGATCGCGGCGGCGGCGACGTTGGCGCTCGCCGACCGCGCGTCCCGGCTGCTGGGCGCGGCGGTGGTCGTGCTCGGCTACGCCGCCGTGCTCATGACGGCGTCGCGCGGCGGGATGATGGCCGCCGTCGCCGGCACCGCCGTGTTCGTGGCGCTGCGCGGACCGGGCCGCCGGGTGCGCATCGGGCTGCTCGCGGGTGCGGGCGCGGCGGCTCTCGCGCTGCTGGTCGCGCTGGTCACGGGCGCGTCCGTGGGCGTGCGCTCCGACGTGTGGGGCGCGGCGCTGCGACTGCTGGTGACCAACCCGCTCGGCGTCGGCCCCGGCCGGGCCGGCGCCCTGCTCGACGCCGCGATCCCCGGCGAGGAGGCGTTCCAGCACACCCACAACATGTGGCTGAACTGGGCGGTCGAGACCGGCGTGCCGGGGCTGGCCGCGATCGTCGCGCTGACCGTCATGGCCGGGCTGCTCGTGCGGCGCGCGGCCCGCGGCGGCGAGGTGACGGCCGCCGCGGTCGGGGCCGGGCTCGCCGGGTTCGCCGTGATGAGCCTGGCCGACCACCCGGCCAACGCGATCCGCATCTCGCTGGTGATGTGGGCCTTGCTCGCGCTCGTCGTCGTGGTCCGGCCCGCCGGGGCGCGGAAGGCCGGCCGGCGGCGGGCAGCGCCGAAGCCGGCCGAGGCCCGTCACCGCGGCCACGACCGTGATCCCGCCGACGCCGCCGGTGCCCGTCCGGCGGAACGGGCACCGGCGCAACGGGCGTCAGCCCGCGACGACCGACCGGTCGAGGTCCGGCTCCAGGTAGATCATCCGCGCGTCCGGCACGGCCTCCCGGATCCGCGCCTCGGCCTCGTCGATCGCGCGGGCGACGGCCTCCAGCGGCAGCCCCGGCGCCAGCGCGATCTTGGCGGCGACCAGCAGTTCCTCCGGGCCGACGTACTGCGTGCGGATGTGGATGACCGCTGCACGTCACCGGTCTCGATCGCGGACGTGATCGTCGAGAGCACCGGCGGGGCCGCGCCCTCACCGATGAGCAGGCTCTTCATCTCGATGATCAGGATGATCGCGATCACGCCGAGCAGCACGCCGATGGAGATCGTGCCGAACGCGTCGAAGACCGGGTCGCCGGTCAGCACGCTCAGCCCCACCCCCAGCAGCGCCAGGACCAGGCCGACCAGCGCGCCCAGGTCCTCCAGCAGCACGACCGGCAGCTCCGGCACCTTCGACTGGCGGATGAACTGCCACCACGTGCTGTCGCCCTTGAGCGGACGCGACTCCTGGATCGCCGTGCGGAAGGAGAAGATCTCCAGCACGATCGCGACCACGAGGATCACGACCGCCACGATCGGCGACGTCAGTTCCTCGGGGTGCGCGAGCTTCTCGATGCCCTCGTACAGGGCGAACACCGAGCCCAGCGTGAAGAGCAGCAGCGCCACGATGAACGAGTAGAAGTACCGGTCGCGCCCGTAGCCGAACGGGTGCTCCGGTGTGGCGGCGCGCCGGGCGGTGCGCCCGCCCAGCAGCAGCAGCGCCTGGTTGGACGTGTCGGCGACCGAGTGCACCGACTCGGCCAGCATCGACGACGATCCCGTGATCAGGTATCCGATGAACTTCGCGATCGCGATCCCGGCGTTGGCGAGCAACGCCGCCACGATCGCCCTCGTACCCCCACTAGCAGCCACTCGACGCGCTCCTCGCCCGGTCCGCCCGTTTCCGCGCGGAGACTAACCGGGTGACGGGCCGACGCCGAGCCCGGGCAGGATCGCCTGGTCGACCTCCGCCACCTGACCCACCCCCGCCGCTGACCCCGACTCGCGCACACGAATCCAGCGACTCGCGCGCACTAATCCAGCGACTCGCGAGATTTCCGCGAGTCGCTGGAAAAGTGCGCGCGAGTCGGGGTCAGGCGACCTCGGGGCCGAGGCCGTCGCTGGCCAGGAAGAGCTGGGCCGGGCCGGCGTCGGCGGTGACCGTGACGCCCGCGTCGGCCGCCGCCAGCCAGACGGACGTGCCGCGGGCCATCACCAGCTCCGCGCCCGGCGCCCGGACGGTCGCCGCGCCCGCCGTGCAGAGCAGGATGCGCGGGCCGCCGTCCGGGACGGGCACCGGCTCGCCCGGCACGTCCGCGGCGTCCACCTCCAGGCGGCGCAGCAGGAACTCCTCGGCCGGCGTGTCGTAGCGCAGCCAGACCCCGTCCGGCACGCCGGTGAGCACGGGCGGCGGCATCGCCCGGAAGTCCAGCACCCGCAGCAGCTCCGGCACGTCGACGTGCTTGGGCGTGAGCCCGCCGCGCAGCACGTTGTCGGAGTTGGCCATCAGCTCGATGCCGGCCCCGGACAGGTACGCGTGCAGGTTGCCGGCCGGCAGGTAGAGCGCCTCACCCGGCTCGATCGTGACACGGTTGAGCAGCAGCGCGGCCAGCACGCCCGCGTCGCCCGGGTAGCGCTCCGAGAGCTCCAGCACCGTACGGGCCTCGGTGGAGAACTCCCCGTCGCCGCCCGCGAGCTTGACGCAGCCGGCCTGCAGGGCCGGCACCAGCGTGTCCAGCATCGCCTGCGGCAGCGTGATCCACGTCGTGAAGAGCGCGCGCAGGCCGTCGGCGTCGGGCTGCCCGGCGAGCAGCTCGGCGTGCGCGTCCAGCTCGGGCACCTCCAGCGCCCGCAGCAGGCGCACGCTCGCGGCCGGTTCGCGGAACCCGACGAGCGCGTGGAACGTGGTGAGCGCGCAGATCAGCTCGGGCTTGTGGTTGGCGTCGCGGTAGTTGCGGTCCGGCGCGTCCCGCGCGATGGCCGCGGCCTCCTCGCGCGCGAACCCGGTGCGGGCCTGCTCCAGGCTCGGGTGCGCCTGCAGCGACAGCGGCTCGTCCGCGGCCAGCACCTTGAGCAGGAACGGCAGCGTGCCGTCCCAGCGCACGGTGCGCTCGCGGCCGAGCAGCTGCTTCGGGTCGGCGCGCAGCACCTCCAGCAGCGAGACGCGCCCGCCGTCGGGCTGCACGACGTGGGACGGGTCGGCCGGGTGGGCCCCGAACCAGAGCTCGGCCTCGGGGTGCGCCGACGGCACCGCTTGACCGAGCAGATCGGCGATCACGGTGCGCGAGCCCCACGCGTAGGCCCGCACGGGGTTGTCCAGCAGCTCCACGTCCGGTCGCTCTCCTCAGGCAGGCTCGATCATGCGGGCTCGATCATGCGGGTGGCCAGGCCCAGGTACACCGAGGCCACGTCGAGGCGGGAGGCCAGCAGGGCGGCCCGCAGCAGCGCGGCGTGCCGGACCCCGCGGGCGACCTCGTCCACCGGGTGCTGCACGTCGGCCGCGGGCCAGCCGCGACCCGCCCGGCGCAGCGTCACCTGGCCGGGGTCATCCTCCCCGGTCGCGAGCAGGACGAGCCGGACGGGGGGTGCCTCGGAGGCCCCGTCCGGATCGGCGAACGGATCCCGGAAGATGTCGGCGCCCGCGGCCCCGCGGTCCAGCGCCCGGACCAGTCCGGTGGCCGTCGCGGCCTCCGCGACCTCCCCCGCGTGCGCGACGATCCCCGCGTGCGTCGCGAGCGCCGCGGCGCCGTGGCGGGCGACGGCGGCCGCGAGCCGGTCGGTGCCCCACAGGAGCGGCGTGTGGTCGGCGAGCCGCAGGGCCAGCGACTTCGCCGGGTTCATGAACGGCTCGTGGCCCGGCTGGTTGCGCTCGGCCTCGGCGTCGAGCGTGTCGGCCAGCACCTCCAGCCCGGGGTCGATCGGAGCGCCGTCCGGCCCCGGGAGCATGTCGAGCGCACCGAGTACGGCGAGCCCGACGGCCAGCGCCCGCGGCAGGTCGAGCCCCGGCGGCACCGGGATGCGCGGCTCCACCAGCCGGGCGCGGCCCGCGCCCGCCGACGCGACCGGGCCCTCGTCCGGTGCCGAGAGCACCACCTCCGCGCCGCGGCGGACGGCCCGGCCGACGCTGTCGGCGAGCTCGTCGTCGGTGGCCTCCGCGGTGTGCGCGACCACGACGTCCAGCGGGCCGATCCACGCCGGGACCAGGTCGGTCACGACGACGGGGACGGCGGCCGTCGGGCCGAGCAGCGCGGCGAGCAGGTCGGCCGCCGCGCCGGACGTGCCGGGACGGCGCAGCAGCACGAGCGCCCGCGGACGGTGCCCGGCCAGCGCGGCGACGCCGGCCTCGGCAGCCGCCGACGCGGCCGACCGCACCTGCGCGCCGGCCGTGGCCGCCGACCGGAGCACCCCGCCGGTGTCCAGCGCGGCGAGCGCTCTCGGGTCCGCGAGCAGGGTGTCGTCGAGCACGGTCAATCGCCGGCCGCGCTCGGGGTGGGCGAGTCCGCCGGCGGGATGGCCTCGTCGAGCAGGAGCACCGGGATGCCGTCCACGACGGGGAACCCACGGCCGCACAACGTGCACGTGAGCACGTCGGCGGCCGGGTCGGACGGCGTGCCCGGCCGCAGCGGCGCGTGGTCGTCCGACGGGCAGGCCAGGATGTCCATCAGCTGGGGGGTCGAGCTCTACGGCCACGGTCTCCTCTTTCTCCGTGCAGGCGCTCCCCGCGATGCTGCCAGTGCACCACGCGGAGCGCCGGTCCGGCGGGCACGCTGCTGGCGAACGCTGCCCGTCAGGCGCGGACGACCGCCAGCACCTCGTCGCGCAGCGCAGCCACCGCGCCCGCGTCCTCGGCCTCGACGTTGAGCCGCAGCAGCGGCTCCGTGTTGGAGGCGCGCAGGTTGAACCACGCGCCTCCGGGCAGGCGGACGGTCAGCCCGTCCAGCTCGTCCAGCTCGGCGCCCGCGTGCGCCGCGTAGCGCTCCTTGACGGCGGCGACCCGGGCGCCTGGTCGGCCACCGTGGAGTTCACCTCTCCCGAGGCGCAGTACCGCTCGTAGGACGACATCAGCTCGGACAGCGGCCGGTCCTGCTCGCCGAGCGCCGCGAGCACGTGCAGGGCCGCGAGCATGCCCGAGTCGGCGTTCCAGAACTCGCGGAAGTAGTAGTGCGCGGAGTGCTCGCCGCCGAACACCGCGCCGGTCTCGGCCATCGTCTGCTTGATGAACGAGTGGCCGACACGGGTGCGCACGGGCCGCCCGCCCAGCTCGGTGACGATCTCCGGGACGGCCCGGGACGTGATCAGGTTGTGGATCACCGAGGCGCCCGGCTGCTTGGCCAGCTCGCGCGTGGCGACCAGCGCGGTGATGGCGCTCGGGCTGACCGGCTCGCCGCGCTCGTCCACCACGAAGCAGCGGTCCGCGTCCCCGTCGAACGCGACGCCGATGTCGGCACCTTCGGTGACCATGCGTTTCTGCAGGTCGACGAGATTGGCCGGGTCGAGCGGGTTGGCCTCGTGGTTCGGGAAGGACCCGTCCAGCTCGAAGTACATCGGCACGACCTCGAACGGGAGCCCCGCGAAGACGGCCGGGACGGTGTGCCCGCCCATGCCGTTGCCGGCGTCGACGACCACCCGCAGCGGGCGGCTGCCGCGCAGGTCGACGAGCCCGTGCAGGAACGCGGCGTAGTCGGCGAGCATCTCGCGGGTGCTGACCGTGCCGCCGCCCGGCCCGTCCGGCACCCCGGCCTCGACGGCCGCGCGGATCGCGGCGAGCCCGGTGTCCTGCCCGATCGGGGCGGCGCCCGCGCGGCAGAGCTTGATGCCGTTGTACTTGGCGGGGTTGTGGCTCGCGGTGAACATCGCGCCGGGCAGGTCGAGCCGGCCGGAGGCGAAGTACAGCATGTCGGTGCTGGCCAGGCCGATCGAGACGACGTCGAGGCCCTGCCCGGTGACGCCGTCGGCGAACGCGGCCGCCAGCCCGGGCGAGCTGTCGCGCATGTCGTGCCCCACGACCACTGCCGACGGCGCGGCCGGCTCGTCCCTCAGGAGCCGGGCCACCGCGGCACCGATGTCCCGCACGGTCGGGGCGTCCAGCTGCTCGCCGACGACGCCTCGGATGTCGTAGGCCTTCACGATCGCGGACAGGTCTGCCACGGGGGGAGACCCTAGCGGTCACCCGGTCAGGGCGGACGAGTCAGTCCTCGCCGGAGCCGGGGAGCACGCGGAGGTGACCGCGACGGCCGGTCGCCGCCGTCGGCGCCGCCTCGACCGGGCGATCCGCGCGGCCCGCCTCGCGCACGGCCTCGGCGAGCGCGGTGAGGTCGTCGCTGCTCGGCGGGGGCGCCGCGAACTCGCCCTCGAAGCGCACGACCTCCCAGCCACGTGGCGCCGTCAGCCGGTGCGCGTGCTGGGTGCAGAGGTCGTAGGAATGCGGCTCGGCCTGCGTGGCCAGCGGACCCACGACGGCCGTCGAGTCGGCGTAGACGTAGGTGAGCGTGGCCACCGCGAGCTCGGTGCACCCGGTCCGCGAACACCGCCGCACACTCAGCACGCCGTCGACGATACTCCCGGCGCGCCGCTTCACCCGAGCGCGACGCGCGGCGACTGCGCCGTCGCGGAACCGGCCGCGACGCCCGGCGACGTAGGATTCGGCGGGTGACGACCGCGCGCCGCACGCTGCGCCGCTCGCCCCGCAGGCGGGACCGCCGGGGGCGGGGACTGCGCGGGCTGATGTATCCGGCCACCACTCCCGCCTCGCGCACCCGCGCCGAGAAGTTCGACGCCATGGTGCTGGAGGCGCTCGAACCGATCGAGCAGCGCTGGGGATCCGAGCTGGCCGACCTCGACCTCGCCGTCGACGAGGTCCCCGAGGTGGACGAGACCTCGCCGGACGACGTCGTGTGGGGGCAGGGCGTGCTGGCCGACGTCGGGGTGCCGCTCGCGCAGCTCGTCCCGGCGGGCGTCGACCCGGAGGGGATGCCGTCGCGGGCCCGGATCGTGATCTACCGGCGCCCGCTGGAGGCCCGCGCCCGCGGCGGGGCGGACCTGGCCGAGCTGCTGCACGAGGTGCTCGTCGAGCAGGTGGCGGAGTACCTCAACATCGAGCCCGACGCGGTGGACGGCGGCGAGAGCTGAGCGTCGCGTCCCGCCCCGTATTGCAGGAAAGCCACCCCCATGCAGCGTGGCTGCACGAGGGTGGCTTTCCTGCAAGTCGGCGGCGCGGGAACGGCGAGGGCTCAGCCCGCGGCGCGGCGCAACCTTCTGCGCTCGCGCTCGGACAGCCCGCCCCAGATCCCGAACCTCTCGTCGTGCGCGAGCGCGTACTCCAGGCACTCGGCCCGAACCTCGCATCCCGAACAGATGCGCTTGGCCTCTCGTGTGGAGCCGCCCTTCTCGGGGAAGAACGCCTCCGGGTCCGTCTGCGCGCAGAGTGCGCGTTCCTGCCAGTCCTGCTGTTCTGCGTCCCCCGTGTCGAACCCGACCAACGCCTCCCCGAAGGGGTCAGCAGCGGGGTAAGGAACCCCAGCGGTCGTGTCGACCAACTCCATCGCGGCTGTGATCACGTTCACTCGCCCACCTCCCCCGCGCGCCCGGCGAATGGCTGTGGCTGAAGCTACTGGCTCCGAATGACAGCGATGTAAGTACAGTCCTGTCAGTCGGACCTTGGCAAGCCGTAGCTTCCGACCGGGTGACGGACTACACCCGGTCGGAAGCGCGTGGCGCGCTGGTCAGCAGAATGGACCCGTGGCAGACGTGTCGAACCGGGTCAGCCCGTGGTTCCTGCTCCTCGTGGCGATCGCGGTCGGTGGCGGGGCGCTCACCGTGGTCGGCACGCCGACGGCGCCCGCGGCCCGTCCGCGCTCCTGACCGCGGGAGTTGTCCTGCTCGTCCTCGGCGGATGGGCGGTGTCGCTGTGCCTGCACGAGTTCGGGCACGCGTACGTCGCGTACCGCAGCGGCGACTGGACCGTCCGCGGCAAGGGCTACCTGACGCTCGACATCCGCCGGTACACGGACATCGGGCTGTCGTTCGTGCTCCCCCTGGTGTTCCTCCTTCTGGGTGGCATCCCCCTCCCGGGCGGCGCCGTATGGATCAACCACGGGCTCATCCGGTCGCGCCCGCGGCAGAGCCTCGTGTCGCTCGCCGGACCGCTCATGAACCTCGTGATCGGCGTGCTGCTCGCCGCCGCGGTGACGCTGGTGCCGGACATGCCGATCGGTCTGGTCGCCGGGCTGTCGGCGCTCGCGTTCATCCAGGTGCTGGCGTTCGTGCTCAACATCCTCCCGATCCCCGGCCTCGACGGGTTCGGTGTGATCGAGCCGTACCTGTCGATGCCGATGCGGCAGTTCGCGGCGAAGGTGCGGCCGTGGGCGACGATCGTGCTGTTCCTGCTGATCGTCGGGTTGCCGGGTGTTTCCCGGCTGTTCCTGGAATTGGGCTCGGCGGTGTTCTCGGCAATCGGCGGCGACGTCCTGGCCGCGAGCTACGGTTACAGCCTTCTCCTCTTCTGGCGGTAGCCGATGAGTTCCGGCCCGGGCCGCCGTCACACGTTCTGAACCCGAACCGGACGGAGGGAGCAGAACGTGACACAGCACGCGATCCACGAGGACCGCCCGCCCGGTTCCTCGACAAGGCCGTCGAGGACGTGCCGACGGCGGTCGGGGGCGCCCGACACCCTGCTGTACTAGAGCGGCGACCAGGCGGTCTTCGCCGAGCACGAGGCGACGCTGCGGGTGCTCGGCGGCGACACGGTGTACCTCGGTGAGGAGCCGGATCTCCCGGCGCTCTACGAGATGGCGGTCGGCGGCACGCTGCCGCCGCCGCTCGTCGCGTTCTGTCAGGGTGCGGCGGTCGTGCAGTAACGCGGGCTGCCGGCGGCGTCGATCGTGCGGTTCACGGTGAAGTGGCTGGAGATGATCGGCACCGTCCTGCCGACGCCGGCTGCGGAGATCGACAGCGGCGACTACTCCGACCCGCTGTCCACCATCGACCTCTTCCACGCCGGGATGGCCGACGAGCACCGGATCGGCATCGAGGCGAACGTGGACGTCGCCTGGCTCTCGCCGCTGCACGACATCGTGGAACGAGTGGTGGCCGCCGGGTACGGCCCGCAGAGCATCTCGGCGCTCACCGAGGTGCTGCTGAACTGACCCCTGTGCGGGCGCGCGCCGCCGCCACCATCGCCGGGACGGTGTCACCGCCGCCGGGGAGGGCGTCGAGCGGCCACCAGCGCAGGTCGTCGGACTCGTCGCTGATCACCGGCACGGCACCGGCCGGCGCCCGCACGAGGAACCGCACGTCCAGGTGCCGGGTCGGGACGCCGAGCGAGCAGGTGATCGGGTGCACGTCGACGTGCAGCACGCCCGGCTCCAGCACGAGCCCGTCGATGCCCGACTCCTCGCGGGCCTCGCGCAGCGCGGCGTCGGCCAGCGAGGCGTCCTCCGGCTCGCAGTGCCGCCGAGCTGGATCCACAGCCCGACCCGCGGGTGCAGCGTGAGCAGCGTGTTCTCCTCCGCGGCGTCCAGGACCAGCGCGGATGCCGTGAGGTGCCCGGCCGCGCACGAGCGCGAACAGGCGTCGTCGGGACGGGCGGCGAGGAACGCGAGCAGCGCCTCCCGCACGGCCTTCTGGTCGCGCTCGGCCGGGTGCCAGGCGGTCAGCTCCGCGGCCGCGACGGCCGGCGCTACCACTCGACGAGCCCGGCTCCGGGCTCCCGCGGCGACCGCGGGACCGGCGGTTCCGCGGGCACGCCCACGGCGACGGCGCCGAGCGGCTGCCAGTCGGGCGGGAGGTCCAGCGCGGCCCGCACGACGTCCGGGGCGAAGATCGTGGAGCCGACCCAGCAGGAGCCGAGCCCCTCGGCGGCCAGCGCCACCAGCAGCGACTGCACCGCCGCCCCACCGGCCACGGTGAACATCGTCCGTTCGCCGACGCGCCGGGCGTCGTCGGGGTAGGCGTGCATCCCGTCGCCGGTGCGGAACGCCAGCACCAGCTCCGGGGCCCGGCGCAGCAGGTCGCCGCGGCGCATGCGGCGGCCGACCTCGTCCGGCGGGCGGCCGTCGGCCTCCAGGTGCTCCTGCCACCGCGCCGCCATCGCGTCCAGCAGTGCCGTGCGACGCCCCGGGTCGCGCACCCAGGCGAACCGGATCGGCGTGCTGTGGTGCGGGGCCGGCGCCGTCAGCGCGACGCCCACCGCACGCCGCAGCGCGTCGGCGTCCACGGGCTCGTCGGCGAAGTCGCGCACGCTGCGCCGCAGCAGCACGGCCTCGCGACGGCCGCGGGCGATCGCCTCGTCGGTGCCGAGCCAGAACATGTCCTCGTCGAGCGGGCGGACCAGGTCGCGCGCGGTCGAGCCGTCGTCGACGGGCCGCAGCCCGCGCACGACCGCCACCGGGAGCCCACCGAGCTTGCCCTTGACGAGGTCGGCGGCGGCGGCCAGCTCGTCGGCCAGCGCCACCTCGGTGACCAGCAGCTCGTTGCCCTCGGCGTCGTGGCTGCCCTCGTAACGATGCAGCACGGGCACGCCCGCCGCGCCGATCGCGACGTCCGTCTGCCGACGCGCCACGTGCGGCCCAGCGTGTCCGTGACGACCACCGCGACCGTGACGCCGAGCCGGGCCGCGAGGTCGGCGCGCAGCCGGGCGGCGCTCGCGTCCGGGTCGGCGGGGAGCAGCGCCAGCTCGTCGCGGCGCACGTTCGAGCCGTCGACGCCCGCCGCGGCCTGCACGATGCCGAGCTTCCCGGCGACGATCATCGTCTTGCCGCGCTGGGCCAGCACCCGCTCGGTCTCGGCGGCGACCAGCTCGCGGCGCAGCGCGTCGCGGGCCTCGGGGTCGGTCGGCGCCGCGACCAGCCGGCCCTCGACCTTGGAGAACACCTTCGACGTCACCACGACCACGTCGCCGTCGGCGAGCCACGGCGCGGCCTGCGCCACCGCGGCGCCGAGGTCGTCGCCGGGGCGGAACTCGGGCAGCCCGCGGACCGGGAGGACCGTGATGCCGTCCGGCGCGGCGTGGTCCGGCACCTGCTCAGGCAACTGCGGCCCCCGCCAGCTCCAGGGCGCGCCGGGCCATCTCGGCGGTCGCGTCCACGTCGGTCATCAGCAGCGGCACCGCGCGCACCTCGACGCCCGGGACGTCCGCGGTGTCGCCGGTGTGCACGAGCCAGCCGTCCAGCACGCCGCCGTCGGACCGGGCACCGTACAGCGTGGCGACCGCCTCCGCGCTGGTCTCGACGCCGATCGCGGTGAGGCACGCGTCGGCCATCCCGCGCAGCGGCTTCCCGCCGACGATCGGCGAGAGCCCGACGACCTTGGCCCGCGTCTCGCGCAGGGCGTCGCGCACGCCCGGCACGCCGAGGATCGTCCCGACGCTCACGACGGGGTTGGACGGGGCGAGCAGCACGGCGTCGGCCTCGGTGATGGCCTCGCGCGCGGCCGGGAGGACCCGCGCCTTGTCGGCCCCGATCGACACGAACCCGTGCGCCGCGGGCTCGGCCTTGAACCGCACCCACCACTCCTGGAAGTGGATCGCCTTGCGGGCCTTGTCGCTGGTGGCGGGGTCGTCGACGATCACGTGCGTCTCGAAGTCGTCGTCGGTGGCGGGCAGCAGCGCGACGCCCGGCTGCCAGCGCGCGGACAGCGCCGCCATGACGTCGGAGAGCGGGTAGCCGGCGCGCAGCGCGTTGGTGCGCACGAGGTGGGTGGCGACGTCGCGGTCGCCGAGCCCGAACCACGTCGCTCGGCGCCGTACGCCGCGAGCTCGTCGCGCACGGCCCACGTCTCGCCGGCCCGGCCCCAGCCGCGTTCGGCGTCGATGCCGCCGCCGAGCGTGTAGAGGCAGGTGTCGAGGTCGGGGCAGATCCGCAGGCCGTGCATCCAGACGTCGTCGCCGACGTTGACGACCGCGGTGACCTCGTGGTCCGACTCCCCCGGGCCGACGGCGGGGAGCCCCAGCGCCGCCTTCACCCCGAGCAGGAAGCGGGCGCCACCGACCCCGCCGACGAGGACCGTCACTCTCACCCGCGCGAGCCTACGCGGGGTGATCGCAGCCCCCGCCCCGATGCCAGGAAAGCCACATCCAGGGCCGGGGATGACCTGAACGTGGCTGTCCTGGCAGTGCGGGTGGCGGCCTACGCCAGCGACGCGAAGAACCTGCGGATGTCCGCGAGCAGGACGTCCGTCGCCTCGTGGGCGGCGTAGTGGCCCGCGGCGTTCTTCGGGAGGCCCGGGTCGAGGCCGGGGTCGTAGGAGTTCCAGCTGACGATGCCGGCGTGGTCGCGCTCGGCGAACGTGCGGATGGACTGGAAGTCGCCCGCGAACATCGCCAGCGCCGTCGGGGTGGTGGTCGGGCCGGCCGGCTCCTCGGCGGGGGCGTGCGCGTCCTCGTAGTAGAAGCGGATCGCGGACGCGGCGGTGCCGGTGAACCAGTAGATCGCGACGTTGCCGAGCACGAAGTCGTCGCTCAGGGTGTCGCCGAGCAGCTGCAGGTGCCAGCCCAGCAGCCCGGCCGGCGAGTCGGCGAGCGCGAACGCGACGGTCTGCGGCTGCTGGCTGTGCAGGGTGTTGAAGGCGAACTTGTTGTCCACGAACCACTGCAGGTGGGCCAGCGCGGCGTGGTCGGCCTCGGTGAGCTTCTCGAACTCCGCCGGGTCGCCGGACGGGAACGAGTACAGCTGCGTGACATGGACGCCGACGACGCTCTCCGGGTCGTGGCGCCCGATCTCCGGGGAGACCATCGAGCCGGCGTCGTTGCCGATGGCGCCATAGCGCTCGTAGCCGAGGCGGTGCATCAGCTCGGCCCACGCCCGCGCGGTGCGCTTGGTGCCCCAGCCCTTGCTGCGCGTCGGGCCGGAGAAGCCGAAGCCGGGCAGCGACGGCAGCACCACGTGGAACGCCGGGTCGTCGGCCGACGCCGGGTCGGTGAGCTGCGGGATCAGGTCGAGGTACTCCAGCACGGTGCCCGGCCAGCCGTGGGTGAGCACCACCGGGATCGCGTCCGGCCGCGCGGACCGCACGTGCAGGAAGTGGATGTCCTCCCCGTCGATCTCCGTGACGAACTGCGGGAACGCGTTGAGCCGCGCCTCGACGGCCCGCCAGTCGAAACCGTCGAGCCAGTACGCCACGAGCGCGCGGACCCGCTCGGTCGGGACGCCGTAGGTGTCGCCGGTGCCGGCCAGCTCGGCGGGCCAGCGGGTGTGGCGCAGCCGGTAGGCGAGGTCGTCCAGCTCGGCCTGCGGGATCTCGACGCGGAACGGGCGGATCGCGGTGTTCGGCATGATCTCTCCTCTGGAACGGAACAGTTCGTTCTGTTCTGAGAGTAGCAGAGCGGAACGATCCGTTCCAGTAGTAGTCTGGGGCCATGTCACCGGCCCTCTCCGGACGCCGCCGCCAGGCCGCCCAGAACGACACCGCGATCCTCGACGCCGCCCGCGCCGTCTTCCTCGACGACCCCAAGGCGCCGGTGTCGGCCGTCGCCCAGCGCGCGGGCGTGGGCATCAGCGCGCTCTACCGGCGCTACCCCGGCAAGGAGGACCTGCTGCGGACGCTCTGCCACGAGGGCCTGCGCCGCTACATCGCCGAGGCCGAGGCCGCCGCGGCCGTCACGGACCCGTGGGCGGCGCTGACGTCGTTCCTGGCCCGGATCGTCGACGCGACGTGCACTCGCTCACCGTCCACCTCGCGGGCACGTTCACCCCGACCGAGGAGATGGGCCGCGACGCCGGGCGGGCCGCGGGGCTGAGCACCGCGCTGTTCGACCGCGCGCACGCCGCCGGGCGCGTGCGGCCCGACACGACCGCCATGGACGTCCAGCTGGTGCTGGAGGCGTGCGCGGCGATCCGCATCCCGGACGCCGGACGCACCCGGGCGCTGCGACAACGGGTGCTCGCGACGCTCCTCGGCGGCCTGTCCGCCGAGGACGACCGCCCGGCGCTACCGGGCCCACCGCCGCAGCCCGCGGAGCTGAGCTGGCGGTGGGCGCAGCAGGTCAGTTGAAGTCCGCCGCATGTTCGTCCGCCCACTGCGCGAAGGTGCGCGGCGGCCGCCCGGTCACCTTCTCCACCGTGTCGGCCACCGTGTAGGCCGCCGGCGGCGGGTCGCCCAGCCACGAGACGAGCAGCTCGACCAGCTCCTCACCGTGCCCGCCGGCCCGCCAGCGCGCGCGGGCCTCGTCCACCGTCAGCTCCTCGTAGCGGATCGGCCGGCCGGCCGCGCCGGCGAGCACGGCGACCCGCTGGGGCACGGTCAGCGCCTCCGGACCCGTGATCGGCAGCGCCTGCCCGGTGTGACGGTCGTCGAGCAGGACAGCGGCGGCGACCGCGCCGATGTCGGCCTCGTGCACCACCGCGGCCGGTTCGCCGCGAACGGCTCGCGCACCACTCCCTCGGCCCGCACGGACGGCGCCCACCCGCGCGTGTTGCTCATGAAGTCCGTGGGCTGCAGCCGGGTCCACGCCAGGCCGCTCGCCTCGACGGCCCGCTCGACCGGCCCGTCCTGCCCGTTCCACAGCAGCGCCACCCGCCGCACGCCCGCCGCCCGGGCCAGCTCGGCGATCTCCGCGCCGGTCGTGAGGGTGGCGTACTCGTCGCCGCCGATCGTCAGCAGGTGCGCGGCGGTCACGCCGTCGAAGGCGGGGCGCAGGGTGGCGGGGTCGGTGGAGGTCGCCCGCCACGACCTCCACCTCGGGCGCAGCACGGCCTTGTCCGGGTGCGGGTCAGGGGCCGTACCGCCGCGCCCGCCCGCCAGCAGGTGCGCCACGACCTGTCGCCCGGCCCGGCCCGTCGCGCCCGTCACGAGAGTCGTCATGAACCGGACGCTAGGAGCTGAACCGGACTTCAGGTCAACGCTAGATCGCCCGGTGGTCCCGGGGCGAGTAGCGCGGGCCGAACCGCGGCCGCCGGAAGCCGGACACCTCGACGTACCGCACGGCCCGCTGCCGGTGCGGCGCGTACGGGGCCAGCACCGCGAGCATCTCGGCGTCGTCGATCGGGCGGCCGAGCAGCGCCCAGCCGACGACCGTGGGGATGTGGAAGTCGCCGACGCTCACGGCGTCCGCGTCGCCCCACACCCGCTGCGCGACCTCGGCCGCCGTCCACACGCCGATGCCGGGCACCTTGCGCAGCAGCGCACGTCCCGCCTCGCCGCCCAGCTCGGCTGCCCCTTCGAGCCGGTGCGCCACGGCCGCGCTCGCGAGGATCGCGCGCCGCCGGGCCGAGTCGACGCCCGCGCGGTGCCACTCCCAGTCGGGGATCGCGCGGGTCTGCTCCGGCGTCGGCACCACCCGCATCCCGTCGGCGCGGGGCCGGGCGCCGGGTCGCCGAACCGGCGGCACAGCTCGCGCCACGAGCGCCGGGCCTCGGTGCCGGTCACCTTCTGCTCCAGCACGCTCGGCACCAGCACGTCCCACACCCGCCGGGACGCGCCGAACCGCAGCCCCGGCATCCGGCGCACGGCGTCGGCGACGAGCGGGTGGTGCGCGACGAAGTCGTCGGGCCGGTCGGCCGCCCCGAAGAGCGCGGGCACGCCGTCGAGCGCCCACGCCGCGCCCGGCCCCCACGCCTCGACGACCACCGTGCCGTCGGAGCGGCGGTGGGTGCGGGTGGTCACGGCCCCGTCCGGCGAGGTGGACGTGCGCCAGATCGCGGCGCCGTCGCCCGCGCGCATCGTCGGGTCGCCCGCGCCGCGGCGCAGCGGCGCGAGCGTGCCGGAGAGGTCGAGCCGGAAGTCCGGCCGCCACTCCCGGACGCTCGCGCCGCCGCCCACGTCAGACGTCCGGCGAGAAGCGCACGCCGTGCGGGGGCAGCACGACGTCGGGCCACACGCGCAGCCCGTCGCGGAGCTCGCAGTGCGCGCCGACGACCGCCCGGTCGCCGACGATGGCCCCCTTGAGCAGCGCACCCTCGTCCACCCGCGCCCCGGCGCCGATCACGGAGTGCTCGACCACGGCGTTCTCGCCGATCACGGCGCCGTCGAAGAGCATCGAGCCCTCGACCCGCGCGCCGCCCCGATCTTGACGCCGCGCCCGACCGTGGTGCCGCCGAACACGAGCGCGCCCTCGTCGACCTCGGAGTCGGCCAGCAGCAGCGCCTCACCGGCCGGGCCGGGCAGCGCGGCCGACGGCGCGACGCCGCGGACCAGGTCGGCCGAGCCGTGCACGAGGTCGGCGGGCGTGCCCATGTCCCGCCAGTAGGCGGTGTCGACGTGCCCCGACACCCGGGCGCGCGGCGAGCAGCCCCGGGAACGTCTCGCGCTCGACGGAGACCGGACGCCCCTCGGGGATGGACTCGATCACCGACCGGCGGAACACGTAGCAGCCGGCGTTGATCTGGTCGGTCGGCGGGTCCTCGGTCTTCTCCAGGAAGTCGAGCACCTGGCCGTGCTCGTCGGTCGGCACGCAGCCGTACGCCCGCGGGTCGAGCACGCGCACGAGGTGCAGCGTGACGTCGGCCCGGGTGCGGCGGTGCGTGTCGACGACGGCGCCCAGGTCGGTGCCGCACAGCACGTCGCCGTTGAAGACGAGCACGTCGTCCGTGGTCAGGTACTTCGCGACGTTGCGGATGCCGCCGCCGGTGCCCAGCGGCTGGTCCTCAACGACGTACTCGATCTCCAGCCCGAGCGCCGCCCCGTCGCCGAAGTGCTCGGAGAAGGTCTCGGCGAGGTAGGACGTCCCGAGCACGACCCGGCGGACGCCCGCGGCCTGGATGCGGGACAGCAGGTGCGCCAGGAACGGCACACCGGCCGTCGGCAGCATGGGCTTGGGGGCCGAGAGCGTCAGCGGACGCAGCCGCGTCCCCTTCCCGCCCACCAGCACCACTGCCTCGACGTCGTCCAGCAACGCGTTGTCCTCCAGATCGTGTTCGCGTGTCCCAGGTGGTGCCGGCCGGCTCAGCCGGGCCGCACCGCGCCGGCGAGCGCCAGCAGCGCCCGCGCGGGTGCGCGGCCGCGGTCGTGCAGGTAGCGGCGCAGCCGGCCGTGTGCGGCTCCAGGATGCCGTGCCCGGTCCCCGCACCGGCGTCGACCTGCGCCGCCGGCTCGTGCACGACGAGCCAGCCCGCGCGCGCGAGCCGTTCGCCGAGGTCGGCGTCGCCGGCGTCGCCCGGGCCGCCGAGGTACCGCGGGTCGAGCCCGTCCACGGAGTCCCACGCGGCCCGCCGCAGCAGCGCGGCCGCCGTCGAGAGCCAGCCCACCCGGCCCCGCGGCCGGGACGCCGGCCGGGACGCGGCCGCGCACGGCGTCGAACGCGGTCGGCGCCGTCCCGCCGGAGGGCAGGTCGCCCGCCGGGCCCACGAGCCGCGGGCCGAGCATCCCCGCGCGCGGGAGCCGGGCCGCGGCGGCGAGCAGCGCGTCGAGCGCACCCGGCCGCCAGCGCACGTCCGGGTCGGCGAGCGCGACCCAGCCGACCGACTCGGGGAGCGCGGCGACCGCCCCGGTCCAGCGCGGCCGCCCGGCCGGCGTCCTCCGCGAGCGGGACGACCTCGGCCCCGCCGACCGCGCGCCCCGCCGGCGGTCGGTCCGCGACCACGGCCCGGACCGGCCGCGACGTCGCGGCGGGCAGCGAGCCGAGCAGGGCTGCGGGATCGGGCACACCCGTGCGCGTGACGGTGACGACGGCCAGCTCGCCGCCGTACTCCCGGAGCGCGTCCGCCTCCACGGCGCGGACCTTAGGGCATGCCGTGTGTCACCCGTTGGAACGGCACGTTTCCGGTCGACCGCTACTGTGGCGCACCCGATCGTGAACCCGGCGAACCGGACGGAGCGCCCGTGCCCCAGGTCCTGCCCACCCCGGTCGACCTGTTCACCCCGGCGTACTTCGCCGATCCGCACGCCGCGTACGCCCGGTTGCGCGCGTCCGGCCCGGTGCACCGGGTCGTCACGCCGAACCGGCAGGCGGTCTGGCTCGTCGTCGGCCACGCCGAGGCCCGCGCACTGCTGACCGACCCGCGGATGAGCAAGGACCGGGCGGTCGCGCAGGCCGTCTACGAGCGCCACACCGACCCGTCGGTCCGCGACCGGGACCACTCGGCGAGCATCAGCGCGCACATGCTCAACACCGACCCGCCGCAGCACACCCGGCTCCGCTCGCTGGTCGGGCGGGCGTTCACCCCGCGCACCGTCGATGACCTGCGGCCGCGGATCGCCGAGATCGCGGACGGTGTCGTGGCGAGGTTCCGGGAGCGGATCGCCGCGGGCGACACGGTCGACATGGTCGAGGACGTCGCCGTGCCGCTGCCGATCGCGGTGATCTGCGAGCTGCTCGGCATTCCCCGCGCCCGCCCGCGACACGCTGCGCACCGCCGCGGCGGACCTGCTCTCGACCGGCGACCCGGCCGTCGTCGACCGCGCGTCGCACACGGTCGCCGGGCTGATGGCGCAGACGATCGAGGCGAAACGGTCCGCGCCCGGCGACGACCTGCTGACCCGGTTGCTCGCGGCCCACGACGACGGCGACCGGCTCAGCGGACCCGAGCTCGTCTCGATGGCGACGCTGCTGCTCGTCGCCGGCCACGAGACCACCGTGAACCTCGTCGCGAACGGTGCGCTGGCGCTGCTCGGCAGCCCCGGCCAGCTGCGGCGCTGCGCGCGGATCCGGCGCTCGTGCCCGGCGCGTCGAGGAGCTGCTGCGCTACGACGGGCCGGTCAACACCGCGACGTTCCGGTTCACGACCGAACCGGTCGAGGTCGGCGGGACCGTGGTCCCGGCCGAGCACCCGGTGGTCGTCTCGCCGCTCGCCGCCAACCGCGACCCCGCCCGCTTCCCCGACCCCGACGCCCTGGACGTCGGCCGCGACGCCTCCGGCCACCTCGCGTTCGGCCACGGCGTGCACCACTGCCTCGGCGCCGCGCTCGGCCGGGCGGAGGCGGCGTTGCTGCTCCCGGGCCTGCTCGACGTGCTCGCCGATGTGCGGCTCGCCGTGCCGGCGGACGCGCTCACGTGGCGGCGCAGCATGCTCGTCCGCGGCCTGGAACGGCTGCCGCTGACGGCGCGCTGACCCGTCAGTCGTCCGACGGGTCCTCGCCGTCCAGCTCCTGCATGGCGACCAGCGCGGCGTCGTCACCCGAGTCGATGGCGACCTGCAGGTAGTAGCGGGCCTCGTCGGCGCGGCCCTCGTCCATGAGGAAACGGCCGAGCGTGTACGCCCAGCCGGGCTCGTTGTGCCGTTCGGCCGCGCGGAACTCGGTCTCGGCCCGGGCCGGGTCGCCCGCGACGGCGAGCAGGAACTGCCCGTACGCGGTGTGCGCCCGCAGCCCGCCCAGCACCGCGGCCCGCCGGTAGAGCTGCTCGGCCTCGGCGAACCGGCCCTCCTGGGCGCGGACGTCGGCGAGCGCGACGATCGTGTCCGGCCGCCGCTCGTCGGCGTAGCGCTCGGCCGCGGCGGCGGCCGCACCCAGCTCGCCCGCCTCCAGCCGCAGCTCGATGATGTTGGCCGCGGCCTGCGAGTCGCCGGCGTTCGCCGCGATCTCCAGCACGTGCACGGCCTCCGCGAGCCGGCCCTCGTCGCGGAGCATGATCGCGAGGTCGTTGGCGGCGGCCGTCTCCCCGTGCTCGACGGCGAGCCGCAGCACCTCCTCGGCCCGGTCCGTCTCACCCATCTCGACCAGCGCGACGCCGAGCCGCCCGGCGAACCGGACCTGGCGTCCTCGACGAGCGGGCCGAGCCACTCGACGGCCGCCCGCCAGCTCCCGCTGTCGAGGTAGGCGCGGACCAGCAGGTCCGGCGCGACGGCTCACCGGCCGCGACGGCCTGCCGCAGCACCTCGATCGCGTTCAGCGCCTCGCCGGCCGCGAGGAGGGCCGAACCCTGCGCGGAGAGCGGTTCGGACGAGGCTGTGGACGAGGCTGTGACAGGTTCGGACATCGGACCCCTCCTTCGAGGCCCCGATGCTCCCACTCCGGGGTCGTCCGCTCACCTTCGGTAGGTGGCGATCACCCGTCGGTACGCCAGCCGCCGGAGCCGTTCGGGGACGAGCCGGTAGCCGCCCCGCACGAGCACGTTGCGCACGAACTGGCCGCGGGTGGTGAACCGGAACGCGCGGAACCGACGCTGGAGCGCGATCTCGGCGCGCAGCTGCGCGAGCCCGCCCCGGCGCGCGTACGCCCCGGCGCCGATGCGGTACTTGACCAGCGGCTCGGCCACGTTCGCCACCCGGGCGCCGCGACGATCATCTTGGCCCAGAGGAGGTAGTCCTCCATCAGCGCGAAGTCGGTGTAGCCGCCGACGGCCCGCACGATCGCCTTCCGGTAGACGACCGTCGGATGGTTGAACGGGTCGGCGAACCGGGCGCGCACCTTGATGTCGTCGGGGTCGGTCGGCGGCGTGCGGCTGCCGGTGACGTCGGCCGGGTCCGCGCCGAACTCCAGGAGCCCCGAACCCAGCAGGTCGACGCCGGACTCGATGATCGGCATCTGCACCGCGAACCGGTGCGGCAGCGAGATGTCGTCGGCGTCCATCCGCGCGACGACGTCGTGCTTGCAGGCCAGCAGGCCCGCGTCCAGCGCCGGGCCCAGCCCGACGTTGCGCTCCAGCTCGACGACGTCGACCGGCACCGGGCTCGCCGCGGCCAGCTCGGCGACCCGCGCGGCGAGCGCCGGCGGCACCGGTCCGTCACGCACGATGACGACCTGGTCGGGTTGGCGGGTCTGCTCGTCCACGGTCGAGCGAAAACGCCGCGGAGAGGAAGTCGGGCCGGTCACCGGCCCAGACCGGCAGCAAGAGCGACAGTTGCTCGGGCAACGACGGCTCCGTTCGTGACGACGTGTGACGACGGCGGGCACGGCCTGCGTCACCCGCGACACGCGCCGCTCCGCCAGCGCCGGGCGTGCCCGGTGATGCACCCTAGGAGAAGGCGACGGCGCGAGCGGAGGTACTCCGTGTGGACGCACGGTGCGCCGCGCCGCAGCCGGCGCGTCCCGGGCGT
>MKJX01000173.1 GCA_001942415.1 Pseudonocardia sp. CNS-139
TGAGGGGTGGAGTTGACTGGTACTAATAGGCCGAGTGGCTTGCCCACAACGTTTTTGTTCGCATCCACTGTGTGACCCTGAGCACACAACCACATGTCACAGTTTTCTGTGGCGGGCGGGTTGGTGTTTGTGGTTTGTTTATTTGAATAGTGTTGTCGGTGGTGTTGGCGGAGGGGGTACGCCCGGTCCCATTCCGAACCCGGTAGCTAAGGTCTCCAGCGCTGATGGTACTGCACTCGTTGGGGTGTGGGAGAGTAGGTCGCCGCCGACATTCAACATCCAGTAGGTCCCGCTTTCGAGCGGGGACCTACTTTTTTGTATCCTCTGCAGGTGAGTATCGCGGATGGTTCCGGCGATGACCGCCCGCGACGTGAAGATCGCGACGGTGCGCGGAGGCCGCAGCAGCGGCAGGAGAGGCCGGCCCGCAGGGGCGACGGCCGTGATGATCGGTCGCGCGGAGCCCGGCTCGGTTCGGGCTGGCGTGGCGACCGCAACGAGGGCGGCCGTGACGCCGCCCGTCGGGACGAGCGTTCGAAGGACAGGCAGGGCGACCGGCGCGGCTCCGGTGAGCGGCGCAGCTGGTCGGGCGAGCAGGGCCGCAACGAGCGGTCCGGTGGCCGTTACGGCGGCCGGGACCAGACCGAGCGTCGCGGCGGGGACCGGCGCGACGACCGTCCGTCGTACCCGCGGCGCGGCGACGACAACCGCGGCTCCGGTGATCGGGGCGACCGCCGCGAATGGCGGGCGCCCGACCGCGGAGGGCGCGACGACAGCCGGCCGCGCGGCGGGCGGGACTACGGCGACTCCGCGGGGCGGTCCGCCGAGCGTGGCGGCCGCTATGGCGACGACCGCGGCGCATGGCGCGGCCGCACCGACAGCCGGGACGACCGGCGCACGGACGACCGGCGCGGCGACGACCGGCGCGGCGACGACCGGCGCGGCGACGACCGGCGCGGTGGAGGCCGCAGCTGGACCGGCGGCGAGCGGCCGGGTCCGGAGCGGCGTGGCGGTGACCGGTACAGCGGTGACCGGTACAGCGGCGGGCGCGACGACAACAGGGGCTACCGCCGGAGCCCGTCCGACGACCGCTACGGCAGCGACCGCCCGCGCGGGGACCGCGAGCAGCGCGGGAACCGGCGCGACCGCGACGACAGCCGTGAGCGCTTCGGCGACCGTGAGCGCTTCGGGGACCGGGACGACCACCGCCGGGGCGACCGGTGGGACGGCGGCGACCGGGGCGCCCGTAGCGGCCCGGCGCGCGAGGACCGCGGTGGCGAGTGGCGTGGCCGTGGACGTCCGGGTGAGCGACCGGAGGGCGACCGCGGCGAGCGCCGCGGCGGCTCGTGGCAGCGCGACGGTGGGAACCGCTACGGCGACCGGCCCGGCGCGGACCGCCGCGGGCGGGACCGCGGTGAGAACCCCGGCGAGCGGCGCGGCGGTGGGCCCGACCGGTTCGGCGGCGACCGTCCCCGCGCGGGCCGGGACGACCGGTTCGGTGGGCGGACCGCTCCTCGGCGGTTCGAGGGCCGCGACGGTCGTGACGAGGGCGGCCCCCGGACCGACCGGAAGCGGGACGAGCGGCGCGGTGAGGATCGGCGCGACGACCGGTTCGCCCGAGGTCCGGCCGCACGCCGGGACGACGCCGGCGCACGGACCGAGCGGCGCACCGGGGATCGACGGGACGACGCGCCCACCGCCCGGCCGGCTCAGGACGACCGGCGCGGTGGCAACAGGCGCGAGGACAGGTTCGCCGGGCGCCCGGCTGCGCGCCGGCCGGAGCGGGACGCGGCGGGGCGCGACTTCCGCCGCCGGGACCGCGACGAGTGGGACGACCGGCCGGCCCGGGTGCCGGAGCCCGACCTGCCGGACGGCGTGACGGCCGGCGAGCTCGACGCCGCGGTGCGCCGCGACCTGCGCGGGCTGCAGAAGGACACGGCCGAGAGCGTGGCGCGGCACCTGGTCGCGGCGGGGATGCTCGTCGACGAGGACCCCGGGCTGGCGCTGGAGCACGCGCGGTTCGCGCGGAAGCGGGCGTCGCGGATCGCGGTCGTGCGGGAGCGGCGGGCATCGCCGCTACCACGCCGGCGAGTGGGCCGAGGCACTGGCCGAGCTGCGTGCGGCGCGGCGGATGGGCGGCGGACCCGGGCACCTGGCGGTGATGGCCGACATCGAGCGGGCCCTCGGCCGTCCGGAGCGGGCGATCGAGCTGAGCCGGAGCCCGGAGGTGGGGCAGCTCGGGAAGGCGGAGACCATCGAGCTGGGCATCGTGGCCGCGGGGGCGCGGCGCGACCTCGGTGAGCTGGACGCCGCCGTGGTGAGCCTGCAGATCCCCGAGCTGGACCCGCAGCGGCGGGAGCCGTGGAGCGCGCGGCTCTTCTACGCGTACGCGGACAACCTGCTGGCGGCCGGGCGGGAGTCGGACGCGCTGCAGTGGTTCGTGCACGCGGCGAACGCGGACGTCGACGGCGAGACCGACGCCGACCGGCGGATCGCGGAGCTGACCGGTGAGCCGCTGGCCGACGACGACCTCGACGACATCGTCTTCGGGATGGAGGAGGCGGCCTCGGCTGACGGGAGCGGCCTCGAGGAGTCCCGGGCCGACGACGCCGAGGACGACGACGACGCCGAGGACGACGACGACGCCGAGGACGACGACGGGGTCACGGGCGGGGCGGGTGAGTGGGTTGTGACCGAGCCCATCCGGCCCGCGCGGACCGGGCCCGGCACAGTGGACGGGACGGCTTCGGACGGGACGGCTGCGGACCCCGGGGCCCCGGCCCCATCGACCGGCGAGGATCGCGGATGACGGACCTGCTCGCCCACTTCGACGTGCTGCTCTCCGACCTCGACGGCACGCTGTACCGCGGGCCGTCGGAGGTCCCGGGTGCGGCGGCGGCCGTGCGCGGGGCGGCGGCGCGGGGGGTGCGCACGGTCTACGTCACGAACAACGCGTCGCGCCGGCCGGTGGACGTCGCGGCGCACCTGTCCGAGTTGGGTTTCCCGGCGGTGACGGACGACGTGGTGGCGAGCTCGCAGGCCGCGGCCGCGCTGCTCGCCCAGCAGCTTCCGGCGGGGGCGAAGGTGCTGGTCGTGGGCACGGACGCGCTGGCGGAGGAGGTGCGGGCGGTCGGTCTGGAGGTCACGGACACGGCCGACGACGCCGCGGCCGTCGTGCAGGGCCACAGCCAGGACACCGGGTGGCGGCAGCTCGCGGAGGCGACGGTGGCGGTGCGGGCCGGCGCCGTCTGGGTGGCGTGCAACCTGGACCCGACGGTCCCGACCGACCGCGGGATGCTCCCGGGGAACGGGTCGATGGTCGGCGTCGTGCGTACGGCCACCCGGCTGGAGCCGCAGGTCGCCGGCAAGCCCGGGCCGGCGCTGCTGCTGGAGGCGGCGCGGCGCAGCGGTGCGCAGCGGCCGCTGATGATCGGCGACCGGCTCGACACGGACGTGGAGGGCGGGCGGGCCGCGGGGATGGCGACGCTGCTGGTCCTGACCGGTGTGTCGGACGCGGCGGAGCTGCTCGCGGCACCGCCCGCGCTCCGCCCGGACTACCTCGACGCCGACCTGGCCGCGCTGACGAAGGAGCCGGACGACCTCGTGCCCGGCCCGCGTCCTGACTGGGACGTGCGGGTCGTGGCGCCGGGGAAGGTCGTGCTCGGCGGGCCCGGCGGCGACCCCGTGGACGCGCTGCGGGCGCTGTGCGCCGCGCACTGGGCGGCCGGCGGCGGCGCGGTGCGGGTCGCGGCGGACGGGCCGGCGGCCGCCGAGGCGGTGCGCACGCTGCGTCTCGGTCCAGACACCGGCGGGAACGGCTCGGCCTCGGCTACGGTGGCGGGTGCTGGTCCCGGCGACGGCGCCGCCACCAGCCCGAGCCGTCCACAGCCCATTGCTGGAGCGCATCCATGAACGTCCCGAAGCCCGGGCCGCCGATCCGGCCCGCCGACCCGAGCGCGGCCGTCGAGGGCGCGATGGCGGGCCTCGACGGGCTGGCGGGGCGTCCGCTGGCCGAGCACGTCGAGGCGTTCGAGCGGGTCCACGCGGCGCTCACCGACGCGCTGGCCGGTGGCCCGTCCGGAGGCTCGTGAAGAGCGTGGCCACCAGGGCCCGTCTGGACGCGGAGCTCGTGCGCCGTGGTCTCGCCCGATCCCGGGCCCAGGCGGCCGAGCTGATCGAGCAGGGCCGCGTCGTGGTGCGGGGAGTGCCGGCGGGCAAGCCCGCCACGGTCGTCGACCGGGAGACGCCGGTGGTCGTGCGCGACACCGGTGAGCGGCAGTGGGCCTCGCGCGGCGCGCACAAGCTGATCGGGGCGCTCGACGCGTTCGGGGTGCCCGTCGCCGGCCGGCGCTGCCTGGACGCGGGCGCGTCCACCGGCGGGTTCACCGACGTGCTGCTCGACCGGGGCGCGGCCGAGGTCGTGGCCGTCGACGTCGGGTACGGGCAGCTGGTGTGGCGGCTGCGCAACGACGAGCGGGTGCACGTGCACGACCGTACGAACGTCCGCGGGCTGGAGCCGGACGCGATCGGCGGCCCGGCCGCGCTGACCGTGGCGGACCTGTCGTTCATCTCGCTGCGGACGGTGCTGCCGGCGCTCGCCGCGTGCACCGCACCGGACGGGGAGCTGCTGCCGATGGTCAAGCCGCAGTTCGAGGTCGGGCGCGAGCGGCTGGGTGCAGGTGGGGTCGTGCGCGACCCGGACCTGCGGGTCGCGGCGCTGACCGAGGTGGCGGCGGCCGCGCGGGCGCTCGGGCTGCGGGTGCTGGGGGCGGTCGCGAGCCCGCTGCCGGGCCCGGCCGGCAACGTCGAGTACTTCCTGCGGCTCTCGCGCGGCGGCGCCGACGCGGGCGACGGCGTGCTCGCCACGGCGGTGGGGGAGGGCCCGTGACGGCGCGCGAGATCCTCGTCGTCCTGCACTCCGGGCGGGCGACGAACCGGCGGACGGCCGCGATGGTGGCCGAGCGCCTGGCCAAGTCCGGCGTCCGGCTGCGGGTGATCGGCGAGGAGTGGGCCGAGGTCGAGGACGGGCACCTGCCGCCCGGGCTGGCGCCGCGGATCGTCACCGGTGCGCCGGGCTGCGCGGAGGGCGCCGAGGTGGTGCTGGTGCTCGGCGGCGACGGCACGCTGCTGCGGGCCGCGGAGATGGCGCGGCCGGTCGGGGTGCCGCTGCTCGGGGTGAACCTGGGTCGGGTCGGGTTCCTCGCGGAGGCCGAGGAGGAGTCGCTGCCGCAGGCCCTCGACGCCGTGGTGGACGGTCGGTACGAGATCGAGGAGCGGATGACGCTCGACGCGGTCGCCCGGCGCAACGGCGACCTGCTGGCCACCACGTGGGCGCTCAACGAGGCGACGGTCGAGAAGAGCAGCCGCGAGCGCATCCTCGAGGTGGTGCTGGAGGTGGACGGGCGTCCGGTCTCGGCGTTCGGCTGCGACGGTGTCATCTGTGCGACGCCGACCGGCTCCACGGCCTATGCGTTCTCCGCGGGCGGGCCGCTGGTGTGGCCGCAGGTGGAGGCGCTGCTGCTGGCGCCGAGCAACGCGCACGCGCTGTTCGCGCGGCCGATGGTGATCGGCCCGGACAGCGAGGTGGCGATCGAGGTGGACGCGACCGGCCCGCCGGCCGTGCTGGAGTGCGACGGGCGGCGCACGGTGACGCTCCCGCCGGGCGCGCGTGTCGAGCTCGCCCGCGGCGCGGTGCCGGTGCGGATGGTGCGGCTGGACGGGCAGCCGTTCGCCGACCGGCTGGTGCGCAAGTTCGACCTGCCGGTGCGCGGCTGGCGCGGCGCGCCGCGGCCCGCCGGTTGAGCCGGCTGTCGGAGGGGCGCCGTACCCTTCGCCCCATGCTGGCCGAGATGCGGATCCAGGGGCTCGGCGTGATCGACGACGCCACCCTGGAGCTGGATCCGGGGCTCACCGTGCTGACCGGTGAGACCGGTGCGGGCAAGACGATGGTGGTCACGGGCCTCACGCTGCTGGGCGGCGGGCGGGCGGAGGCGTCCCGGGTGAGCGACGGCGCGCGCCGCGCGGTCGTGGAGGGGCGGTTCCAGGCGGGGCCGGCCGCGCTGGCCGTCGCCGACGAGGTGGGCGCCGACCCCGACGACGACGGCACGATCATCGCGGCCCGCACGGTGGGCAGCGACGGCCGGTCGCGGGCCCACCTGGGCGGGCGGTCGGTGCCGGTCGGGGTGCTGTCGCGGCTGGCCGAGGGCACGATCGCGGTCCACGGGCAGAACGACCAGCTGCGCCTGCTGCGCCCGGCCGAGCAGCGCGCGCTCCTCGACCGGTTCGCCGGCGACGCGGTCGGTGTCCCGCTGGAGCGCTACCGGGCGGTCCGGGCGGAGTGGCTGCGGGTGGCGGCCGAGCTGGTCGAGCGCCGCGACGGCGCGCGCCGGCTCGCGCAGGAGGCCGACATGCTGCGCCACGGGCTCACCGAGATCGCCGCGGTCGACCCGCAGCCCGGCGAGGACACCGAGCTGGTCGAGCTGGCCCGCCGGCTGGCCGCGGCCGACGACCTGCGGGAGGCCGCCACGGGCGCGCAGGTCGCGCTCGTCGGCACCGAGGACGGCGACCCGGACGTGCCGGCGGCGCTCGCGCTGATCGGCGACGCCCGCCACCGGCTGGCCGCGGCCGGCGACCCGCAGCTCACGGCCATGGACGCGCGGCTGGGCGAGGTGCTGGCGCTGCTCGCCGACGTCGGCACGGAGCTCACCGGCTACCTCGACCGCCTGGACGCCGACCCCGAGCGGCTCGCGCAGGCGCTGTCCCGGCAGGCCGAGCTGAAGGCACTCACGCGCAAGTACGCGGCCGACATCGACGGCGTGCTCGCGTGGGCCGAGGAGGCCAAGGAGCGGCTCGCCGGGATCGACACGTCCGACGAGGCGCTCGCCGCGCTCGCCGCCCGCCGCGACGAGCTGGCGGTGGAGCTGGCCGGGCACGCGGAGGCGGTCACCGCGGCGCGCACCGAGGCCGCCGCGCGGCTCGCGAAGGGTGCCACGGCCGAGCTGGCCGGGCTCGCGATGCCGGACGCGCGGCTGCACGTCGCGGTCGCCCCGCGCACGGCGGGCCCGGACGCGGCGGACGCGCTGCGGGTCGGGCCGGCCACGCTCGCCGCGGGCGCGACGGTGTGGACGAGGTGGAGCTGCGGCTCGTCGCGCACGGCGGCGCGCAGCCGCAGCCGCTGCACAAGGGCGCGTCCGGGGGCGAGCTGTCGCGGGTGATGCTCGCGCTGGAGGTGGCGCTCGCGGGTTCCGACCCGGTCCCGACGATGGTGTTCGACGAGGTCGACGCCGGGGTCGGCGGCCGGGCGGCCGTCGAGATCGGGCGCCGGCTGGCCCGGCTGGCCCTGCGCCACCAGGTGATCGTCGTGACCCACCTGCCGCAGGTCGCGGCCTACGCCGACCGGCACCTCGTGGTGAGCAAGTCCCGCGGCGGCGGGCGCACCAGCAGCGACGTCCGCACGCTGGCCGACGGCGAGCGGATCGTCGAGCTGGCCCGGATGCTCGCCGGTCTCGACGACACCGACACCGGCCGCGCGCACGCCGAGGAGCTGCTCGGCGCCGCCCGTGCGCACCGCGAGGCCGACCGCGCGGAGCTGAACGGCAGGGGCAACGGCGCGGCGCGCGACGGGTCGGTGACGGCGGCGGGCGGCGGTTCCCGGGCGGGCCGGAGCGGCCGGAAGGTCACGGCACGGGGCTGACCGTCACCCGTCTGCGGGGACAACCGAAGCTGGGTGACCCCCCGGCGTGCCTCGCGGGCAACAGGCATCACGGATGTCACAGTGCGCGCATGAAGCTGTCCGGCCTGTTGCACCGCTCGCGGCCCGAGCTGCCCGGGCTGTCCGGCGTCGCGCGCGTCGACCGGCGCACCGACGCGCTCCTGCGCCGGGTCAAGCAGGGCGAGATCGCCGTGCTCGACCAGGTCGACCTCGACCACGCCACCGCGGACGCGCTGGTGAAGGCCCGGGTGATGGCCGTCGTCAACGCGGCGCCGTCGATCTCCGGGCGGTTCCCGAACCTGGGCCCGGAGCTGCTGGTGGGCGCCGGGATCACGCTCGTCGACGGCGTCGGGGCCGAGGCCCTGCACGCGATCAGGGACGGCAGCCGCGTCCGCATCCACGAGGGCGCGGTGCACGTCGGGGAGACCGAGGTCGCGCGCGGCGTCGAGCAGAACGCCGACTCGGTGGCCGACGCGCTGGTGGAGGCCAAGTCGGGGCTCACCCACCAGCTGGAGGCGTTCGCCGCCAACACCATCGAGTTCATGCGCCGGGAGCGCGCGATGCTGCTGGACGGTGTCGGCGTGCCGGACGTGGAGGTGCCGCTGGCCGACCGGCAGGTGCTGGTCGTCGCCGCCGGCTACGACCACGTCGCGGAGCTGGCCCGGCTCAAGCACTACATCCGCGAGTACCGGCCGGTGCTCGTCGGCGTCGGGGCGGGCGCGGACGCGCTGCTCGCCGCCGGCCACCGCCCGCAGCTCATCGTCGGCGACCCGAGTGACGTGTCGAGCGAGGCCCTGACCTGCGGCGCGGACGTCGTCGTGCCCGCGTTCGCCGACGGGCACGCGCCCGGCCTGCACCGGGTGCAGGACCTCGGCGCGGGCGCGGTGACGTTCCCCAGCTCGGCCAACCCCGAGGATCTCGCGCTGCTGATCGCGGCCCACAGGGCGCCGCGCTGGTCGTGACGGTCGGGCTGTCGGCGAGCATGGCGGAGTTCCTCGACCGGGGCCGCTCCGGCAGCAACGCGTCGACGTTCCTCACCCGGCTGCAGCTCGGCGGCCGGGTCGTGGACAGCCGCGTGATCGCGGGCCTGTACCGCAGCCGGATCTCCTTCGGCGCGGTGCTGCTGATGATCGTGGCGGCGGTGGTGGCGGTCGTGGCCGCGCTGCTGGTGTCCGACGCCGGCGACGCGCTGGTCGCGTGGCTCGCCCAGAGCTGGCTGGGCGTTCTCGAACAGATCAGAGGCTGGTTCGTGTGATCTCCCTGCGGTACCACGTGGTGACCCTCGCCGCGGTGTTCCTCGCGCTCGCGCTGGGCGTGCTGCTCGGCTCGGGCGGCGTGTCCGACCGGCTGCTCTCCGCGGTGACGGCGCGCGCGACGACCTCGGCGGCCAGGTGCAGGCGCTGACGGCCGAGCGGGACGCGCTCGCCGCGGCGCAGCGGGCGTCGGACGAGTTCGCGCGCCGGGTCGGGCCGGCGGCCGTGCGCGGCCTGCTGGAGGGGCGGACGGTCACGGTGGTCACGTCCGGCGCCGACCCGGGCGACCGGGCGGCGGTGCTGGACCTGCTCGACAGCTCGGGGGCGGTGCTCGGCGGCGAGGTGGCGCTGACCCCGGCCGTCGGCGACCCCGCGCGGGCCGACCAGCTGCGCGAGCTGACGTCGGAGCTGCTGCGACCGGTGCGGAGCTGCGGCCGCGTCGGACACCGGGAGCCTCGTCGGCGGGCTGCTCGGCGGGGTGGTGCTGGCCCCGCGCGGGCAGGCGCAGATCACGCCGCAGCAGGCCGACTCGGTGCTGGGCGGGCTCGCCGCGGCCGGGTTCTCGCGCCGGGCAGCGGCCGCGTCCGGGCGGACGCCGTGCTCGTGCTCACCGGGCAGCGGCCGCGTCCGGGCGGACGCCGTGCTCGTGCTCACCGGCGGCGCGCTGCCCGGGCTCGACGGCGGGGACGCGGCGGCGGTCGTCGCGCGGATGACGGCGCAGCTCGACCGGACGGCCGGGCGCGGGGCGGCGGCGCGGTGCTCGCCGGGCGGGCCGGGTCGGCCGACGCCACCGGCCCGGTGGGCGTCGCGCGCGCCGACACCGCGATCGGCGACGGCGTCTCGACGGTGGACGACGTGCAGACCGGCTCCGGACAGGTGTCCTCCGTGCTGGCCCTGCGCGAGCAGCTCGACGGCCGCTCGGGCAGCTACGGGGTCGCCACGACGGCCGCCGACGGGTCCGCGCCGACCGCCTGAGCCGGCCCCCACCCGGCGTTCCCCGGACGTCATCCGGGGGGCGTCGCCGGCGACACGCGGGGGGACTCCGCCGAGCTGGGCGTTCGCTATGTACCCTGAAGACCCGTGCAGCCTCGCGCGACGCGTCATCTGTTCGTCACCGGCGGGGTCGCGTCCTCGCTGGGCAAGGGTCTGACCGCTTCGAGCCTCGGGCAACTGCTCACCTCCCGCGGCCTGCGGGTCACGATGCAGAAGCTCGACCCGTACCTCAACGTCGATCCCGGCACGATGAACCCGTTCCAGCACGGCGAGGTCTTCGTCACCGAGGACGGCGCCGAGACCGACCTCGACGTCGGGCACTACGAGCGGTTCCTCGACCGCAACCTGCACGGCCGGGCCAACGTCACCACCGGCCAGGTGTACTCCACCGTGATCGCCAAGGAGCGGCGCGGCGAGTACCTCGGCGACACGGTGCAGGTGATCCCGCACATCACCAACGAGATCAAGGAACGCATCCTCGCGATGGGCGACCCCGACGAGGACGGGATCACGCCGGACGTCGTGATCACCGAGGTCGGGGGCACGGTCGGCGACATCGAGTCGCTGCCGTTCCTGGAGGCCGTGCGCCAGGTGCGCCACGACGTCGGCCGGGACAACTGCTTCTTCCTGCACGTCTCCCTCGTGCCGTACCTCGCCCCGTCCGGGGAGCTGAAGACCAAGCCGACGCAGCACTCGGTGGCCGCGCTGCGCAACATCGGCATCCAGCCCGACGCGCTCGTCCTGCGCGCGACCGGGAGATCCCGGACGGGCTGAAACGCAAGATCAGCCTCATGTGCGACGTCGACACCGACGGCGTCATCGCGACGCCGGACGCCCCGTCGATCTACGACATCCCGCGGGTGCTGCACCGCGAGGGCCTCGACGCCTACGTCGTGCGCCGGCTCGGGCTGCCCTTCCGGGACGTCGACTGGACGGTGTGGGGCGACCTGCTCGACCGCGTCCACCACCCGGACGAGTCGGTGCGGATCGCGCTGGTCGGCAAGTACGTCGACCTGCCGGACGCGTACCTGTCGGTCACGGAGGCGCTGCGCGCGGGCGGGTTCGCGCACCGGGCGCGCGTCGAGATCGTGTGGGTGCAGTCGGACGACTGCCGCACCCCGGCCGGTGCGGCCGCCGCGCTGGAGGGCGTGGACGGCGTGCTGGTCCCCGGCGGGTTCGGCGTGCGCGGCATCGAGGGCAAGGTCGGCGCGGTCCGGCACGCCCGCACCCGCGGGGTGCCGCTGCTCGGGCTGTGCCTGGGCCTGCAGTGCATGGTGATCGAGGCGGCCCGCTCGCTGGCCGGGCTCGGCGAGGCCAACTCCACCGAGTTCGACGAGCGCACCCCGCACCCGGTGATCTCCACGATGGCCGACCAGCGCGACGTCGTCGCGGGGGACCGGGACATGGGCGGCACCATGCGGCTGGGTGCCTACCCGGCGGCGCTCGGGGCGGGCACGGTCGTCGCCGAGGCGTACGGCACGCGGGAGGTGTCCGAGCGGCACCGGCACCGCTACGAGGTCAACAACTCCTACCGGGAACGGCTGGAGGAGGCGGGGCTCGTGTTCGGCGGCACGTCGCCGGACGGCTCGCTGGTCGAGTTCGTCGAGCTGCCCCCGGACGTGCACCCGTTCTTCGTCGGCACGCAGGCGCACCCCGAGCTCAAGAGCCGCCCGACGCGCCCGCACCCGCTGTTCTCGGCGTTCGTCCTCGCGGCGCTCGCCTACCGGGCGGCCGACCGGCTGCCGGTGGAGCTGCCGGCCCGCGAGCGTGCGGCGGCCGGGGTCAACGGGGCCGCGTCGTGACGCCGCCCTCGCCGCGGCACGACTTCCCGGTGCGGGCCAGCAAGGACATCTACACCGGCGCGGTGATGGCGCTGCGTTCCGACGAGGTGGAGATGCCGGGCGGGCGCCTCGCCGTCCGGGAGATCCTGGAGCACCCCGGCGCGTCGCGATCGCCGCGCTCGACGCGGACGACCGGCTGATGGTCATCCACCAGTACCGGCACGCGGTCGGGCGGCGGCTGTGGGAGCTGCCCGCCGGGCTGCTCGACGTCGACGGCGAGGACCCGCTCGACACCGCCAGGCGGGAGCTGGCCGAGGAGGCCGGGCTGGTGGCCGCGGACTGGTCGGTGCTGGTGGACGTCGCGGCGTCGCCCGGGTTCTCCGACGAGTCGGTGCGCGTCTACCTCGCGCGCGGGCTCACCGAGGTGGCGCGGCCCGACCTCGGCGACGACGAGGAGGCCGACCTCACCACCCGCTGGGTGACGCTGTCGGTCGCCGTGCGGATGGTGCTCTCCGGCACGATCGTCAACGCGGCCACGGTGGCCGGGGTGCTGGCCACACACGTGCTGGCGGGCAACCCGGCGGGTACCCGTCCGGCCGACGCGCCGTGGCAGGACCGGCCCACGCGGTTCGCCGAGCGCAAGCGCACCGAGGGGCCTGCGTGACCGGCCGGACGGCGATGTCGAGAACGGGCGGCCGGCTCCGTCCCCGCGGTGCACGCGGCCGGAAGGGGCCGCACCAGCACCGAGGAGCACGAGCATGGCCAAGTACCTGCTGCTGAAGCACTACCGCGGCGCCCCGGCGTCGGTCAACGACGCACCGATGGAGCAGTGGACGCCGGCGGAGATCTCGGCCCACGTGCAGTACATGCACGACTTCGCGGCCCGGCTGGGGGAGACCGGGGAGTTCGTCGACAGCCAGGCGCTCGCCCCGTCCGGGACGTTCGTCCGGTACGACGGCGAGGGCCGTCCGCCGGTCACCGACGGGCCGTTCGCCGAGACCAAGGACCTCATCGCCGGCTGGATGGTGATCGACGTCGACAGCTACGAGCGCGCCGTCGAGCTGGCCGGGGAGCTGTCAGCCGCGCCCGGGGCGGGCGGGCGCCCGATCCACGAGTGGCTGGAGCTGCGCCCGTTCCTGGGCGCGGCGCCCCTCATCACGGAGTGACCCCTCCCGTCGACGAGGCCCTGCTCCGGAGCCTCACGCCGCACGTGCTCGGCATCCTCGTCCGCCGCGGAGCGGGCTTCGCGGCGGCCGAGGACGCCGTGCAGGACGCCCTGGTCGAGGCCGTCCGGGTGTGGCCGGGCGGGCTGCCGCGGGACCCGAAGGCGTGGCTGGTGACCGTGGCCTGGCGCCGGTTCCTCGACACGACCCGGGCGGACGCCGCCCGCCGCCGTCGCGAGGACGTCGCCGAGGAGGAGCCGGCGCCGGGGCCCGCGCCCGGGGTGGACGACACGCTCCAGCTGTACTTCCTGTGCGCCCACCCGTCGCTGACGCCGTCGTCCGCCGTGGCGCTCACGCTGCGCGCCGTCGGCGGGCTGACCACACGCCAGATCGCGCAGGCGTACCTGGTGCCTGAGGCGACCATGGCGCAGCGCATCAGCCGGGCCAAACGCACGGTGTCCGGGGTGCGGCTCGACCGGCCCGGCGACGTCGCCACCGTGCTGCGCGTGCTCTACCTGGTCTTCAACGAGGGCTACTCCGGCGACGTCGACCTCGCCGCCGAGGCCGTCCGGCTCACCCGGCAGCTCGCGGCCGCGATCGACCACCCCGAGGTGGCAGGGCTGCTCGCGCTCATGCTGCTCCACCACGCCCGGCGGGCCACCCGGACCGCGCCCGACGGCAGCCTGGTGCCGCTCGGCGAGCAGGACCGCGGTCGCTGGGACACCGGGATGATCGCCGAGGGCGTCGGGATCCTGCAGGCGGCGCTGGCCCGCGACCGGCTGGGCGAGTTCCAGGCGCAGGCCGCCATCGCGGCGCTGCACGCCGACGCGCCCACCGCCGGGGAGACCGACTGGGTGCAGATCGTCGAGTGGTACGACGAGCTGACGCGCCTGACCGACAGCCCGGTCGTCCGGCTCAACCGCGCCGTGGCCGTCGGCGAGGCCGACGGGCCGCGGGCCGGCCTCACGGCGCTCGCGGCCGTGGACGCCGCGGTGCCCCGGCACACGGCGGCGGCGGCCCACCTCCACGAGCGGGCCGGCGACCTGGCGACGGCGGCGCGGCTCTACGCGGAGGCGGCCCGGAAGGCGCCCAACCTCGCCGAGCGCGACCACCTGACGCGCCAGGCCGCCCGGCTCAACGCCCGGTGCCGCTGACGCCCGGGCGGGGTCAGGGCCGCAGTATCCGCCCCGACGGGTCGTAGACGTGCCGCATCACGAGCATCGCCAGCCCGTCGATCCAGCACCACACGACGCCGATCCCGAGCGGGCTGAGCAGCAGCTGGGCGATGCCGGTGCCCACGTGCCCGGTGTAGAAGCGGCCGACCCCGCAGGGCAGGACGAGCTGCAGCACCCCGGCGACCACCTTGTTGCGGTGGGAGTACGGGATGCCGGTCTCCGGGTCGCGCCCGAACGGCGCGTCGACGTCGCGGGCCGGCGCGGCGCCCGGGTAGGCGGGCGGCGGCGGGAGCGCGACCGTGGCCGGCTCGGCGTGGCCGGGCAGGTCCGCGAAGAGCGGGGCGAGGTCGTCGACGGTGCGTGCGGCGTAGGCGGCGGCCGTGCGCTCCTCGTACTCGTGGGCGTCGAGCCGGCCCTCCGCGTAGTGCTCGCCCAGCTCCCGGACAGCGGCCTCACGCTCGGCGTTGCCGATGCGGACGGGGTTCGGCTGGCTCACACCGCCAACGGTAGCGCCGCGTGCCCCGGTCAGGTGTGGAAGAGCACGCTGCGGCAGGCGAGGTGCAGGGCCAGCCGCTCGTCGGGGTCGGTCAGCTCGACGCCGAGCAGCTCCTGGGCGCGTGCGATGCGGGCGGCGACGGTGTTGCGGTGCACGCCGAGCACGGCGGCCGACTCGGTGAGCGACGACTCGGCGTCGAGGTAGGCGGTGAGCGTCCGGAGCAGGTCGCCGGGCTGGTCGCGCAGCGGCTCCAGCATCGAGCGGGCGGCCGGGAGGAACGTGTCGGTGCGGGTCCAGGCCAGCAGCAGCCGGCCCAGCCCGAGCCGGTCGACGTGCACGAAGTAGCCGCCGGCCGAGCGGGTCGCGGCGAGGTGCGCGGCGTCGCCGGCCTCGCCGAGGGTGCGGGCGAGCCCGGCCGCGCCGCGGTAGACCCGGCCGACGCCCATCGCCGTCGGCATCGAGGCCCGCAGCAGCCACTGCGCCCGCCGGGACGCGGTGGCGTGCCGCTCCAGCTCGGCCGGGCCCGGCTCCTCCGGGAACGTGGACCAGGCGCCCCAGCCCGGTCCCTGTTCGACGACGACGGCGCGCAGGTGCGCTGTGGCGAACGCGCGCAGCACCTCCGGGCGGGCCGTCACCGGGTCGACGGTGGCGGGCACGTCCACCCGGATGCCGATGTGCCAGCCCTCCAGCTGCCAGCCGGCGTCGAGCGCGCGGCGGCGGGTGCCGGCGTCCGGCTCGGCGGCCTGCACGAGCTCGGCCAGCAGCGCCATCCGCAGGCGGGCGTCGCGCTCGACGGCCAGCCGCTTCTCGGCCGACCGCTGCCGGACGGCTCCCGCGGCCACCGCGAGCGCGGCGCGGACGGCCGCCGTCTCGGCCGGGACACCGCCGGGGACGGCCGCGGCCAGCGTGTTCGGCCGCTGCCGCCCGTCCTCGACGGGCCGGGTGACGAGGTCGGCCCCGGCGGGCGGGCCGGGCTCGGGACCGGCCACGACGTCGCCGGTGGCGTCGAGCAGCCAGACCGGGCGCCGCCACACCCGGGCCAGCTCGATCACCAGCCGTCGACGCCGCCGGTGGCCGCCGCGCACGCGGCCGCCGTGCGCGTCACGAGCTCCGCGACGACCTGCTCGGGCTCGCGCAGCAGCCGGGTGGCGGCCAGCGCGGCGGCGAGCGGGTCGGGCGCGCCCAGCACGGTGAGCCCGGCGCGGCGGGCCAGCAGCAGGGTCGCGACCCGCAGCGGCTCGGTGCCGGGCAGCAGCACCGCGACCGCTCCTGCGGCCGCGGCCCGGCGCAGCAGCGCGTCGAGGTGCCAGTCCTCGCGGTCGGCCGCGAGCACCACGGCGAGCAGGAACGGCGAGTGCCCGACGGGGAGGCCGGCCCGCAGGTCGGCGACCGTGCGCACCTCCCGCAGCTCCGGTGGTCCCGGGCCGTCCTCGGGCCGGGCGAGGACGGCGACCGGGGCCCAGTCCGGGTGCCCGAGCAGGGCGGGCAGCGCGACCGGCGCCGGTGCGGTCATGCCGGGAGCAGCACCGGGTCGCAGTCCAGCCCGAACGCCCGCGGCCCGACGTGCGCGAGCCGGTCGGGGGAGGCGCGCCACCACTGCGGGCCGGGCAGCACCACGGCCAGCACGTCGTCGCCGGGGCGCAGGCCGTCGACGGCGATCGGGTCGGCGGTGCGCCGGTCCAGCAGGCAGGAGCAGGTCGGGGCAGCTCGCGACCGGCTCGCCGTCGAGGATCGCGAGCAGGTACTCGTTCTCGGCCTCGACGCGCAGCACGCTGCCGTCCTCCGCGGCGACGGTGACGCCGGCCCGTCCGAACGACGCGACGGGTGCCGGGCGATCTCCACGGTGCGCCCGGCGGCGATCACCCTGCCGCCGAGCGCGGCCGCGACGTCCGGCGGGGTCGGGCGGACCAGCGCGGCGTGCGCCCGGCCCAGCCGCAGCGCGCGGGCGAGCGTGCCGGTGCAGGCGTCGACGCCCGCGCGGGCGCCGGGGACGGGCGCGAGCGCGCCGCCGGCCCAGCCGCCGCCCTGCGCGACGACGGTGCGCGCGACCCGTTCCAGCGCCTCGGGTGTGGCGTCGTCGACGAGCACGGTCTGCCCGCCGGGCTCGGCGAGCGCGTACGGGGTGATCGGCCCGCCGGCGACGGCGCGGGAGAACTGGTTGAGCCGCGGCATCGCGCGGCCCATGAGGTCGGCGTCCACCAGCGGCAGGCCCAGCTCGCAGGCCGCGGCGACGGCGACCGCGCCGTTCAGCCCGGCCGCCTCGTACGGCATGACGCGCCCGGCTCCACCCCCGTCCAGCGGGCGAGCGCGCGCACCGCGCGCAGCACCTCCTGCCCGCTGGGCAGCTTCTCGGTGAAGACGCGGGTGGCGCCGAGCATCCCGACCGCGACGACCGGCACGTCCTGCAGGTCCGCGGGCAGCGCGGCGGGGTCGTGCAGCTCCAGCTCGGCGCCGGCGAGCGCCCGGCGCAGCGGCTGGCGGAACAGCAGCGGGTCGCCCCCGCCGCCGGAGCCGAGCAGCCGCAGCCCGACGAGGAGCGCGTCCACGTCGTCGGCGCCCAGCCGCACACCAGCCATCGCCGGATGATGCCTCATCCCGGGGCCTCCACGCAGCGGGACTCAGCCGCGCAGCAGCACCGTCATCCCGACGGACACCGCGTCGCCGCGGCGAGGCCCGCGGGCTTGCGCACGGCGTTCTTGAGCGGCAGCAGGTAGCCGCCGTCCTTGGGGAAGAGCGAGGTCGTGAACGTGACCGCGGCGATCCGGGCCTGCACCGGGATCACGCCCCAGCCGTAGGAGGCCATCGCGGCGACCTCGCGGATGTCGGCCGACTCGCCGTCCGGGACCGGCACGAAGTAGAACGGCGCCGGTCCGCGCCACTCGATCACCCGGCCGGCGAACTCCAGCTCCACGTGACCAGGCTAGGTCAGCCGACGGGCACGGCCTCCTCGACCGGCCGGAACGGCGTGTCCAGCCCGAAGCACGCCGGCCCGAACACGGCAAGGGCCTCCGGGGTGCGCATGATCGCCGGTGTGGAGATCCCGACGACCACCACCCGCTGCCCGTAGCGCAGCGTCTCGGTGGTGATCGGCTCGCCGGACTCGGCCTCCAGCACGCAGATCAGGTCCGGCACGACGCAGCGGACCGTGCCGTCGACCTCGGCGACGAGGTTCTCGTTCTGGAACTCCGTGCGCAGCGTGGACGTCCCGTCGAACGAGACGAACCGGGCCCGGCCCTTCGCGAACCCGTCGACCGTGCGCCGCTCGACGTCGGCGACCTTGCCGGCGAAGAGCACCCGCAGGTGCGCGTAGCCGGTGGGGGCGAGCACCTCGGCGAGCGCCGAGATCGGGTCGCGCAGCTGCTCGCGGGCCTCGCGCAGGGCCCGGCCGAGCGCCAGCCCGAGCGAGAGCGTGCGCGGCACGGCCGTGCGCTTCACGTCCGCGCCGGTCATCGCGTACTCGGCGATGAGCGCGGCCCCGCCCATGCGGATCGCCGCGCCGCGCGCGAGCCACTCCATCCGCCGGTTGTCGGTGCCGGTGTCGATCGTGACGGTCTCGCCGTGGTCGCCGGCGACGACCATCGGCGAGCCGGGCACCCCGTAGACGCCGAACGTCTCCATCTGCAGCTCGGGGAACGCGCGGCCCATCCCGTCGGCGTCGACGACCGGCAGGCCCGTCCGCGCGGCCACGACCAGCGGGATCATCGAGTTGATGCCGCCGCACTCGATCGGCATCGTGGCGTCGGCGCTGCGTCCGAGGTGCGCCTCCAGCGTGCGCAGTGCCGTGACGGCCTCGTCGCCGCGCGGGATCTTCTCGATCATCACCGTGGGCGCGCCCATCATCGCGGTCGGCACGACGAACGCGGCGTCGTCGACCTCGTCGGGGTCGAGCACGGTGACGGGGCCGTGCTCGTACATCGCGGCCGCCACCATCAGCCGTCCGACGTGCGGATCGCCGCCCCCGCCGGTGCCGAGCAGCGCGGCGCCGCGGGCGAGGTCGGGCAGGTCCTCCGGCCCCAGCGTCCAGCTCATCGGACACTCCCGTCGAACCGGACGGAGTCGGTCTCGTAGCCGAAGTACCGGGGCCCGACCAGCGCGATGCCGCCGGGGGAGTGCCAGCGCTCGTCGGACGGCGCGGCCACGACCGTGACGCGGTGGCCGAACCGCAGCGCCTCGGTGGTGACCGGCTCGCCGGAGTCGGTGTCCAGCACGATGATCAGGTCCGGCGTGCTGACCAGCACCGTGCCGTCCCGGCGGGCGACGAGGTGCTCGTTCTGGAACTCCAGCACCAGGTCCCCGCCGTCGCCTGCGACGACGGCCGTGCCGCGGGCGAAGCCGGTGAGGGTGCGCCGCGCGACGTCGACGACCTTGCCGCGGTGCACGACGCGCCCGCCCAGCTCGTCGGCGACGGCCGTGACCGGGTCGCCGTGCGCGGCGCGCACCCGGGCCAGCCGGTGCCCGATCCGCGCGCACAGGCTGAGGGTGCCCGCGACCAGGGCCTCGCGGGCCTGCGCGCCGGTCATCGCGTAGTTCGAGATGATCGCCGCGCAGCCCATCGTGATCGTCAGGGACCGGGCCAGCGCCTCGGCCGACCGGTTGTCCACGGTGGTCAGCACGCCGACGTTGCCCTTCTCGTCCGCGATCGACATCGGCGTCGCGGCGATGCCCGAGAGCGTCGGCAGCACCATCTGCAGCTCCGGGAACGCGCGGCCCATGCCGTCCCCGTCCACCACGGGCAGGCCCAGCTGCGCGGCCGCGACCAGCGGGAACGTCGAGTTGACCCCGCCGGCCTCGATGCAGCCGATGTGCGTGGCGTGACGCCGAGGTGCTCGGCCAGCGCCGCGACGGTGTCACCGATCCGTTCGGTGGAGGGCGTCTTCTCGACCATCACGGTGGGCGCGCCCATCATCGCCACCGGGAACACCCGCGCGTCGTCGGGCAGGTCGGCGGGCGCGACCAGCTCGACCGGCCCGTGCGCGCGCAGGGCCTGCGCGGCGAGCAGCCGCCCCACGTACGGGTCGCCCCGCCGCCCGTCCCGAGCACCGCGGCGCCGCGGGCGAGGGCCTCCAGGTCCTCCTCGCCGATCGTCGCGGGTGTGGTGAGCGTGACCGTCATGCGGTCGCCACCGTGTCGAGGCGCAGGTCGCCGACGGCCTTGCAGCGGATCCGCGTGGCGTTGCCGGGCAGGTAGGGGATCGGGACCTCGTCGAAGTCGACGATCGCGACGGTCGCCGGGTCGGCCCCGGCCACCACCGCGCGGTCCACGGCCTCCTGCCGCGCCTCGTCCACGGCGGCGTCGCGGCGGCCGGGCTCGATCGCGAACACCCGGTCCACCTCCCCGCCGACCTGCGCGATCGCCGCGCCGATGGCGTTGGCGACGGCGAAGTGCTCGGGCCGGTGCACCGCACCCAGCCCGGGGAACGCGTCGGGCAGCAGCACCGAGCCGCCGCCCACGGCCACCACGGGCAGCGGGTCGGCGGAGATCCGCATCCGGTCCACGACGTCGGCCACGTCCGCGCCGATGCGCTCCAGCGCAGCCTTGACGAGCGCCGGGTCGAGACCGGCGACCAGGGAGCCGTCGCCGATCGCGACGCGGCCGGCGGCGACCGCGACGTCCGTGGCGGTGAGCACGCCGCCGCCGAACACCAGCGCCTCCTCGGTGAGCCGGTAGCCCACGGAGTCCGGCCCCACCGTGACGTCCCCGGCGCCCCCGCGCACCCGGCTGCCGCCGCCCAGGCCGATCGAGAGCACGTCGGGCATGCGGAAGTTCGTGCGGATGCCCGCGACGCTCACCTCGACGGTCGCCTCGCGCGGGAACCCGCCGGTCAGCACGCCGACGTCGGTGGTGGTGCCGCCGACGTCGACCACGGCGCACGTGCCGAGCCCGGAGAGCACGGCGGCGCCGCGCATCGAGTTGGTCGGCCCGGACGCGAACGTCGCCACCGGGTAGCGGCGGGAGAACTCGACGCCATCAGCGTGCCGTCGTTCTGGCTGAGGTAGAGCGGCGCGCTGATCCCGTGCCCGGCGATCGAGGCGGCGAGCCCGTCGACGATCCCGGCGGCCAGCTCGCGCAGCGCGGCGTTGACGATCGTCGCGTTCTCCCGTTCGAGCAGCCCGACGCGGCCGATCTCGTGGGAGAGCGAGACCGGCACGTCCGGGCCCAGCTCCTCGGCGAGCACCTCGGCCGCCCGCATCTCGAACTCGGTGTTGACCGGCGAGAACACCGACGACACCGCCACCGACCGCACGCCGTGCGCGGCCATGTCGGCGGCGTGGCGGCGCAGCTCGTCCTCGTCCAGCGGGGAGATCGGGCGCCCGTCGAACTCGTGGCCGCCGTGCGCGAGGTAGGAGCGGCCGTGGATCGCGGCGACCAGCCGCTGCGGCCAGTCGACCATCGGCGGCAGCGACGCCGTCGCGGGCAGGCCCAGGCGCAGCGCGGCCGTCGGGGCCAGGCCGCGGGCCTCCACCAGCGCGTTGATGAAGTGCGTGGTGCCGATCATGACCGCGCGCACGCCGGCGGGCGGGAACGGGTGCTGCCCCTGCAGCCCGTCGAGCGCGGTGACGATGCCGGAGGTGACGTCGGCGGTGGTGGCGGCCTTGACGGCGGCCAGCACCCGGTCGCCGTCCATGAGCACGGCGTCGGTGTTCGTGCCCCCGACGTCGATCCCGATCCGCATCAGACGGTCTCCTTCTCCCCGGCCGGGGCGGCCGGGCCGGTCGCGGGCGCGATCTCGGTGCGGCTCACGCCGACCCCGCGCACCAGGCCGAGCTTCCCGGCCACCACGTACAGCACGAACGCGGCGACCAGGGAGTTGATGCTGGGCAGGCCCCACGTCACGAACTGCCCGATGAGCGCGGCGGCCACCCAGATCACCAGCGTGGCCGGCACCCAGGTCGGCGCCGTCTCGGGCAGCGTGCCCGCGGCGCGCGAGCGTTCGAGGTCGCCGCGCCACGTCTTCACCACGAAGTACTCCGCGACCATGATCCCGGCGATCGGCGGGAACGCCACGCCCAGCAGCGTCAGGAACCCGATGAAGCTGTCGAGGATGCCGCCCGCGGCCAGCAGGCTGCCGACCACGCCGAGCACCAGCGTCACCAGGCCGCGGTTGACGCGGCGGCCGAACACCGTGCCGACGAAGTTCACGACGCCCAGTCCGGAGCTGTAGAGGTTCCAGTCGTTGATCTTGAGCGTGCCCAGGATGATGACGAGCGTCCCGACCCAGCCGACCGAGGACGTCACGATCGTGATGATGTCGTCGGAGCGGATCGCGTGCGCGAGCAGCACGCCGGACATGCCGATCAGGTACTCGCCGATCGTGAACCCGACGACCGTCTGCTTCACGACGTCGGCCGACGACCGGTTGAAGCGCGTCATGTCCGGGGTGATCACCGCGCCGACGATGAACCCGCCCGCCACCAGCGTGGTGCCCTGCAGCAGCGAGATGGCCGGGCCCGCGGGCTCGGACGCGACGAGCGCGCCGACGTCGTGCCCGATCAGCTCGCTGCCGATCGACCAGGCCACGAGCAGCACGAACGCCGGCACCGTGAGGTAGGCGACCCACTTCATCGACGCGAAGCCCCAGAGCACGATGAACGTCACCGCGAGGCCGAACAGCAGCGACCACACCCAGACCGGCAGCACCCCGACCAGGCTGGAGAGGCCCTCCGCCGACACCCCGGACTGGATGCCGAACCAGCCGATCAGCGAGATCCCGATCGCGACGCCGACCACCGCGCTGCCGCCCTGCCCGAAGCCCGTCCAGCGGGCCAGCATCGAGGTCTGCAGGCCCTCGCGGCTGCCGATGATGCCGACCCCGATCGAGACGACCTCCAATATGACGGCGCCGAGCGTGAACGCGAGGAAGGCGTCCCAGAAGCCCATCCCGAACCCGAGCGTCGAGCCCAGCAGGAACTGGCTGAGCGCCGACACCTGCCCGAACCGCTGCACCGCCACGGTCCACCAGGAGTACCGGGCTTCCCGCGGCACCCGGATCAGTGCGTAGTCGTCGACTCCCACACCAGCGCTCATGGTCTCGACCTCTCGTCCGCCCCACGCGTTCGGTGCAACGTATGCGCTGGTCAAAGGACTGGTCACGAGGCAGAGTGCCCGATACGGCGGGGCGGCGGTGCAGTGTGCACAGCCGCGACTTATCAGAGGTGTGCGGTCTAGGATTGCAGGTCGTGACCGGTATGCGCTTCGGAGTCTTCGTTCCCCAGGCTGGCGCCTCGACCTCGTCGGCATCGACCAGAAGGACCACTGGACCACCATGAAGGGCCTCGCCCAGCGGGCGGACGCGGGGCCGTGGGAGTCCATCTGGGTCTTCGACCACTTCCACACCGTCGCCCGCCCCGACGGACGAGCGACCCACGAGGCCTGGACCCTCATGGCGGCCTTCGGGGCCGTGACCGAGCGGGTGCGGCTCGGCCAGATGTGCACGTGCATGAGCTACCGCAACCCCGTCTACCTGGCGAAGGCGCGGCCACCATCGACCACGTCTCCGCCGGGCGCGTCGAGATGGGCATCGCGCCGGCTGGTACGAGCACGAGTGGCGGGCCTACGGCTACGGCTTCCCCGTCGCCCGCGAGCGGCTGCGGATGCTCGACGAGGGCGTCCAGATCATGCGGCAGGCCTGGACCGAGGGCACCGCGACGCTCGCCGGGCAGCACTACCAGGTGGACGGCGCGATCGTCCGGCCGCTCCCGCTGCAGGAGGGCGGCATCCCGCTGTGGATCGCCGGCGGCGGCGAGAAGGTGACCCTCAAGATCGCCGCGAGGTACGCGCAGTACACGAACTACGCCGCGCCGTCGCCGGAGGAGTTCGCGCGCAAGTCCGAGATCCTCAAGGGCCACTGCGACACCGTCGGCACGGACTACGACAAGATCGTCCGCTCCGCCAACTTCAACGTCTTCATCGGCGAGAACGAGGCCGACGTCCGGAAGCGGTTCGACGCCTACACCGCGCGCCTGGAGAAGTCGTCGGGGCCGAGGCGGCGGAGGCCTCGCTCGTGCAGCACAGCGCCAACCGGGCCGGCGCCGCCGTCGGCACCCCCGCGCAGATCGTCGAGAAGCTCGGCGCGCTGCGCGACCTGGGCATGACGTACGGCATCTTCAACTTCTCCGAGTCGGCCTACGACCAGAGCAGCCTGGAGCTGTTCGAGCGCGAGGTGGTCCCGCACCTGCGCTGACCCCCGCCGCCCGATTGCAGCAAAGCCACCCCCATGCCGTGAGGCTGCGTCAGGGTGGCTTTGCTGCAACTCGCGGCGTGGCATCCCGCGCCGGGTGGGCGGGTGCGGGAGGATCCCGCGATGGGTGCGCGGCCGGGGGACGTCGTCGAGGCGTTCCTGCACCACCTGGCCGTCGAGCGGGGAGCGCGGCCAACACGCTGGCCGCGTACCGCGCCGACCTCGCGCGCTACCTCGCCCACCTCGCCGCCCGCGGCCTCGACGACCTCGCCGCGGTACAGGAGGCCGACGTCGCCGCGTTCGTCCCGGCGCTGCGCAGCCCCCCGCTGAACCTCGCGGCGTCCTCCGCGGCGCGGGCGCTCGCGGCAGTGCGGGGGCTGCACCGGTTCGCCGTGCGCGACGGGCTCGTCCCCGACGACGTCGCGCGCGAGGTCGCCCCGCCCACGCTGCCGGCCCGCCTGCCCCGCGCGCTCACCGTGGACGAGGTGGAGCAGCTGCTCGCCGGCTGCATCGGCGACGGGCCCGCGGCGCTGCGCGACCGGGCGCTGCTGGAGCTGCTCTACTCCACGGGCGCGCGCATCTCCGAGGCCGTCGGGATCGACCGCGACGACCTCGACCCCGACAACCGCACGGTGCTGCTGCGCGGCAAGGGCGGCAAGCAGCGGATCGTGCCCGTCGGGCGGCCCGCGCTCGCGGCCGTCGACGCCTACCTGGTGCGGGCCCGCCCGCCGCTCGCCGCCCGCGGCCGGGGGAGCGCCGCGCTGCTGCTCACGCCCGCGGCGCCCGGCTGTCGCGGCAGAGCGCCTGGCACGCGCTGCGCGGCGCGGCCGACGCCGCCGGGCTCACGGCCGACGTCTCCCCGCACACGCTGCGGCACTGCTTCGCCACCCACCTGCTGGCCGGGGGCGCGGACGTGCGGGTGGTGCAGGAGCTGCTCGGCCATGCGTCGGTGACGACAACCCAGTCTACACGCACGTCACGGTCGACACCCTCCGAGAGGTCTACGCGACGACCCACCCCCGCGCGAGGGCCCGCTAGCCCGACCTCGCAGCCCGTCGCGCGTCCTCGCAGCGCGTCGACGGGCTGCGACGAGGCGCCGCGTGCTGCGAGGTCGGACGACACGCCCGGCGCGGGGTCCGGGGGTTCGCACCGACCGGGAGGTAACGTCGCCTTGTGGTCGGCCACCCTGGCCGGCCAGGGCGGCGGGGGCGCGTTGCCGGTCGTCCGCCGAGCCTCCTACGCTGCGCTGATCGGCCCGGCACAAGGGCCGTCCGCCAGAGACCGGAGACCGCATGGACACGCCGCGGCCCTTCGCCCCCCGCCCGGAACCGCTCGACGAGGATCGGTATGACGATCACGACGAACAGGACACCGAGCTGGACGAGGTCCCGGAGTCCATGGGGAGGCACCGCTTGAAGGTGCCGGACCCCGCTCCGCTGACCGAGCACGGCCCGGCTCGCGTCATCGCGGTCGCGAACCAGAAGGGCGGCGTCGGCAAGACGACGTCCACCATCAACCTCGGGGCGGCGCTCGCGGAGTACGGCCGCCGCGTGCTGCTGGTGGACTTCGACCCGCAGGGTGCGCTGTCCGTCGGCCTCGGCGTGCAGGCCCACGAGCTGGACACCACGATCTACAACCTGCTCATGGAACGCGGCGCGGAGATCGACGAGGTCATCCGCAAGACCAACGTCCCGGGCATGGACCTGCTGCCGAGCAACATCGACCTCTCGGCGGCGGAGGTGCAGCTGGTCACCGAGGTGGGCCGCGAGCAGGCGCTCGGGCGGGCGATCAAGCCGGTGCTCGACCGCTACGACGTCATCCTGATCGACTGCCAGCCCTCGCTGGGCCTGCTCACGATCAACGCGCTGGCCTGCGCCGACTCGATCCTCATCCCGCTGGCCTGCGAGTTCTTCTCGCTGCGCGGCGTCGCGCTGCTGATGGACACGATCGAGAAGGTGCAGCAGCGGCTCAACCCGGACCTCACGATCCTCGGCATCCTCGCCACGATGTTCGACCCGCGCACGCTGCACACCAAGGAGGTGCGCCAGCGCGTGCTGGAGGCGTTCGGCGACCTCGTGTTCGAGGCGGTGATCAACCGGACCGTCCGGTTCCCGGAGACGACGGTGGCCGGCGAGCCGATCACCACCTGGGCGCCCGGCTCCGGCGGCGCCGAGTCCTACCGGCTGCTCGCGCGGGAGGTCCTGCACCGGTGACGGTCGTCGACGACGAGACCGCGGTCGTCGTGCCCGCCCGCCGGTTCCAGGTCCGGCTGCACAACTTCGAGGGCCCCTTCGACCTGCTGCTCCAGCTCATCGGCAGGCACGAGCTCGACATCACCGAGATGGCCCTGCACACCGTCACCGACGACTTCATCGCGCACCTGGCCGCGCTCGGGGACGACGCCGACCTCGACGAGACCACCGAGTTCCTGGTCGTCGCCGCGACGCTGCTGGACCTCAAGGCCGCCCGGCTGCTGCCCGACGCCGAGGTCGAGGACGCCGAGGACGTCGCGCTGCTGGAGGCGCGCGACCTGCTCTTCGCCCGGCTGCTGCAGTACCGGGCGTACAAGCAGGTCGCGGGCATGTTCGTCGAGATGGAGGCGCGGGCGCAGCGCCGGTTCCCGCGTTCGGTGGCGCTGGAGGAGCGGTTCGCCGCGCTGCTGCCCGAGGTGCTGCTCGGCGTCGACCCGGAGGCGTTCGCGCAGCTCGCCGCGTCGGTGTTCCGGCCGAAGCCGCCGCCGACGGTGGGGATCGACCACCTGCACGTCGCGAAGGTCTCGGTGGCCGAGCAGGCCGCGATCCTGCGGGAGCGGCTCGCGGCGCTGGGCCAGGCGACGTTCGCCGTGCTCGTGGCCGACTGCACCGAGCCGCTGCAGGTGGTGGCGCGGTTCCTCGCGGTGCTGGAGCTGTTCCGGGAGATGTCGGTGGACCTGGATCAGCCGGAGGCGTTCGGCGAGCTGACAGTACGCTGGACACCGCGTGCCGCCGGCCAGGACGACGGCCAGGACACCGCGCCCGCTCCCGAAGAACCCGATGACTGACGACCGGACCCCGGACATCTCCGACCTCGCCACCGCGCTCGCCGAGCCGCCCGCCTCGGCCGACGCCGGGGACGCCGACACGGCCGTCCTCGACCCGGCCGAGCTGGACGCTGCCCTGGAGGCGCTGCTGCTGGTCGTCGACGCCCCCACGGAGGCCGACGTGCTCGCGTCGGCGCTGGGGCAGCCCGTCGCGGACGTCGCGCAGGCGCTGCGCCGGCTCGCCGAGCGGTACACGGCCGAGCGGCGCGGGATCGACCTGCGCCACGTCGGCGGCGGGTGGCGGTTCTACACGCGCGACGCCTACGCGCCCTACGTCGAGCGGATGCTGCTCGACGGCCAGCGCGCCCGGCTCACCCGGGCCGCGCTGGAGACGCTGGCGGTGGTGGCGTACCGGCAGCCGGTCACCCGCGCGCGGGTGGCGGCGGTCCGCGGCGTGAACTGCGACGGCGTGCTCCGTACGCTGCTGACGCGCGGGCTGGTCCAGGAGGCCGGGGTCGACGACGCGACGCAGGGCACCCTGTTCCGCACCACCGAGCTGTTCCTGGAGCGGCTGGGGCTGTCGTCGCTGGAGGACCTCCCTCCGCTGGCCCCGCTGCTGCCCGACGTGGACGCGATCGACGAGCTGTGACCCAACGACGTACAGGTGCGATGACTGAGCGACAGAAGACCGGGGCGAAGAGCCCGGCCGGCGACCAGCCCGACGGCGTGCGCCTCCAGAAGGTGCTGGCCCAGGCCGGCGTCGCGTCCCGGCGTGCCGCCGAGGAGCTGATCGCGGCCGGCCGCGTGAGCGTGGACGGGAAGATCGTGCGCGAGATGGGCCGCCGGGTCGACCCGGAGACGGCCGTGGTGCACGTCGACGGCTCCCGGATCGTGCTCCGCGACGACCTGGTGTACCTGGCGCTGAACAAGCCCCGCGGGGTGCTCTCCACGATGTCCGACGACCGCGGCCGGCAGTGCGTCGGCGACCTCGTGGTCGAGCGCGGCATCGTCGACGAGCACTTCGACGGCGGCCCGCGGGCGCGCCTGTTCCACGTCGGGCGGCTCGACGCCGACACCGAGGGCCTGCTGCTGCTCACCAACGACGGCGAGCTGGGCCACCGGCTGATGCACCCGTCGTACGAGATCGAGAAGACCTACCTCGCCGAGGTGCCCGGGAGCATCCCGCGCGACCTCGGCCGGCGGCTGCGCGAGGGCGTCGAGCTGGAGGACGGGCCGGTCCGCGTGCACTCGTTCAAGCTCGTGGACGCCGTGCCCGGGCGCTCGATCGTCGAGCTCGTGATCCACGAGGGCCGCAAGCACGTCGTGCGCCGGCTGCTGGACGAGGTCGGGTTCCCGGTGCAGCGGCTCGTGCGCACCGCGATCGGTGACGTGCGGCTGGGCGACCAGCGGCCGGGCCGCTTCCGCAGGCTGACGCACCAGGAGGTCGGCTCCCTCTACCGCTCCGTGGGGATGTGACGTGGCCGTTCGCGCCGTCCGGGGCGCCATCCAGGTGGACGGCGACTCCCGCGAGCAGATCCTCGAAGGCGCAGCGGAGCTGGTCACCACCGTGCTCGACCGCAACGAGCTGACCGCCGAGGACGTCATCTCGATCCTCTTCACGGCCACCCCCGACCTGACCGCGGAGTTCCCGGCCTACGCCGCCCGCCAGCTCGGCCTCACCGACGTGCCGCTGCTGTGCGCGTCGGAGATCGCGGTGCCCGGCGCGCTGCCCCGCACGCTGCGCCTGCTGGCCCACGTCGAGACGCAGAAGCCGAGGGCGGCCCTGCGCCACGCGTACCTCCGCGGCGCAGCCGCGTTGCGCACCGACCTCCCCCAGTAACCCCGACCTCGCAGCCTCCGGCGCTCCTCACAGCGCGTCGGCGGCCTGCGACGAGTCGCCGCGGGCTGCGACGTCGGGGGTGGTGCCGGGGGTGGTGCCCGCGTCCACCGGCTGCGCCGCCCACAAGGCATGATGGGCGGCGGCCCGCGGGACCGCGGGCAGGGGACGGGCCGTCGGCCCGGGGAGTCAGGGGGCAGGGCGTGACCGGGCGGCTGCACGGCGTCGTGGCGATGGACGGGCCGTCGGGCACCGGGAAGTCCACGGTCTCGCGCCGGCTCGCGGCCGCGTGCGGGGCCGCCTACCTCGACACGGGTGCGATGTACCGGGCGCTCACCCTCGCCGTGCTGCGCTCCGGCGTGGAGGCCAACGACCCCAAGGCCGAGCACGTCGCGCTGGCGGCGGTGGCGCTGCTGGAGTCCGGCACCGACCCCGACGCGCCGGAGATCCGGCTCGACGGCGAGGACGTCGAGCCCGAGATCCGCGGCCCGGAGGTGACGGCCGCGGTGAGTGCGGTGTCGGCCGTGCCGGCCGTGCGGGCGGCGCTGGTGGAGCGCCAGCAGCAGCTGATCGCCGGGGCCACCGCCACCCACGGCGGGATCGTCGTCGAGGGCCGCGACATCGGCAGCGTCGTCGCCCCGGACGCGCCGCTCAAGGTGTACCTCACGGCCTCGGAGGAGGTCCGGGCCGCCCGCCGCGGCGCGCAGGACCGCAAGGCCGGGCGCACCGGCGAGCCCGGCGCCGTGCTGGCCGACGTCCGCCGCCGCGACCGGCTCGACTCCACCCGCAGGACGTCGCCGCTGCACGCCGCCGCCGACGCGCTCGTGCTCGACACCGACGAGCTCACCGTCGACGACGTGCTCGCCGAGCTGCTGCGGCTCGTACAGGACCGCGGGCTCGTCTCATGACCCGGCGGTCCGGCGGGGACCTGCCGCCGGGCGCCTGGCCGTGGCTGCACGACCTCGCCCGGTGGATCGGCACCTGGCTCTTCCGGCCCTTCTACCGCCTGCAGGTGCACCACCGCGACCGCATCCCGGCGGCCGGGCCGGTGGTGCTCGTCGCGAACCACAGCGCGTTCGTCGACGGGCCGCTGCTCTTCGGACTACTCGGGCGCCGCACGGTGTTCTGGGTGAAGCACGAGATGTTCACCGGGCCGGTCGGCTTCGGGCTGCTGCGCATCGGGCAGATCCCGGTGCGCCGCGGCGCGCCGGACCGGCGTCCTCTCACGGCCGCCGTGGAGGTGCTGCGGGCCGGCGGGCTCGTCGGGGTGTTCCCCGAGGGCACGCGCGGCGGCGGTGACGTCGCCGCGGCGCAGCACGGCGCGGCGTGGCTCGCCCGCACCACCGGCGCCACGGTGCTGCCGGTCGTCTGCCGCGGCACCCGCCGCCCGGACGGCCGGCGCCGGCGCTGGCGGCCCCGGGTGGACGTCTGGGTGGGCGAGCCGGTGGCCGTGGCGCGCGGTGGCGGCCGCGCCGGGCTGACGGGCGCCACCGAGACCGTCCGGGCGGAGCTCGCCGGGATGGTCCGCGAACTCGACGGAATGCGTGACAGGACAGAGGCAGCACGTGAGCAGTGACGACCGGGCCGCGATGGCCGAGCTGGGGCTCGACGAGAGCGAGTTCGCCGCCCCCGACGGCGGGACGACCGACCCCGCGGACGACCAGGAGCCGGCGGTCCCGACACCGGTGCTGGCCGTCGTCGGGCGGCCGAACGTCGGCAAGTCCACGCTGGTCAACCGGCTGATCGGGCGCCGCGAGGCGGTGGTGCAGGACATCCCGGGCGTCACCCGGGACCGCATCGCCTACGACGCGCTGTGGAACGGACGGCGCTTCACGCTCGTCGACACGGGCGGCTGGGAGCCGGGCGCGAAGGGGCTGCAGGCCGCCGTCGCGGCGCAGGCCGAGCTGGCCATGCAGACGGCCGACGCCGTGCTGCTCGTCGTTGACGCGACGGTCGGCGCGACCGCCACCGACGAGGCCGTGGCCCGGGTGCTGCGCCGCTCGGACCGGCCGGTGCTGCTGGCCGCCACCAAGGTGGACGACGAGCGGCTCGTCTCCGAGACCGCGTCGCTGTGGCGGCTCGGGCTCGGCGAGCCCTACCCCGTCAGCGGGCTGCACGGGCGCGGCTCAGGCGACCTGCTCGACGCCGTGCTGGAGGCGCTCCCGGAGTCCCCGCGCGACCTCGGGCTCGGCGGCTCCGGCGGGCCGCGCCGCGTCGCGCTGGTCGGCAAGCCGAACGTCGGCAAGTCGAGCCTGCTCAACCGGGTGTCCGGCGAGGTGCGCTCGGTGGTGCACGAGGTGGCCGGCACCACCGTCGACCCCGTCGACTCGCTCGTGGAGCTGGACGGCGAGGTCTGGCGGTTCGTCGACACCGCGGGCCTGCGCAAGCGCGTGCAGACCGCGAGCGGCATGGAGTACTACGCGAGCCTGCGCACGCGCGCGGCCATCGAGGCCGCCGAGGTGGCGCTGGTGCTCGTGGACGCGAGCGTGCCGCTGGCCGAGCAGGACCAGCGCGTCATCGGCATGGTCGAGGAGGCCGGCCGGGCGCTCGTGATCGTGTTCAACAAGTGGGACCTCGTCGACGAGGACCGCAGGCTCGCCATGCAGCGCGAGCTGGAGCGCGACCTCGGGCGCGTCCAGTGGGCCGAGCGGGTGAACGTCTCCGCGCTCACCGGGCGGGCCGTCGCGAAGATCGCGCCCGCGCTGCGCACCGCGCTGGAGTCGTGGGACAAGCGCATCCCGACCGGCCGGCTGAACGGGTGGCTCGCCGACGTCATCGCCGCCACCCCGCCGCCGGTGCGCGGCGGCAAGCAGCCGAAGGTGCTCTTCGCCACCCAGGCCCAGACCCGTCCGCCGACGTTCGTGCTGTTCACGTCCGGATTCCTGGAGGCCGGCTACCGGCGGTTCCTGGAGCGCCGGCTGCGGGAGGAGTTCGGGTTCACCGGTTCGCCGGTGCGCATCTCCGTGCGTGTGCGGGAGAAGCGGGGCAAGAGCCGCTGACGGCGGTGGGAGCAGCCCGCTGAGCCGGTCGGGTTACGCTCCGAAGGTGACGGCGGCGACGGTGGTGCACGGAGAGTCACCCGTTCGGGTCGTGCTGGCCGACGACGAGCCGCTGATGCGGGCCGGGCTGCGCACGGTGCTGGAGGCGAGCGGGTCGGTCCGGGTGGTCGGGCAGGCGGCCGACGGGGCCGAGCTGCTCGCGGCCGTCGACGCCCACCGGCCCGACGTGGTGCTGGTGGACGTGCAGATGCCCGGCACCGGCGGGCTGGCCGCGCTGCGCGTGCTGCGGTCGCGTCCCGGCGCCCCGCCCGCGGCCGTGCTCACCACGTTCGACCTCGACGAGTACGTGGCCGAGGCGCTGCAGATCGGCGTGCAGGGCTTCCTGCTCAAGGACGCCGAGCCGGACGCGCTGGTGCGCGCGGTGCTCGACCTGGCAGCCGGCGGCGCGGTGCTCGACCCGCGCATCACGGCCCGGCTGCTGCCCCGGCTGGCGCAGCGGTGCCCGCCGAGCCTGCAGCAGGCCCCGTCCCGGCTGGGCGAGCTGACCCCGCGCGAGCAGCAGGTGCTGCGCGGGCTCGCGGCCGGCGACTCCAACGCCACGATCGGCATCCGGCTGGGGCTCGCCGAGGCGACCGTCAAGAAGTACGTCTCCGCACTGCTCGTGAAGCTGGGCGTCGACAACCGCGTGCAGGCCGCCCTGCTGGCGCACAGCTGGGGAGTGGGCGCGCCGTGACGCTGCTCGGCCGGTTCGCCCCCCTGCTGCCGGTGGCGCGCCGCGGGCTCGTCGAGGTGGCGGCGGTCGCGATCCCGGCCACCGCCGTGCTGCTGGGCATCGCGCCGTTCGAGTGGTCGGTCGTCGCCGCGCTCACGGCCTGCGCGCTGCTCCCGCTGCGGCACGTCTGGCCGCCGCTGGCGGTGCTCGGCGGGGTGTGGGGGCTGGTCGGAGGGCTGGGCTGGCCGCCGATCGTCGTCGCGCTGTACTCGCTGGGCCGCCGCTGCGGGCGCACCGCGTGCCTGGTGCCGTGGCTCGCCGTGCCGTGCGTCGCCTCGGTCACCCCGGTGCTGGTCACGCAGGACATGGAGTGGCACCAGATCGTCCTGATGATCGCGTTCGTGGTGCTCTACGCGGCGGCGCCCGCGGTGATGGGGCTGCTGGTCAGCACGCGGGCGCGGCTCACCGAGAGCCTGCGGCAGCTGGAGCTCGCGCGCGAGGAGGCGCTCGCCGCGTCCCGGGAGGCGGCGCGGGCGCAGGAGCGGGCCCGGATCGGCCGCGAGATCCACGACTCCGTCGGGCACCACGCGACGCTGATCGCGGTGGCGCCCGCGGCGATCGTCGCGTCCACGCACGAGGACGAGACGCGCCGCGCGGCCGAGCAGCTGCGCACCCTCGCCAAGCGGGCGCTCGCGGAGATGCGGGCCGCCCTCGGGCTGCTGGACGGGCGCGAGCAGGCGGCCGGGCTGACCGAGATCGCCGCGCTGGTGGCCGGGTCGCGCGCGGCCGGGGTGGACGCGAGCTCGTGCACGACGGCGACCCCGGCGACGTCGCCGCGGGCACCGGGCGGGCCGTCTACCGGGTGGTGCAGGAGTCGCTGACCAACGCGGCCCGGCACGCGCCCGGCACCGCGGTGCGTGTCGAGCTGCGCTGGCGGCCCGCCGAGCTGCGGGTCCGGGTGGGCAACACGGCCCCGAACGGCACCGGCCCCGTCCGGGCCGGCGGGGGCGGGGCCGGGCTGACCGGGCTGGGGGAGCGGGTCACGTCCGTCGGCGGGGAACTGACCGCCGGCCCGCAGCCGGACGGCGGGTTCGCCGTACTGGCGACGTTCCCCCTGCCCCAGCCGGTCCCCACCCGCTGACCCCAACACGCGCACACAAATCCAGCGACTCGCGTGCACTAAAACCGCGACTCGCGTGCAGCCAGGCCCCGACTCGCGTGCACCCAGCCCGCGACTCGCGTGCGCTCAGGCCCCGACTCGCGGGCTCGCGGGCGTCCCGGCCCGCGAGTCGCTGGAAAAGTGCGCGCGAGTCGCGCTGTGGGTGCGCGCGAGTCGGGCTCTGGAGGTACGCGAGTCGGGCTGTGTTTCGGGTGGATCACGCGGAACGGGCCTCGGGGGACGGGCCGGCAACGTCGCGGTTACGCGCAACCACCAACGGGTGAAACACGCGCTACCTAGCGTACACAGCCGTGGATACACCTGCGTATCCAGCAGCTCAGAGGCCATGTCGGGGCCCTGGTCTCCGCGCTGCCGCTGCCGGCGACGACGTGGAAGGCACACCGATGAGTCGTTTCCCTGCCCGGAGGAAGGTCGCCGCCGCGACACTCCTCGCGGCCTGCATGGCCCTGACCGCGTGCGGTGCGCGCGTCGACGACGCGGGCGGTACGGGGGCCTCCGGGGCCGCGTCGTGCGTCGACACGTCGGGTGACGAGATCAAGGTCGGCTTCCTGAACTCGCGCTCCGGCACGATGGCGATCAGCGAGAACACGGTCTTCGACTCGCTGTCGCTGGCCGCCGAGCAGATCAACGCGGCCGGTGGCGTGCTGGGCAAGCAGCTCGCGATCGTCGCGGAGGACGGCGCCTCGGAGCCGACGATCTTCGCGGAGAAGGCGCAGAAGCTGATCCGCAGCGACTGCGTAGCCGCGGTCTTCGGCGGCTGGACGTCCTCGTCGCGCAAGGCGATGCTGCCGGTCTTCGAGAGCAACAACGCGCTGCTCTTCTACCCGGTGCAGTACGAGGGCCTGGAGTCCTCGAAGAACATCTTCTACACCGGCGCCACCACGAACCAGCAGATCATCCCCGCGCTCGACTACCTCAAGGAGCAGGGCGTGACCAGCCTGTTCCTGGTCGGCAGCGACTACGTGTTCCCGCAGACCGCCAACAAGATCATCAAGGCGTACGCGGCGGCCAACGGCATGGAGATCCGCGGCGAGGAGTACGCCCCGCTCGGCCACACCGACTTCGCCACGATCGTCGCCAAGGTGCGCGACGCCGGCGCGGGCGCGGTGTTCAACACGCTCAACGGCGACTCGAACGTCGCGTTCTTCAAGGAGTACAAGAACCTCGGCCTGACGCCCGCCGCGATGCCGGTGATCAGCGTGTCGATCGCCGAGGAGGAGGTCGGCGGCATCGGCATCGACAACATCGTCGGCCAGCCGGTGGCCTGGAACTACTACCAGACGATCGACTCCCCGACGAACCAGCAGTTCGTGGAGGCGTTCAAGGCCGAGTACGGCGCGTCCCGCGTGACGTCCGACCCGATGGAGGCCGCGTACACGTCGCTCTGGCTGTGGAAGGGCATGGTCGAGAAGGCCGGCTCGTTCGAGGTCGACGCGGTGCGCACGGCGGCGGGCGGCGTCAGCTACGACGCCCCGGAGGGCACGGTCACGGTCAACGGCGACAACCACCACATCGCCAAGACCGCGCTCATCGGCAAGATCGGCCCCGACGGCCTGATCTACACCGAGTGGTCGTCGCAGGGCCCGATCGAGCCCGACCCCTACCTGGAGACCTACCCGTGGGCCGGCAGCCTGTCGAGCTGACCCGGTAGCGAGCCTCCGGGGAGGGGGAACGTCGTGGAAATCATCGTCACGCAGCTGTTCAACGGCCTCTCCGGAGGCTCGATCCTGCTGCTCGCCGCGCTGGGTCTGGCGCTCACGTTCGGTCAGATGGGCGTGATCAACATGGCCCACGGCGAGTTCATCATGGCCGGCGCCTACACCGCCTACGTCACGCAGAACGTGCTGGGCTCGGCCGGGTTGTCGCTGTTCGTGTCGCTGCCGATCGCGTTCGTCGTCGGCGGGCTGCTCGGGGTGGTGCTGGAGGCGACGCTGCTGCGCCGCATGTACCACCGCCCGCTGGACACGCTGCTGGTCACGTGGGGCGTCTCGCTGGTGCTCCAGCAGCTGGCCCGCGACGTGTTCGGCACGGCCGGCGTGGACGTCCCGGCGCCGTCGTGGCTGTCGGGGCCGGTCGAGCTGCTCGGGTTCTCGTTCCCGCGCACGCGGCTGTTCATCCTGGCGCTGGCGGTGGCCGCGTTCGTCGCGCTCGCGCTGGCCCTGCGGTTCACGCCGCTGGGCCGGCGGATCCGGGCGACGGTGCAGAACCGCCCGCTCGCGGAGACGGCCGGCATCTCCACCCGCGCCACCGACCGCCTCACGTTCTTCATCGGCTCCGGTCTCGCCGGGGTCGCGGGGGTGGCGCTGACGCTGATGGGCTCGATCTCGCCCAACCTCGGCACGTCCTACATCGTCGACGCCTTCCTCGTGGTGGTCGTCGGCGGCGTCGGGCAGGTCCGGGGCGCGGTGATCGCGGCGTTCGTGCTCGGGATCGTGCAGAGCTTCCTGGAGTACTCGACGACCGCGTCGATCGCGAAGGTGCTGGTCTTCGCGCTGATCGTGGCCTTCCTGCAGACGCGGCCACAGGGCATCTTCGCGGTGCGGACGAGGAGCTTGGCATGAGGACCGTGTTCTCGTCCCGCTGGGCGGTCGTCGGCGGGTTCGCGCTGGTCGCGCTGCTGCTGTTCGTGGTGGCGCCGCTCGCCCTCAGCCCGTTCCGGCTCGACCAGCTCGGGCGCTACCTGTGCTTCGCGATGGTGGCGGTCGGGATCGGGCTGGCCTGGGGCCGCGGCGGCATGCTGACGCTCGGCCAGGGCGTGTTCTTCGGCCTGGGCGCCTACATGATGGCGATGCACCTCAAGCTGGCCGACGCCGGTCCGGGCGAGGTGCCCGACTTCATGGCCCTGATCTCCTCGGACGGCGTGCCGTGGTGGTGGGAGCCGTTCCGCTCGGAGATCGTGACGCTGCTGGCGATCCTGGTCGTGCCGGCCGCGCTGGCGCCCTGCTGGGCCTCGCGACGTTCCGCCGGAAGGTGCGCGGGGCGTACTTCGCGATCCTGTCGCAGGCGCTCGCGGCCGCGTTCGTGATCCTGCTGATCGGCAACCCGACCGGCACCGGCGGGTCGACGGGCCTGTCCGGCTTCCGCGGGTTCTTCGGGTTCGCGCTGGCCGACCCGGCCAACCGCATGGTGCTGTTCTTCACCGCGGCCGGGGTGCTGCTGCTCATGCTCGTGGCGGTCCGCCAGCTCATGGTCAGCCGCTACGGCGAGTTGCTCGTGGCCTGCCGGGACGCGGAGGAGCGGGTGCGGTTCCTCGGCTACGACCCGGCCAACGTCAAGACGGTCGCGTTCGCCGTCGCCGCGCTGATGGCGAGCGTGGCCGGGGCGCTCTTCGTGCCGATCGTCGGCATCGTCTCGCCCAACGACGTCGGCATCGTCCCGTCGATCGGGATGCTCATCGGCGTCGCGATCGGCGGGCGCACCACGCTCTTCGGCCCGGCGATCGGCGCGGTGGCCGTGGCGTGGGCGGGGTCGACGCTCTCCGAGCAGTTCCCGTCGGGCTGGACCTACGCACAGGGGCTGCTGTTCATGCTGGTCATCGCGTTCCTGCCGGGCGGGCTGGCGTCACTCGGCGGGCTGGTGCGGCGGCTGCGGACGGGCGGGGCGCGCCGGACGCCGGCCGCGCCGCCGGTGCCGGCCGCGACGGGAGGGAACTGATGGAGGCCGACTACCTGGAGATCACCGGGCTCACCGTGAGCTTCGACGGGTTCGTGGCCGTCGACTCCGTGGACCTGTCGGTGCTGCCCGGCGACCTGCGGTTCCTCATCGGGCCCAACGGCGCGGGCAAGACCACGCTGATCGACGCCGTCTCCGGGCTCGTCCCGGCGACGGGGTCGGCCCGCTACGCGGGGCACGAGCTGGTGGGGCGCAAGGTGCACCGGATCGCGCGCCTCGGCGTCGGCCGGACGTTCCAGACGGCCACGGTCTTCGAGGAGCTGTCCGTCCTGCAGAACCTCGACATCGCGGCCGGCGCCGGGCGCGGCCCGCTCACGATGCTGCGCCGCCGCCGCGGCGTGCCCGAGGAGGTCGAGCGCACGCTCGACACGATCGGGCTGACGGCGCTGGTCGACGCCCCCGCGGGCACGCTCGCGCACGGCCAGAAGCAGTGGCTGGAGATCGGGATGCTGCTCGTGCAGGACGCCCGGCTGCTCATGCTCGACGAGCCCGTCGCCGGCATGAGCGCCGAGGAGAAGGACGAGACCGGGCGGCTGCTGCAGCGCATCGGCGCCGACCGGACCGTCGTGGTGGTGGAGCACGACATGGACTTCATGCGGGCCTTCGCCGCCTCCGTCACCGTGCTGCACGCCGGGAAGGTGCTGGCCGAGGGCAGCGTCGCGCAGGTGCAGGCCGACCCGCGGGTGCAGGAGGTCTACCTCGGCCCGGGCCACCACACGCAGGCGGAGCTGGAGACGGTGCTGGGGGAGGGCGCGTAGTGCTCACCATGACCGACGTGGAGGTCGGCTACGGCCGCACCTCCGTGATCCACGGCGTCACGGTCGAGGTCCCGCCGGACGGCGTGGTGGCCGTGATGGGCCACAACGGCGCCGGCAAGACCACGCTGCTGCGCGCGGCCGTCGGCCTGCTGCCCACCCGTTCCGGCACGATCACGCTGGACGGCGAGGACGTCACCGGCACGGCCCCGCACAAGCGGGTGCGGCGCGGGCTGGCGTACGTGCCGCAGGGCCAGCAGTCGTTCGGCCAGATGACGACGCTGGAGAACCTGCAGGTCGTCGCCGACGGGCGGGCGCGCGGCGCGGCGCTGGTGGACGAGGCGCTCGACCTCTTCCCGGCGCTGCACGGGCTGCTGGGCCGGCGGGCCGGGCTGCTCTCGGGCGGGCAGCGCCAGCAGCTCGCGATCGCGCGGGCGCTGGTCACCGAGCCGCGGCTGCTCATCCTCGACGAGCCGACCGAGGGCATCCAGCCGTCGGTGGTGGCCGAGATCGAGCAGGCGATCCTCGGGCTGACCCGCCGCGGCGGGCTCTCGGTGCTGCTCGTGGAGCAGCACGTCGGGTTCGCCCTCGACGCGGCCGGGCACTACTACGTGCTCGCGTCCGGGCGGGTCACGGCCGAGGGCACCGGCGGGGCCGGGTCCGTCACCGACGTCCGGTCGGCGATGGCGATCTGATGGCGATCTGACGTGACGGGGATCGTCCCCGAGGACGCGGCCGTCCCGCTGCGGGAGCAGGTCTACACCGCGCTGCGCGACGAGCTTCTCGACGGCGCGGTGTCGCCGGCCGAGCGGCTCACCGAGCCGAAGCTCTCGAAGCGGTTCGGGGTGTCCCGCACGCCCGTCCGGGACGCGCTCACGCGGCTCGTCGCGGACGGGCTCGTGCAGCGGGAGGAGTACGGCTACTCGGTGGTCGTGCCCAGCATGGCCCGGGTGCGCGACCTGTACGAGGTGCGGAGTCGCGGTGGAGCTGCGGGGCATCAGCCGCAGCATCGAGAACCCCGGCGTGCGCCACGACCAGGAGAAGCTCGGTGCCGAGCTGGAGCACTGGTACGCGCTGCGGGCCGCGCCGCCCGCGCCGTCGCCGGAGTTCGTGCTGCTCGACGAGCGCTACCACGCGGCCGTGCTCGGGGCGTCGGGAAACACGGAGCTCGTCGCCGTGCTCGTGGACGTCAACCGGCGCATCCGTCGCGTCCGCATGTACGACTTCACGATCCCCGGCCGCATCGAGACCTCGATCGAGGAGCACATCGAGATCGTCGAGCGGCTCCTCGAAGGACAGCTGGCGACGGCGCACCGGCTGCTGCACGAGCACATCGGCGCGTCCCTGGAGATCGTCGTGGAACGGGCGACACGCGCCCTCGCGGCCATGAACGCGCGCCACGGCGACGGCCCGGTCTACCTCGGATCCATCTGACGCGCCCGGGAGGGCCTGTGTTCGACACGCTGCTGGTCGCCAACCGCGGTGAGATCGCCTGCCGCATCTTCCGCAGCGCCCGCGCGCTCGGACTCAAGACCGTCGCCGTGCACTCCGACGCGGACGCCGACGCGCTGCACGTGCTCGCCGCGGACCACGCCGTGCGGATCGGCCCGGCGCCGGCCGCCGAGTCGTACCTGCGCGCGGACGCCGTGCTCGACGCGGCGGCGGCCACCGGGGCGGGTGCCGTGCACCCCGGGTACGGCTTCCTCGCCGAGGACGCGCACTTCGCGCAGGCGTGCGAGCGGGCCGGGCTGGTGTTCGTCGGACCCACCCCCGCGCAGCTGCGGACGTTCGGCGACAAGCACGCCGCGCGCGTCGCGGCGGCCGCGGCCGGGGTGCCGCTGCTGCCCGGCAGCGGCCTGCTGACCAGCGCGGACGACGCCGTCGCCGCGGCCGACGCGATCGGCTACCCGGTGATGCTCAAGGCCGCGGGCGGGGGCGGCGGGATCGGGCTGCGGGTCTGCGCCGACGCCGCCGCGGTGCGGTCCGCGTACGGGGCGGTCGCGCGGACGGCGGCCGCGCACTTCGGGTCGTCGGGGGTGTTCTGCGAGCGGTTCGTCGGGCGGGCCCGGCACGTCGAGGTGCAGCTCTTCGGCGACGGCGCCGGGCGCGTGTGAGCCTCGGGACGCGGGACTGCTCGCTGCAGCGCCGCCACCAGAAGGTCGTGGAGGAGGCGCCCGCGCCGGAGCTGCCGGTGGCCGCGGAGATCGCCGCCGCGGCGCGGGCGCTCGCCGCGACCGTCGCGTACCGGTCGGCCGGCACCGCCGAGTTCGTCTACGACGCCGAACGCGGGGAGGCCGCGTTCCTGGAGATGAACACCCGTCTGCAGGTGGAGCACCCGGTGACCGAGGCGGTCACCGGCGTGGACCTCGTGGCGTGGATGCTGCGGCTGGCCCGCGGCGAGACCGGGCTGCTCGACGGCGTGCCCGACGACGGGCCGCGGGCGACCGGGCACGCGGTCGAGGCCCGGGTCTACGCCGAGGACCCCGCGCACGGTCACCGGCCCGCGTCCGGGCTCCTGACCAGCGTGGAGATGCCCACCGGCGTGCGCGTCGACACCGGTGTGGAGACCGGCACCGTCGTCGGCCCGCACTACGACCCGCTGCTGGCCAAGGTCGTCGCGCACGGCCCGACCCGGGAGGCCGCGCTCGACGCGCTGGCCGGGGCGCTCGCCCGCACCCGCGTGGACGGGATCGCGACCAACCTCGGCCAGCTGCGCGCCGCCGTGGCCGACCCGGCGTTCGCCGGCGCCGTCCACACGACCGCGACCCTGGCCGGGGTGGACGCGTGCGAGCCGCGCATCGACGTGCTGCGCGGCGGGATGATGACCACCGTGCAGGACCTGCCGGGCCGCACGGGGCTGTGGGAGGTGGGCATCCCGCCGTCCGGCCCGATGGACGACCTGTCGTTCCGGCTGGCCAACCGCACGGTCGGCAACCCGGACGGCGCGCCCGGCCTGGAGGCGACGCTGGCCGGGCCGCGGCTGCGGTTCGCCCGCCCGGCGCGGGTGTGCGTCACGGGCGCGGCGGCCCCCGTGACGCTCGACGGCGTGCGGGTGCCGATGTGGACGGCGCTCGACGTGCCGGCGGGCGGGGAGCTGGACGTCGGCACGCCGCCCGGGCCGGGCCTGCGCACGTACGTCGCCGTGGCGGGCGGGCTCGACGTGCCGAGCTACCACGGGAGCGCGTCCACGTTCACGCTCGGCGGGTTCGGCGGCTACACCGGGCGGGCGCTCGCGACCGGGGACGTGCTGGTCCCGGGCCCGGACGAGGGCCGTGAGCCGCGTCCGGCGGCCGCGGCGCCGGACCTCACGCACGACTGGGAGCTGGCCGTCGCGGAGGGCCCGCAGCCGGCCCCGGAGTACTTCACGGCCGCCGACATGGCGCGCTTCTACGCGACCGCGTGGACCGTGCAGAGCCACGCCAACCGCACCGGCATCCGGCTGTCCGGCCCGAAGCCCGAATGGGCGCGCGCGGACGGCGGCGAGGCCGGGCTGCACCCGTCCAACCTGCACGACAACCCGTACAGCGTCGGCTCGCTGAACGTCTCCGGCGACACCCCGATCCTGCTCGGCCCGGACGGGCCCAGCCTCGGCGGCTTCGCCTGCCCGCTCACCGTGGTGGCCGGGCACCGCTGGAAGCTCGGCCAGATCCGGCCCGGCGACACCGTGCGGTTCGTGCCCGTCGCCGAGGCGGCCGCGGACGCGCTCCGGACCCGCGAGGACGTGCGCGCGTCGGCGGTGCTCACGCCCGCGCTGCGCACCGGCCCCGACCCGGGCGACGGGGTGCTCGCCCGGATCGCGGCGAGCCCCGGGCGGCCCGCCGTGGTCTACCGGCGCGGCGCCGACGACAACGTGCTCGTCGAGTACGGCGACATGGTGCTCGACCTGGGGCTGCGGATGCGGGTGCACGCGCTCGCCACGGCGCTGCGCGAGCGGCGGCTCGCGGGGCTGGTCGACGTGACGCCCGGCGTCCGGTCGCTGCACCTGCACGTCGACCCGGACGTGCTGCCGGTGCGCCGGCTCGTCGGCCTGCTCACGGAGCTGGAGCACGCGCTGCCGGCCACCGGCGACCTCGCGGTGCCCAGCCGGGTGCTGCGGCTGCCGATGTCCGTTCGCGGCGTGCCGCGGCCGTCGAGCGGTACACCGCCGGGGTGCGGCCGAGCGCGCCGTGGCTGCCGTCCAACGTCGAGTTCGTGCGGCGGATCAACGGCCTCGCCTCGGTGGACGACGTGCGGCGGGTGCTGTTCGAGGCCGAGTACCTGGTGCTCGGGCTGGGCGACGTCTACCTCGGCGCGCCGCTGGCCGTGCCCGTCGACCCGCGGCACCGGCTCGTCACCACGAAGTACAACCCGGCCCGGACCTGGACCGCGGCCGACACCGTCGGCATCGGCGGCAAGTACCTGTGCGTCTACGGGATGGACTCGCCCGGCGGCTACCAGCTCGTCGGGCGCACGGTGCCGATCTGGTCGGGCTACCGCCAGCGCCGGCCGTTCGCGCCCGGCGCCCGTGGCTGCTGCGGTTCTTCGACCGCATCCGCTGGTACCCGGTCACCCCGGAGGAACTGCTCGACCAGCGCGCCGCGTTCGCCGCCGGCGCCTGGACGTGGACGTGCGCGAGGAGCGGTTCGTGCTCGCCGACCACCTCGCCTTCCTCGCGGCGAACGAGGGCCCGATCGCCGAGTTCGAACGCCGCCAGCGTGCGGCGTTCGACGCGGAGCGGGAGGCGTGGCGCGCGGCGGGGGAGTTCGACCGGGCCGAGCCGGCCGCCGTCGCCGAGCGCCCGGTGGCGGACGTCCCGGAGGGCGCAACGGTGGTGGAGGCGCCGCTGGTCGCGGGCGTGTGGCGGGTGCCCGTGGCGCCCGGCGACACGGTGGCGCAGGGGCAGCCGGTGGCGCTGCTGGAGGCGATGAAGCTGGAGATGCCGGTGCCCGCTCCGGTGTCGGGGACGGTCCTGTCGGTGCACGTCGCGCCGGGGGACCAGGTCGGCCCGGGGCAACCCCTGGCCGTGATCGGAGGTAGTCCATGACGGTGTTCGTCACGCCGGGGATCGACCGGCACATGCCCCCGACCGCCCGCGTCCGGGAGGCGTTCCGGCGCATCGCCGCGGCCGGCCGGCCGGAGGTGTGGATCACGCTGCGGCCCGAGGCGGACGTGCGGGCCGACGCGGCGGCCGTCGAACGGCGGCTGGCGGCGGGCGAGCGCCCGCCGCTGGCCGGGCTGCTCGTCGCCGTGAAGGACAACGTGGACGTGGCCGGGCTGCCGACCACCGCCGCCTGCCCCGAGTTCGCCTACGCGCCGGCCCGGTCCGCGACGGCCGTGGAACGGCTGGTCCGGGCCGGTGCCGTGGTGCTGGGCAAGACCAACCTCGACCAGTTCGCGACCGGGCTCGTCGGCACCCGCAGCCCGTACGGCGCCGTGCGCTGCGCGTGGGACCCGGAGCGGGTGTCGGGCGGCTCGTCGTCGGGCTCGGCCGCGGCCGTCGGGCTGGGGTTCGCCGACCTCGGCGTCGGCACCGACACCGCCGGCTCGGGCCGGGTGCCGGCCGCGTTCCAGGGGATCGTGGGGCTCAAGGCGAGCATCGGGATCGTGCCCGTCACGGGCGTGGTGCCGGCGTGCGCCGACTACGACTGCCTCACGGTCTTCGCCGCCGACGTCACGACCGCGCAGCGCGCGCTCGCCGTCATGTCGGGCCCCGACCCGGGCGACCCGCGCAGCCGCACGTGGCCCTCGGACGTGCGGCTCGCGGCGCCGGAGCGGCCCCGGGTCGCGGTGCCGCGCGCGGCGGACCTGGAGCCGCTCACGCCCGGCTACCGGGCCGCGTTCGCGGCGGCCGTCGCGAAGCTGCCCGCGGAGGTCGTGGAGGTGGACGTGTCGTGGCTGCTCGCCGCGGCCGCGCTGCTCTACGACGGCGCGATCGTGGCCGAGCGGCACGCCGCCGTGGGGGAGTTCCTGGCCACCCGCCCGGCCGGCGCCGACCCGACCGTCGCCGCGATCGTCGAGGGCCGCGGCCGCGATCCCGGCCAGCGACTTCGCCGCCGACCTCGACCGGCTCGCCGCCGCCCACGCCCGCTCGCTCACCCTCTTCGCCGACGTCGACGCGCTGCTGCTGCCCGTCACCACCGAGCACCCGGCGCTCGCCGCCGTCGCGGCCGACCCGGTGGGTGTCAACCGGCGGCTCGGGACGTACACGAACTTCGCCAACCTGCTCGACACCGCCGCGATGGCCGTGCCGTGCGGGGAGGCGGACGGCGGGCCGTTCGGGATCATGTTCGTGGTGCCCGCGCTGCGCGACCACGTGGCGCTGGACCTCGCCGCCCGCGTCACCGGGGACAAGCCGGGCCCGCTGCTCGCCGGCGACACCGTCGACCTGCTGGTCGTCGGGGCGCACCTGCGCGGCCAGCCGCTCAACTGCGACCTGGAGGACGTCGGCGCCCGGTTCGTCGCCGACGTGACGACCTCCGACGCGTACCGCATGGTCGCGCTCGCGACCGTCACCCCGAAGCCCGGGCTGGTGCGGCGCGGCACGGGCCTCGGCGCGCCGATCGCGGGGGAGCTGTGGAAGGTCTCACCCGCCGGCCTCGGCCGGTTCCTCGCCCGGCTGCCGGCGCCGATGGGGCTCGGGCCGGTGGAGCTGGCGGACGGGAGCTGGGTGACGGGGTTCTGCTGCTCGTCGGAGGCGGCGGAGGCCGGGACGGACATCACGCACCTGGGCGGCTGGCGCGCGTACCTGACCAGCGCCCCCGTCCCGTAGCTCCGAGGCGCCCCTCCCCCTGTGCATTCTGGCTCCATAACGCAGTCTCGGGCCTTCCGGACTGCGTTGTGGAGCCAGAATGCACTCCGGGGGCCGCCGTCAGAGGCGGCGGAAGGTCAGGGTCACCTCCGACACCGCCGCCGCGAACTCGTCGATCAGGCCGCGTAGGTCGGCCGGGAGGATCTGGGCGGCCGATGCGGCGGCGCCCTTCACCGCGGCGCGGTCGCGGTCGACGTCGAACACCCGCTCCATCTCCAGCGTGTGCACGATCCGGGCGAGCACGGCGCCGGGCACGTCCAGGTCGTGCGGGGAGCGCAGCATGTGCTCCAGCCGGATGCGCGGCCCGGCGGCGCGGAGCAGGTCGACGGCGGGGAAGCGGTCGGCGCCGCGGCGCACGAGCCGCCGGCTCCCGTGCATCCGCCGTACCACCCCGTCCGCGACGAGCCCGCGTGCGACCAGCTCGTAGGTGATCGTCGTCAGCGCCTCGACGTTGCTGCGGGCGATCATGAGCCCGGCCGGCGCTGCACGACGCTGTCGTAGACGAACGTGCTGACGTCGTCGCCGGACGCGCGTGGCCCGGTGACGACGATGCGGTCGTCTCGATGCCGAGCCGCCGCTGCATGACGAGGTCGCGAAGGCCGCCTCGACCACGCCGTACATGACGAGGGTGTGTGGCGCACTCGGTTTGCCCGAGAACGCGTCGTGCAGGATCAAGAACAACTTGCGGGCCAGTGTGTCCTCGGTCATCCGGCGCCCGTTTTCTCCCGGTGCCTGCTCGCCTTCGAGCCGCGTGTGGTCGCGCACAGTAACAATGCGCAAGGAGTGGTTGAACGCTCGCGGAACGTGACCAGGGCCGGCCGCGTCAGTCCTCGTCGGGAGGGGCGAAACGGGCGAGCGCGTCCACCGCCGGAACGGTGTAGTAGGCACCGCTGACCGGCTGTGTGTACCGGGTGAGCGCGTCCCGGACGCCGTCGCCGACGCCCGCCATGCGCCGCAGCATCTCCTCCAGCCGCCACTGGTCCCGGCTGAACCCGACGAACGCGGTGCCGTGCCGCGTCACGCCGCCGAACGCGACGTTGCGCCGGAAGATGTGCAGCTCCTCGCCGTCGACCTCCAGCACCGTGCGGGCGACGTGGCTGTCGGCGGGCTTGACGTCGTCGTCGAGCTCGATGCTGTCGGGTTTGGTCCGGCCCATGACGCGCTCCTGGTCGTCGTCGGCGAGGCCCTCCCACCCGCTTGCGTTGTGCTCCCACATCTGGACCAGCACGACGCTGCTCCCGCGCCCGGCTCGCCGGCCGGGACGAGCGCGACCTCGGGCGCCTCCAGCAGCGACGGGTTCTCGGTGCCGTCGATGAAGCCGGTGAGGTCGCGGTCGTGCCGGTACAGCCAGCCGGTGGTCTCGCGGCGCACCCGCGCGACCGGCGCGAGCGCCTGCACGATCGCGCGCCCGTTGTCGAACACGGCCGTGCGGTCGCCGCCCGCGAGCCACAGCCACGCGCGTGCTGGGTGGCGGGCATCGTGAACCCGTCGGGCCCGGCGATCGGGTCCTCCCAGCTCCGCGCGGACGCCGGCACCTCCGACGGCGCCGCGACCTCGGCCCACAGCTCCGGCCGGAAGCCGACGACGAGGTTGACGCCACCGGTGGTCGACAGCGGCCCGACCAGCGCCGTCGCGGCCGTGACCAGGTCGGTCGGCTCGGCCTCGGGCAGGAGGTCGAACTCCAGGTAACCGTGCTCGGGGGTGCCGAGGGCGAAGATGCCGGGCTGTGCGTTCACGTCAGACATGCTCGCAGCGGACAGGGCCGCGCCCGGCCCCGACCCGCCGTCGGGAGGCCCACCCCCGATCGCATTCTGGCTCCATAACGCAGTTTTCCCGGCCCGCAGAGTGCGTTATGGCTCCAGAATGCGGTCGGGGGGCGTCAGGGGGTCAGGACGGTCTTGCCGGGCAGCCGGCCGGCGACGGCGCGTCGTGCACGGCGGCCAGGTCGGCCAGCGGCCGCCGTTCGGCCACGTCGATCCGCAGGTCGCCGGCGTCCACCCGGGCCACGAGCCCGGCGAGCTGGGCCGCGTCGGTGCGCACCACGACCTGCTCGACGCGGATGCCGCGCCCGGCGTCCCGCGGCCCGGGGGTGGCGGTGCTGACGAACAGCCCGCCGTCGGCGACCAGGTCCACGAGCTGCGCGGTCTCCTCCGGGCTGTTGCGCACGAGGTGCAGCACGACGTCGAACCGCTCCCCGGCCAGCGCGTCGGCGACGGGCGTGGCCGTGTAGTCGACGAGCCGGTGCGCGCCGTGGGCGCGGACGCGGTCGCGGCTGCGCGGGCCGGCCGTCGCGGTCACCGTGGCCCCGGCATCCACGGCGAGCTGCACGGCGTACCCGCCCACCCCGCCGCCCGCGCCGTTGACGAGGACGCGCTGCCCGGGCGTCAGCCGGGCGTACTCGAACAGCGCCTGCCAGGCCGTCAGTGCGACGACGGGCAGCGCCGCGGCGTCGGCCAGGTCGACGGTCCGCGGCGCGTCGCGAGCGCGTCGGCGGGCACGGCGACGTACTCGGCGGCCGCGCCGGGCGCGCCGGCGGCACGACCCCGACCACGGCGTCGCCGACGCGCCGGCCGCGCACGCCCTCGCCGACCTCGGTGACGACGCCGGACACGTCGACGCCGGGGATGTGCGGGAACGTGATCGGGGCCAGCTCCTGCAGGATGCCCGTGCGGATCGCGACGTCCAGCATGTTGAACGCCGTACCGGCCACCCGGACCACCACCTGCCCGGGCCCCGCCACCGGGCGGTCCGCCTCCTCGTGCACGAGCACGCCGCTGTCGCCGTAGGAGTGGTAGCGCACTGCCTTCATGATCTCTCCCGTCCGCTCTGCTGCTTCGAACTCGAAGCACATCGCGAACGTAGCCTGCTTCGAGTTCGAAGCAATGGGTATGTGACGACCGGCACAGTGCTTTGGATTCGAAGCATGTCGGCTCGGGAATGATGGGGGCATGACCGGCTCCGACACCGAGGCGCTCGACCCCCGGCAGCTGGGGGCGTACTTCGCGCTCACGGAGGCCGTCAGCCTGCTGCAGCACCGGGTCGACCAGCACCTGCGCGCCGAGGGCGACCTCAGCAGCGTGCAGTTCCAGATCCTGATGAGCCTCTTCGTCGCCGACGGCCGGCTGACCATGACCCAGCTCGCCGACGGCCTCGTCCACAGCCGCAGCGGCCTGACCTACCAGGCCGGGCTGCTGGAGCGGGCCGGCTGATCACCCGCGAGCCCAGCACCGACGACGAGCGCGCCACCCTCGTCACGATCACCGACGCCGGCCGGGCCCTCATCGGCCGCATCCTGCCCGGCCACGTCGGGGTGGTCCGCGGCATGCTCCTCGCCCCGCTCACCGACGAGGACCTGCGCAGCCTCGGCGACATCATGACCCGCGTCCGCGACCACATGCGGGCCCAGCCACCCCGCTCGGCGGCCCCCCGCAGGCGCCGGACCTGAGGATCACCGCACACACCTCCCGGACCCCGCACACACGTCCGGACATGGGTGCCGAGTATCGGAGGTGTGTGCGGTCGGAAGGACGGGTGAGTACGGCGCCCGACCCGGGCTACACAGCAGTGGCTTTCCCGGCGGCGGGGGAGCAGGCTGGCCGGGGAGGAGATCGGGAGCGGGGATGGTGGAGCCGGGCGACGTATTCCTCGTCCTGGTGATCATGACGGGCACGTGGATGCTGAACGCGCCGCTGGGGCTGGCGATCGTCTGGCTGATCGCCGTCGGCGTGGCGTGGTCGGTGCTGGCCGTGCGCGCCCGGCGCAAGGAGGAGGGGCCGCCCTGAAAGACCTGGTCAGGGGGCGCTGAGCGCGGCGATCCGGGCCAGGCGGGCCTCCAGGTCGCGGATCCGGTGCCCGTCCTGCACCAGCATCGCGAGCAGGTCGCGCACGGCGTCGACGAACCGCAGCTCGCCGGGCAGCAGGTCGTGCCGGGTGACGACGAACAGCACCCCGAGCGGGTCGCCGCCGTCGCGGACCAGGGCGGTGGCCAGGCCGTGGCCGGTGGCGCGCGGCTCGGGGAACCGTGCGGCCGCGGCGTCGAACAGGGCCGGCCGCGGCGTCTCCAGCGCGCGGACGACGGGCGCGGGCGGCGGCTCCGCGGCGAGCCGCTCGGCGAGCCAGCGCGGCACCCCGAACCCCGCCGCGAACCGCAGCCCGCCGTCGTGGCGCAGGTAGAGCCCGGCCGTGTCGGCGTCGAGGGCCCGCACGAGCGGACGGACGGCCAGCCGGATCGTCGCGGCGACGTCGCCGGGCTCGGGGTCGGGCGGCGGCGGACCGGCCGCCTGCTCGGGCACGGTGACGGCGGCGCCGTGCGCGTAGCGGCGCAGCTCGGCGGGGTCGTAGCGGCGGTGGCCGCCGGGCGTCCGCAGCGGGGTGAGCAGCCCGGCGTCCTCGGCGGCGAGCAGTGTCGTGCGGCTCATCCCGAGCACCCGGCTCGCCTCGCTGATCGTGAGGCGCCGTTCGACCGGCATCGGTCCTCCGTCCCGGCGGGCGATCCGTACCGAACCGCCCAGAGCTGATTTGTCGGCCCCCTCCCGTGAGTGCTACACCTGCGGTAGCGGCCGGTCAACGGTGGTGCTCAACGGTTCCACGGCAGTTCTGGACGGTTCCGCACGGTTCTCGGGGACGGAGGTGTCGTGGACGTTCGGGTGGCCGGTCAGGCCGATCTCACCGGGCAGGTCGCCCTCGTGACGGGGGCGGGCCGCGGCCAGGGCCGTTCGCACGCGATCGCGCTCGCCGCGGCCGGGGCCGACGTCGCCGTGCTGGACATCTGCCGCGACGCCGAGGTGCCGGGCTACCCGCTCGCGACGCGGGCCGAGCTGGACGACGTGGTCGCCACGGTCGAGTCCATGGACCGGCGGGCGCTGCCGCTGGTGGCGGACGTGCGCGACCCGGACGAGGTGACCGCGGCAGTCGCGGCCGTCGAGGGCACGTTCGGCCGGCTGGACGTGCTGGTCAACAACGCGGCGGTGGTGACCAGCGCGCCGTTCTGGGAGCTGGCCGAGCAGGAGTGGGCGGCCGTCGTCGACACGAACCTCACCGGCGTCTGGCGCACGACGAAGGCGGCCGCCGGGCTGCTGCGCCGCTCCCCGCGCGGGCGCATCGTGAACATCTCGTCCACGGCCGGCCAGCGCGCGGTGCCCGAGTTCGCGCACTACGTCGCGGCCAAGCACGGCGTGGTCGGGCTGACCCGGGCGATGGCGATCGAGCTGGCGAACGACGGCGTCACCGTCAACGCGATCCTGCCCGGCGCGGTCGACTCCCCGATGCTCGCCGGGCTCGCCGTCGAGCTGGGCCTCACCCCCGAGGACGTCCACAAGCGCTGGCTGCACGACCAGCTGCTGATCGAGGTCATCCCGGCGGACGAGGTCACCGGGGCGCTGTTGTGGCTGCTCAGCGACGCGGCCCGGCACGTCACCGGCCACTGTCTCGCGGTCGACGGGGGCGCGCTCGCCCGCTGACCGGAGGAGGAACACCCCACAGGCTCAAGGAGGAGCGATGGGAAGGTTCAACGGCAAGGTCGTGCTGATCACCGGCGGAGCCCGCGGCCAGGGCCGCTCGCACGCGGTGCGGTTCGCCCAGGAGGGCGCGGACGTCGCGTTCTGCGACATCGCCGCGCAGATCGACACGGTGCCCTACCCGATGGCCAAGGCCGACGACCTGCAGGAGACCGTGCGGCTGGTCGAGGAGCTGGACCGGCGCTGCGTCGCCACCACCGCCGACGTGCGCGGCGGGCGAGCTGGACGCGTTCGTCGAGCAGGCCCGCACCGAGCTGGGCCGCGTCGACTTCCTGCTGGCCAACGCCGGGATCTTCTCGTTCTCCACGGTCGCGGAGATGGACGACCGCACCTGGCAGGACATGATCGACACGAACCTCACCGGGGTGTTCCACGCCATCCGGGCCGTGCTGCCGACCATGATCGACCAGGGCGCTGGCCGGATCGTCGCCACGTCGTCGATGGCCGGGAAGATGGGGTTCGCCAACATCGCGCACTACTGCGCGGCCAAGTGGGGCGTGATCGGGCTGGTGAAGTCCCTGGCGCAGGAGGTCGCGCCGAACGGGATCACCGTCAACGCGATCTGCCCGACCACGGTGAACACCGACATGATCCAGAACGCGGCCGCCTACCGGCTCTTCCTGCCGGACCTGGCCGAGCCGACGCAGGCGGACGCGGCGCCGGCGTTCCAGTCGCTCAACGCGATCCCGATCCCGTGGGTGGACCCCGTCGACATCTCGAACGCGATGGCGTTCCTGTGCTCCGACGACGCCCGCTACATCACCGGCGAGACCATCGCCGTCGCCGCGGGCCAGAACGCCACCAACGCCGCCTGACCGGAGAGGAGACACAGCCATGAGTGGACGGCTCGAAGGCAAGGTTGCGCTGGTCAGCGGGGCGGCGCGGGGGCAGGGGCGGTCGCACGCGCTGCGGCTGGCGCAGGAGGGCGCGGACATCATCGCGTTCGACGTGGTGCGGCAGCTGAGCACCGTGAAGTACCCGATGGCGACGTCGGAGGACCTCAAGGAGACCGTGCGCCAGGTCGAGGAGCTCGACCGGCGGATCGTCGCCCGCGAGGCGGACGTGCGCGACCTCGCGGCCGTGCAGGCCGTGGTCGACGAGGGCGTGCGGGAGCTGGGCGGGCGGCTGGACGTCGTCGCGGCCAACGCCGGCATCGCCGGGTTCGCCGACAACACCTGGTCGATCACCGAGGACGAGTGGGACGAGATGCTCGCGGTGAACCTCACGGGCGTCTGGAAGACCGTCCGCGCGGCGGTGCCGGCGATGATCGCGGCCGGCAACGGCGGCGCCATCGTGCTCACCAGCTCCACCGCGGGGATCAAGGGCATGACCCAGATCGCGCACTACGTCGCCGCGAAGCACGGCGTCGTCGGGCTGATGCGGACGCTCGCCAACGAGCTGGCGCCGCACTCGATCCGGGTCAACACCGTGCACCCGACGGGCGTCAACACGCCGATGGTCGTCAACGACTACGTGGCCTCGCAGCTCGGCAACCCCGAGTTCTCGGTGAACATGCAGAACGCGCTCCCGGTGGAGATGGTCGAGCCGGTCGACATCTCCAACGCGATCGTGTGGCTCGCCTCCGACGAGGCGCGTTACGTCACCGGTGTGACGCTGCCCGTCGACGCCGGGTTCCTGCAGAAGTGACCAGCCGACCGGAACCGGCCACCCCGAGCGTGACCGCCGCCCGCCGGGACGCGATCGCGCGCGGGGTGGTCGGCCGGCGGCGCGAGCTGGACCTCGTGCTCGCCGCCGTCACCGCGGGCCGTGACGTGCTGCTGGAGGGCCCGCCGGGCACGTCCAAGTCGACGCTGCTGCGGGCCGTCACCGGGCACTGGGGCGTGCCGTTCGTGCTGGTGGAGGGCAACGCCGAGCTGACCCCGGCGCGGCTGGTCGGCCACCACAACCCGGCCCGGGTGCTGCGCGAGGACTACTCGGCGGAGAACTTCGTGCCGGGCCCGCTGGTCGACGCCATGCAGGGCGGCGGGTTCCTCTACATCGAGGAGCTGAACCGGGCGCCCGAGGACACGCTCAACGTGCTGCTCGCCGCGATGGCCGAGCGCGAGGTGGTGGTGCCGCGGGTCGGGACGATCACGGCGCTGCCGACGTTCCGGGTGCTGGCGTCGATGAACCCGTTCGACGACACCGGCACCGTGCGCATCTCCGACTCCGTGTACGACCGCTGGTGCCGGCTCGCGATCGGCTACCAGGACGAGGCGGAGGAACGCGCGATCGTCGAGGTCCGGACGGGGTCGGGCGACGAGCGGCTCGTCGCCGACGGGGTCGCGCTCACCCGGGCCACCCGCGGTCACCCCGACCTGCGCCGCGGTTCCAGCGTGCGGGGCGCGATCGACCTCGTCGCGATCGCGGCGGAGCTCGTCGGGCTGGGGGGCTACGACACCGACGACGGCGTTGACCACCCGCGGGTGGTGCTCGACGCCGCGCTGCTCGCGCTCTCGGCACGGATCGGCGTGGACGAGGCCAGCGACGTCACGCCGGAGCAGGTGATCACCGAGATCTGGGAGAACCATTTTTTCTCGCGCCCCGGCGTGCGGCGCCGGGACCGCATCGGCTAGACGGCGACAACGCCGTGCGGCTCCCCGGCGCGAGCGGGCCTGCCCGGGGGCTCGCGCCGCTGCGGCGGCGGCCCAAGCAGCTCACGGAGGCGCCGGCGCTCTTCCAGTCGGGCGCGGGCAGCCCGCTCGTCGGTGCCGCCGGGCCGCGCGGCACCGGGCGGGCGACCGGTCCCGTGGGCGGGCAGGGCGTGCTGGTCACGGGCCAGCGCGCCACCCTGCACGACGTCGCCGAGCTGCTCGAGGAGCGCGCGCCGGACCGCGAGGTCACCGCGATGGCGCAGCGGATCGCGCGGCGGCTGGCGATCCGGCGGCCGCGGGCCGAGCGCGTCGAACGGGGAGCGGGACGGCTCGCGTCCGTGCCGTACCGGTACCGCTCCGACGACATCGACCTCGACCGCACGATCGAGGTGCTCGCCGAGCGGCCGGTGCCGGAGGACACCGACATCGTCGTGCGCGAGCGGATGCGGTCGCGGCGGGCGGTGGTGCTGGTCGTGGACGTGTCCGGGTCGATGCGCGGGGAGAAGGCGCGGATCGCGGCGGCCACCGTCGCGGCCCTGTCGGCGGACCTCTCGGGCACCGGCGACCAGCTCGCCGTCGTCGCGTTCTGGTCGGACGCGGCGCTGATCGAGCCGCTCGCCGGCCACGAGCCGGCCGGGCGGGTGGTGGGCCGGCTGCTGCGGGTGCCCGCCCGCGGGCTGACCAACGTCCACTTCGGGCTGGCCGTCGCGCACGCCGAGCTGGCCCGGTCGCCGGCGCGGCGGCGGGCCGCCGTGCTGCTGACCGACGCCGTGCACAACGCCGGCCCGGACCCGCGCGAGCTGGCCCGCCGGTTCCGCGAGCTGCACGTCCTGGTGGAGACCGACGGCGAGCACGACCTCCCGCTCGCCGCCGACATGGCCCGCCTCGGCCACGGGCGGCTGGCGAGGATCACGACGCACCGCGACGTCGCGCCGGCACTGAACCGCCTGCTTCGCTGACGGCACACACCTGCGGTACTCCGCACACATGTCAGGACATGTGTGCGGAGTGCGGGAGGTGTGTGCGGTGCTAGTAGCGGTTGACGCGGGCGTCGCGGCGCCGCGGAGGTCGTGCCGGAGGTGCGCCGCCGCGTCGCGGAGGCCCGGGGCCCGGCCCCGGACGGGTTGTCGGGGTGATCAGCGGGCTGCTAGCGTCGCCCTCGTGACTGCCGGGTCGGCTTCGGGCCACGAGCGAGACGGGTTCCCGGCAGCTCTGTGACCACCGGGCGGGCCAGGGGCCCGCCACCACCTGCGGACGCGTGCACGACAACGTCGCAGGTGGGAGGAGGTGAACACATGAGCACACCCGCGCACACGATCTCCGACCTCGCCTGGCAGGAGTTCCTCACCAGGCAGTGCGCCCGCACCCCGCTCGACGGCGTGGTGACGTCGGTCGTCCCGTTCGGCGCGTTCGTCGAGCTGGACAGGGGCGTCGTGGGGCTGCTGCACCGGGCGGAGTGGACGGACGAGCCGCAGGTCGGCAGCACCGTCTCGGTCCGCATCCTTGCGCTGGACCTGGACAACCACCGGGTGAGCTCGCGCCGCGAGGTGAACGGTCCGGCCCGGGGTGCTGAGACCACCCCCGGGCCGGAGCCTCAGCCTAGGTCCGGTACGCCGGTGCGCGGCGGGGTGCGCCGCGGTGCCGGTCGGCGAGCAGCGGCAGCGTCCGCGGTGCCACCACCACGGACAGCACCACCACGCTCGTCGTGCGCGCGACGGTCGGTGCCCGGTTGAGGTCGAGCAGCGTCTGCTGCAGGTCCTCGTGGGACGCGGCGGCGAGCCGGCACAGCACGTCCGACGAGCCGGTCGTCGCGTACGCCTCCAGCACGGCGGGCATCGCCGTCAGCTCGGCGGTGAGGTCGTCGAGCGCGCCTGCGCGATCTGCAGGCTCACGAACGCCTGCACCGGGTAGCCGGCCGCGCCGAGGTCGACGTCCGGGCCGAAGCCGGTGACCACGCCCTCGCGTTCCAGCCGGTCGAGCCGGGCCTGCGCCGTGCCGCGGGCCACGCCGAGCGTGCGCGCCAGCTCCACGACGGGGATGCGCGGGCTCTCCCGCAGCACGCGCAGCAGGTCGACGTCCAGGGCGTCGAGCGGGGTGGCCATGGCACCTCCGGCGAGCTGGTCGATCTGTCCAGCAGATCGGGGTCGGGAGCCGTCGTTCCGGGCAGCTCTGCCAGCTCCGGCGGCGGCTCTTGCGCAGGATATCGGCGGCGAGGTGTCGTTGCGCATGACCTCGAGCAGACCCTCACCGACCAGGAGCGCCGGCTCGTCGGGCTGGTCGAGCACGACCACGCGGACGACCCGTTCCCCGTGACGGGATGGGACGCGGTGGTGTGGGCGGTCGGGAACGCGACCCAGGCCGCGGCGCACTTCCAGCTGGTCCACGGGATGGAGCTGGTGGCGTACTCCGGGCCGGAGACCGGCAACCGGGACCACCACGCGTACGTGCTGCGCTCGGGCTCGGTGCGGTTCGTGCTGAAGGGCGGGGTGGACCCGGCGAGCCCGCTGCTCGACCACCACCGCCGCCACGGCGACGGGGTGGTCGACGTGGCGCTGGAGGTGCCGGACGTCGACCGGTGCGTCGCGCGGGCCCGGGCGCAGGGCGCGACGGTACTGGAGGAGCCGCACGACGTCTCCGACGAGCACGGCACGGTGCGCGTCGCGGCGCTCGCCGCCTACGGGGACACCCGGCACAGCCTGGTGGACCGCTCCCGCTACACCGGCCCCTACCTGCCCGGCTACGTCGCCCGCCGGTCGGCGCTGCCGCCCGGGGAGCGGGTGTTCCAGGCGCTGGACCACGTCGTCGGCAACGTCGAGCTGGGCCGCATGGACGAGTGGGTCGGCTTCTACAACCGGGTCATGGGGTTCACCAACATGGCCGAGTTCGTCGGCGACGACATCGCGACGGAGTACTCGGCGCTGATGAGCAAGGTCGTGGCCAGCGGGAACCACCGGGTGAAGTTCCCGCTCAACGAGCCCGCCGAGGGCCGGAAGCGCTCGCAGATCGACGAGTACCTGCAGTTCTACGGCGGGCCGGGCGTGCAGCACCTGGCGCTGGCCACCCACGACATCCTGCACGCCGTCGACGTGCTGCGGTCCCGCGGCGTGGAGTTCCTCGCGACTCCCGACTCGTACTACACCGACCCGGCGCTGCGGGCGCGGATCGGCGAGGTGCGGGTGCCGGTGGCGGCGCTCGCGGCGCGCGGGATCCTGGTGGACCGCGACGAGGACGGCTACCTGCTGCAGATCTTCACCAAGCCGGTCGGGGACCGGCCGACGGTGTTCTTCGAGCTGATCGAGCGGCACGGCTCGCTCGGGTTCGGGAAGGGCAACTTCCGGGCGCTGTTCGAGGCCATCGAGCGGGAGCAGGCGCGCCGCGGCAACTTCTGAGGAAAGCTGTGACCCGGGAGGTGCCATGCCCCACTACCGGACCGCCGGCGACGTCCCGCCGAAGCGGCACACCCAGCACCGCCGCCCGGACGGCGGCTCTACCGCGAGGAGCTGATGGGGGAGGAGGGCTTCTCCTCCGACTCCGCGCTGCTCTACCACCGCGGGGTGCCCTCGGCGATCGTGGACGCGCAGGTCTGGGCGCTGCCGGACCTCTCGACCACGCCGAACGCGCCGCTGCTGCCGCGGCACCTGCGGCTGCCCGACCTGTTCCCCGGCGAGGACTGGAAGGCGCTCGACGCCGTCACCGGGCGGCGGCTCGTGCTCGGCAACGGCGACGTGCGCATCTCCTACGTCGTGGCCGGCGAGTCGAGCCCGCTGTACCGCAACGCGGTCGGGGACGAGTGCGTGTACGTCGAGGCGGGCGCGGCGACCGTGGAGACGATGTTCGGCGCGCTCGCCGCCCGGCAGGGCGACTACGTGCTGCTGCCGCGCGCGACCACGCACCGCTGGGTGCCCACGGGCGACGGGCCGCTGCGGGCGTACGTCATCGAGGCCAACGGGCACGTCGCGCCCCCGGCCCGGTACCTGTCGCGGTACGGCCAGTTCCTGGAGCACGCCCCGTACTGCGAACGCGACCTGCACGGCCCCGGCGAGCCGCTGCTCGTCGCCGGCACGGACGTGGAGGTGCTGGTCAAGCACCGGGTCGCGGGCGGGATCGGCGGCACGCGGTACGTGTACGCCACGCACCCGTTCGACGTGGCCGGCTGGGACGGCTGCCTCTACCCGTACACGTTCAACGTGGCCGACTTCGAGCCGGTCACCGGGCGGGTGCACCTGCCGCCGCCGGTGCACCAGGTGTTCGAGGGGCCGGGGTTCGTGGTGTGCAACTTCGTGCCGCGCAAGGTCGACTACCACCCGCTGGCCGTGCCGGTGCCGTACTACCACTCGAACGTCGACTCGGACGAGGTGATGTTCTACTGCGGCGGCAGCTACGAGGCGCGCAAGGGCTCCGGGATCGGGCAGGGCTCGGTCAGCCTGCACCCCGGCGGGCACGCGCACGGCCCGCAGCCCGGCGCCGTCGAACGCTCGCTCGGGGTGGAGCTCTTCGACGAGCTGGCCGTCATGGTCGACACGTTCCGGCCGCTGGAGCTGGGCGAGGGCGGCACCGCCTGCGACGACGGCGCCTACGCCTGGACGTGGGCGGGCGGCCGGTGAGCAACCGGCCCGACGTCCCGCCCGACCACCCGTTCGGCCCGCACAACCTCCCGTACGGCAGCTTCACCACCGGCGGCCCGCCGCGCGCCGGCGTCGCGATCGGCGACGGCATCCTCGACCTGACCTCGGCGGCCGCGGCGCTGCTGCCCGGCCACGCCGGGCTCTTCGCCACCGGCACGCTCGACGCGTTCCTCGCCGCCGGGCCGGCGGCCTGGGCCGAGGTCCGCGCCGCCGTCACCGCGTGGCTCACCGACGACCGGCACGCCGTCGCAGCGTTCGTGGTGCCGGCCGCGGACGCGGCGCTGCGGCTGCCGTTCGCCGTGGCCGACTACGTGGACTTCTACTCCAGCGAGCACCACGCGGCGAACGTCGGGCGGATCTTCCGGCCCGGCCGCGAACCGCTGCCGCCCAACTGGAAGCACCTGCCGCTGGGCTACCACGCCGGGCCGGCACCGTCGTCGTCTCCGGCACGCCGGTCGTCCGGCCGGCCGGGCAGCGCCGCACCGACGACGGCGAGGTCGTCTTCGGCCCGTCCACCCGGCTCGACGTGGAGGCCGAGGTCGGGTTCGTGGTCGGCGTGCCGTCCACGCCCGGGCGGCCCGTACCGCTCGACGGCTTCGCGCGGCACGTGTTCGGCGTGTGCCTGGTGAACGACTGGTCCGCGCGCGACGTCCAGAGCTGGGAGACGATGCCGCTCGGGCCGTTCCTCGGCAAGGCGTTCGCGACGTCGGTGTCGCCGTGGGTCGTCCCGCTCGCGGCGCTGGAGCACGCCCGCGTCGCACCGCCGCCGCGGGACCCGCGCCCGCTGCCCTACCTCGACGACGCCGGCGCGCCGCCGTGGGGCCTCGACCTCGCGCTGGAGGTGCGGCTCAACGGCCACGTCGTCTCCCGGCCCGCGTTCGCCGGCATGTACTGGACCGCCGCGCAGCAGCTCGCGCACCTGACGTCCGGCGGCGCCGCGCTGCGCACCGGCGACCTGTACGCGTCGGGCACCGTCAGCGGGCCGGAACCCGACCGGCGCGGCTCGCTCCTGGAACTGACGACCAACGGCACCGACCCGCTCGTCCTGCCCGACGGCACCCGCCGCGGCTTCCTCGCCGACGGGGACGAGGTGGTGATCAGCGCGACCGCCCCCGGCCCGGGCGGGACGACGGTCGGGCTCGGCGAGGTGCGCGGGCGCGTCGAGCCCGCTCCCTGATCTCCGCGCCGGCGCACAGGAGCCGCACAGGAAGGCACATGTGCAGCTCACGTCCCGTTTCCGGCGATCAACGGCCCGGAGTCGGGACCTCCGGCCCTACCCCGTGGCGGCCGGCCGGGCGCAGTCTCGACGGGTGACCCGATCGGACCTGAACGGGGCGGCAGGTGCGGCGCAGCTCGTGGAGCTCGACCGCCGCGCGTGCCTGCGCCTGCTCGCCAGCCGCGACGTGGGCCGGATCGTGTTCACCGAGGCCGCGATGCCCGCGGCCCACCCGGTCAGCTACCTGCTCGACGGCGAGGAGGTCGTCTTCCGCACCGGCACCGGCCGCACGTTCGGCGCCGTCCGCGACGCCGTGGTGGCGTTCCAGACCGACGAGATCGACCGCGCGGGCCGCACCGGGTGGTCCGTGCTCGGCGTGGGGCACGCCTACGAGGTGCGCGACACGCATCGGCTGGCGGCGCTGGCCGGGCGCGTGCCCGAGCCGTGGGCGCCGCGGCGCGGGGAGCACACGATCGCCGTGCCGCTGCGGCACCTCACCGGCCGCCGGGTCGTCCGGATCTGAGTCCCGTCAACGACGGAGGGCCCGCACCGCCTCGCTCGCCGCCGTGAGCGCGCTGATCACCGTCACCGCGAGCACCGCCCAGACGATGAGGGCCACCCCGAGCACCAGCCCGACGACCGCCGTCGCCAGGAACCCCGGCACGCCGTCCACGACGCCACCTCCCTGTCCGCGTCTCCGCTGTCGATCCCAGCCTGCGCCGTTCGGGGGGCCGGTGCCAAGGGCCCGGCGTCAGGGACTTTCGGCCCGATCCCCGCGGCGGCCGCCCGCAGTAGCGTTCCGTCCGTGCCCATCTCCGTGTTCCTGCTGGACGACCACGAGATCGTCCGCCGCGGCATCGCGCAGCTCCTGGAGGCCGAGCCGGACATCAAGGTGGTGGGCGAGGCGGGCACGGCGGCGCAGGCGATCGCCCGGATCCCCGCACTGCGCCCGCAGGTCGCGATCCTCGACGTCCGGCTGCCGACGGGGAGGGCGTGAGCGTCTGCCGGGACGTGCGCTCGGCGGTGAGCCCGCCCCCGGCCTGCCTGATGCTCACGTCGTACTCCGACGACGAGGCGCTGTTCGGCGCGATCATGGCCGGGGCCTCGGGGTACCTGCTCAAGCAGATCACCGGCGTGGACCTGGTCGGCGCGGTGCGCACGATCGCCGCGGGCGGCTCGCTGCTGGACGCGAAGGCGACCGCGGTGGTGCTGGAACGGCTGCGCAAGGGCGACGAGCCGGCCGACCCCCGGTTCGAGTCGCTGAGCCCGCAGGAGCGGCGGATCCTCGCCTACATCGCCGACGGGCTCACCAACCGGCAGATCGGCGCGGAGATGTTCCTCGCCGAGAAGACCGTCAAGAACTACGTGTCGTCGCTGCTGCACAAGCTCGGGTTCTCCCGCCGCACGGAGGCCGCCGTGTACGCGGCGGACCGCCGCCGCGCCGGACACCGGTAGGCCACCGTGACGGCGACCGTCCCCGCCGCGCTGGGGCTGGCGCCCGGCGAGGTCGCGGAGCTGCTGGCGGCCGCGGGCCGGGCGCCGTCGCTGCACAACGTCCAGCCCTGGCGGTTCCGGCTCACCGACACCGTCGTCGAGCTGCACGCCGACCCGGAGCGGCGGCTCCCCGCGACCGACCCGGACGACCGCGAGCTGCGCATCGGGTGCGGTGCGGCCCTGTTCAACCTGCGGATGGCGCTGCACGGGCGCGGCGTGCGCCCGTTCGTCGGCGTGCTGCCCGACCCGGCCCGGCCGGGCCTGCTGGCGGTCGTGCGCCGCGGCGGGACCCGCCCGCCCACGCCGGAGGAGCGGCGGCTGCTCGCGGCCGTCCCGCGGCGGCGGACCAACCGGCACCCGTTCGACGACACCCCGGTGTCCGAGCCGGAGCAGCAGGCGCTGCGGCACGCCGCGGCGGAGGAGGGCGCGCTGCTGCACCTCGTCGTGGACCTGGGCGAGCGCCACGAGCTGCGCGGGCTGGTCGCCCACGCCCACGCCGTGCAGGCCGGTGACCCCGCCGTCACCGCCGAGACCGCGCGCTGGACCGGCGTCGCCCCGGGCCGCCCGGACGGGGTGCCGGCCGCGGCGGGCGGCCCGCTGCCCGAGCCGCAGGACCCTGGGTGCTGCGCGACTTCACCGCCGGCACCGGACACGTCCGGGTGGCCGGCAAGGACTTCGAGGCCGACCCGGTGGTCGCGGTCCTGACCACGCACCTCGCCGGTCCCGCCGCGGACCTGCAGGCCGGCCAGGCGCTCGAACGGGTGCTGCTCACCGCCACCGCCGACGGGCTGGCGGCCTCGTTCCTCTCGCCGGTCGTCGAGGTGCCCGAGACCCGGGACGCGCTGCGCCGCCTCCTCGGCGACGAACGCGCCCCGCAGGCCGTGCTGCGGATCGGCCGCGGCTGGCCCGTCCCGGCCACCCCCCGCCGCCCGGCGACCGACCTGCTCCTCACCCGCTGACCCGATGACCGCACACACCTCCCGGACCCGGCACACAGGTCCGGCCCTGTGTGCGGGGTACCGCAGGTGTGTGCGGTCGGTCTGCCGGGAACGCCGATGACCGACCCCAGGCTCCCGGAGGGACCTCCATGACCGTCACCGCAGGGGCGGGCGTGCGCACGCAGCCCGGCCCCGCCGTCGACCCCGCCGACCTCGCCGCCGTGCACGACTGGTGGCGCGCCGCCAACTACCTGTCCGCCGGGCAGATCTACCTGCTCGACAACCCGCTGCTGCGCGAGCCGCTGCGGCCGGAGCACATCAAGCCGCGCCTGCTCGGGCACTGGGGCACCACCCCCGGCCTGACGTTCCTGTGGGCGCACCTCAACCGGGTGATCGCCGCCAGAGACCTCGACGCGCTGTTCGTCACCGGGCCCGGCCACGGCGGGCCGGCGGTCGTCGCGACGGCGTGGCTGGAGGGCACCTACGCCGACCGGTTCCCCGACGTCTCCCGCGACGAGCGCGGGATGCGGCGGCTCTTCCGGCAGTTCTCGTTCCCGGGCGGGGTGCCCAGCCACGCCGCCCCGGAGACGCCGGGCTCGATCCACGAGGGCGGCGAGCTGGGCTACTCGCTGGCCCACGCCTACGGCGCCGCGATGGACAACCCGGGCCTGCTCGTCGCGTGCGTCGTCGGGGACGGGGAGGCGGAGACGGGCGCGCTCGCGGCGTCGTGGCACGCCAACAAGTTCCTCGACCCGGCCACCGACGGGGCGGTGCTGCCGATCCTGCACCTCAACGGCTACAAGATCGCCAACCCGACGGTGCTCGCCCGCATCCCCGAGTCCGAGCTGCGCTCGCTGCTCGAGGGGTACGGGCATGAGCCGTTCTTCGTCGACGCCGGGGCGGGCGAGGACCCGATGCGGGCGCACGAGCGCATGGCGGCCGCGCTGGACGAGGTGTGCGACCGGATCGCCGCGATCCGCAGCGGTACCGAGGGCCCCCGGCCGCGCTGGCCGATGGTGGTGCTGCGCAGCCCCAAGGGCTGGACCGGGCCCGGCGTGGTGGACGGGCTGGCGGTCGAGGGCAGCTGGCGGGCGCACCAGGTGCCGCTCGCGAACGTGCGCGAGAACCCCGAGCACCTCGCGCTGCTGGAGGAGTGGCTGCGCTCCTACGGCCCGGGGAGCTGTTCGACGAGGAGGGCCGGCCGCGGCGGGCGCTGGACGCGACGCTGCCGCCGCCCGGGCGGCGCATGAGCGCCACCCCGCACGCGAACGGCGGCGAGCTGCTGCACGCGCTGCGGCTGCCCGAGCTGGGCGGGCACCTCGTCGCGGTGCCGTCTCCCGGCGCCGTCGAGACCGGCGCGACCGGCCCGCTCGGCGGCTGGGTGCGGGACGTGATCGCGGCGAACCCGCAGAACTTCCGGCTCTTCGGCCCCGACGAGGTGGCGTCCAACCGCCTGCAGGCGGTGTTCGAGGTGACCGACCGGGTGTTCGGCGCCGAGCGCCGCCCCGGCGACGACCACCTCGCCGCGCGCGGACGGGTGGTGGAGGTGCTCTCGGAGCACCTGTGCCAGGGCTGGCTGGAGGGCTACCTGCTCACCGGCCGGCACGGGATCTTCACCTGCTACGAGGCGTTCATCCACATCGTCGACTCGATGGTCAACCAGCACGCGAAGTGGATCAAGGTGAGCCGCGGCATCCCGTGGCGGCGCCCGATCGCGTCGCTCAACTACCTGCTGACCAGCCACGTCTGGCGCCAGGACCACAACGGCTTCTCGCACCAGGACCCGGGCTTCATCGACCACGTCGTCAACAAGAAGTCCGAGACCGTGCGCGTCTACCTGCCGCCGGACGCGAACACGCTGCTCGCCGTGATGGAGGGCTGCCTGCGCAGCCGCGACCTGGTCAACGTGGTGGTGGCCGGCAAGCAGCAGGCGCCGCAGTGGCTCGCCCCGGACGCGGCCGTGGCGCACGTCCGGCGCGGGATCGGGATCTGGGACTGGGCCAGCAGCGACTCCGGCGAGATCCCCGACGTCGTGCTCGCCTGCTGCGGCGACGTGCCGACGCTGGAGACGCTCGCCGCGGTCACGCTGCTGCGCGAGCACCTGCCGCTGCTGCGGGTGCGGGTGGTGAACGTCGTGGACCTCATGCGCCTGCAGGACCCCACCGAGCACCCGCACGGCCTGCCCGACCGCGAGTACGACGCGCTGTTCCCGCCGGACCGCCCGGTGATCTTCGCGTTCCACGGCTACCCGTGGCTGATCCACCGCCTGACCTACCGCCGGCGCAACCACCCCCACCTGCACGTGCGCGGCTACAAGGAGGAGGGCACCACGACCACGCCGTTCGACATGCTGATGCTCAACGACCTCGACCGTTCCACCTCGTCGCCGACGTGATCGACCGCGTCCCGGGGCTGGGCGTGCAGTACGCGGCGCTGCGCCAGCACATGGACGACGAGCGGATGCGCTGCCGCGACCACACCCGCCGCACCGGGGAGGACGCCCCGGACGTGCGGGACTGGCGGTGGCCGAGCTGACCGGGGCGGAACCGGCCGGGACGGGGATGCGGGTACTGGTCGTCAACGCCGGGTCGAGCAGCGTCAAGATCCGAGTGCTCGACCCGGACGACCGGCTCGTGCACAGCGAGGACGTGCCGGCCGACCGGGGCCGTCCGGACGCCGGCGCGCTGGCGGCCGCGCTCGTCCGCACCGGGCCGGTCGACGCCGTCGGGCACCGGGTGGTGCACGGCGGGCCGCGGCTGCGCGGCCCGGTGCGCGTCGACGAGGCGGTGCTGCGCGAGCTGAAGGAGCTGGTGGCCCTGGCCCCGCTGCACGAGGCCGCCGCGCTCGCCACCCTGCGCACCACCCGCGACGCGCTGCCGGAGGCGCCGGACGTCGCCTGCTTCGACACCGCGTTCCACGCGTCCCTGCCCGCCGCCGCGTCGACGTACGCGGTGCCGGCGCACTGGCGCCGGGACCTGGGCGTGCGCCGCTACGGGTTCCACGGGCTCGCGCACGAGTGGGCGGCCCGGCGCACGGCCGAGCTGGCCGGGCCGGTGCCCCGGCTCGTGGTCGCGCACCTCGGGTCCGGGGCGTCGCTCTGCGCCGTCGCGGACGGCCGCTCGGTCGACACGACCATGGGGTTCACGCCGACCGCCGGGCTGGTGATGGGCAGCCGCTGCGGCGATCTCGACCCGGCCGTGCCGCTGTGGCTCGTCGAGCACGCCGGGCTCGCCGTGCGCGAGGTCGCCGACGCGCTCGACCACGGGTCGGGCCTGCTCGGGCTGGCCGGTGTCGCCGACGTGCGCGACGTGCTCGCCGCGGAGGCCGACGGCGACCCGGACGCCGCGCTCGCCGTCGGCGTCTGGCTGCACCGGCTGTGCGCGGGCGTCGCGGCGATGGCGGCGGCGTTGGGCGGGATGGACGCGCTCGCGTTCAGCGGCGGGGTCGGGGAGAACGCCGCCGGCCTGCGCGCCCGCGCGGTCGCCCGGCTCGGCTTCCTCGGCCTGCGCCTCGACGAGGCCGCCACGCCCCGCGCGACGGGCGGCGCTGAGGGCGACGTGTCCGCGCCGGGCGCGCCCGCCCGCACGGTGGTCGTGCACACCCGGGAGGACCTCGTCGTCGCCGGCCAGGTCCGGGCGCTGCTCGCCCGGGGCGCCGCGCTGCCTACCCGCTGAAGACGACGTCGGGGCTGGTCAGGGCGTGGTCGAGGCGCAGCCGCGCAGCCGGCTGCATCGGCAGCCCGGCCAGCTGTGCGGGCGGCCACCAGCGCACGTCGCAGGTCTCGACGCCGTCCGGCCGCGCCGTGCCGCCGCGCACGGTGGCGTGGAAGCAGACCGCGAACGGCTGGCGGACCTCGCCGGTCGCCGCCAGCACGACGTGCCGCGGGTCGGTGTAGAGCCCGGAGACGCCCGTGGCCTCGACGAGGAAGCCACTCTCCTCCGCGACCTCGCGAACGAGCGCCGCGGCGGCCGACTCGCCCGGGTCGACGCGGCCGCCGGGCGGCTCCCAGTCGCCGCTGTCGACCCGCCGCACGAGCAGCACCTGCCCGAGGTCGTCGCGGACGACGCCGTAGACGACCGGGACCACGACGGTCGCCACCGGGGCAGCCGGGTTGCGGAAGAACTCGGTCCGGACGGCATGGCACCTCCACGGTCGCCACTGGTCGGGCGGTCCAGCATCGGCGCGTCCGGGCGGGCGCGACAGGGCCCTTGGTCCCGGATGCCGGAAAGGTTGTGGAGGCGGGCGCCGCCGACCGATGCTGTCGCCACCGGCTCGCCGCCTCGTGCGTGAGCCACGACCACGGAGGTCCCATGCCGTCCCGCGCTCCGACAACGCCGTCCCGCTGCTCGTCGGCACGTACACGACGACGCTCGCGCACGTGGAGGGACGCAACGAGGGCATCCTGAGCACCGGCCTCGACCCCGCGGCCGCCACGTTCGGCCCGGTCACGCTGCTGGCGAAGACGCGCAACCCGTCCTACCTCGCGCTGTCGGCGAGCGGCGGGCACCTCTACGCCTCCGACGAGTCCGCCGACCCCGACGACCGCGGCGGTGGCGCCGTCACCGCCTTCGCCCGTGACCCGCGCACCGGCGCCCTGACGGAGCTGAACTCGCGCCCGTCCGGGGCCGGGACCTGCCACGTCGCGATCGACCCGAGCGGCCGGTTCGTGGTGGTCGCGACTACCACGCCGGCTCGGTCGGGGTGTTCCCGATCGAGCCCGACGGCAGCCTCGGCGAGCCCACGGCCGTCGTGGCGCACCACGGGTCGAGCGTGCACCCGGTGCGCCAGCTCGCCGCCCACGCGCACATGGTCGCGTTCGACCCGCGCACCGGCGACGTGCTCGTCCCGGATCTCGGCATGGACGCCGTGGTCGTGCACGCCCTGCGGCCGGACGGCACGCTCGCCGAGCGCACGGAGGCGCGGATCGTCGCCGACCCGGGCGCCGGGCCGCGGCACCTCGTCTTCCACCCCGACGGCGAGCGGCTCTACGTGCTCGGCGAGATCGGCAACACGGTGCTCGTGCTGCGCCGCGACGGGGCCGGGTTCCGGCGCACCGCCGTCGTGTCGACGCTGCCCGCCGGGTTCGACGGCCACAACCAGACCGCCGCGATCCGGGTGACGCCCTCGGGCCGGCACCTGCTCGTCACCAACCGCGGGCACGACAGCGTCGCCGTCATGCGGGTCGAGGGCGACGGCCTGGAGCTGGTCGCCACCACGTCCGCGCACGGCCGCTGGCCCCGCGAGCTCGCCCTCACCGCCGACGGCCGGCACGTCTTCGTCGGCAACCAGAACAGCGACGGGCTGGTCGCCTACGCGTTCGACGACGACTCGGCCGAGCTGACCCACCTCGCCACCCTGACCACCCCGAACCCGGTCTGCGTGCTGCCGCTCTGAGCGCCGGGCCGCCCGGACCCCGGCATCAGGTCGTGAACTCGCACCACAGCGGGAAGTGGTCGGAGATCCGGAACGAGAGCTGCCGGTCGTCGACGGCGGGGACGAGCCCGCCCGCGGTGAAGTCGAACGTGCCGGCGTTGACGAACGGCAGCGTCAGCCGCGCCCGGCCCTGCGGGAACCAGGCGATCTGGTCGTAGAAGGAGTGGTCGTCGGGCGGTGCGTCCGGGTCGTCGAAGATCGTGCGGGGCACGTGGTTGAGCCCGTCCGGCGGGCGCAGGCCGGTGGAGGTGAACGCGTCGTAGAGCGGGTCGCCGCGGCGGTCGATGTTGAAGTCGCCCAGCGCCATGAGGTTCTCCCCCCACGGGTCCGGGCTCGCCGACCAGCGTTGCAGCCACTGGGCGAGCGCCGTCAGCTCGGGGACGCGGTCCGCGGGCGCGTCCCCGTAGAGGACGTGCAGCGTGACGAGGGTGAACCGGCTGGACCCGCGCACGAAGCTCGCCGCGTACGGGGTGCGGGCGAACTGCCGGTCCAGCGCGGTGGCCGGCGGGCTGCCGGCGGGCAGCGCGTCCCGGGCGGCGACGACCAGCTCGCACGCCAGCCCGGACGGCTGCACGCGGGTGGTGTCGTAGACGAACGCGAGCCGCTCGCCGTTGCCGGGCCGGCCCTCGGTCACGTCGGTGACGAGGAACGCCCAGTCCGGGCCGAGCCGGCGCATCATCAGCAGGAACGCCTGCGCGCTGCGGCGCACCTCCTGCACCGCGACCACGTCGAAGCGGCGGACGATCTCGGCGATGGCGGCGACGTTGCTGCGGTCCCGGATGGGGGAGTCCCCGGGCCGGGAGCGCCATTTCGGGTCGAACCGGTCGAACCCGCGCACGTTCCAGGTGCCGACCAGCAGGTTGGTCGGCTGCTTGCGCGGCAGCCGGCGGTCGAGGGCGTCGACGAGCCCGGCCAGCTCGGCGGCGACGTCGGCGGGCGGCGGGTCGGCGGTGAGGGTGTCGGTCCGGTCGGGCATCGGGTGCCTCCGTCGGGGCGCGTGGTCGCACCTGCGGAGACGGTCTCGCTCGCCGGACGTGATCCGCTACGCCCGGGCCCCGGTCAGCCCTGCGTGGCGAGCCACTCCTCGAACGTCGTCGGCGCGATGCGGGCGTCCGGCGCGGGCAGCAGCACGTCACCGGCCATCTCCGTGCCGAAGAGCCCGGCCCACGTCGGCACGAGCCGCACGTCGTGGCCGCGGGCGGCGTTGGTGCGCCGGGCCATGTCGACGAGGTCCTGCGGCTCCGGGCCGGCGACGTCCGCGTGGCGGCCCTGCGGCGGGCCGACCGCGACCTCGGCGAGGATCTCCGCCACGTCCGCGGGGGCGATCGGCTGCACGAGCAGCGGCGCGATGGTCGCGGCGCCGTCCTGTTCGGTCCAGCTCGTCACCATGGCCGCGAAGTCGTGGAACTGCGTGGCCGGCACGATCGTCCACGGCACCGGGCCGGCGGCGACGAGCCGCTCCTGCTCACGCTTGCCGGCGTAGTGCGCGTTGCCCTCGACCTCCGCGATCCCGACGATCGAGAGCAGCACGTGGTGGCGCACGCCCGCGCGCTCGCGGCGGCGAGCAGGTTGCGGGTGGCGGTGCCAGGTAGGTGACGGTGGCGTCGCGGTCGGCGGTCGGCGCGTTGCTGGCGTCGACGACCGCCTCGACGCCGGCCAGCGCGGTGTCCAGGCCGGTGCCCGCGACCAGGTCCACGCCCAGCCCGCGGCTGATCCGGACGACCTCGTGGCCGTCGCGTTCGAGGGTGGCGACGGTGAGTGCTCCGATGTTGCCGGTGGCCCCGGCGACGGCGACGCGCATGACCCGGACGCTATCGCGGCCCGAACCGAGTGGGTGCTGCACTGCGCCGCGCCGGTGGTGCAGCTGGAGCCCGGGACGCCACCACGTCCACGGCCCGGCTCGCGGAGTACCACGACCTTCCCGCTCCCCACCTCGCCGAACAGCTGGCCCGCCCGCTGCGGGACGGCACGGCCCCGGTGCCGAGGATCAGCCGCACCCGCAGCGTGCCGACCAGCCCGCGGCGCTCCTACCGGGCGAGCGGGCCCCGCGTCAGTCGCCGAACGTGAACCGCAGGTAGAGGCCCGCGTTGCGGGCCTTCGGGACGAGCATCGCGAGCCGCATCAGCAGGTCGTAGAAGAACGGCAGCCTCACCAGGTCGGCCTGCACCGCGAGGCCGCTCACGGAGTCGGTGCAGTGCAGCCGCGGGTTGCGCCGCTCCAGGTCGGCCGGGCCCTCGATCGCCCAGTGCAGCGTGGCCCCGAACGCCCGGTTGACCAGCTTGTTCTGCCGGCGCACGGCGTAGGCGCTGTGGGTGTCGAGCACGACCACGCCGCGGGCGAACCGGTCGGTGATGCGGCGGAGGAGCGCGTGCCCGTCGGCGGGCTGCAGGTACATCGTCAGGCCCTGCGCGATCACCAGCGTGGGCAGGTCCGCCGGCACCTCCTCCAGCCAGCCCGGGTCGGTCACCGAGGCGCCGACCAGGCGGTAGCCGTCGCGATCGGGGAAGATCTGCCGCCGCACGTCCACGACCTCGGGGAAGTCGACGTCGTACCAGGTGACGCCGGGGCCCGGGGCGACCCGCCAGACCCGCGAGTCCAGGCCCGCGCCGAGGTTCAGCACGGTGGCGCGCTCGTGCCGGGCCAGGAACTCCGACGTCCAGCCGTCGAAGTGGCGGGCCCGCGACGCGACGGCCTTCCCGATCAGCTCCGGCTTGAGCCCGAGCCGCGCGAAGTCGTACTCGACCTTGTCGTAGGCCGCCGCGGCGATGGTGTCGCCGAGGATCGTCGGGTGGGCGCGCGCGTCGTGCGCCAGCCCGTACAGCATGATCAGCGACGTCCCCATCGCGTCGTCCAGGTGGACCTTCACACCGGTCATCCCCGCGTCATCTCCACTGTTTCCACTGTCTCCTCGATGTGTGCCCGCGCCGTCTCCGGCAGCGAGAGCGTGAGGTCGGCCAGCCACCGGCCGTGCAGGTCGGTCACCTCGGCCGCCGCGGCGCGCAGCGCGTCCGCCGTCGGCTCGGCGGCGGGCTCGAAGGCCCGGCGCACCGTGGTGACCAGCGCGTCCGCCCGTGTCTCCAGGCCGCGTCCGGGGCGCCGGCCTCCAGCAGGAACGCGCCCAGCACCACGGCCGACAGCCGGTGCATGACCGTGGGGTCGGCCGCCGGGTCGTCGGCGAGCATGCCGTGCCCGTGCAGGATGCCCAGGTAGCGGGCGGTGGTCTCGACCTTGCCGAGGGCGAACCGGGACCCGGCGCCGCTGCCCGTCAGTACCTCGCCGAACATCGCCTGGTCGCCGGTGGCCAGCGCGCGCGCAGCGGGCTGCGCATCGTCTGCAGGAACGTGCGGCGCAGCCCGCGGTGCAGCCGGACCTCGCCCGGGTCGGCGGCCAGCGCGGCCAGCGCGTCGGCGACGCGGCGCGCCGTGTCGCGGGTGAGCACGCCCGCGAACAGCTCCCGCTTGCTCGGCCAGTAGAGGTACATCGTGCCCTTGCCGACGCCGGCCCGGGCCGCGACCTCGTCCATCGTGACCTTGCGGTACCCGAACGCGAGCAGCAGCGCCTCACCCGCGTCCAGGATGCGCGACGCCGTGTCCTCACCTGCCATACCCGACCACCTGACTGAATCAGTACTTCAGTCAGGTTAGCCCTCCGGCCGGCCGGCCCGCCAGGCCCGCTGTCCCGCCCGGACAACGCGTCCGGCCAGTTTTGTCCGCGCGGTCCATCGGCGAGGCTGGGGAGGCCACGGCACTGTGACGGGCGCAACGCCGGCGGGACGTGCGGATCACCGGTTCCGAGTCAGTGAGTCACTGAGTCACCAGTTCAAGGAGGAACTTCGATGGCCGAAGTGCTGGCCGAGGGCTACAACGTCTTCGACACCGGCAAGTCACCGACCGGAACCGTGAAGTACCTGTCCGCGCCGGCCGACGTGATCGAGCTGATCCAGTCGGGCAGGCTCGGCGAGCACATCCTGCTCGTCCAGGGCGGGACGACGACGTTCCTCGCGCCCGCGCTGAGCATGGGCGCCATCGGCGTCATCACGATGTCCGGCGCCCCGGAGTCGCACCTGGGCATCCTGTCGCGCGAGTTCCAGACCCCGTGCATCATGACCGCCCACCTGACCGGCAGCGACTCCCGCTACGTGGTGGGCGCGACCGGCCCGGGCCACTTCGACGAGATCGCGAAGGCCCTCGACGGCCGGAAGGTGCGCCTGGACTGCTCCGACCACGAGGTCGGCCGCGTCCTGGCGGACGACTGAGCCTCCGTCCGACCCCAGCCCAGCACCCTGCGACAGGAGCAGATGTCAATGACGACGACCGAGGGCAAGCGCGCGACCTACAAGCAGCGGTACGAGGAGGCCGACGACGGCCTGCGCTTCCAGGAGCTCACCTACACCGGCAACTTCGTCGGGATGGAGCCCGTCACGGACGGGATCAAGGGCGACAAGATGCTGCGCGCCCGCGCGCGGAGCTCGGTGCTGGAGCGGGTCTCGAAGGACGACGTCCTGCGCGACGAGTTCACGATCGACGAGCTCAACGACCTGAACAACTACCTCGCGTGGAACATCTGGGACGTCCTGGTCATGCGGGCGACCGAGGGCGTCAGCGGCATGATCCCCCGCCAGGAGTACGAGATCCTGGCCTTCATGCACGAGTTCTACCGCTGGCCGGAGATCCTGCGCATGACCACGGAGGAGGTCGGCGGCGGCCAGGGGATCATGGACATCGGGGCCACGGCGCGCCGGGAGATCGGCACCAAGGTCAACGCCGTGCACGACTGGTGCATCGGCGCGGTCGGGTTCGGGATGGGCCGCTGCGGGCTGCTCGCGCTGGAGGCCATCGGCCCGGACGACTACGTCGGCGAGTCCAACGAGATCCTCAAGTTCATGCAGCGGGTGCTGTGGGGCAAGCGGCAGGACGGCTACATCCTCAACTCGCAGGACCGCTACCGCTGCCGCATCCACGAGCCCGACTTCCTCACGCAGCTCACGAGCCAGATCGAGCCGCTGGAGCCGGGCAGCCCGCGGCACGCGGCGTTCACGCAGTTCAACGCGGCCGCCGAGCTGCTGTCGTTCCTCGACCACTACGACTGCCGGCTCGGGCTCGGTGACACCGGTCCGTACGAGCTTCCGGACGGGAACCTGCTCATCCTGCGCGACCTCTTCGTCAACGAGGAGGTCTTCCACTGGAGCGACGTGTGCGCCGACGCCGGGCTCCCGCACTGCTACACGCTGGCCCTGGTGATCGACCCGGAGCGGATGTCGCTCGCCGAGATCCGCGTGAACGACATCTCCACCACGTTCACCCGGCCCAAGAACTACATCGAGGCCATCGTCGGCGGGGCGGTGTTCGCGCGGGAGAGGTGGAACACCCCGATGGGCGAGGTGTACCCGATCAAGATCGACGAGCTCGCCGGCCCGCTCGGCCGGGTGCAGACCGCGACGCTGAAGCTCTACGCGAAGACGTCGAAGATGTGCCGGCGCGACCTCATCTGGAACGGCCAGTACGTCTACTACATCGACATGATCCTCCCGCACCTGCGGCTCGCCGGCACCTACGACAAGGCGTGCCGGGACTACGACCTGTGGGAGATCGACCAGCGCGTCGCGAACTACTACTACGAGATCACCAAGCGCGGCTTCGCGCAGGAGGTCGTGCCCAGCAAGATCTTCTCCGGGGCCGGCTACCTGCCCTTCTCCGAGAAGGCGAGCCTGCGCAGCTCCAAGGGCCGCTGGCTCTAGGAGCGCCCGTCCCCGGCCGACCCCCGGGCGCGCGGCCGGCCCCGCCGCGCCGCCCGGTCCTCGCGAAGGAGCTCGATGACCGCACCCGCGCTGGACAAGACCCGCTACGACGTCCTCAACGTCGTCGCGCTGAAGAAGATGGCCGCGCCGCAGGTGATCGCCGCGGCGTCCGGCGTGGCCGTCCGGGACGTCGAGGCCGTGCTCGCCGACCTCGCCGCCCGCGGCCTGGTGGTCGTGGCGGCCGGGTCGGTGCTGCCCACCGACGACGCCGAGCCCGCGCTGCGCACCACCGCCGCCGGCCACTACGCCGCCGTCCGGGACGACCCGCTCGTCGCGCAGCTCGTGGACCGGTTCGAGACCGTGAACGCACAGTTCCTCACCACGATGTCGGCCTGGCAGCAGGTGGACGTGGGCGGCCGCAAGGTCGCCAACGACCACTCCGACTCCGCCTACGACGACAAGGTCATCTCCCGGCTGGACAAGCTCGTCGCCCGGCTGGGCCCGCTGCTCGACGCGCTCGCCGACCACGACCCGCGCTTCGGCATCTACCCGCGGCGCTTCGCCGCCGCCGTCGACGGCGTGGACGAGGGCCGCCACGAGCTGGTGTCGTCCCCGACGGCCGACTCGATCCACAACATCTGGTTCGAATTCCACGAGGACCTGCTGCGGACGCTGGGCCGGGAACGCGCCGCATGAGCAGCGCCACCGTGGCGGCCAGTCAGGCACACGCGCTGACCCGCGCGTTCGCCGAGGCCGACCCGGCCGACGTCGACTGGCTCGGCGGCAAGGGCGCCGGGCTCGCCCGGATGGCGCAGGCCGGGCTGCGGGTGCCGCCCGGCTACGTGATCGGCACCGCCGCGTGCCGCACCTACCTGCGGGAAGGGGCGATCCCGCCCGGCCTCGTCGACGAGGTGCGCACCCGGCTCGCGGCGTTGGAACGCGAGTCCGGCAGGACGTTCGGCGCCGGCCCGGTGCCGCTGCTGCTGTCCGTCCGCTCCGGCGCGCGGTCTCCATGCCCGGGATGATGGACACCGTCCTGAACCTGGGGCTGGACCGCGCCGCCGCCGTCGCGCTCGGCGCGCACACCGGCGACGCGCGGTTCGTCGCCGACCTCGTCGCCCGCTTCCACGCCATGTACGCCGAGACGGTGCTCGGGGCGGTCGACCCGGGGGAGGGCGTCGCCGAGCTGGTCGCGGCCGTGCGCCCGGACGACGACGCGGGCGCCGTGCACGACCGGATCCGGGCGGCGTGCGAACGGCGCTCGCCGACGACACCGGCGACTCCGTGCCGGCCGACCCGCACGCGCAGCTGCTCGGCGCGGTGGAGGCGGTGTTCCGGTCCTGGAACACCCGCCGCGCCCGCACCTACCGCGACCACCACGGCATCCCGCACGACCTCGGCACGGCCGTCGTCGTGCAGGCGATGGTGTTCGGGAACCTGTCGCCCGACTCCGGCTCCGGCGTGGTGTTCACGCGCAACCCGGTGACCGGCGAGCCCGGCCTCTTCGGCGAGTACCTCGCGCACAGCCAGGGCGAGGACGTCGTCGCCGCGTCCGCACCCCGGAACCGGTGGCCGCGGCGCTCGCTCCCGCGGTGCTCGCCGAGCTGCGCGCCACCTGCGCGGAGCTGGAACGCACCCAGGGCGACGTGCTCGACGTCGAGTTCACGGTCGAGCGCTCCACGCTGTACCTCCTGCAGGTCCGCACCGCGAAACCGCACGCCGGAGGCGGCCGTGCGGATCGCCGCCGACCTCCTCGCCGAGGGCGCCGCCGGGCCGGCCGCGGCGCTGCGCACCGTCTCGGCCGAACAGGTCCGGCAGGTGCAGCGCCCCGGCTTCGCCGAGTCGGACGTCGCGGCGGCCCGCACCGGCGGCCGGCTCCTGACCACCGGGATCGGGGCCTGCCCCGGCCAGGTCAGCGGGGTGCTCGTGCTCGACGCGACCAGGCAGCAGGCCGACGCCGGTGCCGACGTCGTGCTGGCGCGGGCCGTCACCAGCCCGGCCGACCTGCACGGCATGATCGCCGCACAGGGCATCGTGACCGCGACCGGCGGCTCGACCAGCCACGCGGCCGTCGTCGCGCGGGCGCTGGGCACCGCGTGCGTCGTCGGGGCCGGGGCGATCCGGATCGACGACGCCGCGCGCACGCTCGCCGTCGGCGACCGGGTGCTCGCCGAGGGCGCCGAGGTCGCGCTCGACGGGGCGTCGGGGGAGCTGTTCGCCGGCCGCTTCGCGACGTCCACCCCCGCGGCCGCCACCGGCGCGCTCGCGGGCCTGCTCGACGTGGCGGCCCGGGCGGCCGGGTGCGAGGTGCTGGCCCGCGTGACGCTGTCCGCCGACGTCCCGACGGCGCTGGAGGCCGGCGCGACCGGGCTCGTCACGGCCGTCGACGACGTGCTGGCCGCCACCGGCCACCTCGACGGGCTCGTCGAACGGCTGCTGCGCGACGGGCTCGACGGGTCCGGCACCGGCGGGTTCGACGAGGTCGCCGACCTGGTGGCGCAGGAGCTGACGCCGATCCTCGCCGCCGCGGGCGGTGTGGAGGTCGGGGTCCGCGCGATCGACCTCGTCGCCGACGAGGCCCGCGAGCTGCTCCGGCAGACCGCCGTGACCACCCGGCACCCGGAGCTGTCGCTGCCGCTCGGCCGGCCCGCGCTCGTCGAGGCGCAGCTGCGCGGGCTCGCCCGGGCCGCCGCGGCGACGTCCGCGGCCGTGCACCTGGCCGTCCGGCACGTCGGCGACCCGGCCGAGGCCCGTGCCGTGCGCGGGCTGGGCGAGCGCGCGGGTCGCGGCGTCGGGGTCGGGGCGTACCTGACCGGCCCGCGCGGGGTGACGGAGGCGGCCGGCATCGCCGCGGCGAGCGACGTGCTGTGGGTGGAGGTGCGGACCCTGCAGGCCGCCGTCTTCGGCATCCCGGCCCGGCACCTGCTCACCGCGGAGCCGCTCGACGGCTACGTGCGGCGCGGCCTGCTCGGCGGCGACCCGCGCACCGCGCTCGACCCGTCGGTGCGGGACCTGCTGGTGCGGGTCGCAGCCGCGCAGCGGCCCGGGTGCCCGGCGGGCATGCGGCTGTCCGGTCAGGTGGCGGAGGAGATGGTCGCCCAGCTGTACGCGATCGGGTTCCGCCGGTTCGCCGTGGACGCCGCCGAGACCCGCCCGGCCCTCCTCGCCCTCGGCAAGGCCGCCCTGCCCGGCTAGGCCGGCCGTCTGTCAAGCGGTGAACCGGACTCGTTCCATAGGACGGCTGCTGCGCATTCCGGTGTTACGTTCCGGCCCGTTCACGAGAACGGCCGGAAATGATTTTCGACGGAGTGGGAGCAGGCGCGCAGTGACCGACCAGACCACCGCGGCGACCGCGGAGCCGGCCGAGCGACCGGCCCCGCGCCGCAAGACGATGAGCAACCCGTACCTGCACCGGCTCCAGCGCCGCCATTTCCTGCTGTTCGACGTCATGCCGATCGTGGGCACCGCGGTGGCCGTCGCGTTCCTCGCCGTGCACCCTTTCGGAACGACCGAACTGGTGCTGTTCCTGGCATTGTGGACGGTCACCGGGATGGGTATCACGGTCGGATATCACCGGCTGTTCACCCACCGGACCTTCACGGCGTCCCCGGCCGCGGAGGTCGTGCTCGCCGTCGCCGGCTCGATGGCCGGGCAGGGCGGCGTGATCTCGTGGGTGGCGCTGCACCGGCGCCACCACGAGTGCAGCGACCGCGAGGGCGACCCGCACTCACCGAACCTGTCCGGCGACGGGTTCGTCGGCGCGCTGCGCGGCCTGGCCCACTCGCACTTCCTGTGGATGCGCCGCCACGAGTACCCGAACATCGCCCACTACGCGCCCGACCTGCTGCGCAACCGCCGCGTCGTGTGGGTCTCCCGGTACTACCACCACTGGGTCGTGGCCGGGCTGCTGCTTCCCGCGCTGGTCGGCGGCCTGGTGGACCTGAGCTGGCAGGGCGCGGTGAGCGGGCTGCTGTGGGGCGGGTTCGTGCGGATCTTCGTGCTCGAACACGTCATCTGGGCGATCAACTCGTTCCTGCACATGTTCGGGACGCGGCCCTACGAGTCCCGCGAGAACAGCCGCAACGGCGCGGTCTTCGCCCTGCTGACCTTCGGCGAGTCGTGGCACAACAACCACCACGCCTTCCCGGACTCGCCCTCCTTCGGGCTCAGCTGGTACCGGCTCGACCCCGGCTACTGGCTGATCTGCCTGCTCGCGGCGCTCCGGCTCGCCCGCGACGTCGAGGTGCCGAGCCAGGAGCGCCGCGACGCCAAGCGCGTCCGCCGGCCCGGCGCCGTCCCGGCCTGACCCCCCGCACCCCACCCCGCCGCCTTCGGCGCACGACAGCAGGAGCGCATCGACCATGACCGCCAACGGGCCGGACACCACCACCGACGCGGTGCTGGACTGGAGCCGCAGCCACGTCGCCGAGCTGCTGGGCGTCGCGCCCGAGCGGATCGACCCGACCGTCGACTTCGACAGCCTCGGCATCGACTCGGCGCTGGCCGTCTCGCTGCTGACGGAGATCGAGGACCGCTACGACGTCGAGCTGCCGCCGGAGGAGCTCTTCGCGAACCCCACGCTGGCGGCCGTCGCCCGGTTCGTGCACGAGCACGCCGGGCAGCCGGCGACCTCGGCGTGAGCCCCGCGTCCGACGTCACCGCGGCGGCGGCGATCCGCCACCACTACGACGTGGGGAACGAGTTCTTCGCGCTGTGGCTGGACCCCTCGCTGTCGTACTCGTGCGCGCTGCGCGGTGCCGGCGACGACGACCTCGCGACGGCACAGGAGCGCAAGCTCGCCCACCACCTGGACGCCGTGCGCGCCGCCGAGGCGGACCGGGTGCTCGACGTCGGCTGCGGCTGGGGCGCCGTGCTGGCGCGGCGGGCGCAGGTGCACCCCGCCGGCCGGGGCGTGGGGCTCACGCTCAGCGCCGAGCAGGCGCGGTACGTCGAGGCCCGCGCGGGCGCGTCGACGGAGGTGCGGCTGGAGAGCTGGACCGAGCACGAGCCGACCGGGCGCTACGACGGGATCGTCTCGATCGGGGCGTTCGAGCACTTCGCGCGCCCCGAGGACGGCCCCGCCGAGAAGCTGGGCCGCTACCGGGACTTCTTCACCCGCTGCCGGTCCTGGCTGCACGACGGCGGCGCGCTGTCCCTGCAGACCATCGCCTACGGCAACATGACGCCCGGCCAGGCCAGCGGCTTCTTCCAGCAGGAGGTCTTCCCCGCGGCCGAGCTGCCCACCCCGGCCGAGATCGCCGCGGCGGTGGAGGGGCTCTTCGAGATCACCTCCGTCGCCAACGGCCGGCTCGACTACGCGTGGACCTGCGAGCAGTGGGCGCGGCGGCTGCGCGCCCGCCGGGCCGAGGCCGTGGAGCTGGTCGGCCCGGAGACGGTGCGGCGCTACGAGCGCTACCTGCGGCAGGCGTCGCTCGGCTTCCGGATGGGCAAGCTCGTGCTGCTCCGGCTCGTGCTGCGGCCCTGGCCCGCCGGCTACTTCGGGCCGCGGCGATGACGTCGGGGCTCGACCGGCCGCCCGCCACGGTGCGGTTCAACCCGTTCACGGCCGAGTTCCGGAGCGACCCCTACCCGGCCTACCGCGCGCTGCGCGAGGCGGCGCCGGTGCACCGCGCGCTCGGGATGTGGGTGCTCACCCGGCACGCCGACGTCCGCGCGGTGCTGCACGACCGCTCGTTCGCCGCGGACCTCATCCCGCGGCTCGTCGCCGAACGCGCCGGCGCCGCCGCCGACCCCGGCATGGCGCGGGTGGCGCGGCTCGCGCAGGGCTCGCTCGTCTTCACCGAGGGGCCGGCGCACGCCCGGCTGCGCGGGCTGGTCAACCGGGTCTTCACCCGCGCCGCCGTCGCCGGGCTGCGGGACGCCGTCGCGGCGCGCGTGCGCGACCTGGCCGGCCGGCTGCCCGCGGCGGGGGAGGGCGTCGTCGACGTGGTGGCGGAGTTCGCGGCGCCGCTGCCCGTCGCGGTGCTGACCGACTGGATGGCGCTGCCCGCCGAGCTGGCCGGGCGGGTGCCGGACTGGACCCACGACGTCCGCTTCCTGCTGGAGCCGGGGCTCGTACAGCCGGCCGGGATCGCGCGGGTGGCCGGGGTCGTCGCCGAGTTCACCGCGGCGCTGGAGGCGGTCGTCGAGGAGCGCCGCGCTCACCCCGGGGACGACCTGGTGAGCCGGCTGCTCGCCGCGCGCGCCGGTTCCGGCGACCGGTTCACCGCGGAGGAGATCGCCTTCCTCTGCATCATGTGCTTCGTCGCCGGTACCGAGACCACCACGGCGCTCATCGGCAGCGCCGTGCTCGCGCTGCTGCACCACCCGCGCGAGCCGGAGCGCCTGCGGACGGCTCCCGCGCACGCGTCGGCGGTGGTGGCCGAGACGCTGCGGCACCAGACGCCGCTGCAGCTCACCAAGCGGGTCGCGACCCGGCCGCACCGCGTCGGCGACCAGGAGATCCGGCCCGGCGACCAGGTGCTGCTCTGCCTCGGCGCCGCGAACCGGGACCCGGCCGTCTTCCCCCGGCCCGACGAGTTCGACAGCTCCCGCGACACCACCGCCCATCTGGCGTTCGGTCACGGCGTGCACGGGTGCCTCGGCGCCGGGCTCGCGACGCTGCAGGCCACCGTGGCCCTGGAGGAGCTGGCGCGGCGCGGGTTCGGATGGCGGCCCGCACCCGGCGACGGCGTGGTCTGGCAGGACGACAGCGTCATCCTGCGCGGGCCCGAACGCCTCCCGGTCGTGGCCGCCGGATGAGCTGGCTGCGGGGCGCGGCGGGCGGCGCCGCGCCGACGCTCGTCCTCCTGCCGCACGCCGGGGGCGGGGCCGGGTCGTTCCGGCGCTGGGTCGACCTGCTCGCCCCGCAGGTCGCTCCCGTCCGGGTCCAGCTGCCGGGCCGCGAGGACCGCGCGGGCGAGCCGCCGCTGCACCGCGTCGAGGACATCGTCGCGGGGCTGGCGCCGCAGCTGCTCGCGTCCGTCCGCGGCCCGTTCGCGCTCTACGGGCACAGCATGGGGGCGCTCGTCGCGTTCGAGCTGGCCCGCACGCTCGACGCCGCCGGCCGGGCGCCGCTGCACCTGTTCGTCTCCGGGCGCGGGCCCGCACCTGCCCACCCACCGTGCGCTCATCCACCACCTGCCCGACGACGCGTTCGCCGCGGAGCTGATGGCCACGGGCGGCCCGACCGCGGCGTCGCTGCGGCACGCGGCCGTGCGCCGCTACGCGCTGCCGGTGGTGCGCGCCGACCTGACGGTCGCCGAGGAGTACCGGCACCGGGGTGCGCCGCGCCTGCGCTGCCCCGTCACCGCGTTCGTGGGCTCGGCGACCCGATCGTCGACGTGCCCGAGGTGGCGGCGTGGGCGAGCGCGACGGACGGCCCGTTCACCGCGCACGCGTTCCCCGGCGACCACTACTTCCACCAGGACCACCGGGTGGCGATCGTCGCGGTCGTGCGGGCGGCGCTGGCTGCTCGGACCGCCGGCGTGAACGCCGGCTGCAGCCGCTCCGGACCGGTGATCCCCAGCGCCGGGCGCCACCCCGGGACGTCCGTCACCTACGCGTCGGGCATGCCCTGGCCGGCACGGACAGCGCCCCCAGGCGCCGGGGTGTGAGCGTCGGTCCGCGTGCCGCAGCACCGCGACCCCGAGGGGCGTGCGGCGAGCGCCTGCGCCGACCCGAGGTGGAACGCGGGATCGACGGTGTCCAGAGCGGCCGGGCGACTTTACGCGTGTAAAGTCTCCCGCGTGGGAGACGGTGGTGAGCCCGTCGGGCGGTCCCGGCTGCGGGACGCGGCGATCGAGTGCTTCGCCCGGCGCGGGTTCGCGGCGTCGGTGCGGGAGATCGCGGCCGCGGCGGGCGTCACGGCTGCGCTGGTCACCCACCACTTCGGCACCAAGGAGGCGCTGCGGGCCGAGTGCGACGCCGAGGTCCTGCGCCGGATCGCGGCCGTCAAGGCCGACGGGGTCCGCGGCTCGGCGGCGGAGAAGATCGCGATGCTCGCCGGCCTCGACACGCACGCCGTCGCGCTGGCCTACGCGCTGCGCAGCCTGCGCGAGGGCGGGCCGGCGGGTCGCGCGTTCCTGGAGGGGATGATCGCGGACGCGCGCGAGTACCTGGCCGAGGCCGTGTCGTCCGGCCAGGTCCGGCCCAGCCGCGACCCGGACGCGCGGGCGCGGCTCCTGGTCACGCAGCAGGTCGGGGGCCTGCTCGCGCAGCTCAGCCTGGAGGCGCCGGCGCGACCTGCTCGAAGGGACGCTCCGGCTGCGCGAGCTGGCCGAGGCCGCCGCGCTGCCGACGCTGGAGATCTACACCGAGGGCCTGCTCACCGACCGCACGCTGCTCGACGAGTACGTCAACCGGATGGAGTGACCGAATGCCCGAGGATCCGATCCGCGACCTGGCACCCGGCGTCCCGGGCCGCGACGACGGGACCGGACCGGCCGTGATCGTGCTGCACCCCGGGCTCGACGACGGAAGCGGCTGGCGCCGGGTGGCCGGCCTGCTCGCCCCCCGCTACCGCGTGCTGCGCATCCACCGGCGGCCGTACCGCGCCGACGTCACGGGGCCCGCCGGGATCGACGCCGAGGTGCGCGACGTCCTCGCCGTGGCCGACACCCTGGACGGGCCCGCGCTGCTGGTCGGCCACTCCTCCGGGGCGGTCGTCGCCCTGGAGTCGCTCGTCGCCCGGCCGGGGGCATTCGTCGGCGCGGTGCTGTACGAGCCGCCGATCGTGCTCGACGCGCTGCTCGGCGGGCCCGACGGCGAGGTGCACCGGCGTGCCCGCAGCCTGTACGACGCCGGTCACCCCGGCCGCGCGCTCGCCGTGTTCCTCGAGGAGGTCATCCGGATCCCGCGGTGGGCGGCACGTGCCGCGGGCGCGTTCACGGCGGCCGTTCCCCGCTACCGGCGGTTCATCGGCGGACAGCTCGCCGAGACCGTCGCGCTCGACGCGCTCGGCAACCGGCTGGACGCCTACCGGTCGATCGAGGTCCCGGTCGTGCTGGTCGGCGGGGAGAAGAGCCCGGCGCACCTCGCGGAACGCCTCGACGCCCTCGAACGCGCGCTCCCGCACGCCGAGCGGGTGCTGCTCGCCGGCCGGGGGCACGACGCGAACATCAAGCGCCCGCGGCGCTCGCCGACGTCGTCGAGGGCTTCGCCCGGCGGGTCCTCCCCGCGGCGCCGGGCCGGTGAGGCTTCGCCCGGCTGCCGTCTGATCTATCGTGGGCGGGCCCGGCTGCAGCAGCCCCGAGCCGCCGGCGCCCCCGTGAGCCGAGGAGCCGACGATCGCAGCCCCAGACGCCGGAGCGGAGACCGAGGCGAGCCTCGCCCCCGACCGCCCGGACCTGATCGCCCGCGCCGACTGGGAGGCGTTCGGGCGGGTCGAGGAGATGGCCGACCACTGGGACCGGCCCGGCTGGCGCGACGGGCGCCGCACCTACCACTGGATGCTCACGTTCCCCGACCACGAGCAGCTGCGCTGGCTCGCGCACCACTGCGCGGGGTCGGTGCGCCACCTCGCCTTCGACCCCGTCCCGCTCGACGGGCTGCACCTCACGCTGCGCCGCATCGGCTACGTCGACGAGGTCGACGCCGCCCTGCTGGACGACGTGCTCGGGCGGGCCCGGGAGCGGACGGCCGGGCTCGCGCCGTTCCCGGTGACGGTCGGCCCGCTCACCGGGTCGCCGGGCGCGGTGATGTTCAGCGTGACGCCCTGGACGGAGCTGTTCGGGCTGCACGACGCGCTGTGCGCGGCGGCGGGGGAGGTCACCGGCACGGACTACCCGGCCGCGGCGCAGGCGCTGCGGCCGCACGTGAGCGTCGCGTACAGCCGGGCCCGGCAGCCCGCGCGGGCGGTGCGCGCGGCGATCTCGCACGAGCGCTGGGTGCGCCCGGTCGAGGCGCAGGTGAGCGCGGCGGAGCTGGTGGAGCTGCGGCGGGAGGGTGCGGCCTACCGCTGGACCACCGTCGGGCGCGTCGAGCTGACGGCCGGCTGACTCAGCGGCCCGGGTCCACCGGCACGTCGCCGAGGTGGTCCCACAGCTGCGCGGGCTCGGACAGCGGGGTGTCGGGCAGCCGGCGCAGCGCGTCGAGCAGGGCGTGCCGGGCACCGTTGCGGGTGGCCACCTCGAGGATCCGGGCGCGTTCCGTGGGCACGTCGTCGAACGCCTCGGCAACGAAGTCGAGCACCTCGATGCGGGTCACGGGGACGTGCTCGGGATCGTGGCCGACCGGCATTCGGCGATCTTACCCTCACGTGAGGGTAGAGTCGCGCGGCTCCGGGGCTACCGACCCAGCCCGCGTGTGATCAGCTTGAACGCCGGCGTCGGGATCTCGGGGACCAGCTCCACGGTGCAGCTGCGGGCCAGGATGTCGAGCGTGTTCGGGCAGCTCTGCGGGCCGTAGTCGACCTCGCGCTGCGCCCACCGGTGGGGGTTGAGCCCGGGGTGGTGGGCCCGCTTGACCAGCACGGACTGCCAGTTCGTGTAGACGTGGCGGCCGGTGTCGATCACGCGGCGGCGCCGCGGCGGGCCGCGAACGCCTTCGCGTCGGCCGGGTCGTCGAACGTCAGGGCGAGCCCGACGGCGTCGGTCTCGTCGTGGTGCGGGGCCATCCGGGCGCGCGAGCGCGAGCTGGACAGGACCCGGTCGAGCACCATCCCGCGGCGCTCGCGGCGCCGGTCGAGCTGGGCGTCGATGCGGGCGAGCTGGGGGCGCAGCACCGCGGCGCACAGCTCCGGCATCCGGTGGTTGACGCCCGGGAAGAGCGCCTCCGTCTCGATCCAGCCCGGCCGCTCGTAGCTGCCGACGTCGTGGTGCATCGCGGCGCGCACGTGGACGCGCCGGTCGTTGGTGAGGACGGCGCCGCCTTCACCCGATGTGATGTTCTTGTGGTGGTTGAAGCTGAACGCGCCGACGTGCCCGATCGAGCCGACCCGGCGCCCGTGGTGGCGCACGCCGATGGCCTGGCAGGCGTCCTCGATCACGACGAGGCCGTGGTCCGCGGCCGCCTTCATGATCGCGTCCATGTCGCAGACGAGGTTGAGCATGTGGACGGGGATGACGGCCTTGGTCTGCGGGGTGATCTTCCGCACCAGGTCGGCGGGGTCCATCGTGAGGCTCTCGTCGATCTCGACGAGCACCGGCACGGCGCCGACGGCCAGCCGGGGCGGCGGCCGTGGCGACCCAGGTGTAGGCCGGGACGAGCACCTCGTCGCCCGGCCCGATCCCGGCGCCGACCAGCGCGCCGATGAGCGCGCTCGTGCCGCTGTTGACGGCGAGCGCGTGCTCGACGCCGATCGTGCGGCACAGCTCCTGCTCGAACCGGCCGGCCTCGGACTTCCCGGGCTTCCCGTAACGGGCCAGGTCGTTCTTGGCCAGCACCCGCACGGCGGCGGACATCTCGCGGACTCGCATCTGCATCCCTCCCAGGCGGGGCCGAGTCTGCGCGAAGCGTGATGGAAGGGTCAAACCGGGTGTGTGAGAAGTGCTCTCACCATGCTCCTCTACCCTCGGTCGGCGTGCTGATCGATGGGCGCGGGATCGCGCCGGGAAGCCGCGTGTCGGCCGACGTGTGCGTCATCGGGACCGGACCGGCCGGCGCGGTGGCCGCCGCCGAGCTGGCCGCGCGGGGCGTGGACGTCGTCGTCGTGGAGGGCGGCGGTCAGCGCTACACGGCCCGGCACGCCGACACCTACCGCGGTGACCCGCTCGGCGACCCGCACGACCCGCTGGAGTCCGTGCGGCAGAAGCGGCTGGGCGGCACGAGCCTGGTGTGGGGCGGGCGCTGCGCGCCGCTCGACCCGCTGGACCTCGGCGCGCGGGAGTGGCTGAAGCTGGAGGCCTGGCCGCTCACCGACGACGAGCTGACCCCGTACTACCAGCGCGCCCAGCGGCACCTGGACGCCGGTGACTACGAGTACGACGCCGTCCGCGCCGGGCTGCAGGCCGCGCCGCTGTCCCCGTCCGAGGACCTGGACGTCGACCGGACGTGGCGGTGGAGCCCGCCCACGTCGTTCGCGGGGCGGATGCAGGAGCTGGCGAAGGCCGCCAACGTGCGCCTGATCGTCGAGGCGACGGTCGTGCGGCTGGAGCGCGACCCGGTGGGCGGGGCCGTCCGGGAGGCGATCGTCTCGCCGCGGCCGGGCGTCGAGATCGTGGTCGGCGCGAACACGTTCGTGCTGGCCGCGGGCGGTCTGGAGTCCACGCGCATCCTGCTGGCGTCCGACCGGCAGACGCCCGCGGGCCTCGGCAACGAGCACGACCAGGTCGGCCGGCACTACATGACGCACCCCGTCGGCGAGGTCGGCACCGTGGTGCTCACCGACCTCGGACGGCGGCTCGCGCTCGGCTACCAGAAGACCCGCGAGGGCATCTACGCGCGCCGGATGCTGGCGCTCACCCCGGAGGCCCAGGAGGAGCACGGCCTGGCCAACCTCAAGGCCGCGCTGTGGTTCGCCGACCCGATGAACCCCGAGCACGGCGACGGGCTGCTCTCGACGTTCTCGCTGACGTACTACGCGCTCAACCGGGCGAGGATGGGCTTCAAGGCGTCCGGCACGCACGCCCGCTACGCGGAGACGGCCGGGCTGCGCGACCATGTCGGCAACGTCGCGCGGGACTGGCGGCGGGTCGCCGGGTTCGCCGCGTCGTGGGCCGCGCCGCGCGTCACGGGACGCCGGGTGCTGCCCTCGTTCATGCCGCTGGACAGCGCCACGTGCCGGCTCCGGTTCGACGCCGAGCAGCTCCCCGACCCGGAGAACCGCGTCACGCTCTCCCGCCGCCGCGACGCGCTGGGCCAGCGCCGGCTGCACGTGCACTACCGCGTCTCGGACGGCGACCGCACGAGCATCCGGCGCAGCATGGAGCTGATCGGCGCGGAGTTCGAGCGGCTCGGGCTCGGCCGGGTGGACATGGGCGACGCGGCCCGCATCGACGAGCTGCCCTTCACCGACGGCACCCACCAGATGGGCCTGCTGCGGATGTCCGACTCCCCGCGTGACGGGGTGGTCGACCGCGACTGCCGGGTGCACGGCGCCGCCAACCTCTACGTCGCCGGCAGCGCCGTCTTCCCGACGGCGGGCGCGGTCGGCCCGACACTGCTCATCGTCGCGCTGGCCTGCCGGATCGCCGACCAGGTGGCCGCCGAGCGCACGCCGCAGGCGGTCGCGCGCCCCAGCTGACCGGGGAGGCCGGGCCCGGAGCAGGCTCCTGACATCGCTGCCCCGGGCCGGTCACGGCCGTCCCCGAGGCGTGCGCGACCGGCCGGAGCACCCGTACCCGGCGCTGCCCGCCCTCGACCGCGCGCCGCCACGACGGTGCCGCCCGCCCGTTCCCGGACCGCTGCGACGGCGCTCCCGCGGGCCCGGGCGCGGCCCGCACGACCGCCCCGTCCGGGAGGCCTCCCGGCGCTCGGATGCAACCTCGACACCGCGCGGACCAGGCAATACACCGCGGTAACACGCCGGGCCCGACCGGCGAGGAGCGTATGCACACCAGGCGATCAGCACCGCGGGGGCCGACCCCGGCCGGGCTGTCATTCCCGAGGGGCTGGGATCTCATGGACACACGGCGTGGGCGCCGCCTGCGCGCCGCGGCGGCCCTGGTCGTCGCCGCGTTCGCCACTCTGGTGGCGGCCCCGGCCGCCGTCGCCGCCCCGGTGCCGGCTGCGGTGCCGGCTGCGCTGCCCGCAGTGCTGCCCGGCGAGGAGCTGAACGAGCTCGTCGAGCCGAGCATCGTGCACCTCACCATCGCGTGGAACGGCTACGTGCGGTTCCCGTCGGACGAGGGCTGGGTCTGGAGCGACCCGATCGACGTCGCGTACGGCTGCAGCGGGTTCTTCGTCACCGAGACCGGCCACGTCATGACGGCCGGGCACTGCGTCGAGCCCGACTCCGGCAAGGAGGAGGTCATCAAGGCGTTCCTCCAGTCCCAGGTCGACCTGGGCGTGCTGACCCCGGAGGACGCCGGGGCGCTGCTGCCGGGTGCCCTGCTCGACTGGCCGGTCGAGGGCCGCGGCGCCGGGGCGCCGATGGACCGGGTGATCCAGGCCGTGCAGCCGCGGGCGGTCGAGGGCGCCGTGCTGGACCAGCCGCTGAACGCGCAGCTGATCGACTTCCGGTCCTTCGACGAGGGCGACCTCGCGCTGCTCAAGGTCGAGACGACCGGCGCGGTCCCGATCCCGGTCGCCGACGCCGACCCGCGCAGCGGCAGCCCGCTGACCGCCGTCGGGTTCCCGGGCGCGGTGGGCCAGGTCGTGGACGTCAACCTGGTGCGGGCCAGCTTCAAGACCGGCACGGTGTCCAGCACGCAGGTCAGCGCGTCCGGCGTCGCCCAGACCGAGGTCAACGCCGACATGAGCGGCGGGATGTCGGGCGGCCCCACCGTCGACGGGGTCGGCAACGTGCTCGGCGTCAACTCGTTCCGGATCAACGGCGAGACCCAGGCGTTCAACTTCATCACCGACACGACCGACCTGAGCGAGTGGCTCGGGGCCAAGAACCTGCAGCTCCCGCAGCTGCGCACGGCTCCGGTCGCCACGCCCGCCGGGACGCGCCCGCCGCGCCCGCGGAGCAGAGCTTCGCCGGGCTCCCGGTGTGGGTCTGGATCGTCATCGCCGCCGGCGTCGTCGCGGTGGCGGCCGCCGTGATCATCGTGGTGCTGCTGCGCGGCCGCCGGACCACGCCGGTCCCGGCCGTGGCCGCCTCCCCGCAGTGGGGCGCGCGCCCGCCCGACCGGTGGGCCCCGCAGGCCCGCGTGAACGCCCAGAACGCGCAGAACGCCCAGTGGATGCCGCCGCCCCGCCCGCAGCAGCCGGCCCCGCAGGCGAACGCGGGCGCGCCGACCGTCGCGGTCACGCCCGACGGCGTGGTGTGCGGGCGCTGCGGGCAGCGCAGCGCGACCGGGATCCGTTTCTGCAGTGGCTGCGGCTCGCCGCTGGTGTGACGGATGCGGCCCGGGCCCGCACGATCGGGTGCGGGCCCGCGCCACGTAAAGTCGGTGGCCTGATGTCAGAGGTCGCAGGGGTCTCAGGGGCCGGGTCCGCCGTTGCGGCCGAGGCCGGCCGCCGCCGTACGTTCGCCGTGATCAGCCACCCGGACGCCGGCAAGTCCACGCTCACCGAGGCGCTCGCGCTCTACGCCGAGGCCATCGACGAGGCCGGTGCCGTGCACGGCAAGGCCGGCCGGCGCGGGGTGACGTCGGACTGGATGGAGATGGAGCGCAAGCGCGGCATCTCGATCACGTCGGCGGTGCTCCAGTTCGGCTACCGGGACCGCGTGATCAACCTGCTCGACACGCCCGGCCACGGCGACTTCTCCGAGGACACCTACCGGGTGCTCGCCGCCGTCGACGCCGCCGTGATGCTGCTCGACGCGGCGAAGGGCCTCGAACCCCAGACCCTCAAGCTCTTCGACGTCTGCCGCACGCGCGGCATCCCGGTGCTCACCTTCGTCAACAAGTGGGACCGGCCCGGCCGCGAGGCGCTGGAGCTGCTCGACGAGGTGGAGCAGACGATCGGGCTGCGGCCGATGCCGCTCACGTGGCCGGTCGGCGTCGCGGGCGAGCTGCGCGGGCTGGTGGAGGTCGGCACGGGCGAGTTCCGCCGCTACACGCGCACCGCGGGCGGCGCCACCCGGGCCACGGCCGAGGTGGTGCCCGCCGAGGTGATCGCGGCCGAGGAGCCGCAGTACTGGGCCACCGCCCGGGACGAGATCGCCCTGCTGGAGGAGATCGGCGCCGGCTACGACGAGAAGGACTTCCTCGCGGGCGTCGCCACCCCCGTGCTCTTCGGGGCGGCGCTGAACGGGGTGGGCGTCTCGCGGCTGCTGGACGCGCTCGTCGAGCTGGCCCCGGCGCCCGAGGCCCGCGACGACGCGGCCGGCAACCCGCGCCCGCTGGAGGCGGCGACGTCCGGGCTGGTGTTCAAGGTGCAGGCCGGGATGGACCGCGCCCACCGCGACCGGATGGCGTTCGTGCGGATCTGCTCGGGGCGGTTCGAGCGCGGCATGGTGCTCACCCACGCGGCCACCGGGCGCCCGTTCGCCACGAAGTACGCGCAGGCGGTGTTCGGGCAGCAGCGCACCACGGTGGAGGAGGCGTTCCCCGGCGACATCGTCGGGCTGGTCAACGCGGGCGCGCTGCGTCCCGGCGACACCCTCTACGCCGAGGACCCCGTCGAGTTCCCGTCGATCCCGAGCTTCGCGCCCGAGCACTTCGCGGTGGTCCGCAGCGCCGACGCCGGTGCCTACAAGCAGTTCCGCCGCGGCGTCGAGCAGCTCGACGGCGAGGGCGTGATCCAGGTGCTGACCTCCGACCTGCGCGGCGACCAGGCGCCGGTGCTGGCCGCGGTCGGGCCGCTGCAGTTCGAGGTGGTCACGGCGCGGCTGGAGTCGGAGTTCCGGGCGCCGGTCACGCTGGAGCAGCTCGGCTACTCGGTCACCCGCCGCACCGACGCCGCCGGGGCGGAGATGCTCGCGGGGCAGAGCGAGTGCGAGGTGCTCACCCGCCGCTCCGACGGCGCGCTGCTCGCGGTGTTCAGCAACAAGTGGCGGATGGAGACGGTCCGCCGCAAGTTCGAGGACCTGGTGCTGGAGCCGTTGCCCGCCGGCAGCGAACGCTGACCGCACGACCGCGGCGCGGCTTGACCTTGACACGGTGGCAAGGTCTTCACTGGGCCGCGGAGGTGGAAGACCATGCAGGCTCTCCGCGGACTGGAGAACGGCGACGCGTCGGTGCGGCTGCGGGCGGCGCTGGCGGTCGGCACGGCCCCCGACCCGGGGTTCGTCGACACGCTGGTCGCACGCTGCGCGGTGGAGCCCGAGTTCTCGGTGCGCGAGATGCTGACCTGGGCGCTCATCCGGCACCCGTCGTCGGTCACGGTCCCGAGGCTCGTCGGCGAGCTGCGCTCGGAGCGGGCGCAGGCGCGCAGCCAGGCGTTGCACACGCTGTCCAAGATCGGCGACCGGCAGGCGTGGCCGGCGATCACGCCGGCGCTCCTGACCGACGCCGACGACGAGGTGGCGCGCACGGCCTGGCGGGCGGCGGTGGCGCTCGTGCCCGAGGGCGAGGAGCGCGGGCTGGCCCGGGTGCTGGCGACGCAGCTCGGGCGCGGCGGGCGTGAGGTGCAGCTGAGCCTCAGCCGGGCCATGATCGGGCTCGGCGAGGCGGCCGGGCCGCTCCTGCGTGCCGCGGCGACGGGTCCCGACCCCCGCGTGCGTGCGCACGCGCTCGCCACGGAACGGCTGTGGCACGACCCGGACGCGGGTTCGAGCTCGCGGTCGAGGAGGCGAGGCGCGTCGTGGCCCTCGGCGCGCCGGCCGGGAGGGATGACGGGCGGTGCGGATCGGTGACGTGGCCCGGCGGTCCGGCGTGAGCGCCCGCATGCTCCGGCACTACGAGTCGCTGGGCCTGGTGCGGCCGACGGGCCGGACCGGGGCCGGCTACCGGGAGTACTCCGCCGAGGACATCCGCCGGATCTTCCACGTCGAGAGCCTGCGGTCGCTCGGGCTGTCGCTGCGCGAGGTCGGGCGCGCGCTCGACGACCCCGGCTTCACGCCGTCGGACCTCGTCGACGACCTCGTCCGCCGGACGCGGGAGCGCATCGCGCGCGAGACCGACCTGCTCACCCGGCTCGGCCGGATCGGTGCCGCGGAACCGCCGGCTGGGAGGACGTCCTCCAGATCGTGGCCCTCCTGCAGGCGCTGGGGTCGGAGAGCCCCGGCCGGCGCCAGCGCGCCGCGCTGTCCTCGGTGGAGGAGGGGCCGGTGCCGGTGGCGGCGCTGGTCGAGGCGGCGCTGGGCGAGCCGGACCCGAACGTCGCCGGCGCCCTGCGGTGGGCGCTGGCGCAGGCGGGCGACGACGCGCTGGCGCTGCTGGCGGAGGGACTCGGCGCACCGGCCCCCGAGGTGCGCGAACGCGCCGTCGACGCCGTCGCCGAGATCCCCGGCGAGGCCGCGACCGCGCTGCTGCGGGAGGCCCTCACGGGCCCCGACGTCGTGGTCCGCCGGCGCGCGGCGCCGGCGCTCGCGGCGCGCGGGGTGGCCGACGGCGTCCCGACGCTCGTCGCCATGGTCGTCGAGGACGTGAACGACGCCGACGCCGCCGACGCGCTGAGCGCGCTGGCGGGCGACCCGGCGACGGCGGAGCGGATCGCCGCCGCGCTCGTCGACGGCCTCGCCGGCGCCGCCGGGCCGGCCGCCCGCCGGCGGCTGACCCAGGCGCTCGCGGACATCCCGGGCGCCACCGCCGAACGGGCCCTCGTGGACCTGGCGCAGGACGAGGACCGGGCGGTCGCCCTCACCGCGGCGTACGTCCGCACGCTGCGCGAGGCACGGTGACGGGCGACCTGGTCCGGGCGCACCGGCCGGGCACCGACGACCGGTTCCCGGCGCGGCCCGGCCGCTTGGCGGAACCTCCCAACGCGTCGCGCGCGGGGCCGCCGCTGTTCGTCGGTCCCGTGGGTGTCGGCCGTCACCCGGGACGGCGAGGGTGGAGCCCGTCCCCCGCCGCCGCGCACACCGAGGTGCCCCATGCCGCGACGCCCCCACCCGGTCGACGAGGTCCTGCCCGCCGGCAAGCTGGCCGTGTACGGGTTCCAGCACGTGCTCGCGTTCTACGCGGGCGCGGTGGTCGTCCCGATCCTGCTGGCCGGCGCGATCGGGCTGTCCGAGCGCGAGCTGATCCACCTCATCAACGCCGACCTGTTCACCTGCGGGATCGCCTCGATCATCCAGGCCGCCGGGTTCTGGAAGGTCGGCGTGCGGCTGCCGCTGCTGCAGGGCGTGACGTTCACCGCGGTCTCGCCGATGATCGCGATCGGGCTCGCGGCGGGCGGCGGCACGGACGGGCTGCTCGTCATCTACGGCTCGGTGATCGTGGCCGGGCTCGCGACGTTCCTGGTCGCGCCGTTCTTCGGCCGGCTGATCCGGTTCTTCCCGCCGGTCGTCACGGGCTCGGTGATCCTGGTCATCGGGCTGGCGCTGCTCCCGGTGGCGGCCGCGGACGCCGTCGGCGGCGCCGCCGACCCGCAGCCGGGCAACCTGCGGCACCTGGCCTACGCGCTGGGCACGCTCGCCGTGATCGTGCTGGTCCAGCGGCTCTTCCGCGGGTTCCTCGCGACGGTCGCGGTGCTGGTCGGGCTCGTGCTGGGCACCTTGGTGGCCTGGCTGCTGGGCGACGCGCACTTCGACGCCGTGGGCGAGTCGGCCTGGCTGGGCGTGACGACACCGTTCCACTTCGGGTGGCCGCAGTTCAGCATCGCGGCGATCGTGTCGATGATCGTCGTCATGCTCATCACCGCCGTCGAGACCACCGGCGACGTCTTCGCGACCGCCGAAATCGTGGACAAGCGGGTCGGCCGCGAGGACGTGGCCCGGGCGCTGCGCGCCGACGGGCTCGCCACGACGATCGGCGGTGTCCTCAACTCGTTCCCGTACACGTGCTTCGCCGAGAACGTCGGGCTGGTGCGGCTGACGCAGGTCAAGAGCCGGTGGGTGGTGGTCGCGGCCGGCGTGATCATGATCATCGTCGGGCTGGTGCCCAAGGCGGGCGCGGTGGTCGCCGGCATCCCGCACCCCGTGCTGGGCGGCGCGGCGCTCGCGATGTTCGCGACGGTGGCGGTGGTCGGCATCCAGACCCTGGCCCGCGTCGACTTCAACGACCACCGCAACGTGGTGATCGTGGGCTCCAGCGTGGGCCTGGCGATGTTCGTGACGGCCCAGCCGGCCATCGCGACGGCCGTGCCCGGGTGGGCGCAGATCGTCCTCGGCTCGGGCATCACGCTCGGCAGCATCACGGCGATCGTGCTCAACATCGTCTTCCACCACGTCGGGAAGGGCCGCGGGCCGGCCGTCGCGGGCACGCCCGGCACCGGCACCGTCCGGCTGGAGCAGGTGAACGGGATGGGCCGCGAGGAGTTCGTCGCGACGTTCGGGCGCCTGTTCCAGGGACCGGCGGACGTGGTCGCGCACGCGTACGACCGGCGGCCCTTCGCCGACCCGGCCAACCTGCGCGCCGCGTTCCAGGAGGCGCTGTTCTCGGCGCCGGCCGCCGAGCAGCGCGCGCTGATGGCCGCCTACCCGGACCTCGGCGCCGACCGCGTGGCCGACGGCGACGAGGGCGAGGAGTCCGCGCGCGACCAGTCGTGCGCTGGGCTGACGAGGCTCGCCGACGCCGACCGCGCGGAGTTCGCGCAGCTCGCGGCCGTGTACCGGGAGCGGTTCGGCATCCCGCTGATCGTGTGCGTGCGGGAGGCGGAGTCGCGCGACCGCATACTTGCCGAGGGCCGACGGCGGCTGGACAACTCCCCGGCGCAGGAGCACGCGGCCGCGCTGATCGAGATCGCCAAGGTGGCGAACAACCGCTTCGCCGACCTCGTGGCCGGCGCGAACCCGATCGCGACGGCGCGTTCGCGGGCTCTCGGGAGAGGAGACGGGTGAACATCACGCAGTTCGACGGCCTGCCGGCCGCCGCCGCGGAGGCGGAGCTGGTGGCGGTGTGCCGCGCGCCGCGCTGGGCCGCGGCGGTCGCAGCGGGGCGGCCGTACGGGTCGGCGGAGGCGCTGCAGGCCGCGGCCGCCGCCGCGCTCGCCGACGTCGACCTCGACGCGGCCATGGCCGGCCACCCGCGCATCGGCGACCGCACCGCCGCCGGGCCGTCCCGCCGTGAGCAGAGCGCCGTCGCCACCGCCGAGGCGGACGTGCTCACGGCGCTGGCCGCGGGCAACCGCGCCTACGAGGAGCGGTTCGGGCACGTCTACCTGGTGTGCGCCACCGGCCGCAGTGCCGAGGACCTGCTCGCGACGCTGCACGCGCGGCTGGGCAACGACCCGGCGACCGAGCGCGCCGTCGCGCTCGGGGAGCTGGCCGCCATCAACCGGATCCGGATCGCGCGGCTGCTGGGGGAGGGTCCCGCATGAGCCTCTCCACGCACGTGCTCGACGCCGCGCACGGCCGTCCGGCCGCGGGTGTCGCCGTCCGGCTCACGACCGCGGCCGGGAAGCCGCTCGCCGACGCCGTCACCGACGAGGACGGGCGCGTCCGGGAGCTCGCCGCCGACCTGCCGCCGGGACCTACCGGGTCACCTTCGACACGGGCGCGTACTTCGCCGCGACCGGGCAGACGGGGTTCTACCCGGAGGTGGCCGTCACCTTCACCGTCACGGACGCCGGACAGCACCACCACGTGCCGCTGCTGCTGTCCCCGTTCGCCTACTCGACCTACCGCGGGAGCTGACATGGGCATCGTTCTGTCCGGACACCAGTACGGGAAGGCGGAGACCCGCCTCGTCCGGATCTACCGGGACACGCCCCGGCACGAGATCCGCGACGTCAACGTCACCACGGCGCTGCGCGGCGACTTCGCGGCCGCCTACCTGGCAGGCGACCAGGCCACGGTGCTGCCGACCGACACCCAGAAGAACACCGCGTACGCCTTCGCCAAGGAGCACGGGCTGCACGAGATCGAGGAGTTCGCGCTGGCGCTCGCCCGGCACTTCGTCGACGACGTCGAGCCGGTCACCGCGCCCGCGTCAGCGTCGACGAGTACGCGTGGGACCGCGCGCCCGTCGGCCCGGACGCCACGACCACACGTGGGTGCGCCGCGGCCAGGAGGTCCGGACCACGGTGGTGGACGTGTCGGACGCCGGTACCGAGGTCGTCTCCGGGCTGCGCGACCTCGTGCTGCTCAAGTCGACCGGCTCGGAGTTCCACGGGTTCCTCAAGGACGGCTACACGACGCTCCCCGAGACCGACGACCGGATCATGGCGACGGCGCTCGTCGCGCGCTGGCGGTACGCGACCACCGAGGTGGACTGGGACAAGACCTGGGCCGACGTCCGGCGCGTCCTCGTCGAGCGGTTCGCCACCGTGCACTCGCTCGCGCTGCAGCAGACGCTGTGGGAGATGGGCAGCGCGGCGCTGGAGGCGCACCCGGAGATCGCGGAGATCAACCTGCAGGCGCCCAACAAGCACCACTTCGTGGTGGACCTGGCGCCGTTCGGCCTGGAGAACCCCAACGAGGTCTTCTTCGCCGCCGACCGCCCGTACGGGCTGATCGAGGCCACGGTCGCCCGGGGCTGACTCAGGATCAGCCCGCCGCGTCGCAGGCGGGGGCGTCCTGGGGCACGGAGAGCGGCGCCCCCGCCGGCAGCACGTAGACCACGTCGAGCACCAGCGGGGCGTCGCCCTCGTTGCGCCCGGTGTGGACGTGGCCGGGCCCGCTCGGCTCGTGGACGCCGGGGGCGACCTCCTGGACCCGCGCGTCCGCGATCGTCACGCCGGGAGGTGGGGTGGACACGCTCATCGCTCGCTCACCGGGTCAGCCGACAGGGCGGACGTGGATACCCGCTGGACGGCCGGTCGACGCGGGCGTCAGGGGCCGAAAGGACGGCTGCACGACGCGCTCCCTGAGAACCACGACCGGATTATGGCCGTCGTTCAGTGGGTTGAAGGCTGCCCAGGCAGGCCTGCGCGTACTACCTCCAGGCGTTGTCGCCTCCGGGGAGGAGCGGCCAGGTCACCCCGGAGTCGGGGTGGTCGAGCCATGCGGTCTGGGTGCCGTCGGTGCGGGCGGTGATGCCGATGCGTTCGCGGCTCGGGTTGTCGTGGAGTTGGTAGGAGTGCCAGGCCAGTTCGACGTGGTCGAACAGCCGCCGGCTGTCCTGGGTGATGTGCATGTCCAGGTCGTCGGTGGGGAAGCGGGCTTCGGCGCGGTGGGCGCCGTCGTGTACGACGACCCCGGTCCGTGTGCGGGTTTCGTGGTCGCTCACGAGGTCGACGATCCGCACGTCGGCGGGCAGGTGCAGTGACAGCCAGAGCCGGAAGTCGACGTCGGCGAAGGCGTGCGGGTCCATCTCCGAGGTGGAGTGGTGGTGGTCGCGCCGGTCGGCGGGCTCGGGCATGCCGATGAGGAAGTCGTTGGGCCCGGTCTTGCGGAGCACCGCGAGCGCCCCGCCGAGGGTGAACGGGGAGACGATCACCCCGCCGTCGGCGAGCTGCTCGATCCATGGCACGGGCACGCCCGGTGACGCGCACGTGGAGATGATCCGGTCGAACGGGGCGCGGTCCTGCACGCCGTCGGCGCCGTCCCCGGCGACGACATCGGGGCGCATGCCGAGTGCGGACAGCCGGTCGGTGGCCTCGGCGACGAGCACGTCGTCGATGTCGATGCTGGTCACCTGCTCGGCGCCGACGCGGTGGCAGAGCAGGCCCGTGTTGTAGCCGGTGCCGGTGCCGATCTCCAGCACTCGGTGGCCGTCCTGCAGGTCGAGGAGCTGGAGCATCCGCGCGACCAGGGTCGGGAGGCTCGCGGAGCTGCTGACGGTCGGGTTGCCGTCGTGCATCGCCCACACCGTGGCGAGGAACCGGTCGTCGTACACCGCGTTCAGCCAGTCGTTCTGCTGGGCGGGGTCGGCGCCGTCGATCAGCCGCGCCGGCCGGTTGTAGTCGTCGAGCGCCAGTAGCGGGGCACGAACGCGTGGCGGGGCACCTGCTCGAAGGCGGCCCGCCATGCCTTGTCGGTGATCGCCCCGCCGGTCTCCAGCCGGCTCGCGAGCTTCGCGGCGCGGGGTCTCCAGTCGAGGGGGTTGATCGTCGAGGTGTTCGTGGAGGTCACGGTGTGCCTTTCTGCAGCATGTCGGCGATGGCGTCGGTGATCGGCAGCCCGGTCGCCTTCTCCGTGAACTGGTACTGCCCGGCGGCCCCGTTGCACTCCAGGAACCAGTGCCGGCCGTCAGTGTCCACGCTGAAGTCGAAGTGCCCGAGCGCGATCCCGAACTTGTTCATGAAGGCCCGGACGCCGAGTTCGACGTCCCGCGGCAGCTCGGCGATGGTGTAGGCGAGCGACGGGTAGTCGGCCCGGAAGTCCACGGTCGACGCGGGCGAGCCCGCGTGGATCGCGACCGGGAAGAACTGGGCGTCGCGCCCCTGCCCGACGACGGTCAGCCGGAGCTCGTACGCCTTGTCCTGGACGTAGCGCTGGAACATGTGCGCGGTGGTCTCGACGCCGCGCAGGTCGGTCAGCTCGTCGTCGGTCAGGACGTGGGTGTAGAGCGCGGCGCGGGCGCCGTCTTCATGGATCGAGGCGAAGCCCAGCGGCTTGATCACGACACGGCCCGGCGATTCGCGGACGAACCGCTCCACCGCCTCGGGCCGGTTCGTGATCAGCGTGCGGGGTACGAGCAGGCCGGCCGCCTTCGCGGCAGCGAGTTGCACCGGCTTGTGCATGTCGGCCTGCCGACCCGGGTGGTTCACCCACAGCAGCCCCGGTATCGCCCACAGGCAGCCGCCGAGACCGAGCTTCGCCTCCATCGCGGCATGCCTCAGCTCGGGTCCGGTGAGGCCGGGCTCGAACCGGAAGGCCGTCGGACGGCGGTAGAAGACCGAGGTCAGCCGTTCGAGCTTGATCACCCGGTTCCCGGCGTGCAGGGCGCCGTTCCACCCTGCGACGCCGAGAACGGCGTCCAGGTCGAGGCGGGTCGGGAACCACCCCAGGTCGACGCGGTAGACCTCCGTGTCGAGACGTTGCAGCGAGTCGATCACCGCGTCGGCGGTGGGGTCGCACTCTTCGCTCAGGACGAGGACGCTCATCGGGATCGGCCGATCAGCCCGCCGCGTCGGACAGGTAGTCGGGCGTCCACTCCTCGCCGCCCGTACTCGGGCCGCCGTCGGTGCTCGGGCCGGTCGAGTTCATCGAGGTGTCGTTCAGCGAGCGGAACCACGGCTCGCCGTCCTCCCCGACGGCGATCTGACGGTCCGCGTCGTAGCTCCACGGCGGCAGGGCCGGGAGCGCTGCCGCGCCGGGGTGGGCTGGACGGCGAAGCGCAACCCGAACGGGCGCGTGCCGATCGGCGAGGGGGACTCGGTGCTCGCGGGTTCCTGCCCGAAGCGGGACAGACCGAGCGGGAGGCGCTCGGCGACGGTCATCAGCGGGTCATCGGTGATCAGGCTGGAATCGGGCGAACCGATCCGTGGGTGCGTCGCAGTCGACACAGGTGTTCCCTTCCTCGGTGTTGTCGCGGGCCGGGTCGACCCGCGGACGTTCTGGTCCGATGGCGCTCCGGTAGTCCCACATGGACCACTGGGCCGCGGCGCGCCTTCGGCGGCGGTGCTTGCCTCGCCGCCCGTGCCGGCGCAGCGCGCGGCGCAGCCGATGCAGGAGCGTCATGGCGTCGGTGGGTCGACCGACCCCCGGCCGGGAGCGGGGGCGCACCGGCCGGGGGTCGGTCAGGCTGTGGCGGCCGGGGGCGGGGTCGGCTGCCGCGTGTGCGTGGACGGCGGACCGTCCGCCGTGATCGCGATACGGGCCACGGTCAGCTCGCCGCCAGCCGGTCGGGCCGTTCGGGAAACCCGCCGATGATCATGCCGGGCCGGGTGGCGTTGGCGGTGATCCGGTAGACCAGACGTGGGCCGGTGTAAGCACGGCGTCCGTGCAGCCACCGCCGGTTGTCCAGGACATAGCCGGTTGCGGCGCGAGCGGGAACCGTCCACGCGTGCCGCGCGATCGCAGCGCGCAGCGCCGGGACATACGGCTCGGCCCGTGGCCCGAACCGGGCCAGCGCGTCGAGCCGGAAGCGCACCGACACGACGCCGCCGGTGACCGTGAACACCGACGTCAGATGTCCGTCGGCGCCGCCGAACATCGCCGAGCGCGGCGCGGAGAGGGCGGCGAGTGCGGGTGGGTCGCTCTCGGCGAGATCCCGGTAGACCGCTTGGCTGTCGACCAGGACGGACTCACCGCCACTGGTCGGCTCCCGGCCGCAGACGGTGAACAGCAGGCCGGGCGGGTCGGGCGTGCCGGACCGGTCGGTGTGCGGAAACAGCGACGAGCGGGTGAAGCCGGCCAGAGCGGCCGCGCGGGCGCCTCGGTCTTCGATCACTGTCACGCCGTCCGGTCTGCTGTCACGGTGCGGGACGACGACCGCCCCGAGTCGGCGTGTCAGGGCGAGCATGCTCGCGGGATCGGGCACGGCCTCGACGAGTGCCAGGCCGGTGCACGCGAGATCGACGAGGACATCCTCCGGTGCCGTCGATCGGCGGATGGGCACATCCGGGAGCAACACGGCCACCTCCTTCTGGGGATGCCAACAGTTGACCTGCACGTGCGGCGCGGGTCCACTGACAGATTGTCAATCACGTGGACTGGACAGCGGCTGCTATCTTCGCGGTGACCCGCACGCACCCTGAGAGGATGCCCAGTGCCACCCCCGTCGACCTTCTCCATTTCCGTCAAAGGCGTTGTTCTCGATTCACGCCAGCGAGTGCTCCTCCTGAAGAACGAGCGCGACGAGTGGGAGCTTCCCGGTGGACGTATCGAGGTCGGCGAGTCCCCGGAGGACTGCGTTGCCCGGGAGATCACCGAAGAGACGCAGTGGAAGGTGACGACGGGTCCCATTCTGGACGCGTGGATGTACTACACGATGTGGTCGAGCGGCACGTGTTCATCGTGACCTACGGCTGCCACCTTGTTTCGGACATCGATCCGGTGCTGTCGCACGAGCACAAGGAGATCGGCCTCTTCGCGCGATCCGAGGTGGCGGGCCTGCACATGCCGGACGGGTACAAGCGTTCGATCAGCGCGTGGTATGAGCGGGCGGGCTGACGGGTGGCGGGGTCGGCTCTGTGGCTCTGGTCGAGCCCGGACGCTTCGCGTGCGCTGCGCACGCGCGAGCTGAGCCAGATCCTGCGCACCTACCGGCGACTCAACGGCATCAGCCAGGAACGGTTGGCCGCGCTGCTCGGCTACGACAAGACCTACATCTCCATGATCGAGACACGGCGGCGGGTGATCAACGACGTGGGAACCCTCCGCCAGATCGCGCACACGCTCGGTATACCGGTCCATGCGTTGGGTGTCACCGAGGCCGACGACGCCACATTCGCAGCGATGATGCAGTTCGCCGGATCGGTACTTTCGCTCGCCGAGATCGCACGGAAGTCCGGGCACGCTTCTGATGCCGTAAACGAATTATGGCCGCTGGTCGCACGGCTTGAATCGCGAGCGGCGGAAGGTCTGATCGAGCGGGAGTCGTTGGCGGTTCTCGGCCGGGCTCGGCTCAGCCTCGGAGTTGCGTTGGGCACTCTCCTGCCAGAGGAGAAGCTGACGAGCGCGGCGAAATGGACCGGGCGAGCGCTGCTCATCGCGACGCATCTCGACGAGCCCGCGTTCATGACCGAGGCACTCACGATGCACGGCAACGAGCTGCGCAAAGCAGGACGAATCCCCGCGGCGATCATCCGCCTCCGGCACGCCATCGCCCGGTCAGCCGATGCGAGCACCGGAGCGGCTGCATGCGCCATGCTCGCCCGCGCCGCCGGTGAAGCCGGGCATGCGGAACTGTTCGACGACACGATGAACAACTACCGGCGACAACTCGACCGTGCACCCGACTCCGGGATGCTGGCAAACGAGTTCACCTTCCGCGAGGTGCACCTGCGCGGTCTCGCGGGCACCCGACGTGCCGCACGGGCGATCGAGATCCTCCGGCGTCCCGGCACGGCCGTGCCCGCAGCGCCGCAGTGGACAGCCATCGAAAGGATCACCGCCGGAGCCGTTCTCCTCGCGGCGGACGAGCGCGAGGAAGCGGAGGCGGCGTTGGCCACGGGTCTGCGTCACGCGGAGTCGGCTCGCCTCCCGCACCAGGTCCAGCGCGCCGTACGCGTCGCGACCGCGGGCAACCTCGACGCCGTGGCCGACGCGGGACGGACGCTCTTGACACGGCTGGCCGACCTCGTGACGGGCCGCTGACTCGCAGGCCCCGTACGGGCTGCGGCGCGTCAGGGGCCGAGGAGGTCGGCCATCAGGTCCTCGTGGGTGATCGTCCACGCGGCCGCGCCGAGCGGGACGGTCAGCTGCACGACCTCGCCGTCGAACCGGGCGCGGGCCCACGGGGCCACGCGGCGGGCGAGCGCCTGCATCCCGGTGTTCTCCGGGAGGACGGCGCCGCGCAGCTCGCGGTGGCCGTGGCGCTCGGCGAGCGCGCCGAGGGCGGTGAGCAGGCGGGTGCCGACGCCGCAGCGCTGCCAGGCGTCCACCACCGCGACGGCGAGCTCGGCCGACCCGCCGTCGCCCCCGATCGCCCGCGCGATGCCGACCGGCCTCCCGCGCACCCGGGCGACCACGGCGACGTGGCGGCGGCCGTCGACGTCGACCAGGCGGGCCCGGACGCTCGGCGGCAGGCGCGGGACGGGGGCGTGGAACCGCAGGTAGCGGCTCTGCTGCGAGAGCCCGGCGAAGACGGCGTCGACCGCCTCGGCGGCCTCCGCACGGTCGAGGGACTCGACCGTCACCTCGATAGTACGAACGATCGTGCTATTTTCGGCCGACGAGAGCATCGGGATCTCCTCGTGGAGTGGTCAGGCGGTGGCGGCGGCCAGCAGGGCGTCGAGCGCCCGGCGGGCCCGCGTGGCGGCGTGCGCGTCGGAGAGCAGCCGGCTCGCGAGGTGGTAGGCCAGCATCACACCGACGATGTCCTGTGCGAACTGGCGTGGGTCGGCGTCGGACCGGAACCGGCCCTCGGTGACGCCGCTGGCGAAGACGGTGGCGAGCGTGTCGACCCAGTCGCGCTGGTTGGCCACCAGCCGGTCGCGCAGCGTCCCGGCTGGTCGTCCAGCTCGAACGCGGCGGCGACGAGCGGGCAGCCGCCCTCCTCGTCGTCCCAGTCGAGCCAGCCGTCGAAGAGCGCGCGGACCCGCGGCTCGCCGCGCGGCGCCTTGAGGGCGGCCGGATGACCTCCTGCGTGAAGCGCTCGGTGTTGTGCTCCACGACCTGCAGCTGCAGCGACTCCTTCGAGCCGAAGTGGGCGAACAGGCCGCTCTTGGACATGCCGGTCTGGGTGGCGAGCGTGCCGATCGTCAGCCCGCCGAGGCCGATGCGGCGCGCGAGCCGCCCGGCCTCGTCGACGATGGCCTCCCGGGTCGCCTCGCCCTTTCCCATGGGGCAGTTTTAGCACGACCGTTCGTACGGCCACAACGGGTCACAGCGAACGCAGCGCGAGGAACACGTCCACCCGGTCGGCGAGCTTGCCGAGGTCGCGGCCGGTCAGCTCCTCCACCCGCCCGACTCCGGTACCGCCACGGTGTTGACGTGCAGGTGCAGGCGGTCGGCCGCGCGGCTCCACGAGCCCGAGCAGTCGAGGAACGCCTCCAGCGTCTCGCGCAGCCCGGCGCCCGTGCGGGCGTCGTAGTCGAGCACCGGGTCGAGCACGCGGGCGGCGAACGCGCGGCGCACGTCGTCGGGCACGGTCGCGAGCAGCGCGACGTGCGAGACCACGTCGGCGCCGGTCAGCACGTGCAGCGGGCCCGGGCGCAGCGCCGCGACGTCGTGCGCGTGCCGGGCCTCGCGCAGCGCCCCGGCCAGCGCGTCGGGCCCGGACGGGCGGCTGATGCCGGCGGCGAGCCGGTCGGTGCCCAGCCCGGGGGCGAGCCGCCCGAGCGCCCGCCGCAGCACCGCGTCCGCGGGCTCGCCGTCGGGGCCGGTCGCGGGCAGCAGCGCCACGGCCGTGCCGTCGTGCACGCCGACGGCGGGCGGGCCCAGGTGCGCGGCGGCGTCGGCCAGCACGGCCCGCGCGGTCTCGGCCTTCCCGCCCAGCCCGGCGACGGCGACGGCGAACGGCCCGGCCGGGTCGAGCCCCGCCTGCTTGAGCCGCACGGCCGTCTCCGGACGGTCCCCGTCGCCGCCGGCGACGAGCGCGATGGCGTCGTCGGCGATGTCGCGGGCCACCCGCAGGCCCTCCTCGCGGCGGGCGCGGTCCAGCGCGGCGATCGCGACCAGCTCGCCGATCGTGTCGACGGTCTCGGCGTCCAGGTCGGCCAGGTCACCCTCGACGGCGACGAACCACGAGGTCAGTCGCTGCTCGGCGGCCGGCCCGACCGGGAACGCCGAGTGCCCGGCGCGGGCCACGGGCAGCCGGCTCGCCGTGAGGAACGCGGTGACGACGCGTCCAGCTCGTCCGGGGTCAGGTCGCGGGGCCCGGGGACGACGGCCCGGCCGGTCGCGCTGAGCACCCGGCAGACGGTGCCGGTGGCCGCCGAGACCTCCGCGGCCAGCTCGTCGAGGCCGAGCCCGCCGGCCACCGCCGAGAGGAGCCGGCGCTGCCGGCCGAGGGTGTGCGCGAGCCGGTCGCCGCGGGCGGCCGTGATCGAGCCGATGACCACCTCGGTGACGGCCGAGAACGACACCTCCTCCGGCACCACGAGCAGCGGCAGGTCGTGGCGGCGGCAGGCGTCGACGACGTCGCCCGGCACCCCGTGGAAGACGGCGGCGCCGGCCGCGAGCGCGGCGGCCCCGGCCCGGGCGACCGCCGCGACGAACCGCTCGCTCGCCTCCGGGCCGTCCCGCCAGACCAGCCCGCTGATCACCAGCTCGCCGCCGGTGAGGTAGCGGGCGGGGTCGGGGAGGTCGGTGGTGTAGACCCAGCGCAGCGGCCGGTCGAGCGTGGCCGGGTCGCCCCCGTCGTGCAGCAGCTCCAGCCGGAGCCCGGGGTGGGCGACCAGGTCACGCAACAGCATTGGAGGAACGTACAACCGGTTTGCTTCACCGTTGCTACCGTTTCGTCACGGCGGCGACTTCAACCCCGCCGCGTGCCGCGCTCTACTGCTGGCATGGACTTCCTCGCGCCGTCGACGTGGGCCGACGCCCTCGCGGCCAAGGCCGAGCACCCGGACGCCGTGCCGGTCGCGGGCGGCACCGACGTGATGGTCGAGATCAACTTCGACCAGCGCAGGCCGGCCGCGCTGCTGGACCTCACCCGCGTCCCCGACCTGCGGGAATGGAGCACGGAGGACGGCGTCATCCGGCTCGGGGCGGGCGTCACGTACGCCCGGGTCATCGACGAGCTCGGCGCGGCGCTGCCCGGTCTCGCGATGGCCGCGCGGACGGTCGGCTCCCCGCAGATCCGCAACCGGGGCACGGTCGGGGGCAACCTCGGCGCGGCGTCCCCGGCGGGCGACAGCCACCCGCCGCTGCTGGCCGCCGACGCGGTGGTGGAGGTGGCGTCCGTGCGCGGGACCCGCCGGGTGCGGTCGCGAGTTCTACACGGGCGTGAAGCGCAACGCGCTGGCGCCGGACGAGCTGGTCGCGGCCGTGCTCGTCGTACCGCCGGCCGGGCCGCAGCAGTTCTGCAAGATCGGCACGCGCAACGCGATGGTGATCGCGGTCGCGGCGTTCGGGCTGGCCCTGCACCCGGACCGGCGCGCCGTCGGCACCGGGATCGGCTCGGCCGCGCCCACCCCGCGCCGGGCCGGTGCCGCCGCGGACTTCCTGGCCGGCGAGCTGGACGCGGGCGGGCTGTGGGAGTCGCGCGCCGCGCTGCCCGAGGGCCTGGCCCGCGAGTTCGGGCACCGGGTGCGGGACGCCGCCGCCCCGATCGACGACGTGCGCGGCAGCGCCGCGTACCGGCTGCACTCGCTCTCGGTGATGGCGCGCCGCGCCGTCACGTGGGCCTGGGACGACTACCGGAGGGCCGCCTGATGCGGATCGAGCTGACCGTGAACGGGACCCATCGCGAGGTGGACGACGTCTGGGAGGGCGAGAGCCTGCTCTACGCGCTGCGCGAGCGGATGGGCCTGCCCGGCTCGAAGAACGCCTGTGAGCAGGGCGAATGCGGCTCCTGCACGGTGTACCTCGACGGCCTGCCGGTCTGCTCGTGCCTCGTGGCGGCGGGCCAGGCGCACGGGCGTGAGGTGACCACCGTGGAGGGGCTCGCCGACGGCGGTGAGCTGCACCCGGTGCAGCAGGCGTTCGTCGAGCGCGGCGCCGTGCAGTGCGGGTTCTGCACCCCCGGGCTCGTCGTGACGACGCACGACCTGCTGGAACGCAACCCGAGCCCGTCCGACCCGGAGATCCGGGAGGCGCTGGCCGGCAACCTCTGCCGGTGCACCGGCTACGAGAAGATCCTGGACGCGGTGCGCACCGCTGCGGGGGTCCGGCGATGATCATCGAGGGGCGCACGTCGTGACCGTCACCGGCGAGGAGCACCCCGGCGGCCACGCGTCGTGGACGACAACCGGATCGCACCGCCGTCGCCCCGGGCCCGGCCGCCGACCGGGTGGGCGCGCGGTCGTCGACGGCCGGGGCTGCCTGCTCACGCCCGGTCTCGTCAACACGCACAACCACCTCTACCAGTGGGTCACCCGCGGCCTGGCCGTGGACGCGACGCTCTTCCAGTGGCTCACCACGCTCTACCCGGTGTGGGCCGGCATCGACGAGCACGCCGTGCACGTCGGCGCGAGCGGCGCGCTGGCCCAGCTCGCCCGCACCGGCTGCACCACCAGCACCGACCACCACTACGTCTTCCCGCGCGAGGGCGGCGACGTGCTCGCCGCGGAGATCCGCGCGGCGCAGGAGGTGGGCCTGCGGTTCCACCCCACGCGCGGCTCGATGGACCTCGGGCAGCGCGACGGCGGGCTCCCGCCCGACCACGTCGTCGAGGACCGGGACGCGATCCTCGCCGCGTCCGAGGCCGCGATCGACCGCTGGCACGACCCGTCGCCGGGCTCGATGCTGCAGGTCGCGCTCGCGCCGTGCTCACCGTTCTCCGTGACGGGCGCGCTGATGCGCGAGTCGGCGGAGCTGGCGCGCCGCCGCGGCGTGCGGCTGCACACCCACCTCGCCGAGACCCTCGACGAGGAGGAGTTCTGCCGGGAGCGGTTCGGCTGCTCCCCGCTGGAGTACGTCGAGTCGCTGGGCTGGACCGGCGAGGACGTGTGGTTCGCGCACGCCGTCCACCTCGACGACGACGCCGTCAAGAGGATCGGCGCCACCCGCACCGGGGTGGCGCACTGCCCGTCGTCCAACGGGCGGCTCGGGGCCGGCATCGCACGCACCCGCGACCTGCGCGATGCGCGCGCGCGTCGGGCTCGGCGTGGACGGCGCGGCCAGCAACGAGGCCGGGAGCCTGCTGGAGGAGGTGCGGCACGCGCTGCTCTTCGCACGGGCCGTCGGCGGCCCGACCGCGCTCGGCGTCCGGGACGCGCTGGAGCTGGCCACGATGGGCGGCGCCGCGGTGCTCGGGCGCGCCGACGAGATCGGCTCGGTCGAGCCGGGCAAGCTCGCCGACCTGGCCCTGTGGCGGATCGACGGGCTCGCGCACGCCGACGTCGCCGACCCGGTGGCCGCGCTCGTCCTGGGCGCGCCGCCGCCGCTGGAACTGCTGCTCGTGAACGGGCGCCCGGTCGTCGAGCACGACCGCGTGCGCACCGTCGACGAGGACGCGCTGGCCCGCGAGGCCGCCGCCGTCCACCGCGCCCTGCTCGCGAAGGCGGGATGACATGACCTCCACCCAGACGACCGTCCGCGGCCGGGTCGGGGACAGCCCGCTGCGGCCCGACGGCACGCTCAAGGTGACCGGCGAGTTCGCCTACGCCAGTGACCTGTGGCACGACGACATGGTGTGGGGCGCGACGCTGCGCAGCCCGCACCCGCACGCGCGGATCCTCGCGGTCGACGTCACCGGGGCGCTGAAGGTGGCCGGGGTGACCGCGGTGCTCACCGCCGCGACGTGCCGGGCGAGAACGCGACCGGTCTGGAGCACCTCGACCAGCCCGTGCTGGCCGCGGGCGTGGTGCGCTACCAGGGCGAACCCGTCGCGCTGGTGGCCGCCGACCACCCGGAGACCGCCCGGCGCGCGGCCGAGCGGATCGCGGTCACGTACGAGGAGCTGCCCGCCGTCACCGACCCGCGCACGGCCCTGGACGCCGGCGCGCCGCTCGTGCACGCCGGCGGCAACCTCGTGCGGAAGATGCGGATCCGCCGCGGCGACCCCGCGCCCACCGCGCCCGTGGTGGTCGCGCTGGACTTCGAGGTCGGGATGCAGGACCAGGCGTTCCTCGGGCCGGAGTCCGGGCTCGCCGTGCCGGCCGAGGACGGCGGCCTCGACCTCTACGTCGCGACGCAGTGGCTGCACGTCGACCAGAAGCAGGTGTGCCGGGCGCTCGGGATGCCGCCGGAGCGGGTGCGGCTGCACCTGGCGGGCGTCGGCGGGGCGTTCGGCGGGCGCGAGGACCTCTCCATGCACGTCCACGCCTGCCTGCTCGCCCTGCACACCGGCAGGCCGGTGAAGATGAGCTACTCGCGCGAGGAGTCGTTCTTCGGGCACGTGCACCGCCACCCCGCGTGGCTGCGCTACGAGTTCGGCGCCGAGCGCGACGGGCGGCTCGTCTACGCGAAGGCCGACATCCTCTTCGACGGCGGCGCCTACGCCTCGTCCACCGGGGCGGTCGTCGGCAACGGCGGCACACTGGGGCTGGGCCCGTACCGCATCCCGTCCGTGCACGTGGACGCGCGCGGCGTGTACTCGAACAACCCGCCGTGCGGGGCCATGCGCGGGTTCGGCTGCGTCCAGGCGGCGTTCGCGCACGAGGCGCTGATGGACGAGCTGGCCGACGCCGTGGGCCTGGACCGCGTGGAGATCCGCGCGCTCAACGGCATGCGCGAGGGCGACGTCAACATCACCGGCCAGCTGATCGACTCCGCGGCCCGGTGGCCGAGCTGATCCGGACCGTCCGGGACATGCCGCTGCCGCCCGCGCGCACCGGCACCGACCTGCGCGACCTGCCCGGCGGCGTCTCCAACACCACCCACGGCGAGGGCGTCGTGCGCGGGGTCGGCTACGCGGTGACGTACAAGAACGTCGGGTTCTCGGAGGGCTTCGACGACTACTCGACGGCCCGGGTGCGGCTGGAGGTGACCGGCGGCGAGCCGGTCGCGACCGTGCACACCGCGGCGGCCGAGGTCGGCCAGGGGCTCGTCACGGTGGAGCAGCAGATCGCGCGCACCGAGCTGGGCGTCGACCGGGTGGTCGTGCACCCGAAGGACACGAGCGTCGGGTCCGGCGGGTCGACGTCGGCGTCGCGGCAGACGTACGTCACGGGCGGGGCGGTGAAGGCCGCGTGCGAGGCCGTGCGCGGGGTGGTGCTGGTCCGGGCGGCCGCGCTGCGCGGGGTGCCGGCCGCGGGCCTGCGGCTGGACGGCGGCAAGGTCGTCGACGGCACGGGCGAGGTGATCGCGGGGCTCGTGGACGTGCTGGGCGACGGGGCCGTCGAGGAGACCGTCGAGTGGCGCCACCGGCCCACCGAGGAGATCGACCCGGAGACCGGCCAGGCAACGCGCACGTGCAGTACGCGTTCTCCGCGCACCGGGCGTCGTGGACGTGGACGTGGAGCTGGGGCTGGTGAAGGTCGTGGCGCTGGACACCGCGCAGGACGTCGGCAGGGCGATCAACCCGGACGCCGTGCTCGGCCAGATCCAGGGCGGCAGCGCGCAGGGCATGGGCCTGGCGCTCATGGAGGAGATCGTCGTGACCGACGGGAAGATCCGGAACCCTTCGTTCACGGACTACCTGATCCCGACGATCCTCGACATGCCCCCGATGCAGGTCAGGGTGCTCGAGTACGCCGACCCGCACGCCCCCTACGGCGTGCGCGGGGTGGGGGAGCCGCCCACGATCAGCTCCGGCCCGGCGGTCGCGGCCGCCATCCGAGCGGCCAGCGGCCGCCCGCTGCGCCGCGTGCCGGTCAAGCCGGAGCACGTCACCGGGGTGTGACGCCCCCTCCCATGCTGGAAAGCCACGTTCAGGGCCGGTAGTGACATGGACGTGGCTTTCCAGGCATGCCGGCGGGCGGGGATGGTGCCGGCCGCCACACTGGTGTATACCGTATGCAAGGAGGACGTGTGCCGCTGATGTTTCTGAACGGGACGGCGATGGCCGGAGGGGCTGACCACCACCTGGTCGGTGGCGCGCCCCTCGTCGCCCGGACGACGACCGCGCCGCGGTACCGCTTCCACGCCGTCGACGGCCGCTACCCCGCGCTGGAGGACGTCGGCGCGGGCGGGGCCGCCGTCGTGGGCGAGGTCTACGACCTGGGCTACGAGCAGCTGCGCGAGGTGCTGCTCCCCGGCGAGCGGCCGGGCTGGAGCTGGGGGTCGTCGAGCTCGCCGACGGCACCGGCTCGCTCGCGATGGTCCTGCGCCGGCCATATCCGAACGACACGGCCGCGCAGCTCCCGCCGCTGACTGACATCTCCGAGCTGGCGAGCTGGCGCGCCTACCGGGGCGAGTCGTGATCGCGCTGCGCGCGCCCCGGGCCGTCGTGGACGGCGCCGAGCGCCCGGCCACCGTGCTCGTGGACGGCGAGCGGATCGCCGACGTGCTGCCGTTCGATGCCGCCGTCGCCGCGGAGGAGGTCGTGCTCGGCGCCGACGAGGTGCTGCTCCCGGGCCTCGTCGACACGCACGTGCACGTCAACGAGCCGGGCCGCACGGAGTGGGAGGGGTTCGCCTCCGCCACCCGGGCCGCCGCCGCGGGCGGTGTCACGACGATCGTGGACATGCCGCTCAACTCGCTGCCGCCGACCGTCGACGTGGCCGCGCTGGAGGTCAAGCGCAAGGCCGCCGACGGGCAGTGCAGCGTGGACGTCGGGTTCTGGGGCGGCGCGATCCCCGGCAACGCCGCCGACCTGGCCGCGCTGCACGCCGCCGGCGTGTTCGGGGTGAAGTGCTTCCTGCTCGACAGCGGGGTGCCGGAGTTCCCGCCGCTCACCGGGGACGACCTGGTCACGGCCCTGCGGGCGGTCGCCGCGTACGACGGGCTGCTCATCGCGCACGCCGAGGACGGCGACCTCGTCCACGACGCCGCCGGCCGCCGCTACGCGGACTTCGTCGCGTCCCGGCCGCGGGCCGCGGAGGACAGCGCGATCGCCCGGCTGCTGGGCCTGGCCCGGGAGACGGGCGCGCGGGTGCACGTCGTGCACCTGTCGTCGTCGGACGCGCTGCCGATGCTCGCGGCCGCCCGCGCCGACGGCGTGCGCGTCACCGTCGAGACCTGCCCGCACTACCTCGCGCTCACGGCCGAGGAGGTGCCCGACGGCGACACCCGGTTCAAGTGCTGCCCGCCGGTGCGCGAGGCCGGCAACCGGGAGGCGCTCTGGCGGGGTCTCGCCGACGGCACGATCGACCTGGTCGTCTCCGACCACTCGCCGTGCACGGCCGACCTCAAGCGCCTGGAGACGGGCGACTTCGGGCTCGCCTGGGGCGGCATCGCGTCGCTGCAGCTGGGCCTGCCCGTCGTCTGGACGCAGGCCCGCGAGCGCGGCCTCGGCCTCGCCGACGTCGTGCGCTGGATGGCGCAGCACCCCGCCGAGCTGGTCGGGCTGGCCCGGAAGGGCCGGATCGCGCCCGGCCACGACGCCGACCTCACGGTGTTCGCGCCCGAGGAGACGTTCACGGTGGGCGAGCTGCACCACCGCAACCCCGTCACCCCGTACGCCGGGCGGGGGCTCTCCGGCGTGGTCCGCGGGACGTGGCTGCGGGGCGCCCCGATCGACCTGGACGGCCCGCCGCGCGGCCGCCTCCTGAGCCGGGGGGAGGCGTGACGATGGACTTCCAGCAGCTTCCCGACCTCGCCCTGCGCAGCCTCGGCGGCGCCGTCGTGTACGCCAACGACGAGGCGTTCGCGGCCAAGGAGAACCTGGTCACGCCCGGTCCGGCGGTGTTCGACCCGGTCACCTTCGGGCACCGGGGCAAGGTCTACGACGGCTGGGAGACCCGCCGCCGCCGGGGCACCGGCCACGACGAGGCGATCGTCCGGCTCGGCGCGCCCGGGATCGTGCGCGGGGTGGTCGTCGACACCGCGTGGTTCAAGGGCAACTACCCGCCCGAGGTGTCGGTCGACGGGCTGGTGGCCGGCCCGCACACGCCCGTCGCGGACCTGCTCGCCGCCGAGGGCTGGACCGAGCTCGTGGCGCGCAGCCCGGTGAAGGGCGACGCCGAGAACCCGTTCGCCGTCCCGAGCGACCTGCGCGTCACGCACGTCCGGCTGCGCATCCACCCCGACGGCGGGGTGGCGCGGCTGCGCGTGCACGGCGAGGCGGTGCCCGACCTCGACCTGCTCGACGCGCTCGGCACCGTGGACCTCGCCGCGATCGAGAACGGCGGCCGCGTGGTCGGCTGCTCGAACCTCTTCTACAGCTCGCCGAACAACCTCCTGCTGCCCGGCCCGCCGCGGAACATGGGCGAGGGCTGGGAGACCGCGCGCCGCCGCGACGAGGGCAACGACTGGGTCGAGGTCGCGCTGGCCGGCGAGTCGGTGGTCGCGGTCGCCGAGATCGACACCACGTACTTCCTGCACAACGCGCCGGGTTGGGCGACCCTGCGCGGCCGCAACGGGGACGGGGGGTGGTTCGAGCTGCTGCCCCGCACGGCGCTGCTCCCGGACACCCGCCACCGGTTCCCGCTGGGCACACCCCCGCCCACCACACACGTCCGGCTGGACATCCATCCGGACGGCGGCACGGCGCGGCTTCGCATGCACGGCCGTCTGACCGAGGCGGGCCGGGCGGAACTGGGCCACCGCCTGCTCGCCGGGGTCACCCCGACCACCCGCGACGATCGCGAGGACACCTCATGATCCGCTACACCGTGAACTGCTCGATCCTGTTCACCGAGCTACCGCTGCTGGACCGGCCCGCCGCGGCGAAGCGCCGGGTTCGACGCGGTCGAGTTCTGGTGGCCCTTCCCGACCGCGACGCCGTCCGAGACCGAGGTGGACGCCTTCGCGCGCGCGATCGAGGCCGCCGGCGTGCGGCTGACCGGCCTGAACTTCGCCGCGGGCGACATGCCGGCGGGCGACCGCGGGCTCGTGTCCTGGCCCGGGCGGGAGCACGAGTTCCGGGCCAGCGTCGACGTCGCGGTGAAGATCGGCGAGCGGCTGGGCACCGAGGTCTTCAACGCCCTCTACGGGCTGCGGCTCGACGGCGCCGACCCGGCCGAGCAGGACGCCGTCGCGCTGGAGAACCTGGCGTACGCGGCCGGCCGCACGGGTGCCGCCGTGCTGCTGGAGCCGGTGAGCGGGCCCCGGGATACCCGCTGCTGACCGCCGCCGACGCGGTCGCCGTGATCGAGAAGGTGGGCGCCCCGAACGTCCGGCTGCTCGCCGACCTCTACCACCTGACGGTCAACGGCGACGACGTCGACGCGGCCCTGGCCGCGCACGCTCCGCTGATCGCGCACGTCCAGATCGCCGACGCGCCCGGCCGCAACGAGCCCGGCACCGGCGGGATCGACTCGCCCGGCACTTCGCCGCGCTGGAGCGCGACGGTTACCCGGGCTGGATCGGGCTGGAGTACAAGCCCTCCACCACGAGCGAGCGGGCGTTCGACTGGCTGCGCGGGGAGGACGCATGACCACCGTCGCGTTCATCGGCCTGGGGATCATGGGCGCGCCCATGGCGCGCCACCTGGTCGACGCCGGGCACGACGTGGTCGGGTTCAACCGCTCGCGCCGGCCGTCGACGCGTTCGCGGCGTACGGCGGGCGGGCCGCGGCGAGTGTGGCCGAGGCGGTGCACGAGGCCGAGGTCGTCTTCACGATGGTCCCGGACAGCCCGGACGTCGAGCAGGTCGCGCTCGGCCCCGAGGGGATCTACGCCTCCGCCAAGCCGGGCCTGCTGCACGTCGACTGCTCGACGATCCGCCCCGACGTCGCCCGCAAGGTCGCGGCGCCGGCGCGAAGCTGGGCGTCCGGGTGGTGGCGCGCCGGTCAGCGGCGGCGAGGCCGGGGCGAAGGAGGGCACGCTCTCGATCATGGTCGGCGGTGAGCCGGCCGACGTCGAGGCCGCCCGCCCGTACCTGGACGCCGTCGGCGGCACGGTCGTGCACGTCGGGCCCGCGGGCGCCGGCCAGACGGTGAAGGCGGCGAACCAGCTCATCGTCGCCGGCAACATCCAGCTCGTCGCCGAGGCGCTCGTCTTCCTGGAGGCGCACGGCGTCGACACCGAGTCGGCGGTGCGGGTGCTGCGCGGCGGACTGGCCGGCAGCACCGTGCTGGACCGCAAGGCCGCCGGGATGCTCGCCCGCGAGTTCGCCCCCGGGTTCCGGGTGGACCTGCACCACAAGGACCTCGGGATCGTCGCCGAGGCGGCCCGCGAGGCCGGCGTCGCGATCCCGCTGGGCGCGCACGTCGCGCAGCTGATGGCCGCGCTGCGGGCCATGGGTCACGGCGGCCTCGACCACAGCGCGCTGCTCCTGCTCGTCGAGCAGCTCTCCGGAAGGGATCACTGACATGGCCCGTATGCGTACCGTCGACGCCGCCGTCGCGATCCTGCACCGCGAAGGGGTGTCACAGCTCTTCGGCCTCCCGGGAGCCGCGATCAACCCGTTCTATGACGCCGTCCGCCGCGACGGTGGCCTCAAGCACGTGCTCGCCCGGCACGTCGAGGGCGCCTCGCACATGGCCGAGGGCTACACCCGCACGCACGCCGGCAACATCGGCGTCTGCGTCGGCACCTCCGGTCCCGCGGGCACGGACATGATCACCGGGCTCTACTCGGCGCAGGCCGACTCGATCCCGATCCTGTGCATCACCGGCCAGGCGCCGACCGCGCGGCTGCACAAGGAGGACTTCCAGGCCGTCGACATCCCGGCGATCGCCGGGCCCGTCACGAAGTGGGCGGCGACGATCCTGGAGCCCGGCCAGGTGCCCGGCGCGTTCCAGAAGGCGTTCCAGCTGATGCGCTCCGGCCGGCCCGGCCCGGTGCTCATCGACCTGCCGCTGGACGTGCAGCTCGCCGAGATCGAGTTCGACCCCGACACCTACGAGCCGCTCCCGGTGGAGCGCCCGGCCGCCACACGCGCGCAGGCTGAGCGGGTGCTCGACCTGCTCGCGGCGGCCGAGCGGCCGCTGATCGTCGCGGGCGGCGGCATCATCAACGCCGACGCCTCCGCGGAGCTCGTGGAGCTGGCCGAGCTGCTGGGCGTCCCCGTGATCCCGACGCTCATGGGCTGGGGCACGATCCCCGACGCGCACCCGCTGATGGCGGGCATGGCGGGCCTGCAGACCTCGCACCGCTACGGCAACGCGACGCTGCTCGCGTCCGACTTCGTGCTGGGCGTCGGCAACCGGTGGGCCAACCGGCACACCGGCGGGCTCGACGTCTACCGGGCCGGGCGCACGTTCGTGCACGTCGACATCGAGCGACGCAGATCGGGCGGGTGTTCGCGCCGGACTACGGCGTGACGTCCGACGCGGGCGCGTTCCTGCGCGTGATGCTGGAGGCGGCCCGCGAGCGGGACCTGCCCGACCGCACCGAGTGGGCGAACGAGTGCCTGCACCGCAAGGGCACGATGCACCGCAAGACCCACTTCGACGACATCCCGATCAAGCCGCAGCGGGTGTACGAGGAGATGAACAAGGTCTTCGGGCCCGAGACCCGTTACGTCTCCACGATCGGGCTCTCGCAGATCGCGGGCGCGCAGTTCCTGCACGTCCAGCAGCCGCGGCACTGGATCAACTGCGGGCAGGCCGGGCCGCTGGGCTGGACGGTGCCCGCGGCGCTCGGGGTGGCCGTCGCCGACCCGGACGCGCTGGTCGTGGCCCTGTCCGGGGACTACGACTTCCAGTTCATGATCGAGGAGCTGGCGGTCGGCGCCCAGTTCAACATCCCGTACCTGCACGTGGTGGTGAACAACTCCTACCTGGGCCTCATCCGGCAGGCGCAGCGGGCGTTCGACATGGACTTCCACGTGCAGCTCGGGTTCGACAACGTCAACTCGCCCGAGCTGGGCAAGTACGGCGTCGACCACGTGAAGGTCTCCGAGGGCCTGGGCTGCAAGGCGCTGCGGGTGACCGACCCGCGGGAGCTGGAGGCGACGTTCGCCGCCGCGCAGAAGCTCATGGCCGTGCACCGGGTGCCGGTGGTGGTGGAGGTCGTGCTGGAGCGCGTCACCAACATCGCGATGGGGGCGGCGAACATCGACGCCGTCACCGAGTTCGAGGAGCTGGCGACCACCCGCGAGGACGCCCCCACGGAGACGGTGCTGCTGCCCGCCGACGCCTGACCCGCCCCTCCGTCCGCCGGTTGCAGCAAAGCCACCCTCACGCCACCACGCTGCATGAGGGTGGCTTTGCTGCAACCCGGCCGCGGGGTCAGCGGCGGGTGGGCGCCGGGCGTTCGGCCAGCAGGGCGCCGATCGAGTCGGGGCTCAGCACCTGCTCGATGCCCAGCACCGTCGCGCCGGCCAGTCCGGCGTGCTCGCCGAGGACGCTGTTGGCCAGCACCAGGTTGCGCGTGGCCAGCGGCAGCGCCCGCTGGTAGACGACGCTGCGCACGCCCGCGAGCAGCTCGTCGCTGGCCGCCGTGAGCACCCCGCCGATCGTCACGCGGGCGGGGTTGTAGAAGTGCACGAGCGTGGCGACCAGCTCGCCGATGAGGCCGGCCGCGTCGCGCACGGCCCCGACCGCGGCCGGGTCGCCGCGCGCCACGAGCGCCCCGACGTCGGCGATCGTGGCCGTGCCGAGCCGGCGCGCGATCGCGCCGGCCGACGCCACGGCCTCGATACATCCGACGTTCCCGCACACGCACGCGTCGTCGGGGGCGCCGCGCACCCGGACGTGCCCGATGTCGCCGGCTGCGCCGTCCGCCCCGTGGTGCAGCACCCCGGCCGCGCTCACCAGGCCGCCGCCGATGCCCGTGCCGACCTTCACGAAGAGCAGCGGCACCTGGTCGGCCGGCAGCGCCCGGGCCTCGCCGAGCGCCCGCAGGTTCACGTCGTTCTCCAGCACCGCGGGGCAGGCGAACGTCTGCTGCAGCCGGGCCGACACCGGGTAGGCGTGCCAGCCGGGCATGATCGGCGGCCGCACCGGGATGCCCAGGTTGCCGTCCACCGGGCCGGGCAGCCCGATCACCACGGCCCGCGCCGGCACGTCCCCCATGGTGCTCGCGCGCAGCGCGGTGAGCTGCGTCTCCACCGTCCGGAGCACGGCGTCGGGGCCGTCGCGGACGTCCACGTCGACGTGCGCGTGGGCCAGGACCTGCTGGCTCAGGTCGACGACGGCGAGGTGCGCGTTGGTGGCGCCGACGTCGGCCAGCAGCACGTGCCCGCCGCGCGGGGAGAGCGCGAGCCGGTCGGCCGGGCGGCCCCGGCCGGCGGTCGGCCGGGTGCCGTCCAGCCGGAGAACGCCCCTGGCCAGCAACTCGTCGACGGCCGTGCTGACGGTGGTGCGGGCGAGCCCGGCGGCCGTCACGAGGTCGGCCTTGCTCACCGCCGCCCCGGACGCGACGAGCCGGGCGACGGTGCTCAGCGTGACCGCCGGCTCGATGCGGCCGGACAGCGGCGGCGCCGAGAGGCGCAACGGGGGCAACAGGGACGACGGGAGCATCACGGACCGATTTCGACGGAAATATGACTTGATGAGTCATTATTCCGTCGTTGTACGGCACTGGTCAATGCTCCTACCTTTCCCTCGCCGGTACCGGCCACAGCGAGGTGGGGACGATGACGACTGCGCCGACTCCTGGCCCGCTGCTCGCGATGCGCGGCATCGTCAAGCAGTTCCCCGGGGTGCGCGCGCTCGACGGTGTGGACCTGGACGTGACCGCGGGCGAGGTGCACTGCCTGCTCGGCCAGAACGGGGCGGGCAAGTCGACCCTGATCAAGGTGCTGGCCGGGGCGCACACCCCGGACGCGGGCGAGATCGTGTGGGCCGGGCGGCCGGTGACGTTCGGCTCGCCGCAGGCCGCCGACGCCGCCGGGATCGCCACGATCTACCAGGAGCTGGACCTCGTCCCCGGGCTGACGGTCGCCGAGAACGTGGTGCTCGGCCACGAGCCCTCGCGCCTGGGCTTCAGCCGGCTGCGCGCCGCCGACGACAAGGCCCGGCGGCTGCTGCGCCGGCTCGGGCACCCGGAGATCCCGCCGCGGCGCGAGCTGGGCCGGCTCTCGGCCGCCGGCCAGCAGATCGTCAGCATGGCCCGGGCGCTGGCCAAGGACGCCCGGCTGATCGTGATGGACGAGCCCTCGGCGGTGCTCGACCCGGAGGAGGTGCAGAACCTCTTCCGGGTGATCCGGGAGCTGACCGCGGACGGCGTCGCCGTCGTCTACATCTCGCACCGGCTGGAGGAGATCCGCGAGATCGGCGACCGGGTCACCGTGCTCAAGGACGGGCGCACGGTCGCCCGCAACCTGCCCGCGCGCACCACGCCGACGGCCGACGTGATCCGGCTGATGACCGGGCGCACCGTCGAGTACGCCTTCCCGCCGCGCGCCGCGCCCGTGTCGGACGAGGTGGTGCTGCAGGTCGAGGGCCTGTCGCGGACCGGGGAGTTCCGCGACGTGTCGTTCACGGTGCGCGCGGGCGAGGTCGTCGGGCTGGCCGGGCTGGTCGGGTCCGGCCGCTCCGAGATCGTCGAGACGGTCTACGGGGCGCGCCGGCCCAGCGCCGGCACGGTGCGGGTGCGGGGGAAGCGGCTGCGTCCGGGCTCGGTGCCCGCGGCCGTGCGGGCCGGGATGGGGCTCGCGCCGGAGGAGCGCAAGAGCCAGGCGCTGCTGCTGGGCGAGCCGGTCTTCCGGAACGTGTCGCTGCCGGCGATGGACCGGTTCGCGACGGCCGGGTTCCTCGGCCCGGACGCCGACCTCGCGGCCGCCGCGGAGATCACCGGCCGGCTCGACGTGCGCCCGTCCGACCCCAGGCGCCCGGCCCGCACGCTCTCGGGCGGCAACCAGCAGAAGGTCGTGCTCGCCCGCTGGCTCCTGCAGGGCTGCACGGTGCTGCTGCTCGACGAGCCCACGCGCGGCGTCGACGTGGGCGCGCGCAGCGAGATCTACGCGCTGGTCCGGCGGCTCGCGGCGCAGGGCGCGGCGATCGTGCTGGTCTCCAGCGAGGTGCCCGAGGTGCTCGGCCTGGCCGACCGGGTGCTGGTCGTGCGTGAGGGCCGGGTGGTGCACGAGGCGCCCAGCGGCGAGCTGGACGAGGGCCGGGTGCTGGACCTGGTGATGGAAGCGGTGCCGGCCGGGGCCGCCGAGAGGAGCGGATCATGACCGAGCAGGGCGCACCGCCGGCGCAGCGGGCGCGGTCGCCGACGAACGGGGCCGCGTGGAGCGCGCGGCGCGGGAGGAGCCCGCGCGTTCGCGGCTGGCCCGGCTGTTCGACACCGGCGGCGGGCGCAACCTGGGCCTGGTCGCCGTGCTGGTGCTGCTGGGCGTGGTCGGGGTCGTCACCACCGACACGTTCCTGACCACCGCGAACCTGCTGACGGTGCTCACCCAGGCGTCGATCATCGGCGTGCTGACCGTCGGCATGACGTTCGTGATCATCGGCGGCGGCATCGACCTGTCGGTCGGCAAGGTCATGGCGCTGGCGTCGGTGTGGTGCACGACGGTGGCGACGCAGTCGTTCGGCTGGGTCGTGATGATCTTCTGCGCGCTGGCGGTCGGCGTCGGCGCCGGGCTGGTCAACGGCCTGCTGATCACCTACGGCCGGATCGTGCCCTTCATCGCGACGCTCGCGATGCTGATCTCGGCGCAGGGCCTGGCCGAGCAGATCTCCGGGCGGCGCAGCCAGATCGTCACCGACCCGGTGATCGCCGGCATCGCCAACACCCGGCTCGCGGGCATCCCGCTGCTGGTCTACATCTTCGCCGCGGTGGTGGTCGTCGGCTGGGTGGTGCTCAACCGCACCACCTTCGGCCGCCGGACGTTCGCGATCGGCGGCAACCCCGAGGCCGCCCGCCTGGCCGGCCTGGACGTGCGGCGGCACACGATCCTGCTCTACGTGGTGTCCGGGCTCTGCGCCGGCATCGCGGCGATCATGATCGCGTCGCTGACGACCACCGGGTCCAGTACCCACGGCACGCTCTACGAGCTGGACGCGATCGCCGCGGTGATCATCGGCGGCACGCTCCTGACCGGCGGCCGCGGCACCCTCATCGGCTCGATCCTGGGCGTGCTCGTGTTCACGACGATCACGAACCTGTTCATCCTCAACAACCTGGCGACCGAGGTCCAGAACATCGCCAAGGGCGCGCTCATCGTGATCGCCGTGCTGATCCAGACGCGGGCGCAGCGCTCGTCCGGTACCGGCTGACCCCAACGAAGGAGTCCACCATGTCCGAACCCCTTCTCCCGGCCCGCCTGCGGCGGCGGGGCTTCCTGGCCGGTGCGCTGGGCGTCGGCGCCACGGCGGCGCTGACGGCCTGCACGAGCAACGAGGCCCCGTCGTCGGGCGGCGCGAGCGTGGCCGCGGCCCCGGCCGGCGACAACGCCGAGCCGGGCACCCCGGTGACCATCGGGTTCTCCGCGCCCGCGGCCGACCACGGCTGGATCGCCGCGATCGCCAACAACGCGCAGGCCCAGGCCGAGCAGTTCTCCGACGTGACGTTCCAGCCGGTGAACCCGACCAACGACGTCACCCAGCAGATCGCCGCCGTCCAGACGCTGATCAACGACGGCGTCGACGCGCTGGTGATCCTGCCCAACGACGGCAGCCAGCTCACGTCCGTCGGCCGGCAGGCGATCGAGGCCGGCATCCCCGTGATCAACCTGGACCGGATCTTCGACTCGCCGCTGGCCTACCGGACGTGGATCGGCGGCGACAACTACGGCATGGGGGTCAGCGCCGGGAACTACATCGGCGAGCGGCTGCGCGCGGCCGGCGTCGCGAACCCGATCATCGGCGAGATCGCCGGCATCGACAACCTGCCGCTCACCCAGGCCCGCAGCCAGGGCTTCGCCGACGCGCTCTCGACGTACGGGTTCTCGGTGGGTCCGCGCCAGGCCGCCGACTTCACCGCGCAGGGCGGCCAGCGCGTCACGGCCAACCTGCTGCAGGCCGCGCCGCGCCTGGACGCCGTCTGGAACCACGACGACGACCAGGGCATCGGCGTGCTCGCCGCGATCAACCAGGCCGGGCGCAGCGAGTTCTTCATGGTCGGCGGCGCCGGCTCGGCCAACGCCATGCGGGAGATCCAGAGCGGCAGCAGCGTGCTGGAGGCGACCGTCACCTACAGCCCGACGATGGCCTCGTCGGCGGTCTCGCTGGCCCGGCTGGTGGCGCAGTCGCGCGGCATGGGCGACCTGGCGGAGCACGAGGTCCCGGCCTCGATCACGCTGGCGTCGGCGACGATCACCCGCGACAACGTCGCGGACTACCTGTCCCTCGGCTTCGAGTCATGACAGGAGGTTCCATCGAGAACGGCGAGACGCTCGGCGTCGGGCTCGTCGGCTACGCGTTCATGGGCGCGGCGCACTCGCAGGCGTGGCGCACGGCGGGCCGGTTCTTCGACCTGCCGATGCGCCCCGACCTCGCGGTGCTCTGCGGCCGCAGCCCGGACGCCACGGCGGCGGCCGCCGCGCGGATGGGCTGGCGCGCCACGGAGACCGACTGGAAGGCCCTCCTGCGCCGCGACGACGTGCGGCTCGTGGACGTCTGCACGCCGGGCGACACGCACGCCGAGATCGCGGTCGCGGCGCTGGAGGCGGGCAAGCACGTGCTGTGCGAGAAGCCGCTCGCCAACACCGTCGACGAGGCGCGGGCGATGGTCGCGGCGGCGGAGAAGGCGCGGGCCCGGGGCGTGCGCAGCATGGTCGGGTTCAACTACCGCCGGGTGCCTGCGGTGGCGCTGGCCCGGCGGCTGGTGGAGCAGGGCCGGATCGGCGAGGTCCGCCACGTGCGTGCCGTCTACCTGCAGGACTGGATCGTCGACCCGGAGTTCCCGCTGGTCTGGCGGCTGCAGAAGGACAAGGCGGGCTCCGGGGCGCTGGGCGACATCGGCGCGCACATCGTCGACATGGCGCAGTTCGTCACCGGCGACCGGCTGACCGGGGTGTCCGCGCTGACCGAGACGTTCGTGAGGGAGCGGCCGCTGCCGGCGGCGTCCAGCGGGCTCTCGGCGTCCGGCTCCGCCGAGCGCGGGCCGGTCACCGTCGACGACGCGGCGCTGTTCGTCGGCCGGTTCGGGAGCGGGGCCGTCGCGAGCTTCGAGGCCACCCGGTTCGCGACGGGCCGCAAGAACGCGCTGCGGCTGGAGGTCAACGGCAGCGCCGGGTCGCTCGCGTTCGACTTCGAGTCGATGAACGAGCTGTCCTTCTACGACGGCACCGAGGACGTGGAGACCGCCGGGTTCCGGCGCATCCTCGTCACCGAGCCGACGCACCCGTACGCCGGGGCCTGGTGGCCGCCGGGGCACGGCCTCGGCTACGAGCACTCGTTCACCCACGAGGTCGTGGACCTGGTGCGCGACCTCGCGGCGGGCGCCGACCCCACCCCGTCGTTCGCCGACGGGCTGCAGGTCCAGCAGGTGCTGCACGCCGTGACGCGCTCCGCCGAGTCCGGCAGCGGCTGGGTACCGATCCCGGGAGAGGACTCAGGAGAGGACTGATGGCGCGACCGATCACGCTGTTCACCGGCCAGTGGGCCGACCTCCCGTTCGAGGAGGTCGCGCGGCTGGCCGCGGAGTGGGGCTACGACGGGCTGGAGATCGCCTGCTGGGGCGACCACCTCGCGTCCGGGCCGCCGTCGACGACGACGGCTACGTCGAGGGCCGCAAGGCGATCCTGGAGAAGCACGGCCTGCAGGTCTTCGCGATCTCCAACCACCTCAACGGCCAGGCCGTCTGCGACGACCCGATCGACGAGCGGCACCGCGGCATCGTGCACCCGCGCGTCTGGGGCGACGGCGACCCCGAGGGCGTGCGGCAGCGGGCGGCCGAGGAGATGACGTACACCGCCCGGGCCGCCGCGAGGCTCGGCGTGGACACGGTCGTCGGCTTCACCGGGTCGAGCATCTGGAAGACCGTGGCGATGTTCCCGCCGGTGCCGCAGGCGATGGTGGACGCGGGCTACCGCGACTTCGCCGCCCGCTGGAACCCGATCCTCGACGTGTTCGACGAGGTCGGGGTGCGGTTCGCGCACGAGGTGCACCCGTCGGAGATCGCCTACGACTACTGGACGACGGTGGCCGCGCTGGAGGCCGTCGGGCACCGGGAGGCGTTCGGGCTCAACTGGGACCCCAGCCACTTCGTGTGGCAGGACCTCGACCCCGTCGGGTTCCTGTGGGACTTCAGGGACCGCATCTACCACGTGGACTGCAAGGACGCGAAGCGCCAGGTCGGCAACGGGCGCAACGGGCGGATGGGCTCGCACCTGGCGTGGGCCGACCCGCGCCGCGGCTGGGACTTCGTCTCCACCGGGCACGGCGACGTCCCCTGGGAGGCGTGCTTCCGGATGCTCAACACGATCGGCTACGACGGCCCGATCTCGGTGGAGTGGGAGGCGCCGGCATGGACCGGCTCGTCGGCGCGCCCGATGCCCTGGCGTTCGTGAGGCGCACGGCGTTCGACCCGCCGAGCGCCGCCTTCGACGCGGCGTTCAGCAGCGGCGGCTGAGCCTTCCCGGCGTTCGGCGGTGCGGCTGGCCCTGCGGCGGGGTGGTGGCTTAGCGTCGGGCTGACCGGGTGACGGGAGGGCCAGCGGTGGACGTCGACGCGGTGGTCCCGTCCGCGCTGCCCGGCGCCGCTGGGGACGGCCCCGCCGGGGGCAGGAGGGTGCCGCGGCGATGGCGACGCTCGCCGCGGGCCGGCGGGTCGCGGCCCAGCTGCGCGACGGTCCGGGGGGCGCGCCGGGAGCGGTGCGGGGCCTGCGGCGGCTGCTGGCCGCGGAGGCCGTCGGGTTCGGCGACCTGCACGGCGAGCTGGTCTGGGCCGGGCGGCTCCCGGACCCGGAGGAGGCCCGGCGGCTGGCGGAGAGCGCGCTCGCCAATGACGCGAAGGCTGCCGCGGACGGCGTGGTCGCGCTGCCGGTGCACGTCCGCCAGGAGCTGGCCGGGGTGCTGGTCGTCGCCGGGCCGGTCGCGCCCGCGGCGGCCAGGGAGGCCGCGCTGTGGGTGGGGGAGGCGCTGGAGCGGGCCCGGATGGAGGAGTCGGCGGCGGCCGCCGAACAGGCCGAGCTGCGGGCGCTGCGGGCCGAGATCTCCCCGCACTTCGTCTACAACAGCCTCACGACGATCGCGTCGTTCGTCAGCTCCGACCCCGAACGCGCCCGTGACCTCATGCTGGACTTCGCCGAGTACACCCGCCACAGCCTCGCCCGGCACGGCGAGTACACCACCGTGGCCGGCGAGTTCCGGGCGATCGAGGCCTACCTGGCCCTGGCCCGGGCCGTGCTGGGCGACCGGCTGCGGGTGCAGCTGCGGATCGCGCCGGAGATCCTGCCCGTCGCGCTGCCCTACCTCGCGCTGCAGCCCGTGGTCGAGAACGCGGTGCAGCACGGCGTCGAGCTGTCGGGCGGGAGCGGGCTCGTGCAGGTCAGCGGCGAGGCCGACGGCAGCGACTGCGTGATCACCGTGGAGGACGACGGCCCGGGCATGGATCCGGAGTACGCTGCGGCGGTCCTGGCGGGCCGCGGCACCCCGGGCACCTCGGTCTCCTCAACGTCGACCGCCGGCTGCGCACCGTCTTCGGACCCGGTTACGGCCTCGTCGTCGAGACCGCCGTCGGCGCCGGCACCCGGGTGGTGCTGCGCCTGCCGCGGTTCCAGCCGGGAGTGGTGGTCTCGTGACGGTGGCGGTGACGGTGTGAACGCGCCTGCGGGTGTGCGCGGGCTCCGGGTGCTCGCCGTGGACGACGTCGCCCCCGCGCTGGAGGAGCTGCGCCGGCTGCTGCGCGAGTCGCCCGGCGTCGCGGACGTCCGGGTGGCCGGCGACCCGATCACGGCGCTGCGGCTGATCCAGGCCGGGCCGCTGGACGCGGTGTTCCTGGACATCTCCATGCCCGGCATGAACGGCCTGGAGCTGGCGTCGCTGCTGGCCCGGATGACCGACCCGCCCGTGGTCGTGTTCGTCACCGCGTACGAGGAGCACGCCGCGTCCGCGTACGGGATCGGGGCGGTGGACTACCTGCTCAAGCCGGTGAGCGCGGAACGGCTCGCGGCGTCGCTCGCGCGGGTGCGCCGGTTCGCCGCCACCCCGGACGCGGCCCCGCCGCCCACCCCCGTCGACGCGCTGGCCGCCGTGCCCGTCGAGCTGGGCGGGCGCACCCGGTTCGTGCGCCGCGACGAGGTGCGGTTCGTCGAGGCGCAGGGCGACTACGTGCGGCTGCACACGCCGTCGGGGGCGCACCTCGTGCGCATCCCGATCTCGCGGCTGGAGGAGCACTGGCAGCACGCCGGGTTCAGCCGCGTGCACCGCAGCTACCTGCTGGCCGTGCCCGCGGTGCGGGAGCTGCGCAGCGACCTGTCCGGCGGGCTGCTCGCGCACACCGACGTCGGCGACGTGCCCGTCAGCCGCCGGCACGCGCGCGAGCTGCGCGAACACCTCCTGGAGGCCGCCACCCGCGGCGCGTTCGAGCCGCCGGAACGGCGCTGATGGCGCCGCACCGGGCCCGCCGGGTGGCCGTCACCAGCCCGCAGACCCGGATCGCGCTCGCCGGCCGCCGCGGCGGCGCCGTGCCCGCCCACCCGCATCTGGCCCCCGCCGACGCCGAGCGGGCCCGCCGCATCCACCGCCGCCAGCTGCGGCAGGCCGTGGTCGTGCTCGTCCTGCTCGGCGCGCTGCTCTTCGGGCTGCCGCTGGCGCTGGCCGCCCTCCCCGCGCTGGACGCGCTGCGGCTGGCCGGGGTGCCCGTCTCGTGGGTCGCGGTGGCCGTGCTGCCCTACCCGGCGCTCGTGCTGCTGGCCCGGTGGCAGCTGCGCCGGGCCGAGCAGGCCGAGACCCGGGAGGCCGGGACCCGGGAGAACGGCCGGTGATCCTCGCGATCGTCCCGGTGCTGCTGGTCACGCTGCTCATCGGGCGCGCGGGGTCGCCGCCATGCGCACCACGTCGGACTTCCTGGTGGCGTCGCGCCGGATCTCCCCGACGGTGAACGCGGCCGCCGTCTCCGGCGAGTACCTCTCGGCCGCGTCGTTCCTCGGGATCGCCGGGCTCGTCGTCAAGGACGGCGTCGGGTCGCTCTGGTACGCGGTCGGGTTCACCGCGGGGTACGTCGCGATGCTCGCGCTCGTCGCGGCGCCCATGCGGCGCACCGGCGCGCTGACCGTGCCGGACTTCGCGGAGGCCCGGCTCGGCTCGCCCGCGCTGCGCAAGCTCTCGGCCGTCGTCGTGCTGGTGATCGGCTACCTCTACCTCGTGCCGCAGTTCACCGCGGCCGGGCAGGTGCTGGGCGTGGTGAGCGGGAGCCCGTACTGGGTGGGGGTGGTGATCGCGGGCGCGCGGTCAGCGTCACGCTCGCCCTCGGCGGGATGCGGGCGGCCACCTACGTGCAGGCGTTCCAGTTCGTGCTGAGCTGGCGCTCTTCATCGTCCCGGCGGTGTGGCTGGTGCTGCAGGTCAGCCCGGACACCCGGCGCGACGCGCTCACGCCCGTCGAGTTCGAGCGGTTCGCCACCGCGACGCCCGTCGAGTTCCGGCTCGACACCGAGCTGACCGTCACCGAGCCGACCCGGGTGACGGTGGACGGCGGCGGCGCGCGCGACCTCGCCCCGGGCACCTACCCGGCCACCGCCGGGAGCACATGGGTGTTCCCGGCGGGCGCGGCCGTCCCGCACGTCGGGGCCGGGCCGCCGGGCGGGCCGGACTGGGCGCGCCCGCTGCTCGACCCCGGCGGCTACCCGCTGCTCGCGACGTGGTCGGTGCTCGTCGCGACCGTGCTCGGGACGATGGGCCTGCCGCACATCCTCGTCCGGTTCCACACCAGCGCCGACGGGCGCGGCGCCCGCCGCACGGCCGCGATCACCGTCGGGATGCTGGGTGTGTTCTACCTGTTCCCGGCCGTGTACGGGCTGCTCGGCGCGGTGCTGCTGCCCGAGCTGTACCTCGCGGGCAGCACCGACACCGTCGTCGTCGCGCTCCCGGCCCGGGTGGACGGCGGCTGGGCCGGCACGCTCTTCACCGCGCTGCTCACGGCCGGCGCGTTCGCGGCGTTCCTGGCGACGTCGCTCGGGCTCCTGCTGGCCGTGTCGGGGGCGCTCGCGCACGACCTCGTGCCCAGCACGCTGCGGCGGCTGCGGTTCACCCCGCTCGTCGCGGCGCTCGGGGTGGTGCTGCTCGCGCTGCCGGCCGCGCGCCTCGACGTCGGCGTGCTCGTGACCTCGGCCTTCGCGGTGGCCGCGTCCACGTTCTGCCCGCTGCTGGTGCTGGGCATCTGGTGGCCGCGCCTGACCGCGCAGGGCGCGATCGTCGGGATGGTCGTCGGGCTGCTCGCGTCGGCCGGGGTGATCGGTGTCGACCTCGTGCTCGGCGCCCCGCCGGGCCTCGCGGCGATCCTGCTCGGGCAGCCCGCGCTGTGGTCGGTGCCGCTCGCGTTCGCGACGATGGTGCTGGTGTCGCTGCGCGGGCGGCCGCCCGCCTGGGGCACGGCGGCGATGCTGCGGCTGCACCTGGACGAGACCGAGCCGCGCCGGGGGTGAAATGCGCCGGGTCACCGATGACTTCCGCGCGGCCGGCCCGTCATACGTGGCATGGACGGGGTGATGGACAGCGCGGTCGCGGCGGCCGTGGCGGGGGACGAGGCGGCGTTCGGTGCGCTCGTCGAGCCGCACCGGCGGGAGCTGCAGGTGCACTGCTACCGGATGCTCGGCTCGTACCACGAGTCGGAGGACATGGTGCAGGAGGCGTTCCTGCGCGCGTGGCGGAGCCGGGCGACGTTCGCGGGGCGCTCCACGTTCCGGGCGTGGCTCTACCGCATCGCGACGAACGCGTGCCTGGACCATCTCGAACGCCACCCCCGGCGGCCCGTGCCGGTGCCCGGTCAGCCGGGGCAGAGCGAGGTGCCGTGGCTGGAGCCGTTCCCCGACGCCCTGCTCGACCAGGCCGCGCCCGAGGCCGAGGAGCCCGCGGCCGTCGTCGTCGCGCGGGAGACGATCGAGCTGGCGTTCCTCGTCGCGGTGCAGCACCTGCCGCCCCGGCAGCGGGCCGTGCTCCTGCTGCGCGACGTGCTGGGCTGGCGGGCCACGGAGGCCGCCGAGCTGCTCGGGTCGAGCGTCACCTCGGTGAACAGCTCGCTGCAACGGGCCCGGGCGACGCTGCGCGAACGGCTGCCGCAGCGCCGCGCCGAGTGGAGCGCCGCGCCGGACGGGGCGTCCGAGGAGGAGCGGGCCGCGCTGCAGCGGTTCATCGAGGCGTCCGAGCGGGCCGACGTCGCCGCGCTCGGCGCCCTGCTGCGCGACGACGTGATCTTCTCGATGCCGCCGGAGCCCGGCTGGATGCAGGGCCGCGACACGCTCATGGCGGCGTGGGGGCCGGCCATGGTGGGCCCGTCGGCGCTGGGGGAGTTCCGGCTGCTCCCGGCCCGGGCCAACCGGTCGCCGGCGGCCGCGAACTACGTGCGTTCACCCGGGAAGGACCGGTTCGAGGCGCTGTCGCTGGACGTGCTGCGGGTCGTGGACGGGGAGATCGTCGAGGTCACCACGTTCGACGCGACCCTGTTCCCGCTCTTCGGCCTCCCGGCCACCCTCTGATCGGGGGCCCTCGCCATGGACCGCGGGGCCGAACCCGACGACAGCGGGCCCGTCACGTTCCTCGGGCGGCCGCTCGGGCCGTCGTTCCGGACGAAGATCGTGACGATCGCGCCGGGCGCGTCCCTGCCGTTCGTCGAGGACGAGTGGCGGGACGCGCTCGTGGTGGTGGAGATCGGCGAGATCGAGATGGAGTGCCGGGACGGCGAGCGGCAGCACTTCCGCACCGGGGCCGTGCTGTGGTTCGCCGACCTCGGGCTGCGCGCCCTGCTGAACCCGGGCGCCGAGGTCGCGGTGCTCGTGGCGGTCTGGCGGCGGTCGACGGGCTGACCCCGGCGGGTCAGCCGCGGGTCAGACCCAGCCCGGACAGCAGGCGGCCGACGACGGACCCGCCGCCGTCGCTGCTGCCGTTGTCGCCGCCGCTGCCGCCGCTCTCGCCGGAGTCGCCGCCGCCGTCGCTGCTGTCGTCCCGGCCGCCGCTCTTGCCGCCGTTGTCGCCGCTGTTGTCACTGTCGCCGCCGCCGCTGTTGTCGCCGCGATCGCCGGAGCCGTCCTCGGCCCGGTCGCCCGACGAGTCGCTGTCGCGGGAGCCCGTGGACCCGGTGTCGGACTCGGACTCGGCCCGGTCGGAGCGGTCGGACGAGCGGGAGGCGCCCTCCTGACCGCTGCCGGAGCTCCCGGTGTCGGAGCCGTCCGACTCCGACTCCGAGTCGGACGGGTCGGGAGACGTGGAACGTCCGGAGGGCTCGGACGAAGCGGACGGCTCGCGACCGGCGTCGGAGTCCGTGGACCCGGAGTCGCTGGATGATCCGGAGTCGCCGGACCGGCGTCGGAGTCGTTCGGGCTGTCGCTCGGGCCGGCTGCGTCGGACTCGTCAGGGCCGGAGTCGCCGGGTGCGGCGTCGGAGTCGCCGGGCGCGGAGTCGGCCGGCTCGGGATCGGCGGGCGCTGAGCCGGTCTCGGTCTCGGGGGCGGAGTCGGGCGTGGAGTCGGGCGCGGCTTCGGGTGGGGTGTCGGCCTCGTCCGGCGCCTGCTCGATCGACCGGGCCTGCGGCTGCGGGCCGCCCTCGCCCTCGGCGGGCGGCGGCTCCTCCTCAGCGGCCGGGGGAGTGCCGTCGTCGTCGGGGGTGTCGGGCTGCTGCTGGGCGTCCGGACCGCCGGACCCCGGGTCCCCGGTGCGTCCGGCTCGCCGGTGCCGCTTCCTCCGCTGCGTCGGGCTCCTCCTCGCCGGACGGGGTGCCGCCGGGCGGGGTCTCGCTGCCGGGCGTCTCGCCCGGGGTCTCGCCGGGGGTGTCACTCGGGGTGCCGCTGGGAGTCTCCCCGGGGGTCGTCTCCTCAGGGGTGTCGCCGGGTGTGCCGCTCGGCGAGGGCCTCTCGTCGGCCGGGCCGGCGGGCTCGGACTCGGAGGGGGCGGGGGGCGCGATCGCGGCCGGACCGGTGGCGGTCTGCGGCTGCGGCTGCGCGGGCGACCGGACCGGCGGGGGCGCCGCGAAGATCGAGACGTCGCCGGGCCGGTCGGGCCCGCCCTCGCCGCGTCCGGAGCCGGGCTCCTCCGTCGAACCGCCGGTGCCCGGTGCGGGGGTGGTTGTGGTGCCGGGCCCCGAGCGGTCGCCGGGCGCGGCCGGGTCGGCGGGCGCGTGGTGGGCCCGCCGGCGGTGCCCAGCGCGTCGAGCAGCAGTCGCTGGGCCCGGACGAGCTGGTCGTGGCCCTCGGCGGCCCGGACCTCGGGCAGGTGCGCCGCGGCGTCGGCGATGGCCCGCGCGGCCTCCGCGGGACGGCCCTGGCGCAGCGCGGTGCGGGCCTGTTCCAGGTTGGCGTTGACGGCGACGGCGGCCTCGACCGACCGTGCGCGCTCCGCGTAGAAGACCCGGGTGACGGGCCAGAGCGCCTCGCCCGGCTCGGCGTCGGCGGCGCCGATCGCGACCCCGGACGTGCCGAGCACCACCAGCGCGGCGGCCACCGCGAGCCGTCGCCCGAACGACGCGAACGAGCGCTCGGTGCGGTGCCGGCCGCCGGTGGGCGGGATGACGGCGACGGGCTCGGCCGGCGGCTCGGCCCCGGCCTCGTCGGGGTGCGCGGTGCCGTCGGGTGTGGTGCGAGGGGCGTCGGCGGGGATGCCCAGCGGATGGGCCGGCGCGGCGGCGGGGGCGGCGGCCGTGGCGGGCCGCGCCTCCGCGACCCACGCGGCCAGCATCGCGATCAGCTCGTCCTCGGAGCCCCGCTCAGGGGCGTCCGCGCGCAGGACGCGGCCGGCGGCGAGCTCCTCCACCAGCGCGTCGTCGGCCCGCAGCGCAGCAATGTCGACAGGCCGTTCGGTGTCGCTGAGCAGAGGCTCGCGGTCCGTGGAACCCACTCCCTGCGGGAGATCGTCCTCGTCTCCGAGCCGCACCCCGACCTCCGTTCGCTCTGAGTGGTGCCGGCCGGCGGGCAACCGGCTACAAGACTACCCCGGCCGTTCGTCCGGCCGGGGTGCCCGTAGGAGAGTCGTCCTAGCCGGTCAGGGTGTTTCCCCGGATCACGTCTGCGAAGAAAAGAGCACTGTCCTTCGCGTCCGGACCAGGGTTGCGTAGTCCACATGGACGATGCCGAACCGCTTGCCGAAGCCCCACCCCCATTCGAAGTTGTCCAGCAGTGACCAGACGTAGTAGCCGGTCACGGGCGCGCCGGCGGCGATGGCCGCGTGCACGGCGGCGAGGTGCGTGCGCAGGTACTCCACGCGCTCCGGGTCGGCGACCCGCCCGTCGGGCCCGACGGTGTCCGGGTACGCCGCCCCGTTCTCGGTGACCATGATCTCGACGCCGGGCGCCTCGGCGGCCACCCGCAGCAGCACCTCCGTCAGCCCGCGCGGTCGATGCTCCAGCCCATGTCGGTCTTGGGGCCGTGCTGGACCGGGAACTCGACGTCCTCGCACGCGATCCACGGGCTCCCGGCGCCCTCGCCGTGCCCGTCGGCGCGCTCCTTCGGCCGCTCCCGCGTCCAGTGCCGGACGTGCGTGGGCGAGTAGTAGTTGACGCCGACCACGTCGAGCGGTGCCGCGATCGCGTCCAGGTCCCCGGGCCGGACGAACGACCAGTCGGTCACTGCCGCGGTGTCGGCGACCACGTCCGACGGGTAGGTCCCGCGCAGCACCGGGTCGAGGAACACCCGGTTCTGCAGCCCGTCGACGCGGCGGGCGGCGTCGGTGTCGGGCGCGGAGTCCGTCTCCGGGCGGACCCAGGCGAGGTTCAGCGTGAGCCCGACGCGTGCGGCGGGCGCGGCCCGGCGGACCGCGGCCGCCGCGAGCCCGTGCGCGAGGTTGAGGTGGTGCACCGCGGCGAGCGCGGCGGCGTCCTCGGTGCGGCCGGGCGCGTGCACGCCGCTGGCGTAGCCGAGGTACGCGCTGCACCACGGCTCGTTCAACGTGATGAAGAGCGGCACCCGGTCGCCCAGCGCCGCCGCGACCACCTCGGCGTACTCGGCGAAGCGCTCCGCGGTGCGCCGGGACGTCCAGCCGCCGGCGTCCTCCAGGGCCTGCGGCAGGTCCCAGTGGTAGAGCGTCACCGAGGGCGTGATGCCGGCCGCGCGCAGCTCGTCGACCAGCGCCGAGTAGAAGGCGAGGCCCTCGGCGTTGACCGGGCCGAGCCCGTCCGGGGTGACGTCCGGGGTGATCCGCGGCCACGCCACCGAGAACCGGTAGGACGTCAGCCCGAGCCGGGCCATGATCGCGACGTCCTCGCGGTAGCGGTGGTAGTGGTCGTCGGCGACGTCGCCGGTGTCGCCGTTCACGACGCGGCCGGGGGTGTGGGAGAACGTGTCCCAGATGGACGGGGTGCGCCCGCCCTCGGCGACGGCCCCTCGATCTGGTACGACGCGGTCGCGGACCCCCAGAGGAAGCCCTGCGGGAAGCGCAGCTCGCCGGTGGCCTTCTCGGCCTGCGTTGTCGTCAATTCCGTCCTCTCGTTGGGGTCAGCCCTTGACCGCACCGGCCATGATGCCGCCCACGATCTGCCGGCCGAGCAGCACGAACACCACGAGCACGGGCAACGTGCCGACGAGCGTGCCGGCCATGATGACGGCGGTGTCGGGCACGTAGCCACCGCCGAGGTTGTTGAGCGCGACCTGCACCGTCGGGTTGCTGGAGTTGAGCGTGATGACCGGCCAGAAGAAGTCGTTCCAGGCCGTCATGAACGTGAGCATGCCGAGCACGGCCGCACCCGGCCGGGCGATCGGCAGCACGATGCTCCAGAACGTGCGCAGCGAGGTGGCGCCGTCGACGCGGGCCGCCTCCAGCAGCTCGTCGGGCAGCGCCTGCACGAGGTACTGGCGCATGAAGAACACGCCGAACGCCGTGACCAGCGACGGCAGGATCACCGAGCTGAGCGTGCCGGCGAGGCCGGAGGTCGGCCATCACGGAGTAGAGCGGCACGACCGCCAGGCTCGGCGGCACCATCACGTGCCGAGCGTGACCGCGAAGAGCGCGTTGCGGCCGCGGAAGCGCAGCTTGCCGAACGCGAACCCGGCGAGCGTGCAGAAGAGCACCGTCGCCACCGTCGTCACGCCGGAGACGACCAACGAGTTCCACAGCGCCAGCCCGATGTTCTGCTGGTCGATCGCCGTGGCGACGTTGCGGAACAGGTCGCCGCCGGGCAGCAGCGGCGGCGGGAACACGTTCATCTCCGCCATCGGCCGGCTGGCCGCCACGATCATGTAGTAGAAGGGCGCGAGGAACAGCACCGACGTCACGACGAGCACGGCGTAGGTGAGCCGGCCGGCCCGGTCCTGGCCGCCGCCCTCGCGGCCGCGGCGCCGCGGTGGCGGGCCGGTGGGCGCCGGTGCGGTGCGCACGTCGTCGAGCACGGTCACGTGAACGCCTCCTCGGACGTCCCGGCGGCGTCGCGGCGACGGCGCGACAGCCAGGTGTTGAGCAGCACGAGGCCGATGATCAGCACGAACATCACCCAGCCACCGCGGCCGCGCGGCCGAGCTGGCCGTAGTGCCAGCCCTGCTCGTACATGAACAGGCCGAGCGTCTGGTACTGGTTGACCGACCCGCCGTTGGGCGTGCCGCCGCCGAAGAGCAGCGGCTCGGCGAAGAGCTGGCTTGCGCCGATCGTCGAGACGACGATCGTGAACAGGATCGTGGGGCGCAGGCCCGGGATCGTGACGTGCCGGAACTGGTGCCAGCGGTTGGCGCCGTCGATGGCGGCGGCCTCGTACAGGTCCTTCGGGATCGACTGCATCCCGGCCAGGTAGATCAGCGCGTTGTAGCCCGTCCAGTGCCAGATGACGATCACGGAGATGGCGATCTGGGCGGTCCAGTCGCCGTTGCGGAAGTCGATCGGGGCGATCCCGACGAGCCCCAGCAGCCCGTTCACGACGCCCTGGTCGCGGCCGAAGATCACGGCGAAGACGAGCGTGGCCGCGGCCACCGACGTCGCGTACGGCATGAGCATCGTGATGCGGAAGAACATCCGGCCGCGCAGCCGGTAGTTGAGCAGGTGCGCGAGCGCGAGCGCCAGCAGCAGCTGCGGCACCGTGGACAGCACGCCGATCGTGAACGTCTTCCACAGCGCGTTGTAGAAGGCCGGGTTGGTGAACAGCCACCCGAAGTTCTCGCCGGCGTTCCAGCGCATGCGGCTGCCCAGCCGGTACTGGTGGAGGCTGATCCACGCCGTGTAGATCAACGGGAACAGCCCGAACGCGGCGAACACCAGGAAGAACGGCGCGACGTAGGCGTAGGGCGCCGCGCGGCCCTCCGCGGCGTGGAGCCGCGAGCGCCACGACGGCCGGGGCGGGGGCGCGGCCCCCGGGGGCGTGGTGCCCCCGGGGGCCGGCCGGTCGGCCTGCACGGTCATCCGGTCAGCCGATCTGGTTGTCGATCTCGCTGACCGCGGAGTCCCAGGCCGCCTGCGGCGTCGCGCCGGTCGTCTCGACCGAGAGCAGCGCCTGGACCAGCACCTCCTCGATCGTCCCGTCGTTCGGGCCCATCGTCTGGATCGGCGCCGCCTCGGCGGAGGCGGAGAAGATCTGCCCGATCGGCGCGTCGTTGAAGTACGGGTCGGTGGCGTCGGAGACGGCCTGCACCGCCTCGGTGCGCGACGGGAAGTTCGCGACCTGGCGGAACACCCGCTCCTGCTGCTCGGGGGCGGTCAGCCAGGCGATCAGCCGGCCGGCCTCCTCCTTGTGCTCGCTGACCGCGGGGATGCCGAGGTACGAGCCGCCCCAGTTGCCGCCCTCGCCGCCGGGCAGCGTGGTGACGTTCCACTGGCCGGAGCCGGCGTCGCCGGCCTTGCCCTTGATGTAGCCGATCATCCAGGACGGGCAGGCGATCGTGGCGAACGAGCCGCTCGCGAAGCCCTGGTCCCACGCCGGGTCGAGGAACTGCTCCAGCCGGGCGGTGAGGCCGCTCTGGCCGGCGGCGGCGGCCGTGTCGAAGGCTGAGCGGATCACCGGGTTCGTGTCGTACACGGGCTCGCCCGCGTCGTTGGAGTACAGCTCCCGGGACTGGGAGATGATCGCGTTGAACAGGCCGCCCGCGGAGTCGTGCCACGCGGACCCGGCCGGCGCGGCGGCTGGTACTGCCGGCCGAGCGCGAGGAAGTCGTCCCAGGTGCGCAGCTGGGCCGCGAGCTGCTGCGGGTCGGTGGGCAGCCCGGCCTGCTGGAACAGGTCCTGGCGGTAGCAGATGCCCATCGGGCCGATGTCGGTGCCGAGGCCGAGCACGGCGCCGTCGCCGGTGGTGGCCGCGGCGCTCTTCCAGTCGAGGTAGCCGTCGAGCGACTCGGCGGCGGGGGTCTCGCGCAGGTCGGTCCAGAGGTCGGGCTGGTTCGCGGTGACGTCGGAGATCCGGGCCACCTCGATGCCCTGCACGTCGGCGACGCCGCTCCCGGACGCGAGCCGGGTCTGCAGCGCCGGCCAGTAGTTCGTCTCGCCCTGCGTCGACTCGTACCGGATGGTGACGCCGGGGTTCTGCCGCTCGTACTCCGCGAACAGCCCGGCCTCCTCGAAGCCGAACGTGCCGAAGAGGGCGACGGAGATCTCGACGGGCCCGCCTGCCGCGCCCTGGTCGCCCGATCCGCCCCCGCCGCCGCACCCGGCGAGCAGCAGCGCGCTGGTGGCGGCGACGGCCGTCAGCGCGAGCGACGTCCTCCGTGGGGTCTGCATTGATCCTCCAAGCCGTTGAGAGAGCGCTCTCACGAACGTGTGAGGAGGGTCGCGGTCGGGTGACGAGATGTCAAGAGAGCGCTCTCATGGCGTGACGGAACCGTGTCCGGAATGCGCGACTCGCGCACACTTTTCCGGCGACTCGCGGGGCCGGCCGGCCTGGCCCGGCCCCAGCCCCGCGAGTCGCTGGATTAGTGCGCGCGAGTCGGGCTCTGGAGGTACGCGAGTCGGGGTCAGGCGGTCTCGTGGAGGGCGATCTCCGTGCGCATGACGACCGGGGCCTGCGGCTCGCCGTGCTCGATCGTGTCGAGCAGGCGGGTGGCCAGCGCCTCGCCCATCTCGATGATCGGCTGCCGGACCGACGTGATCGACGGCCGGGCGGAGGCGCGAGCGGGGAGGCGTCGAACCCGACCAGCGCGACGTCGTCCGGCACCCGCCGGCCCGACTCGGCCAGCACCTGCAGCGCGCCCAGTGCCATCAGGTCGTTCGCCACGAACACGGCGTCGAGGTCGGGGGCGTCGACCAGCAGCCGCTCCATGGCGCGCCGCCCGCCCTGCACGGAGAAGTCGCCCTCGACCGTGCCGTGCCCGGCGAGCCCGTGCGCGGCGAGCTCGTCCTCGTAGCCGGCGAGCCGGTCGATCGACGGGGTCATGTCCATCGGGCCGGTGATCGTCGCGATCCGCCGCCGGCCGCGGTCCACGAGCAGCCGGACGGCCGAGCGGGCGCCGCCGAAGTTGTCCGCCGACACGTACGACAGGCCCGCGACCTCGCCGAACGGGCGGCCGGCGAGGATCACCGGGATGCCGTCGGCCTGCAGCTGGCGCGGCAGCGGGTCGTCGCCGTGCAGCGACACGAGGATCACGCCGTCGAGGTGGCCGCCGCGGGCGAACCGCTCGAAGCGCTCCCGGTCCGGGGCCGACCCGAGGATCGTGAACACCAGCTGCACGTCCCGCTCGGCCACGGCGGTGTGCGCGCCGCGCAGCACGAGCGCGAAGTAGGGGTCGGCGAAGAAGCGCTCCTCGGACTCCACCACGACGAACGCGATCGACCCGCTGCGCCGCGTCATGAGCGAACGCGCCGCGCGGTTGGTCACGTACGACAGCTCGGCCGCCGCGGCCAGCACGGCCTCCCTGGCCTGCGCCCCGACCGACGGCGACCCGGCCAGCACCCGTCCGGCCGTGGCACGGGAGACCCCGGCCAGTGCCGCGACCTGCTCCAGGGTCGGTGCCGTCCGACGAGCTGTCATGCCCGAAGGATGCCAGGTCGGTGTGCGCCGGCTCAGGCGCTGGCGCGCGCCACCACGTCCGTGGGCATCACGAGCGGGGCCTGCGGGCCGTCCTCGATCACGGCGATCAGCCGCTCGGCCATGGCCTCGCCCATGGCGACGATCGGCTGGCGCACGGTGGTGAGCGCCGGGTGCACGGACGCCGCGAGCGGGGAGTCGTCGAACCCGACGAGCGCGACGTCGTGGGGGACGCGCCGGCCGCTCTCGGCGATCGCCTGCATCGCACCGAACGCCATCAGGTCGTTGGCCGCGAACACGGCGTCCAGCCCTGGCCGGGCGGCCAGGAGCTCGCTCATCGCGCGGCGGCCGCCGGCCACGGTGAAGTCGCCGTCGGCCACGCCGTGGGCGGCGAGGTCGTGCGCGGCCAGCCCGGCGAGGAAGCCGTCGCGGCGGTCGATGGCGGCCGGCATGTCGAGTGGCCCGGTGATCGTCGCGATCCGCTCGCGGCCGCGGTGGGTGAGGTAGTCGACGGCCGAGCGGGCGCCGCCGGTGTTGTCCGCGTCGACGTAGGCCAGCCCGTCGACCGGCCGGAACGGGCGGCCGGACAGCACCACCGGCACGCCTGCGTCCTGCAGCCGCTGCGGCAGTGGGTCGTCGCCGTGCAGCGACACCAGGATCACGCCGTCGAGGTGGCCGCCGGCCGCGAAGCGCTCGAAGCGCTCCCGGTCGCGGGCCGACGCGAGGATGGAGAACACGAGCTGCACGTCGTGGCCCGCGAGCGCGGCGTGCGCCCCGCGCAGCACCAGCGCGAAGTGCGGGTCGGCGAAGAACCGCTCCTCCGGCTCGCCCACGACGAAGCCGATCGAGTCGCTGCGGCGGGTCATGAGCGAGCGCGCGGCCCGGTTGGTCACGTACGACAGCTCGGCCGCGGCCGCCAGCACCGCCTCCCGGGCCTGCTCGCCGACCGTGGTGGAGCCGGCCAGCACGCGCCCGGCCGTCGCCCGGGACACGCCCGCCAGCGCCGCCACCGACTCCAGAGTGGGGGCGCTGCGCCCCGCCGGTCTCGCCGTCACCCGTGAAGCATCGCAGAACCGCAGGTCAGGGTGGGCCGGGGAGCGTCACCTGCCGGTGTCGTGCAACCAGCCCGGGTGGTCGTCCCACGCCCGGAGCCGGATCTCCGAGCCGAACGCGCGGTCCCGGCCGGTGACGGGGTCGCGGAACTCCAGCGTGCGCGCGAGCAGCTGCAGCGGGCGCGTGAAGTCGCCGAGCGGCTTCTCGGTGAGCACGGGGTAGAGGTCGTCGCCCAGGATCGGCACGCCCAGCCCGGCCATGTGGACGCGCAGCTGGTGCGTGCGCCCGGTCTCGGGGACGAGCCGGTAGCGCGCCCGGCCGGCCCGCTCGCCGAGCAGCTCGACGTGCGTCACGGCGTTGACCGGCCCGGGCACCTCGGCCGCGCAGATCACCCCGCGCTCCTTGACGATGCGGCTGCGGACCGTGCACGGCAGCGCGAGCCCGGCGCGTGCGGCGCGACGGCCTCGTACGTCTTGCGGACCCGCCGGTCCCGGAAGAGGGTCTGGTACGCCCCGCGCAGCGCGGGGTCGACCACGAACATGAGCACGCCGGCCGTCGCGCGGTCGAGGCGGTGCGCCGGGCTGAGCGCGGGCAGGTCCAGCTCCCGGCGCAGCCGCACGAGCGCGGTCTCCACGACGTGCCTGCCGCGCGGGATGGTGGCGAGGAAGTGCGGCTTGTCCACCACGAGCAGCTGCTCGTCGCGGTGCAGCACCCGGATCGGGAACGGCACCGGGACCTCGTCGGGCAGGTCCCGGTGGAACCACAGGAACGCCTCGGGCACGTACGGGGCGTCGGGCGCGATCGGCCCGTCGAGCCCGACGATGCGCTGCTCGTGCAGCATCGCGTCGATCCGGGCCGGGTCGACGCGGGGGAGGCGTTCGACGAGGTGGTCGCGCATCGTCGCCCACGACGTCTCGGCCGGGGTGCGCAGCCGGACGGCGTCGAGCCCGTGGCGGGGCGGGAGCGGCGAGCGCAGCCTGCGTCTCACGGGCGCCCGCCCCGGGCGCCGAGCGGTCGGCTCAGATCTCGTCCCGCAGCGCGAGCAGGATGCCCTCCGTGCGGTCGGGCGGGTCGACCTGCGCGCACAGCCGGTCCATGACGGCGGCGTGTCGACGCGGACCGCTTGTCGAGGTAGAGCGAGCTGGTGAGCTGCTCCAGGTAGACGATGTCGGCAGGTCGGGCTCGGCGAAGCGCAGGATGCGAACGGGCCGCCGGCCGCCGCGTGGCCGCCGTAGTCGAACGGGGCGATCTGCAGCGAGACGTTCGGCAGCGTGTTCATCGCGATCAGGTGGTCGAACTGCACGCGCATCTGCTCGGACCCGACGAGCGGGCGGCGCAGCGCGGCCTCGTCGATCACGGCCACAGCGTGGGGGCGGTCGGGGGAGGTGGAGGCGAGCTCCTGGCCGGCGGCCATCCGCAGCTCGACGCGCCTCTCGACCTCCACGGAGTCCGTGTGGCCGAGGCGGGTGACGGCGCGTGCGTAGTCGCGCGTCTGCAGCAGGCCGGGGATGAACTGCAGCTCGTAGGTGCGGATGACCGACGCCGCCTGCTCCAGCCCGATGTACGTCTCGAACCAGGTGGGCAGCAGGTCGGCGTAGCGGTGCCACCAGCCGGGCGCGTTGGCCTGGCGGGCGAGGCGGAGGAACTGCTCGCGCTCGACCGGCTCGACGATGCCGTAGAGCGTGAGCAGGTCGGCGACGTCGCGCTCCTTGAAGCCGACGCGGCCCAGCTCCAGGCGGCTGATCTTGGCGGGCGACGCGCGGATCGCCTCACCCGCGCGCTCCCTGCTGACGCCCGCGGCCTCACGCCGCCGGCGCAGCTCGCCGCCCAGCCCGATGCGCAGCACGGTGGGGCCGGTGGCGGTGGACGCCGGAGCGAGCGCGCCTACCGCCTCCGGCTCCAGCTCGTCCGACGCCGGGCTCACAGCCGTCCCCGATCCGTGGACCTCGATCGGGGGCAGCACCCGGCGGGCGGGCGGACCGTGTCAGTTGTCACGCCGTTCATCGTCGCACCGTGTCCATGGCTGAACCGCACTCTCCCCCAGGGGTGTTGTGACGAAGGAGTGTTGCATGCGAACCGTAGTGAGCAGTGTCACTCCACCGGTGTTCGCCCGGGTGGTGCAGCGGCGTTACAAGCCCTCTAGCAGCCGAGATCGTCGAACTCGCCGCTCCGGACGCTCCGGATGAACGCGGCGACCGCCTCGCGGGTGCTGACGAGGACCGGACCGGCGGGATGGCGCGAATTCCGCAGCGCGATGGCCCCTCCGGCGAGTTCTGCCAGCTCAACGCAGTTTCCGCTGGGGTTGCTGGCCGTGCTCTTGCGCCAACGTGTGTCGACAGATACTGATTGCACGTGCAGATGCTCATGCACTGGCACTTGCGAGTGCAAGACCGGAGCGACACGATCGTGATGCGACGAACGACACCCGACTGGGTGAGCGTGCAAGTACTGGACGGGGGAGAGCGATGAGTTACTCCTGGGGGGCGAGCCGGAGCCCGGCGCGCCCCAACGGCGCCCGGATCGGGGGCCTGGCCCTCGACGCGCCCCCGGTCGCGCCGGTGCGCCGGGACGGGGGGCAGTCCCGGCCCGACGGCGACGGGGCCGGCCCCGTCACGGAGCAGCACCGCGTGGCGGCCGAGCTGGCCCCGATGGTCGAGGTCTGGCAGCGGCTGCTCGCGCAGCACGTGCCCGACCGCGCCGGCCGCTGCCGCACGTGCACCAAGGGCGGCACCGGCCTCCCGTCCACACCCTGGCCGTGTGTCATCCACGGCATCGCGGACCTCGCCCGGCGCCGCTACGACGCCGAGCACAGATAGCTCGCTCCCCAACCGAGCCAGCTCCCCGGCTGCAGCCAGGAAAGCCACGTTCGGTGACGTCGATCAGCTGAACGTGGCTTTCCTGGCGTCCTCGGCCGTGGTCGGCGCCTTCCCCGGTGGCGATCCGTCATGCGCTCTGCGGTCGGTTCCGCGCGCTCACCGGTCCCCGGCCCAGCGCCTTCCGCACCCCCGTCGGACAGGTGCGCGTCGGCCGGCGCCTCGCCGTCGTCAGCGCTCGCCGTGGCCGCTCAGCGCGGCGACGACCGGGCGGGTCGGCGGCCCGCGTGACAGATTGGGCGCCATGACCGACCAGGAGTGGTACTACTGCCTCCGGCACAACACGGTCGAGCCGCGCGAGGGCTGCCGGGCCGCCGACCGGCTGGGCCCCTACCCCGACCGGGAGACCGCGGCGCGGGCCCTGGAGATCGCCCGCGAGCGCACCGAGGCGGCCGACCGGTCGGACCGGGAGTGGGCCGACCGCAACTCCGACCGCGATCCGCACCGCGGCTGACCCGCAGCGTACGAGCCCGACTCGCGTGCACCCAGACCGCGACTCGCGTGCACTTTTCCCGCGACTCGCGTGCACTTTCGGCGCGACTCGCGGGGAGCGGCCCGCCGCTCCGCGAGTCGCTGGATTGCTGCGCGCGAGTCGCTGCTTTCGTGCGCGCGAGTCGCGCGTCAGCCGCAGGACGGGCGGCAGGCGCGGCGGGCGAGGGCGTCGAGGAACACACCACGGACGTCCTGCGGCTCCAGCGCGTGGTACGACTGCCCGCCGGTCGCCTCGGCGAGCCGGCCCAGCGCCTCGACGTCGGCGTCCGGGCCGAGGCCGATCGCGATGAGCGGCACCGGACGCGTCGGGTCGGCCTCGGCGCGCAGGGTCTGCACGGCGGTCTCCAGGTCGGTGCCGCCGCTCACCTCGTTGCGCCCGTCGGTGATCAGCACGACGCTGTTGGACGCGCTCGGCTCGAACCCGGCCCGCACGGCCCGCGTCGCCGCGATCGTCGTGTCGTAGAGCGCGGTCTCGCCGCCCAGCCGGTCGCGCAGCGTGCCGACCTGCGCGATGAGCGCCTCCCGGCGGGACGCGGCCCCCAGCGCGGGCTCGGTGAGCGGCCCCACCGGCACGAGCTCCTGCCACGCCGTGTCCGGCGCGGGGCGGGAGGAGAACGCCCACAGCCCCACCGACGAGGTGTCCGGGAAGAGCGCCAGCCCGGCCTGCGCGGCGTCCGCGGCCAGCCCGATCCGGTCGCTGTCGCCCACCTGCGCCGCCATCGAGCCGGACACGTCGATCACCGCGAGCATCCGGCTCTGCAGTGTGAGCGAGCTCCAGACGCGCAGCGTGTCGACGCGAACGGGCGCGGCGGCGGCGCGGCCGGCGGCACCTGCTCGCCCAGCCAGCCGCCCTCGGACGCGGGCGGTCCGGGCAGCCGGGCGCCGTCGGGCGCGCGCAGCCCCGCCGCGCCGAACGCCGTCCGGCCGACGGGCCCGCGCAGCAGCGCCTCCAGCGCGTCGACGGCCGGCGCGACGCCCGCGGGCTCGCTGACGGGTCCGGCGTGCACGCGGACGAAGGGGAAGTCCAGCGCGGCGGTCGCGTCCTGCAGGGCGACGACCGTGACCGGTGCCCCCGCGGCGTCCGCGTTGTGCCGCACGGCGGACTGCTCGGACGCCACGAACGCCCGCGCCCCGGCCCCCTCGCGGGCCACCGCGGCGTACCCGTCGGCCGTCGAGGCGAGGGCCGTGCGGGACAGCGCCAGCACCGCGGCGACGAACTCCGGGCGCGGCCGGCCGGCGTCGTCGCCGATCGCGGTGTGCAGGGCCGAGAGCGCCGCCAGCCCGGCCCGGTCGGTGGCCGGGTCGGGCAGGGCGGGCGGCTGTGGATGGGCCAGCAGCGTGGTCCAGGCGACCGGCTGGGCCGGGTCGCCGTAGCGGGCCGCGTCGGCCTGCGGGACGGCGAGCACCACCGGCGTCGACGCCAGCGACGGCCGCTGGTCGACGAGCGCCCCGGACGCGGTGTCGAGCGCGCCGAGCGCGAGCGTCGAGTCCGGGATCCAGACGGCGGGCAGGCCCGCGGCCCGGTCCCGGACGTCCGCGGCGAGCGTCGGCGGGGCGTCGACGACCTGGTAGCGGGCGCAGCCGGTGGCGCCCTCCGGCTGCTGGGCCAGCGCCTGCCGCACCGGCGCGACGACGGCCGGGTCGGCCGCGACCAGCACGTCCACCGGCTCGCACGCGGTGAGCGTCCGGTACCCGAGGTAGCCGCCCGCGCCGGCGCCCGCCAGCAGCACGAGCGCGAGCAGGACGAGCGCCCAGCGGCCTCCGCGGCCCCCGCGGCGGTGCCGACCGGTCACGCGCCCTCCCGCCGTCAGCGCCGTTGTGACGCGGGGTAGCTAACCTGACGCTGGGTGAGGACGGCTACTCCCCATTCGGCCCATCAGGAATCGGGCAGTGCTGCTCCGTTCGGTGCAGCCGCTCGCCTCAGGCTGCGGCGGGACCCGGTCGAGGAGCCCGTGGACCGTGCGCAGGCGGCCGTCCGCGGTGCTCAGCCGGTAGCGGCCGCGAGCGCCCGCAGCAGCGGGATCGCGTCGATCTTCTCGGGCGTCAGCTCGCTCCAGCGGATGCCGCCGTCCGGGCGGGGACCGCGCCGGGCCCGGCAGTCGATCACGCGCTCCGGGGTGACCACGAGGTCGACCGGGGCGTCGTGCCCGGCCGTGGGGACGTCGCCGGCCGGGCGGACCTGCAGCTCGTGCACCGTCGTGACGACGAGCGTGCCCGGCCCGATGAGCCCGGCCGCGCTCGCCAGCGCGAACTCCAGGTCGGCGAACCCGCCGCCCTTGCCCAGCCGGGCGCCGTCCTCGCCGACCGCGACGCACCCGCTCACCACGAGGTCCACGGGCGTCAGGTCGGCGACGGCGACGCGGCGGGCCGAGCGGGTGGCGCCCGCGATCGACGCCGCCTTGCGCGGCGGGTCGGCCAGGTGCGCCGGGTCGAGCAGGAAGAACGGCTCCGGCTCGGCCAGCCGCGGCACGGCCATGAAGACGGTCTTGCCGTCCGCCAGCGCGCGCTGACGCACCGGGAGCTGCGCCGAGTCCGGGTTGGCCTTGACGGTCCGGGCGCCCTGCCAGGCGTCCGTGGCCCGCAGCAGCTCGGCGGCGGCCTCGGCGCCGGTGAAGTTGGAGATGCGGTTGCGCGCGCCCGGGAACCGGGCCACCCGGGCGTCGACGAGCGCCGTCCAGACCTCGTCGCGCAGGGCCGCCTTGGCGGCGAGCAGCTCGGGGTCGCCGCCGGCGTCGTGGTCGTGGCGGCGGGAGCGCGGGGTCACGTGCGGGCCCGCGTGGCCGCGGCGCGCCGCCGGTCGCCCCACGCCCGCAGGAGCCCGAGCACCGGCAGCGCGACCCGTGGCAGCGCGGCGCCGGTGCGCATCAGCGCCGCCCGGCCGGCCGGCAGCGACCGCACGACCTGCCGCCCGGCGAGCATCGCGACCGCGGCGTCGGCGACCCGGTCCGGGGTGAGCAGCCCGAACGGCTGCGTGAACAGCATCGCCGTGCCCGGGTTGTGCTGCTCGTCGCGGACCAGCGCGGTGTCGGCGCGTCCGGGCACAGCGCGTGCGCGCGGATCGGCAGCCGGGCGAGGTCCAGCTCGCCCTGCAGGCTCGTCGTGAAGGCCAGCACCGCGGCCTTCGTCGCCGCGTAGACGGCGAGCCCGGGCACCGGCCCGTGCGCCGACATCGACGCGATGTTGAGCACGTGCCCGCCGCGCCGGCCCATCACGTCCACCGCCGCGCGGGAACCGTGCACCACCCCGAGCAGGTTGACCTCCACCATCAGCGCGCGTCCGCCTCGGGCTGCTCCCACGCCCGCCCGGCCCGCAGCACGCCGGCGTTGTTCACCCACACCGTGACGGGCCCGAGCTCGGCCGCGGCCGCGGCGACCCGGCGGTGCTCGGTGGCGAGCCGCGCGTCCGCGACGATCGCGGTGGCGCCCAGCTCCTCGGCGGCGACCGTGACGGCGGCGGCGTCGACGTCGGTGACGACCACGCGGTGGCCGCGGGCGACGAGGCGGCGGGCGATCTCGCGGCCGAAGCCGCGGGCCGCGCCGGTGACGACGGCGACCCCGGTGCTCATGCTGTCCACGACCGCCACCCTGCCATCCGGTCGGTTGCGGGGCCGCCATCCGGGCGTGCCCGCGGCCGCCACCCCGCCGCCCCGCCGGCTCCGCCGACGGCTCTCCTTGCTTCTGGGGGTGCCCCCCCGAGAACTATTCTGCCAGGTCAGGGCGACGTTTCCGGGGGTCGCAGGCCCGGCTCCGGCGAGTTGTCCACCTCGCGGCCGGGCGTCCACAGATCACCGGTGCCGCCGGCCGATGGCGCCGGGCCGTGGTATCGGCAGGGCGGCTTTGTCGCGGGTACGGTGCCCCGATGATCGCGCTGTCCGCCCGGCAGCTGGGCTGCTTCGGGTCGGTCCTGCTGGCCGCCGTGCTGACCGGCGTGGTGGTCGTCCTGTTCGTGCTCCTCTGAGCCGCACTCAGGCACTCAGGTACTCAGGCGCGCGGGGCGGCCTCGTCCACGCGGACCCGCGCGACGCGCATCCCGTCCATCTCCGTCACGGTGAACCGGTGGTCCCCGAACCGCACGGCGTCGCCGCGCTGCGGGATCCGGCCCAGCCGCGTCTGGACGAACCCGGCCAGCGTCTCGTACGGGCCGTCGGGCAGCTCGATCCCGGACCGCGCGGCCAGCTCCTCGCGGTGCAGCAGCCCGTCCAGCTCGGCGTCGTCGCCGGTGTCGCGGGGCTCCAGGTCGTACTCGTCCTCGATGTCGCCGACCAGCTCCTCGAGGATGTCCTCCAGCGTGACGATCCCGTCGGTGCCGCCGTACTCGTCGACGACCACGGCCAGGTGGGCGCGCTGCTCGCGCATCTCGGTGAGCGCGTCCAGCAGCGGCTTGCCGGTCGGCAGCATCGGCACCGGGCGGGCAACCTCGCGCACCGGGCGGTGCTCGCTGCTCGGGTCGGTGAGGAGCGCGGTCAGCAGGTCCCGGACGTGCACGACGCCCACGACGTCGTCGACGTCCGTGCCGGTCACCGGGTAGCGGGAGTGCGAGCGGCCCAGCACGTCCCGGGCCGCGTCGCCGACCGTGGTGGCGGCCTCGACGAACTCGACCTCCGTGCGCGGCACCATCGCGCTGCCGACCGTCCGGCCGGCCGCCCCGAAGACGTCGCCGAGCACCCGGCGCTGCTCGGCGTCGAGCCCGCTGTGACTGCGGACCATGTCGCGCAGCTCGTCGGGGCTGACGTCGTCGTCGCCGGCCCGCGGGTCCAGCCCCAGCAGCCGGACGACGGCGTTCGTCGAGGCGCCGAGCAGCCAGATCAGCGGCCGGCTGAGCCGGGCGACGCGGTCCAGCATCGGCGCGACGGCCCGCGCGACCGCCTCCGGGCGCTGCAGCGCGAGCCGCTTCGGGACCAGCTCGCCGAGCACGAGCGACAGGTAGGAGATCGCCACCGTGACGAGGACGAACGCGAGCGTGCCCGCGACGCCCGGCGGCAGCCCCCACGCCGTGAGCACGGACCCGAGCGGCTCGGACAGCGTGGACCCGCCGTAGGCGCCGAGAAGAAGCCCGACAGCGTGACGCCGACCTGCACGGCGGACAGGAAGCGGTTGGAGTCCGACCGCAGGCGCGCGACGCGCTCGCCGCGCCGGTCGGTCTCGGCCATCCGCCGGACCTGCGCCTCCCGCAACGACACCAGCGCCAGCTCCGACGCCGCGAACACCCCACCGATGAGCACGAAGAGCAGGACGAGGCCGAGGCTGAGGAGGACGTCGTTCACCCTCCGAGTCTTACAGGAAGCAGGGCGTACGGCTCGTCACGTGATCACCAGGTGATCGGGACGGTGGTCAGAACTCGGTGCCGTGCACCGGGCTGCGCTCGGTACGGAACGCCGCGTCGAACCGGCGCAGGACGTCCGGGTCGGCCGCCCGGACCAGGCCGGCGCGGGCGAACGACCCCGCCCGGCCGCCGCCGAACACGAGCGCGCCGAGCTGCGCGATCCCGAGCGCGACGGCCGGTTCGCCACCGGTGACGGGCGTGCAGGCGGCGCCGTCCGGGCCGCCGGTGAGCCGGAACCGGCCGCCGAGGTCGAGGAACGGGTCGTGCACGTCGAGGACGACGTCCAGCTCGGCGGCGTAGCGGCGGGCCGCGAGCACGGCGGGCACGTCGAGGACCCGCGCCCACATGCCGTCGAAGAGGCCGAGGGTGCGCAGTTGCCGCGGGTCGGCGAGCAGGTGCTGCACGGGCTCGTCGACGGCGGCGTTCCACCAGGAGACGGTCTCGGAGAGGTCGAGCGCCAGCAGCGTGCGCCACAGCGCGGCGTACGCCTCGTCGGTGGCCGTGACCAGCTCGGCGATGCGGCAGGTCTGGGTGGAGCGGTCGATCCGGTAGGAGACGTAGCCGTCGGCGTGCACGAGGTGGAAGAGCGCCGACGCGCCGCCGCGGCGGTGCTCCCGGTCGGAGAGGATCGAGTCCCACCACGCGTCGCTGCGCGAGAGCGCGCCCGGCGTGCGGGCCGCCCAGCGCTCGTGCAGCTCCGGCCCGACGGCGCGCACCTCGGCGGTGGTGGCCTGGCGCACGCCGCCGGGGTCGGGCGCGTCCGGCCGCAGCGCCGCGCGGCGCCGGGTGATCTCGACGTCGCGCCGCTCGGTGGCCACCCCGTAGCCGAAGCGCCCGTAGATGGCGCCCTCGCTGGCCGTCAGCAGCGCGACGGGCAGGCCGGCGCCCGCGAACGCGCGCAGCTGCTCGGCCATGAGGGCCCGCAGGATGCCGCGGCGGCGGTGCGTCACGGCGACCGACACCCATGTGACGCCCGCCGCCGGCACCGCGGCGCCGCCGGGCAGCGTGACGTCGAACGGGAAGTCGCCGGTGATGCCGACGATGCCGTGGTCCGGGTCCTCGGCCAGGACGTACCGGTCCGGCTCGAAGAGCGCCCGGATGTCGTCGAGGTCGGTGTCGGTGTAGTGGACGCCGAACGCGCGCCCGTCGGCGAGCGCGATCGCTGGCAGGTCGGCGGCCGTGGCCCGGCGCAGGGTCACGGCGGTGTCGGTCACGTCGTTCTGCAGCACGGTGAGGCAGTGTGACGCGCGCCGCTCGGGCGCGTCGACGGGTTAACCCGCGCGGGTCACGCGTCGATCTCGGCCAGCGCCTTCCTGGCCTGCGCCAGCTCGGCCTCCAGCGCGGCGACGCGGGCCGCGCGCTGCTCCCGGGCCGCCTCGATCACCGCGTCGATCGGGTCGGCCAGCTCGGCGTGCAGGGCCTGCGCGGCCCGGGACACCGCGGCGGCCGTGACGGGCAGGCCGCGGCTCAGCCACGTGGTGCCCTGCTTGAGCTCGGCCTGCCAGTCGCCGTCGGCGGTGCCGGTGACCGTGAGCGTCAGCTCGATCGTGCGGGTGGTGCGGGCGCCCGAGCCCTTCGGACGGCCGCGGCGGCGCGGTGCGGGCTCGTCGGTGGGCTCGTCGGTGGTCACGGCGGGGTCGGGATCGCTCACGGCGTCGATCGTAGAACGCATGTTCGATCGGGTGACGGGGTGGGTGCGGATCAGGTGCCGACCAGCAGGAACCCCTCGGTGGCGGCCGCGTCGCGCAGCGTGCGGTCGAACGCGGCGAAGCGGCCGATCCCCGGGTCGGCCGCGCGGACCGCCTTGGCGCTCGCGAGCTGCACGGCGTCGCAGGCGCGGAGGCCGTGCACCGCGGCGAGCTGGGCGGCGTCCTCGAGGATCTGCGCGGTCATCCGGACCGGCTCGAAGCGGCGCGGTTCCTCGTGGGTGCCGAACCAGTCGGCCTCGAACTGCGCCACGAGCACGGCGGCGGCCGCGGCGCCGAGCTCGCCCCTCCGCTGCTTGCGCCACAGCGCCGCTGGCACCTCCACCCGCGCGATCTGTGCCACGACAACCGTGCAGCCGGCGGACCTCCGCGTGGCCGGGTTCGTCGGCGTAGTGCTTGACCAGCGCCGACGAGTCGGCGAAGCAGGGGCCGGTTGCCGTCGCCGCCGTCACCTGCGTCCGTCGCCGACGAGGTCCGAGAGCGGCGTGCCGCGGCCGCCGCGGCCCGGGCCGCGGCCACGGCGTCCGGGTCGGGGCGCGGGCGCGGGGGCCCGGCGGGACGAGCAGGCCGGCGCGGGCCAGCCGCTCCCGGATCCGGGTGGCCTCGTCGTCGGCCAGGTCCGGGTCGGTGGCGGCCTCGGCCAGCCTGGTGAGGTACTCGTTGAGGCTGCGACCCTGTGCGGCGGCGGCCGCGCGCACGCGGTCGACCAGCTCGTCGGATGCCCGCCAGGTCACCTGCATGCATGCATGCTAGCGCGCAGTCACCCACCGGGACTGATTAGCTAAGCTATGTAAAATGGTGGCGGGTTCGGCGGGTGGGAGGAACGGGCGATGGCGGCGTTCGAGATCGGGGACGACGGGCCCTCGGCGCTGGTGGTCGGGGTCGACGGCTCGGACACGGGCTGGCGGGCGTTCCACTACGCGGTCGGGCTGGCCCGCCGGCAGGGCTCGCGTGTCGTGGCCGTCTACGCGGAGAACCTGCCCGGCGGTGCGTTCGCCGGCACCGGCGCGCTCGCGCTCCCCGTGCTCGACACGTCCGCCGAGGAGCTGCGCACCGAGCTGCGCACCACCGTCGAGGCGCTCGGCGCCGAGCACGGCGTGCCGACGGAGCTGGTCGTCGCCGCGGCCGACCCGGTGCTCGCGCTGGCGACGGTGGCCGAGGAGGTGCGGGCCGACGCGATCCTCGTCGGCGCCAGCACCCAGGCCGCCCACCGGCTCTTCGGGTCGGTCGGGGTGCGCGCGGTCCGCGCCGGGCGCTGGCCGGTCACCGTCGTGCCCTGACGCTCAGTCTTCTCCGTCCTCCCGGTCGCCGCCGAGGAGCTGCCCGAGCAGCGACGGACGGTCCGAGCCGCGTTCGTCGTCCGCGGACTCCCGGGGCTCGTCGGGCTCGTCGGAGCTCTCGTCCGACGACGCCTTCTCGGAGTTCTCCTGCCCCGAGTCCTCGTCCGACGAGTCGCGCTCGTCCCGCGCCGATCCGCGCCGCGTCTCCTCGTCGATGGCCTGGGCGGCGGCCTCGCCGATCGAGCGGACGGGCCGGGCGACGGCGCGCACGACGTCGCCGACGGTGTCGCCCACCTCACCGACCGTCTCGCCGACCTCTCCCGGTCTCGCCGCGGTCGTCGGCCACCTCCTGCACCGGTCTCCCCGACGAAGGCCGCCCACCCCCGTGGGCCCTCGGTCGCGGGGAGGTCGCCCGGAGCCGTCCCCGCCGAGGGCGCAGGCTCGGCACCTCGAGGGACGGCAGCTCGACGTCCGGCAGCGAGATCTCGGAGCCGCCCAGCTCGAGATCGGGCGTGGTCAGCTCGGTGCGCGACACCGCGACCGACGGCAGCGCCACCTCGGGCGGGGCGTCCGCGGCGAGCGCGACCCGGGCCTCGGACAGCCGGCGTCCGGCACGGTCACCGCGGTCTCCGACAGCGCGACCGGCCCGGCCTGCGCCGCCGAGAGCATGACGTCCGGCGTCTCGACCTCGGCGGCGGACGTGTCGACCGCGATCTCGGTGTCGTCCGCCGTCACCGTCACGGCGGGCGGCGCGATGCGCGCCGGCGACACCGTCACCTCGGGCGTGCGCACCGGGCCGACGACCGGGACGTCCGCCCGAGGTGACGGCACGCGGACCTCGGGCGTCTCGACCTCCGGCAGCGCCAGCGCCGGCGGCGGGGTGGACGCGCGGCCGCCGTTCGGCGGCGCGGGCGGGCCGGCGACGGCCCCCGCGGGCCGGCGAACGCGAAGACCGGGGCCGGCTCCGGCGCGGCGGGCTGCGCGAACGGGGGCGACGCGCTGACCGGAGCGGCCTGCCCGCCGCTGCGGGGTGCCGGCTCCGCCGGCTCGCCGAGCAGGAACCCGCCCGTCCGGACCTGCGGCCGTACGCCGAGCGTGACCCGTTCGACGGGCGGCGGCTCCGCGAACGGGCCGGTGTTCTCCAGCGCGCCGGTGGTCGAGAGCGGCACGGCCTCGGCGAGGAACAGCGCGACCGTGGCGAGCGTGTAGCCGTCGACGGGCCCGCCCGCCGGGCCGGCCGCCTCGGCGGACCGCAGCGCCCCGCTGCCGGGCGCCTCGTTCGGGACCACGACGTCGGAGGACGCCTCCGGGACCGCCCGCTCCCGCACGGCGTGGTCCACCAGCGCGCTGCCGATGACCGCGCTGGCCGCCAGGAAGACCCCGGCCGTCGTCGTCGCCTTGCGGACGCGGCGGCGTTTGCGGACGGGCTCGGGGCGGGAGTGGCCGCGCGGCAGCAGCGGCCGGTCGAGGCTGTGCGGGCCGCAGCCCTCGCGGCGCAGCAGGGCCGCGACGGAGATCGCCCGCGACGGCTCGACCGGGACGGGGGGCGGCGGGACGGGGAGGCCGGCTTGACGGGCGAGCAGCTCGGCGACGGTGACCGTGGTCGAGGAGGTCCGGGTGCGACGGGTGTGCGGGCGGGCGGGCGCTTTCACGGTCGGGCCTTCCGGAAGGGTCGTGCTCTGCGGGCGGCAGCTCTGGTCACGCAACGTCGGATCGGCGTCACTGCTGGTAGAGCTCGTTTCGTACTCGCAGTTCAGTACGACGTGCCAGAGGTTGTTCGCCCGCTCGTCGCGGATCACCTGAACAGCCCCGACAGCCGTCCGGCGTGCGAGCGGTACCGTCCACCGCTGAGTTGGTACGCCAAGTCCGCCGTCCGTCGGTGCGGATCATGGCGAACGGCCTAGTCTCGACACTCTGTCGTCGCAACGTGACGTTCGGCGACGACCGGTGCGCCGGAGAGGCGCGAATCACCCTGGGTGAAGGCCGTTGGTCCGTCCGGGCAAGGTCGCGGAGAGGGCCCGTTCACCGCTCGTGCACCCGCGCGTGGGCCTCGGCGGGCGGCGGCCGTCCGGGATGTGCCCGCGACCGGCGCGCCGGGATCGCGTACGCCTACGGGCACGCGATCCCGGCCGGGTCGCTGGCGTGATCGACGCGGTGCCGATCCGCCGGGCGGTCAGCCGCGCAGCGGGAACCTGTCCAGGTACTGCTGGTAGTCCGGCTCCACGTCGATCTGCAGCGTGCCGAGGATGCGCACCACCGCGCTGTAGAACGCGACGACGATGACGAGGTCGACCACGCGGGAGCGGCCGAGCTCCTTCTCCAGGTACGCCCAGAGGTCCTCGGACATCTTCATGTCGGTGGTGATCTGGCGGGTGGCGGTGAGCACGGCCGTCTCCAGCTCGCCGAGCCCGTGCTCCCCGCCCTCGGTGGCCGCGATCAGCGCCTCGATGTCCGCGTCGGAGACGCCGAAGTCGTAGCCGATCTTGACGTGGTGGCTCCACTCGTACGGGCTCGACGTGAGGTAGCCGACCTGCAGGATCGCCAGCTCACGCAGCCGCGGGTCCAGCTCGCACCCGTACCGGATCCACTCGCCGAAGCCGTGGTGCTGGCGCGCGGCAGCGGGGGAGTTGACCAGCGCGCGGAAGAGGTTGATCGGCCGGGCGAGCAGGTCCCGGTCGGCCTCGGAGAGGTCCGCCTCGGTCAGGTAGGGCACGAGCGCCATGCGGGGGAGCTCCGTCTCTCGTCGATGAGGTCTGATGTCTGAGGGGAGTCCTTGACGTCCTCCCGCGGCATGCCTACCGTCGTTCACGATTTGAGGCAAGAGTTCACTATATGAACGCGGACAGGCGACGAAGGGGTCGACGACGATGGGGCAGCGCGTGGCCGGGAAGGTCGCGATCGTGGTCGGAGCCGGCCAGACGCCGGGGCAGACCGTCGGCAACGGGCGGGCCGCCGCCCTGCTGTACGCCCGCGAGGCGCGAAGGTGGTCGCGGCGGACCGGGACCTCGCCTCCGCCGAGGAGACCGCCAAGCAGATCGTGGACGAGGGCGGCGAGGCGGTGGCGGTGCGCACCGACGTCGTCAGCGAGGACGACATCAGGGCGATGACCGCGACCTGCCTGGAGCACTTCGGGCGGATCGACATCCTGCACAACAACGTGGGCGTGAGCATCGCGGGCGGCGACGCCCCGATCACCGAGATCGAGGCGGACGCGTTCGCCCGCATCACGGCCATCAACCTGCAGAGCATGGTGCTGACCAGCAAGCACGCCATCCCCACGATGCGCGAGCAGGGCGGCGGCGTGATCATCAACATCTCGTCGATCGCCGCGCACATCAACTACCCGTACGTCACCTACCGCACGTCCAAGGCGGGTGTGGTGACGCTGACCGAGCACATCGCGATCACCAACGCCCAGTACGGCATCCGGGCCAACGCGATCCTGCCCGGCCTGATGGACACCCCGATGGCGATCGAGAACCGGGTCGGCCTGGGCGGCCGCACCCGCGAGCAGGTCGTCGCCGAGCGCAACTCGCACGTGCCGCTGAAGAACCTGATGGGCACCGGCTGGGACGTCGCCAACGCCGCGCTGTTCCTCGCCTCCGACGAGGCCGCGTTCGTCACGGGCGTCGCGCTGAACGTCGACGGCGGGCAGAGCCTCACCCGCGGCTGACCCGGCCCCGGAGCGAGCACAGAGAGAGACGACGGAGACCACATGACGGACGTGACCCGGCTGCGCGCCGACCTGCACCAGGTCTGGCGGATGCGGGCGTTCGAGGAGAAGGTCCGCGAGCTGCGGCTGGCCGGCGACGCCGTCGGCTCGATCCACCTGGGGATCGGACAGGAGGCCATCCCGGTCGGCGTGTCCGGCCTGGTCCAGCCGCAGGACGCGGTGTTCGCCACCTACCGCGGCCACTCGTGGGCGATCGCCTGCGGCGTGCCGCCGGAGGCCCTGTTCGCCGAGATCCTCGGCCGGGCCACCGGCGTCAACGGCGGCCGCGGCGGCTCCGCGCACCTGACGGCCCCCGCCTACCGGTTCTTCGGCGAGAACAGCATCGTCGGCGCGGGCGCCCCGATCGCGGTCGGCGCCGCGCTCGCCGGCCGCTTCGACGGCTCGAACCGCGTGGCGTTCACGGTGTTCGGTGACGGCGCCATGAACCAGGGCTCGGTGCACGAGGCCATGAACATGGCGTCGGCGATGAAGCTGCCCGTGGTGTTCGTCTGCGAGAACAACACCTGGTCCGAGCTGACCCCGATCGCCGAGATGGTCGGCGACCCGGAGCTGTACAAGCGCGCCGCGGCCTACGGGATGCCCGGCGAGCGGATCGACGGCAACGACCCCGCGGTCGTCCGCGAGCGGGTCGGCGCCGCGTTCGCGCTGGCCCGCGCCGGGGGTGGCCCCACGCTGGTCGAGGCCATGACGGCCCGCCTGGTCGGGCACTACATCGGCGACGTCGAGCAGTACCGCCGCCCCGGCGAGCTGGACGAGGCGCGCCGCCACGAGCCGGCCGTGAAGCTGGCCGAGCAGCTGCGCGCCGCGGGCGCCGGTGAGGACACGATCGCGGGAGCCGAGAGCGAGGCCCGCGCCGAGATGGAGAAGGCGGCCGCGGACGCGCTGGCCGCCCCGCTGGCCGACCCCGCCACGGCGAAGGAGCACCTGTATGTCTGAGACCGCCGTCCGCGCCCCGGAGACCGGTCAGCGGGTGCGCCAGCTCACCTACGCCGAGGCCGTCAACGCCGCGCTGCGCCGCTGCCTCGCCGACGTCCCGGGCACCGTGCTCTACGGCGAGGACGTCGCCAAGCCCGGCGGCGTGTTCGGCGTGACCCGCGGCCTGCGCCGCGACTTCGGCGACCGCGTGTTCGACACCCCGATCAGCGAGTCCGCCATCCTCGGCTCGGCCGTCGGCGCCGCCATGCTCGGCATGCGCCCGATCGTCGAGATCATGTGGGTGGACTTCTCGCTCGTCGCGTTCGACCAGATCGTCAACCAGCTCGCGAACGTCCGGTACGTGAGCCGCGGCGAGCTCGCCGCGCCGGTGGTCATCCGCACGCAGCAGGGCTCCGCGCCCGGCGCGTGCGCCCAGCACAGCCAGAGCCTGGAGGCGCTGTTCCTGCACGTGCCGGGCGTGCGGGTGGTGATGCCCTGGACCGCGCAGGACGCGTACGACCTGCTGGTCGCGGCCGTGCACAGCGACGACCCGGTGGTCGTCATCGAGAACCGCACGCTCTACACCGGCAAGCAGGAGGTTGTCCTCGAGGCCCGGTGCAGCCGATCGGCGGGCTGCGCGTGCGCCGCCCCGGCGCCGACGCCACCGTCGTGACGTGGGGCGCGATCACCGCCCGCGCCCTGGAGGCGGCCGCGGCGCTGGCCGAGCGCGGCGTCTCGCTGGAGGTGCTGGAGCTGCCCTGGCTCAACCCGTTCCCGACCGACGAGGTGGCGGAGAGCGTGCGGCGCACCGGCCGGCTCGCCGTGCTGCACGAGGCCAACGTGACCGGCGGCTTCGGCGCCGAGATCGTCGCCCGGATCGCCGGGCTGGGCGTCCCGCTGCAGTCCCCGCCGCTGCGCCTGGGCATGCCCGACACGCGCGTCCCCGCCGCGCCGAGCCTCGTGGCCGGCCTGCTCCCCGACAGCAACCGGATCGCGGACGCGGTCCACCAGTGGATCAGCACCGACTGAGAAAGGACCAGGCCGTGAGCATCGTGCTCGGCGTCGACACGCTCTCCTACCACTGCCGCCTCGTCACGGGGGACATCTCCCTGGAGGACGCGATGCGGGAGATCGCGGACCTCGGCGCGTCCTTCGTCCAGTTCAACGCGGTGCACGTGAAGGACCGGGACCAGGACGGCCTGGAGGCGCTGCGCGCGCTGGCCGTCGCGCTGGGCCTGGAGATCACGCTCTCCGGCGACGTCGTCGGGCGCGCGGGCGGCGGTGACGACGTCTGCTCGGGGGTCGAGCGGATCAAGGGCTGGGTGGAGCTGGCCGAGACGATCGGCAGCCCGTTCGTCCGCGTCTCGTCCGGCTTCTACCGCAACGAGCTGCTGGCCCACCCGGAGCGCATCGCGGTGGAGCAGCAGTACGTCACCGACACGCTGCGCCGGGCCGTCACGGACGTGCCGGGCGACGTGCAGATCCTGCTGGAGAACCACTCGGACTTCACGTCCGAGGAGTACACGCAGATCATCAGGGCGGTCGGCAGCGACCGGGTCGCGGTGTTCCTCGACGTGATCAACCCGATCTCGGCGCTGCAGGACCCGCTCCCGGTGATCAAGGAGCTGGCCCCGCTGGCCCCGGCCGGGCACGCCAAGGACTTCCGCATCGAGTCGCGCTACGTCGAGGACCGGTTCCACCGCCGCGGGTTCGACGTGCAGTGGTGCTACCCCGGCGAGGGCGTGGCCGACCTGCGCTCGGCGATGGCGGTGCTGGCCGCCACCGAGCGCAGCGCCCCCTACCGGCTCTCGGTGGAGGGCCTGGACAACTACCCGGACGTCGCCGACCAGCGCCGGCGCCTCACCGCGTCGCTGGAGGTCCTGCGCTCGCTGCTCCCGGCGGGGGCGCTCGCCGGCTAGCCCACTCGGAAGTCGCCACAGACCCAGCCGCGGCGACGACGTCGACGTCACCGTCGCCGCGGCTGTCCGACCCCCACCCCGCCCGTGCCGTCCCCGAGACGAAGGAGTCGCCCGGATGGACCTCGGCCTCGCCGGCGCCCGCGCGCTCGTGTCCGCCGCGAGCAGCGGGCTCGGGCGCGCGTGCGCGGCGGCGCTGGCCGCGAGCGGGTGGTCGTCTCGGCCCGGGGCGGGGACCGGCTGGCCGCGGCGGCGGCCGAGACCGGGGCCGCGGGTCACCTCGCGGCCGACCTCACGTCGGCTACGGAGACGTCCGCGCTGGTCAGCGGCACGGTGGAGCTGCTCGGCGGGCTCGACGTGCTCGTCGTCAACTGCGGCCCGCCGCCCGCCGGGACGTTCGCCGACCTGGCCGACGCCGACTGGGCAGCGGCGCACGAGGGCGTGCTCATGAGCGCGGTGCGCCTGGCCCGGGCGGCGCTGCCGCACCTGCGGGCGTCCGGGCGCGGGCGGGTCGTCTTCCTGACGGGCTACGGCACCCGCGAGCCGACGGGCGGGCTCGTCGCCTCGGAGGCCACCCGGGCGGCGGTCACGGTGCTCGCCAAGGTGCTCGCCGACGACGCCGCGGCCGACGGCGTCACCGTGAACACGATCGCACCGGGCCCGATCCTCACCGACCGGCTGCGCGAGCTGCAGGGCAAGGCGGCGGCCGCGGCCGGCGTCGGCCTCGACGAGCAGCTGCGCCGGCTCGCCGAGGACATCCCGGTCGGCCGCGTCGGTCGCCCGGAGGACGTCGGCGACCTCTGCGCGTTCCTCTGCTCCCCGCGCGCGGGGTTCGTCACCGGACAGACCGTCGTCCTCGACGGCGGCATCAACAGGGCGGTCTGAGACATGACGGCAAGCGCATGACGGCAACCATGCGGGTGGCGGTGATCGGGGCGTCGCACTGGCACCTCGACCTGTTCCTCCCCACGTTCCTGGAGCTGCCCGACGTCGAGGTGGTCGGCGTCGCCGACCCGGACGCCGCGGTGGCCGAGCAGCTCGGCACCAAGCTGGGCTGCGCCTGGTCGGCCTCCTACGAGGGGCTGTGCGAGCAGGTGCGGCCGGACTTCGTGCTGGCCCTGGGCGAGCACGCGGACATGCCCGCCGAGGCGGCCCACCTGATCGAGCGCGGCATCCCGTTCGCGATGGAGAAGCCGTGCGGCACCGACTCCGCGCAGGTGCACGCGCTGGCCGGGAAGGCCGCGGCGGCCGGTGCGTTCGCCGCGGTGCCGTTCGTGTGGCGGCAGAGCGAGCTGCTCGCGGCCATGCGCGAGCGGTTCTCCGACGACGAGATCAGCTACCTGTCGTTCCGCTGGATCGCCGGGCCGCCCACGCGCTACCTGGAGGCCGGGTGCGCGTGGATGCTCGACCCGGCCCGGTCCGGCGGCGGCTGCACGATCAACCTGAGCGTCCACATGCTCGACCTCGCGCGCGTGCTCTTCGGCGACCCCGTCGAGGTCGTCGCCGCGACCATGAGCAACCACGCGTACGGGCTGCCGGTCGAGGACCACTCGCTGGTGACGCTGCGCGGCGCGGCGGGCGCACGCTGCACGTCGAGACCGGCTACCTGCTGCCCGCGCCGCACCTGAGCTTCGACATGCGGTTCAGCGTGAAGGCGCGGGACCACTACCTGATCGCGACCGGCCCGGACGACGTCGAGGTCATCGGCCCCGACGGCGTGAAGGAGCACGTGCGCGCGCACACGATCAACGTCCGGCACTACCCGGTGTTCGTCCGCGACGTCCTGCGCCGGGTCCGTGCCGGCGAGCCGCCGCTCGCGTCGCTCACCGACATGGCCGCGGCGATGGACCTGGTCCAGGAGGCGTATCGGATGGGAGGACTCAGTCGTGGGTGAGAGCAGCGAACGCGGCACCGGCCTGCTGCTGGTGATGATCGACATCGACCCGGAGTTCGAGGAGGACTTCAACCGCTGGTACGACGAGGAGCACTTCCCGGAGCGGATGAACTGCCCCGGGTTCCTGTCGGCCCGGCGGTTCGTGTCGGTCGAGGGCGGCCCGAAGTACCTGGCGTTCTACGAGCTGGAGAACCCGGAGGTGCTGGAGACGCCGGAGTACAAGGCGATGCAGCCGCCGAGCGAGTGGAGCAGGCGCGTCGAGCCGAACTTCAAGAACTTCAAGCGCAACATCTACCGCGACATCACGCCCGAGCTGCCGCCCGCCGGCACGTTCGTGTCGCCGCCGCGGGCGAAGGACTGACGTGGCCGACCGGTCGGACGCGAGCACCCTGCTGTTCCTGCACCCCGTGGGGCTGGACCGGGACTGCGTCGCGTGGCTGGACCTGCCGCCCGTCCGCTCCGTGACGCTGCCCGGGCACGGCGACCGGCGCCGCGCGCGGCCCGGCCTCACCGTGGCCGACATGGCCGACGAGGTCGCGGGCCAGCACAGCGGCCCGCTGGACGTGGTCGGGGCGTCGCTGGGCGGGATGGTCGCGATGCACCTCGCGATCAACCACCCGGACCGGGTGCGGTCGCTCGTGCTCGCCTGCACCACCCCGTACGGGGAGCCGGCGGCGCTGGAGGCCCGCGCCGTCGCCACCGAGACCCGCGGCAACGAGGACATGCTCGACGAGACCCTCGCCCGCTGGTTCACGGCGGGGTTCCGCACCGGTGAGCCCGACTCGCCGGCGCTGGCCTATGCCACCGAGCGGCTGCTCGCGACCCCCGCCGACGTGCTCGCCGACACCTGGCGCGCCATCGGCACGCACGACGTGCGCGACCGGCTCGCCGAGATCCGGGTGCCGACCACGTGCCTGGCCGGGCGCGGCGACGTGTCGAGCCCGCTGCCCGTCATGCAGGACCTGGCCGCCCGGGTGCCCGGATCGCGGCTCGTCGAGCTGGACGCGCCGCACATGGCCTTCCTGGAACGCCCGGCCGAGTTCGCCGCGGCCATCCAGGAGCACCTGGCCTGGGCCGCCGACCGTACGCCGGAGGGAGCGCACCGATGATCATCGATCTGCACCGCCACCTGTGGTCCATCTTCGAGCGGTACTCGGCGGTCCGGGAGATCGCCGCGCGCAGCGGCGTCGCCGGCATCCACGACCACGGCGCAGGCCCGGACCAGGACCTCGCCCCGCGGGCCGCGGAGATCCGCACCGAGATGGAGAAGGCCGGCGTCGACCGCTCGTGCCTGCTGCTCGGCGACTACGGGCTGCGGCTGGGGGAGGGCGACCGGACGATCGTCGAGGAGAACCGGCTCGCGACCGACCTCGCCCGCGAGGACCCCGACCACTTCATCGCGTTCTTCGGCGTCGACCCGCGCCGCCCGGACGCCGTCGAGATGTTCCGCGACGCGCTCGACGCCGGCGCCCGCGGGCTCAAGCTGCACCCGTGCTCGGGCTACTCGCCGGCCGACCCGGTCTGCCGCCCGCTCTACGCGCTGGCCGGCGAGCGCGGCGTGCCGGTGGCCGTGCACACCGGGCCGATGGCCGCGCCGCTGGTCAGCACCTACGCCAGCCCCATCCACCTGGACGAGCCGGCCGCCGACTTCCCGGACACGAACTTCGTGATCCTGCACGCCGGGCAGCGCGCGTGGTTCCCGCTGGCGCTGGACATGTGCCGGTGGAAGCCGAACCTCTACCTGGAGCTGTCGCTCTGGCAGGGCCTGATCATCGAGGACGAGGCCCGCTTCATGCGCGCGATCGGCGAGATCAAGGCCGGCATCGGGCTCGGCCGGGTCGTGTTCGGCAGCGACTGCCCCGGCATCTCCAACGTGATGCCGCTCGACACCTGGGTGGACGTGTTCCGCGACCTGCCCACGACGGCCGCGGAGCACGGCGCGAGGTCACCGAGGACGAGGTGGAAGAGATGCTCGGCGGCACCGCCGCGACCTGATGGGGCTCTCATGAGTGCCCCGGCCGGCTGGGTGGGGCTGAACCAGCCCCTGTACGAGGGGATGCCGCGGGCGAGCGAGCGCAGCGAGGTGCGCTTCGAGCCCGAGCACCTGTCCGAGGGGCCGCCCGAGGCGTCGGTGCGGATCACCCACCTGACGCTGTCGTCGCACGTCGGGACCCATGTCGACGCCGCGCTGCACTTCCTGCCGGACGGGCGCTCGATCGACCAGTACCCGCCGGAGATGTTCACCGGCCCCGGTGTGGTGATCGACGTGTCCCGCGAGGCGTCGTGCCGGTCACGCGGGCCGAGGTCGAGGCGCTCGACCCGGACGTGCGCCCGGGCGACATCGTGCTCTTCCACCTCGGCTACGGGCACCTCTTCGGCACGCCCGGGTACGCCGACCACCCCTACCTCGCCGCGGACGTGGCGGACTGGGTGGTGGACAACGGCGTGCGCATGATCGGCGTCGACACCCCGACGCCGGAGCTGGGCGGCAAGCACCGGACGCCGGAGTACACCTTCCCGGTGCACATGACGCTGCTGCCCCGGGACATCCTGATCATCGAGCACCTCGGCGCGAACCTCGCGCAGCTCGTGGGGCACCGCGTCGAGGTGACGGCGGTGCCGATGCCGATCCGCGGGGCCGACGGCGCCCCGGCGTCGGTGCTGGCCCGTGTGGTGGGAACGGAAGGAGAAGACCGGTGACCGAGACCACGGTGACGGACCCGGCGGCGGCGCTGCCCGCCGGGCGGCGGCTGGAGGGCAAGGTCGCGATCGTGACCGGCGGCGGCTCGCGCGGCCCCGGCATCGGCACCGGCCGCGCGGCGGCGGTGCTCTTCGCCCGCAACGGCGCCCGCGTGCTGGTCGTGGACCGGGACGAGGCGGCGGCGAAGGTGACCGCCGACATGATCGCGGAGGAGGGCGGCGAGGCCGCCACGTTCGCGGCCGACCTGACCTCGCCGGACGACTGCACCGCGATGGCGGCGGCGGCCGTGTCCCGCTGGGGGCGCATCGACATCCTCGACAACAACGTGGGCACCGAGGGCGCCGGCACGATCCTCGACGTCGACCCGGCCTTCTGGGACCGGGTGATCCAGGTCAACGTCACGACGATCGTCAACGCCAGCCGGGCCGTGATCCCGGTGATGGCGCAGGGCGGCGGCGGGGCGATCGTGAACCTGTCGTCGATCTCGGCCACCCGCCCCCGCGGGCTCACCCCGTACACGGCCGCCAAGGGCGCGGTCATCGCGCTGACCAGGGCGATGGCCATCGACCACGCCGGCCAGGGCATCCGGGTCAACGTGATCGCGCCGGGCCCGATCTACACCCCGATGGTCTCCTCCGAGGGCATGGACCCGGAGCTGCGCGAGCGGCGCCGCAAGGCGTCCCCGCTGGCCCTGGAGGGCACCGGCTGGGACGTCGGCTACGCCGCGCTCTACCTGTGCTCCGACGAGGCCCGGTACCTCACCGGCGTGCTGCTGCCCGTGGACGGCGGCACCTCGATCCGGAGCCCCGACCGGTGACCGCGGCGCCGGAGCGGACCGAGCGGACGGGCACCCGCATCCAGTCGGTCTCCCGGGCGGCCCGGCTGCTCATGCTCATCGCCGGGCTGCCCGAGGAGGAGCGCACCGTCCACCGGATGGCCGCGGAGCTGGGAACGTCCGTCCCGACGGTGTACCACCTGCTCAACACGCTGGTGGACGCCAAGCTGCTCGCCCGTGACGAGCGCCGCCAGTACCGGTTCGGGCTGGCCATGGAGGTGCTCTCGGTCGCGTACGCGCAGCAGACCGTGCCGCCTCCCGAGCTGGTCGGGCCGCTGCGCTGGATCACCGAGGTCACGGGCGAGAGCGCGTACCTGTCGGCCTGGCGCAGCGGCAACCCCGTCGTGCTCGCGCACCTCGCGGGCACGCACGCGGTGCAGGTGACGAACCTGCGGCCGGGCTACCGGGGCGCGGCCAACGCCCGCGCGTCCGGGAAGGTGCTGCTCGCGTTCGCCGACCCCGGCGACCGCGAGCGGTACCTCGCCATGCACCCGCTCGAACGCATGACCGACAACACGATCACCGACCCCGGGGTGTTCGCCGCCGAGCTGGCCCGGGTGACCGAGCAGGCTACGCCGCCGAGGTGGAGGAGTTCTCGGTGGGCGTGGCGTGCGTGTCCGTGCCGATCTGGGCGGGCGGCGTGCTCGTCGGCTGCTACACCATCTCCGCCCCGGCCGAGCGCTACGCCCGCCAGCGCGGCGAGTACCTGGCGCGCCTGCGCGAGGCCGTCGCGCGGCTCGCCGGGGCCGACCCCGACCAGTAGGACCGTCCGAGGAGGACCTGTGACGCACACGTGCGCCGTGCTCGACGACTACCAGGGTGTGGCCCTGACCTCCGCGGACTGGGGGCCGGTGCGCGACGCCGTGGACGTCGACGTGTTCCGCGAGCACATCACCGACGCGGACGCGCTGGTCGCGGCCCTGGAGAAGTACGAGATCGTGGTGATCATGCGGGAGCGCACGCCGTTCCCGCGGGCCGTGCTGGAGCGGCTGCCGAACCTGCGGCTGCTGATCACCACGGGCATGCGCAACGCGTCGGTGGACGTCGCGGCGGCCGCCGAGCGCGGCGTGGTGGTGTGCGGCACCGGCGGGATGGTCAGCCCGACCGTCGAGCTGACCTGGGCGCTCATCACCGGGCTGGCCCGCGCCGTCGCGGTCGAGAACGCCGGGCTGCGCAGCGGCGAGGGCCCGTGGCAGCGCACCGTCGGCACCGACCTCACCGGCGCGACGCTCGGCGTCGTCGGGCTGGGCAAGATCGGCAGCGAGGTCGCCGCGATCGGGCGCGCGTTCGGGATGGACGTGCTCGCGTGGAGCCAGAACCTCACCGCCGAGAAGGCCGCGGCCGGCGGCGCGCGGCTGGCCGCGTCCAAGCGGGACCTGCTCGCCGAGAGCGACTTCGTGACGGTGCACCTGGTGCTCTCCGACCGCACCCGCGGCCTGATCGGCGCCGACGACCTCGCCGTGATGCGCCCGGACGCCTACCTCGTGAACACCTCGCGGGCCCCGATCGTCGACCAGGACGCGCTGGTCGAAGCGCTGGCGGCGGGCCGTATCGCGGGCGCCGGCCTCGACGTCTACGACGTGGAGCCGCTGCCCGCCGACCACCCGTACCGCACGCTGCCGAACGTGCTCGCCACCCCGCACCTGGGCTACGTGACCAAGCGGAACTACGCCGGGTTCCACGCCGACGTCGTCGCCGACATCGCCGCCTACCTGGCCGGCGAGCCGGTCCGGGTCATCAGCGCGTGACCCTCGCCGGTCCGTTCGGCGTTGGTCCGTCCGGGGACGGGGTGGTGGTCCCGCCATGCGGGAAACCAGATGACGACGACGTGTTTTCCTCCGGGTAACCGGAACGCGTCGGGTCGAGGGGGAGGCTCCTTGTCTGATGAAGAGTGAAGCCCGGCTCGAGGTCCTCCACCGCCAACGTGTGCCCGCCGTGCGCCGGGTCCGGGACGTCCTGCGGGCCGAGATCCTCGCCGGCCGTTACGCCGGGGGCGCGCTGCCCCGCGAGGACGTGCTCATCCGCATGTTCGGGGTGAGCCGGGGCGTCGTGCGGGACGTGCTGGCGCTGCTGCGGGAGGAGGGGCTCGTCCAGCGGCTCCAGGGCGCAGGCACGTTCGCCGTCACCCCGGCCCGCTCGGCCCGGGAGATCGACGCGCTCAACGCGCGCTCGCCTCCACCGACAACGCGCGGACGTTCCGGGAGACCGTGTCGGTCGAGCAGGTGCCGGCCCCGGCGTACGTCGCCGAGCGGCTCGGGATCGCCGTGGGCGAGCCCGTCGTGCACCACGAGCGGCTGAACCTGCTGGACGGCAGCCCGGTGACACTGCGGTCGGGCTGGATGCTCGGCGCGGTGGGGGAGCGGCTGGCCGCGCACAGCCACGAGGAGCTCCACGACCTCGTGCTGGAGATCATCGAGACGGTGCTCGGCTGCCCCATCGAGACGGCCGAGCTGAAGATCGAGGCGGTGGTCGCGGACTCCGCGACCGCGGGGGTGCTCGGCGTGTCGCCGGGCGCACCGCTGGTGCTGATGGAGCGGCTCTTCCGGGGCACCGACGGCACGCCCGTCGAGCTGAGCTTCAGCCGCATCCGGGCCGACCGGCTCGTGTTCAGCACCGTGCTGCGCCGGCGCGCGCAGGGCAGCGGCGCGTGGGTCGCCGCGTCCCCGCACACCACCCCCTGACCTCCCCTTCCGGGCGTTTCGCCCGTGTTGCGCGCGGAACGGATCGGCCCGCCCCGTGCGGGCGTCCCGTCCGGGCGCGCCCCCGCATGCCTTCCGGAATCGGCGGAAAACGCGCAGAAGGGTCGCATTTCTCCGGAACGTGCCGGCGAAACCGCAGGTGAGCGGCCTGCGGACGGCCTGCTGACCTCGCGTAACTCGTCACACACGGGCGTGACCCGGGTCGGACATCGCGGTTTCGCACGATTCTCCCCATCAGCCAGTGAAAGGTGGGGATCGCGATGTTCGAAAGTCCCGATGTCGAGGATCTGATGGCCACCGCGCAGGCGATCGGCTTCCGGCTGGAACGCGACGAGGCGCTGGTCTACCAGACCCGACTGGTGGCGCAGCTGGCCGAGTTCGACGCGTTCCTCTCCGCCCGCATGGACGAGGGCGCACCGCCGGTCACCTACCCCGAGCGCGCTCCCGGTTACCGGCCCTCCGCCGCGGAGGACCCCTACAACGCGTGGATGTGGAAGTGCCGCATCGAGGGCGCACCCGACGGCCTGCTCGTGGGCAAGACCGTCAGCTACAAGGACCACACCGCCGTCGCCGGCATCCCCTGCACCTTCGGCACCTACGCCCTGGAGGGCTACGTCCCGGACTTCGACGCCACCACCGTGACGCGGGTGCTCGCCGCGGGCGGCACGATCGTCGGCAAGAACACGATGGACGGGCTGGCCGGCGGCAAGGGCTACAACGGCTCGATGGCCGGCGACTACGGCCGCCCGAAGAACCCGCACAGCCCGAGCCACCTCACCGGCGGCTCGTCCTCCGGCTCCGGCGCCGCGCTCGCGGCGGGCGAGGTGGACATCGCGTTCGGCGGCGACCAGGGCGGCTCGATCCGCAGCCCCGCGTCCTGGTGCGGGGTGGTCGGGCTCAAGCCGACGTTCGGGCTGGTGTCGCACTTCGGCGTCGGGTTCGGTTCGGAGCCCAGCATCGACTACACCGGCCCGATGGCCCGCACCGTGCGGGACACGGCCGCGGCGTTGCAGGCCGTCGCCGGCCCCGACGGGCTCGACCCGCGCCAGGGCCGCGACGTCCCCGAGACGCTCGACGTGCTCACCGGGCTCGACGGCGGGGTGGCCGGGCTGCGGGTCGCCGTGGTCGACGAGGGCTTCGACGACGGCACCGAGCCCGACGTGCGCGACGCCGTGCTGGAGGCCGCCGACGTGCTGGCGCGGGCCGGCGCGGTCGTCACGAAGATCTCGCTGCCCGAGCACCGCACGGTCCGCCGCGCCGCGGCGGCGCTCACCGCCGAGGGCGCCCGCGCGGTGTTCGACGCCGGGTTCATGGGCGCCTACGCCCGCACCTACTACCCGACGTCGCTGGTCGCGGCCGTCATGAAGATGAACCGGCACGGCGCCGGGGCGCTCCCGGCCCGCACCAAGATGACGCTGCTGACCTCGGAGTACAGCCGCAGCAACTTCCACGGCGCGGTCTACGCCAAGGCGCACAACGTGCGGAAGGCGTTCATCGCCGCCGTCGACGGGGCGCTCGGCGAGCACGACGTGCTGCTGATGCCGACGTCGCCGACGGTGGCGAAGCCGTGGGTGGCACCGAGCGGGCCGTACCTGGAACAGCTCGCCGTGGCGCTGGAGCCGATGACCCGCAACCGCAACCGCCAGCCGTTCAACTACACCGGCCACCCCGCGCTGAGCATCCCGTGCGGCAAGTCCGGCGGCCTGCCGATCGGGCTCCAGCTGATCGGCCGCTTCCACGACGACGGGCTGCTCCTGCGCACCGCGCAGGCCTACCAGGCCTCCGTCGACTGGGACGCCCTGGTCACGCCCCAGCGCTGAGCCCGTCCCCTCCCCCCGCAGATCCCGTTCCGGCACCACCATCCGAGAGGAATGCCGTGTTCGCACGTCCGGACGTCGACGACATCACCGCCAAGGCCAAGGCCCTCGGGTTCACCCTGAGCCCCGAGGAGGCGGAGCTCTTCCAGAAGCAACTGGTCAAGCAGCTCACCGCCTTCGACGAGTTCCTGTACGAGCGCATCGACGAGGGCGCCCCGCCGGTCGCCTTCGGCCCCCGCGACCGCGGCTACCGGCCCTCGGCCGAGGAGGACCGCTACAACGCGTGGATGTGGAAGTGCGAGATCAAGGGCGCTTCCGAGGGCCTGCTCGCGGGCAAGACCGTGAGCTTCAAGGACCACACCGCCGTCGCCGGCATCCCCTGCACCTTCGGCACGTACGCGCTGGAGGGTTTCGTCCCCGACTTCGACGCCACCGTCGCCGCGCGGGTGCTGGCCGCGGGCGCCACGATCGTCGGCAAGAACACCATGAACGGCCTGGCCGGCGGCAAGGCGTACGGCGGCAACACCGGCGACTACGGCCGCCCGCTCAACCCGCACAACCCCGAGCACATGACCGGCGGCTCCTCGTCGGGTCCGGCGCGCGCTCGCGGCCGGGGAGGTCGACATCTCCTTCGGCGGCGACCAGGGCGGCTCCGTCCGCATCCCGGCGGCGTGGTGCGGGGTGGTGGGCCACAAGCCGACGTTCGGGCTCGTGTCGCACTTCGGCGTCGGGTTCGGTTCGGAGCCCAGCATCGACTACGCCGGCCCGATGGCCCGCACGGTCGAGGACACCGCCGCCGCGCTGCAGGCCGTGGCCGGCGTCGACGGGCTCGACTTCCGCCAGGACCGGGCCGTCCCGGAGACGATGGACGTGCTCTCCACGCTGCGCGACGGCGTCGAGGGCCTGCGCATCGGCGTGCTGGAGGAGGGGTTCGACGATCTCACCGAGCCCGACGTCGAGCAGGCCGTGCTCGCGGCCGTCGACGTGCTCGCCCGGCTCGGCGCGGACGTCTCGAAGGTGTCGGTGCCCGAGCACCTCGTCGCCCGCCGGGTCGGCGGGATGATCGGCCCCGAGGGCAGCCGCTCGATCTTCGACGGCGGGTTCATGGGTGCCTTCGCCCGCACGTACTACCCGACCAAGCTGGTCGCCGCGATCGGCAAGATGAACCGCAACGGCACCGGCGCGCTGCCTCCGCGCACCAAGTTCGGCCTGCTCACGGCCGAGTACAGCCGGCGCAACTTCTACGGCGCCGTGTACGCGAAGGCGCACAACGTGCGCAGGTCGTGACCGCCGCGTCGACGCCGCGTTCACCGAGTTCGACATCCTCGTCACGCCCACCTGCCCGACCGTCGCGCCGAAGTGGGTGCCGACGCCGGCCGACCTGGCCGCGATCGAGGCCGAGATCGACCCGTCGAAGAACCCGGTGCCGGGCGTGCGCATCCGCAACCGCGACACCCGCCCGTTCAACTACACCGGCCACCCCGCCCTCACCGTGCCGTGCGGCAAGTCCGGCGGCATGCCGATCGGGCTGCAGCTCGTCGGCCGGTTCTACGACGACCCGCTGCTGCTGCGGGCCGGCTACGCCTACCAGTCGGCCGTCGACTGGGCCGAGTTCACCACCCCGTCCGGCGCCTGACCCGGACCCCGCCCGGGGCCGCGCCGCACGGCTCGGCCCCGGGTGCGCAGTGCCCCGGACACCGACAGAAGGGCTCCTCGATGGCGGCCTCCCCACCCGCACCTGTGACCGAACCGCTGCTCGAGCTGCGCGGGGTCCGCACCGTGTTCCGCACCGGGTCCGGAGACGTGCCCGCCGTCGACGACGTGACGCTCGAACTCGGCCACGGCCGGGTCATGGCGATCATCGGGGAGTCCGGCAGCGGCAAGAGCGCGCTGCTGCGGACGATCCTGGGCATCCAGCCCCCGACGGCGCGCGAGTCCGGCGAGATCCTGCTCGACGGGCGCGACCTGCTCACGCTCTCGAAGAAGGCCCGCGCGGACACCCGCGGGCGGCTGGTGTCGATGGTCTTCCAGGACCCCATGACCGCCCTGGACCCCGTCTTCACCGTCGAGGAACAGCTGGTCGAGACGTTGCGCCGGCACCTGCCGCTCGGCAGGGCCGAGGCCCGCAGGCGCGCGCTGGAGCTGCTGGAGCTGGTGCAGATCCCCGCCGCCGCGAGCCGGCTCAAGGCCTACCCGTTCGAGATGAGCGGCGGCATGCGCCAGCGCGTGGTGATCGCGATGGCGCTGGCGTGCGAGCCGGCGCTGCTGCTCGCCGACGAGCCCACGACCGCGCTGGACGTCACGGTGCAGGCCAAGATCCTCGACCTCGTGCGGGAGATCCAGCGCGAGCGCCGGATGGGCGTGCTCATCGTGACGCACGACCTGGCCGTCGCCGCGGCCATCGCGGACGACGTCGGCGTCATGTACGCCGGGCGCCTCGTCGAGTACGGGCCGGTCGAGAAGGTGATCCTCGAGCCCGGCCACCCCTACACCCGGGGCCTGCTGGCGGCCAACGTCCTGCCCGGCCAGCAGACCCGGCCCCGGTCGATCCCCGGCGCGCCGCCGTCGCTGCAGCGGCTGCCGCCGGGCTGCGCCTTCGCTCCCCGCTGCGACGTCGCCACCGTCGAGTGCTGGGAACGGCAGCCCCCGCAGGTCACGACCGGCCCGGGCACCTGGAGCCGCTGCCTGCACGCGCAGGAGCTGGTCGGCGTCCCGGTGCCGCAAGCGGGCCTGCGCCCCGACCACCCCACCCCCACCACCCCGAGGGAGAACTCCCGTGTCCGCACCTGAGACCCGAGCCGCCGGCGGGCGGCTGCAACGCCTGCGGGGGCGGGCGCTGGGTTGCATCGTCGCCGTGCTCGCCTCGTCGTCGCCGGCTGTGGCGGCGGCGGGAGCAGCGGCGCCGCGCCGGAGGACGGCACCGGCGGCACGCTGCGCATCGCCATGTCGGCCGCCAACATCCCGCAGCCGGTCACCCCGCCCACCGAGGGTGGCGAGGGCCTGCGGTTCGTCGGCATGACGATCTACGACGGGCTGACCCGCTTCAACACCGAGCAGGGGGAGGTCATGCCGACCCCGCAGCCGGGGCTCGCCGAGTCCTGGACGGTGTCGGAGGACAAGCTGACCTGGACGTTCACGCTGCGCCACGGCGTGACCTTCCACGACGGGTCGCCGTTCAACGCGGACGCGGTGATCTTCCAGTTCAACCGGATGAAGAACCCCGACTTCGAGTACTACGACCAGCTCAACGCCCCGAAGCACGCCGAGCAGTACCGGTCGTTCAAGAGCTGGGAGAAGATCGACGACTACACCGTCGCGATCACCACGACCGCCCCGACGGCGTGGCTGGACTGGAGCCTCGCGCAGATCATGCTGCCGAGCCCGGCGGTGGTGCAGCAGTACGGCAACGAGGACTACGCGGCGCACGCCAGCGGCACCGGGCCGTTCAAGATGGTGCGCTACGTCGACGGCGAGGTCATGGAGCTGGAGGCCAACCCGGACTACTACCGCGGCCGCCCCAAGCTCGACCGCATCATCCTGTACCCGCAGGCCGAGGCCGCGTCGCGCACGGCGTCGCTGCAGGCCGGCGAGGTGGAGTGGGCCGAGGTCCCGGCGCCGGACTCGCTGCCGAGCCTGGAGGCCCAGGTTTCCAGATCAACCTCACCGACTACCCGCACGCGATCCTCATCGGGTTCAACCAGTTCCGGCCGCCGCTCACCGACGTCCGCGTGCGGCAGGCGCTGAACTACGCCGCCGACCGCGAGGGCCTCGCCGCGATCCTGTCCGGCACCGGCAAGCCGGCCAACCAGTACGTGCCGCAGTTCGAGCCACCTACGCCGACGGCGTCGGCTACGCCTACGACCCGGAGAAGGCCAAGCAGCTGCTCACCGAGGCCGGCTTCCCGCCCGGGACGCTGACCCTCAACCTGGCCTACACGATCAACGGCTCGGGCAACATGTACCCGAACGCGATGGTGGAGAAGCTCCAGCAGGACTTCGCCGCGGTCGGCGTGCAGCTCGACCTCACCCCGTTCGAGTGGGGTGCGTTCTCCACGATGGCCACACAGGGCCTGGAGAACCCCGAGAACGCCGACTACGACCTGATCTGGCGCTCGCCCGGCGCCGGGATGCTGCCCACGTACTTCGGGCGTGACTGGCTCTGCGACCGGCCCGGCAACCTCAAGCACATCTTCGGCTACTGCAACCCGGAGGTGGACCGGACCTACGCCGAGGCCGCCGCGACGTTCGACGCGGACCAGTCCAACCAGCTGCTCTCCCGGGTGGAGCGGATGGTCACCGAGGACGCCGCCGCCCTCTTCTGGATGCACGACCAGAACCTGCGGGTGCTCGCCCCGAACGTGCACGGCTACGTGCACCCGAAGTCCTGGTACGTCGACTTCCAGAACATCTGGGTCGAGGAGTGATCCCGTGTTCTCGCTGATCGTGCGCCGGACCGCGATGGCCGTCCCGATCCTGCTCGGCGTGACCGTGATCGTCTTCCTGCTCATGACGGTGCTGCCGGGCGACCCGGCGCAGGCGTTCCTCTCCGAGGACGCCTCGCCGGAGGAGATCGCGGCGGTGCGGGCGTCGCTCGGCCTGGACGACCCGCTGCCGCTGCAGTACGTGCACTGGCTGGGCAACACGCTCACGGGCGACCTCGGCTGGTCGCCCTACCGGCGGCGCGACGTCTCCGACCTGCTGGCGCAGGCCTGGCTCAACACCGCGCTGCTCGCCGCGGCGTCGGCGGTGTTCGGGCTGGTCGGCGGGGTCGCGCTGGGCACCTACGCGGCGCTGCGCAGGGGCCGGCTCGCCGACCGGGTGGTCTCGTTCTTCTCGCTGACGGGGCTGTCGGTGCCGTCGTTCTTCCTCGCGATCGTCATGCTGATCGTCTTCTCCGCGACGCTCGGCTGGCTCCCGTCCGCGGGGCCCCGGGGCTGGGACGACGGGCCCCCGTCGAGTTTCCCTGCGCCACCCTGGGTCATGGCCGACGGCCTCGCGGGCGCGCTCGCGACGCTCGCGATCACGGGCCCGGGTGCGCGGGGCGAGATCGTCGAGACCTACGGCGCCGACTTCGTGCAGACGCTGCGGGCGAAGGGGCTCTCCGGCGGGCGGGTGCTGGTGCACGTCGGGAAGAGCGCCATCTCGCCGGTGCTCACCACCTCCGGCCTGCAGATCGGCAACCTGCTCGGCGGCGCCGTGCTCATCGAGACGATCTTCCGCTGGCCCGGCATCGGGAGCCTCGTCTACAGCGCGATCTCCGCGCGCGACCTGCTGGTCGTGCAGGGCGCGACGCTCGTCATCGCGCTGTCGTTCGTGGTGATCAACCTCCTGGTCGACGTCGGCCAGGCGACGATCGACCCCCGCCTGCGGCGGGCCGTGGCGTGACCCCTCCCGAGCCGACTCCCGCTCCGACCACCAGGAGCACCCTGTCCACCAGGAGCACCCCGTGACCGTCTGGCCACTCACGAAACTCGCGCCGGCCGCCACCCCCGCGGCGGCCGGCGCGGCCCCCGCCCCCGCCGCACCGCCGACCGCGGAGTCGCTCCGCGAGGCGTGGTGGGCGGCCGACCACGCGATCGAGCCGCGCCCGTACTGGCGGGAGGTGCGCCGGCGGTTCTTCACCAACCGCGCCGGCGTGGTCGCCCTCGCGGGCCTCGGCCTGATCGTCGTGACCTCGGTGCTGGCGCCGCTGCTGGCCCCGTACGACCCGCTGGTCGGCGTCGCGACCGACCGGCTCATGCCGCCGTTCAGCGGCTCCCACGTGCTGGGCACCGACGAGCAGGGCCGCGACCTGCTCACCCGGCTGCTCTACGGCGGCCAGCTCTCGCTGCTCGCCGGGTTCGTCCCGACCGTCATCGCGACGGTCATCGGCACGGCCATCGGGACCTGGTCGGGCTACAAGCGCGGGGCGTCCGGCACGGTCCTGATGCGCGGCATGGACATGCTCTACGCCTTCCCCGCGATCCTGCTCGCGATCGCGATCGGGGCGTCGCTCGGCGGCGGCCTGCTCAACTCGATCCTCGCGGTGTCGGTGGTGTTCATCCCGCCGATCGCCCGTGTCGCGGAGTCCGCCACCCGCCAGGTGGTGGTGCAGGAGTACATGGAGGCCGCGCGCCTGTCCGGGGCCGGGTCGCTGCGCCTGCTGCGCACCCAGGTGCTGCCCAACGTGCTCAACCAGATCCTGGTGTACGCGTCCGGGCTGGTCGGCGTCGCGATGCTGATCGCGGCCGGTCTGAGCTTCCTCGGTCTGGGCTCGCAGCCGCCGACGCCCGAGTGGGGCTACATGCTCAACAGCATGCGCGACACGCTCTACTCGGCGCCGGTGAACACGATGCTCCCCGGGCTGATGATCTTCCTGACGTCCGTCGCGTTCAACACGGCGAGCGACGCGCTGCGCGAGTCGATGGACATGAGGCTCACGTGACCGCCGCGGCCACCAGCACCGAGACGCCGCCGGTGCTCCTGCAGCTCAACGACGTCAGCAAGCAGTTCGCGGCCCGCGTGGGGCTGCGCAAGGCCGCGGTCTCCGCCGTCGACGGGGTGTCGCTGACGCTGCGCCGGGGCGACACGCTCGGTGTGGTCGGCGAGTCCGGCTGCGGCAAGTCGACGCTGGCGCGGCTCGTGGTCGGGCTGGTGCAGTGCGACAGCGGGGACGTCGTCTTCGACGGCCGCACGTACCGGGCCGGGCGCCGGCGCACCCGCCGCGACCTGCGGGACATGCAGATGGTGTTCCAGGACCCGCACTCGGCGCTCAACCCGCGGGCCACCATCGGGGAGGCGATCGCGTTCCCGCTGCGCACGCAGGGCGTCTCCCGGGCCGAGACCGAGGCGCGGGTGGACGAGGTGCTCGCACGCGTCGGACTGCACGGCAACTACCGCTCCCACTACCCGCACCAGCTGTCCGGCGGGCAGCGCCAGCGCGTGAACATCGCCCGCGCACTGGCGCTCAAGCCGAAGCTCGTGGTGCTCGACGAGTCCGTCTCGGCGCTGGACAAGTCGGTGCAGGCGCAGATCCTCGACCTGCTGCTGGAGCTGCAGGTCGAGTACGGCCTGTCGTACCTGTTCATCAGCCACGACCTCAACGTCGTCGAGTACATGAGCGACCGCGTCGCCGTCATGTACCTCGGGCACGTCGTCGAGGAGTGCTCGGCCGAGGAGCTGTACCGGGCCCCGCTGCACCCGTACTCGCAGGTGCTGCTGGAGTCCATCCCGAAGCTCGACCCGCGCGAGCGCGGCGGGCCCTCGGCGCTCACCGACGGCGAGATGCCCAGCCCGCTCGACCCGCCCTCGGGCTGCCGGTTCCGCACGCGCTGCCCGTTCGCCATGGACGTGTGCGCGACCACCCGGCCCCCGCTCGTGGAGACCAGGCCGGGGCACCTCGTGGCGTGCCACCTCCACCCCGTGCCCGAGTCCGCCACCGCCGGCGACCCGATCCCAGGAGAACAGTGACGACACCCGACCCCGCCACCGACCCCGCCGCCGTCACGCGTGTGCTGCTCGCCGCCGCCGGCCTCCCCGTCAGCGACGCCGAGGCGGCCGGGTTCGCGGCCGCGTACCCGGCCCTGCGCGCCCAGGCGGTCACGCTGTACCAGCCGCTCTGGACCGAGGGCGCCGACACCGGGTTCGGCCCCGCGTTCGGGTTCTCCGCGGCGTTCCCCGCCGGGGACGCCCGATGACCGCCCTCACGACGCGCCCGGTCCGGCCCCGGCCGACGCCGTCGCCACGGTGGAGTCGGCGGCCGCCGCGCTGCGCGCCGGCGCCCTGACCAGCGCGGAGCTGACCCGCACGCTGCTCGACCGGATCGCCGCGTCGAACGAGCGGCTCGGCGCCTATGTCACGGTCTGCGCCGAGACGGCGCTGACGGCCGCGGCCGCCGCCGACGCCGACCTCGCCGCGGGCGTCGACCGCGGCCCGCTGCAGGGCGTGCCGCTCGCGATCAAGGACATCATCGCGACGCACGACGCCCCGACCACCGCCAACAGCCGGGTCCTCGACCCGGCGTGGGGTGACGGCGTCGACGCCCCCGCCGTCGCCCGGCTGCGCGCGCACGGCGCGGTGATCATCGGCAAGTCCACCACCAGCGAGTTCGCCACCGGTGTGCCCGACGTCGAGAAGGGCTTCCTGGTCCCGCGCAACCCGTGGAACGTCGAGCACACGCCGGCCGGGTCGAGCTCCGGCACGGGGGTGGCGATCGCCGCGGGGCTCGCGCTGGGCGGCCTCGGCACCGACACCGGCGGCTCGGTCCGCGGGCCCGCCGCCGCGAACGGCATCACCGGCCTCAAGACGACATTCGGCCGCGTCCCCAAGAACGGGGTCGTCCCGCTCGCGGACACGCTCGACTCCGTCGGTCCGATGGCCCGCAGCGCCCTGGACTGCGCGTACCTGTTGGCCGCCATCGCGGGCCACCACCCGGACGACCCCTACGCCGCCGACGAGCCGGTGCCGGACTACCCGCGGCTGGTCGCGGCGGGCGTCGAGGGGCTGCGGGTCGGCGTGCCGACCGACTACTTCTTCGACCGCGACGACCTCGACGAGGACGTCCGGGCCGGGGTGCTCGCGGCGATCGACGTGCTCGCCGCCGCCGGCGCTAGGGTCCGGCCCGTGGACGTTCCGTACTGCGAGGAGGCGAAGTCGGCCAACAACGTGATCGGCGGCGCGAGGCGCTCGCCCGCCACCGTGCCGACCTCGCCGCCCGCTGGCTCGACTACGGGCGGAACACCCGCACCAACATCGCACGCGGCGCGATGTTCTCCGCGGCCGACTACGTGCAGGCCCAGCGTTTCCGCACGTGGTTCCGCGAGCGGCTGCGGGCCGTGTTCGCGCAGGTGGACGTGCTCGTCACGCCGACCGCGCCGCGCCCGGCCGGCCGCATCGACGGCGTCCCGATGTTCCGCGACTACGTGGCGCCGAGCTTCACCGGGCAGTGGAACCTCGCGGGCCTGCCGGCCGTCGCGCTGCCCTGCGGGTTCTCCGCGGCGGGCCTGCCGGTCTCCCTGCAGGTCGTCGGCCGTCCCTTCGCGGAGGCGACGGTGCTCGCCGCAGCCCACGCCTACCAGCAGCGGACCGACTGGCACCTGCGGCCGGTCGTCGCCCGGTGAGCCCCCGCGCGCTGCTGCTGCCCGTCTACCTCCCGGCTCTGCTCTTCTCGATCGGCCAGGGCGCGATCATCCCGATGATCCCGCTGCTCGCGCACGACGCGGGCGCCTCGCTCGCCGCGGCCGGGATCGTCGTCGCGATGCGCGGGATCGGCACGATCGTGTTCGACATCCCGGCCGGGCGCCTGGTCGGGCGCTGGGGCGAGCGGCGCACGATCGTGCTGGGGACGGCGCTGCTCGTGGTCTCCGGGGTCGGCTGCATCGTCTCCGACTCGGTCGTGGCGATCGCCGGGTTCGTGTTCCTGATGGGCTGCGGGTGGGCGATCTGGCTGCTCGCCCGCCTGTCGTTCGTCACCGACGCGGTGCCGCCCGAACGGCGCGGGCGCGCGCTCTCGACGCTGGGCGGGGTCAACCGCGGCGGGAACTTCCTCGGCCCGTTCGTCGGTGCGGGCGTCGTCGCGGTCGGCGGGCTCGACGCCGCGTTCGTGCTGCAGGCGGTCGTCGCGGGGGTCGGGTGCGTGCTGCTGCTGCTCGTGCGCGAGGCGATCCCCGACGGCCGCGCGGAGGTGCACGCCGCGCCCCCGTTCCGGACGATCGTGCGCGAGCACGCCGAGGTGTTCGCCACTGCCGGCGCCGCCGCGAGCTGCGTGAGCCTGCTGCGCGCCGCCCGGCAGGTGATCATCCCGCTGTGGGGGACCCAGCTGGGCCTGTCCCCGTCGCAGATCGCGCTGGTGTTCGGCCTGTCCGCGGGGCTCGACCTGCTGCTGTTCTACCCGTCGGGGCTGCTCGCCGACCGGGTCGGACGCAAGATCGTCGCGATCCCCTGCCTGGCGATGCTGGCGACGGGCCTCGTGCTGCTCCCGTTCGCGACGACGCCGCTGCTGTACGTGCTCGTCGCGCTGCTGCTCGGGGCCGGCAACGGGATGGGCACCGGGATCGTCATGATCCTGGGCGCCGACTTCTCGCCCGCGACCGGCCGCGCGAGTTCCTCGGCGTGTGGCGGCTGGTCAGCGACATCGGGCAGGCCGGCGGGCCGCTCGTGGTCGCCGCGGCCGCCGGGCTCGTGTCGCTCGCCTTCGCGAGCGCGCTGCTGGGCGTCGTCGGCCTCGGCGGGGCGGTGTTCCTCGCCCGGTTCGTGCCGGAGACCCGCGCACGTCCGGCGGAACCGTGACGAGCCGGGAGACGCACCGGCCCGGCGGCCCGGACGAGGCCGCGGCCGCCCCGCCGACGGGCCTGCGGCACGCCGTCCGCGCGTTCCGCAACCGCGACTTCGCGATCTTCTGGTGGGGCGCGCTCGCGTCCAACACGGGCGTCTGGGTCAAGAACCTCGCCGTCCCGTTCGTGCTCTACGAGCTGACCTCCAGCGCGCTGTGGGTGGGCCTCGCGACGTTCGCGCAGTTCGTGCCGGCGATGGTGCTCGGGCCGCTCGCCGGCTCGATCGCGGACCGCTTCGACCGCCGCCGCGTCCTGCTCGTCACGCAGGGGATGCAGGCCCTCGCGACGGCGGCGCTGTGGCTCGGGTGGGCGCTCGGGGTGCGCTCGCCCGGGGCGATCCTCGCGCTGGTGGCGCTCTCGGGCGTGTTCAACGGGCTCAACGTGCCGAGCTGGCAGTCGTTCGTCAACGACCTGGTGCCGCGCCGCGACCTGCTCTCGGCCGTCACGCTGAACTCGGTGCAGTTCCACCTCGCCCGGGCCGTCGGGCCGGCGATCGCCGGGCTCCTGCTCGCCACCCTCGGCGCGACGTGGGCGTTCTTCCTCAACGCCGTCTCGTTCGTGTTCGTGCTGGGTGCGCTGCTGCTGGTGCGGGCCCGGCCGCGGACCCGGCCGCCGATGGGGAAGGGGGTGCTGCGCCAGTTCGGCCGCGCGCTGCGGTACGTGCGGGGACAGCCGGGCATCGTCGCGGGCGTCGTCGTCGCGGTGCTCGTCGCGTTCCTCGGCAACCCGATCTTCCAGTTCACGGTGGTGTTCGCCGCCGAGGTGTTCGTGGTGGGGCCGATCGGGCTGAGCCTGCTCAACGTCGCGCTCGGCGTCGGGGCGGTGCTCGCGGCGCCCGTGGTCAGCGGGTGGGACAGCGTCGTCAGCCGGGCGGCGGTCGTGCGCTGGTCGCTGCTCTGCTACGGGGTGGCGCTGGTGGTCTTCGCGACCTCGCCCGGCTACGCCGTGGGCGTCGTCGCGCTCGTCGTGATGGGCGGCGGGTTCCTCGCCGTGATCTCCACGGTCAACACCGCCGTCCAGACGATCGTCGCGGACCACCTCCGGGGGCGCGTGATCGCGCTGCGGACCGTCGCGTTCACCGGCGCGTACCCGTTCGGGGCGCTCGTGCAGGGCTGGCTCTCCGACGCGTTCGGCCCGCGGGTCACGGTGGCCGGGGCCGGGCTCGTGCTGCTGGCCTGCGGCGCATGGCTCGGGTGGCGCTCGGGCCTGCTCGCCCGGCTGGACGACCCGCACGACGACCGCGCGCCGGGGGAGCCGGCGGGTCCCTAGTGCCCCGTCCAGGAAGGTTCGGCACGGAACTCGACGGCCCAGCCGCCCGCCGCTGGGGGATGGCTGGCCGGCGGAGCCGGCGGGGTGGGCAGGTGGAGCGTTGCCGACCGGGCCGAGTACGCCCGGTACGAGGCCCGGTCGGCGCCTTGCCGGCGAACGCCTGGATCCGCCGATTCCCGCCCCAACCTCCCGGACGGGCACTAGTGCTCGGCCGGTGACGCGCGGTCGTCGACGGCGCGGTCGTCGGGCCGGAGGACGGGCCAGCCGTCGCCGGTCCAGCCGATCCGCCGCAGCGCCATCCGGTACGCGCCGCCGGCCGTCGCGTCGTAGTAGTGGTAGGCGATCGTCGGGCCGGAGACGGACTGCCCGCCCGGCCCGACCCGGTCGCCCGCGGTGGCCAGCAGCGTGGTGCCGCCGCCGTCGAGCAGGCGGCGCCCGTCGCGGTCGGCGTAGGGGCCGGTGACGGCGGCCGAGCGCCCCACGACGATCCGGTAGTCGCTCTCCAGGCCCTTGCAGCACTGGCCCCACGACGTGAACAGGTAGTACCAGCCGCCGCGGCGCACGACGTACGCCGCCTCGACGGCGTTGGGGTCGGCGCGCCGGTCGGCCAGCCGGACCAGGCCCTCGGCGCCCGGGGCGGGCAGCCCCGACGGCCACTCCAGCCGCACCATGCGGATGCCGCTCCAGAACGAGCCGAACGCCATCCACGGCGTGCCGTGCTCGTCCTCGACGACGCCCGGGTCGATCGCGTTGAACTCGTCGGCGGGCCCGGACCGCACGACCGGCCCGCGGTCCACCCACGTGTAGTGCGGGTCGGCCGGGTCGAGTGTGGTGTTCGTGGCCAGCGCGATCACCGACGTGTTCGTGCCGAACACCGACGCGGCGTAGTAGAGGTAGTACGTCCCGCCGTGGCGGTGCAGCTCCGGCGCCCACAGGTTGCCGACGCCCGGCACCGCGGTGCGCAGCCACTCCGGGATCGCGTCCCACACCGTGCCGGCGAACCGCCACGTCCGCCCGTCCACCGAGGTGCGGATCTGGATGGTCCCGCCCCCGACGCCCGGCTCGCCGGTCGCGAACACGTACCACGGCTGCCCCGGCGCACCGGCCACCAGCGCGGGGTCGTGGGCCGCGAGGTCGCCGGTGAGCCCGCCGGGCGCGGCGGTCGCCGGGGCCGTGAGCAGGGCCGTCACGGCGAGCAGGGCGGCGAGGGTGACGAGACGGGCGATGCGCACGGTCGTCCGTTCTGGCCGGGGTCGGGACGTCGACCGAGCCTAGGAACGGCGCGCGGCCCGGCGCCGGGCCGGACGCCGGGGGCGACCGCAAACCACCCGATACGGGGCTCAGGCGGGCGGGCGGCGCAGCTGGAGCTCCGCGACGACCTGGGCGTGGTCGGAGGCGATCCGGTCCCGGTCGTCGTTGCTCAGCCGGCCGTCGAAGAGGTGGTCGTTGAAGTACCGGACGTTGGCCACCTCGCCGATCCGGGCCGGGTTGAGGTCGTAGAACTCCTGGCTGACCAGGATGTGGTCGAGGTTCTCGTAGTGCCCGTTGAAGATGTGGGTGTAGCTGACGTCGCGGCCGGCGCGGCGGGCGTTGATCTCGTGCGCCGAGTAGAGCACCCGGTCCCAGTACGCCGGCTTCTGCTCCGGGCGCGGCCAGAACCGGGACGGCTCGTCGCCCATGACGATGTCGGTGGTGACGGCGCGGGCGCGTCGTTGAGGTCGCCCAGCACGATCGCCGGCGCGGTGGTGCCGACGATCTCGTCCAGCACCAGGAACCGCAGCGCCGCCGCCTCGGACGCGCGCCGGATCAGGGCACGCGCCTTGCCCAGCGCCTCCTCGCGCGGGTCGTGGTCGGGCGCGTCCGGGTCGACGATCGGGCGCTTCGACTTGAGGTGCACGACGAACACCGTCACCTCGCGCGTGGCGTCCAGCCGCAGCCGGGCCCGCAGCACCGGCCGGCTGAACGCGCCGACGGGCAGCGCGAGGCCCTCGGCCGCGACGTCGAGCCCGGGCGGGAACGCCTCGACCGGCGGCCCGGTCTCGACCACCGGCAGCCGGGTGGCCAGCCCCAGCCGCGGCCCGCTCACCCCGTCCGCGCCCGGTGCGACGACCGTGCCGCCGTCGAACAGGCCGGAGCGCTTGCAGACCTCCTGCAGCGCCTCGACGTGGAAGACCTCCTGGAAGCCGACCACGTCGGCGTCCATGCGGCGCAGCTGCTCCGCGATCCAGTCGGCCTTCCGGTCGAACTCCCGCTGCGAGTAGGGCAGCTCGTCCTCGTAGTAGCGCTCGCCGGGCCGGGCGAGGTTCAGGACGTTGAACGTGCCCACCTTGACATCCATGTGCGGTCCCCCACGGTCGCGTCGCTGTCGCGTCGTCTGCAGGCCGACGCTCGCGCCCGGTCCGTCCGGTGTTACGGCCCCCAGGCCGCGGAGGCCGCGGAGCTGGCCCGCGCCGCCGCGACCTCCCGCGCCCGCGGCGACCCGGGGAAGCGGTCGAGCATCACGCGCACCTCGGCCGCCTCCACGTCCGCGCCGAACAGCTCCGTGGTCGAACGCCTTCACGACCCGGGAGCCGGGCAGGAACGCCTGCACGGTCTCGCTCGACGACGTGTGCGGTCGGTGAGGTCGTCGCGGTGCCCGTCGACCTCCCACCAGTGGTTCATGGCGTCGACGACGAGCCGGCCGCGCAGCGCGTCCGCGGGGACCGTGCGGTACTCGCCGAGCGGCGGCGCGAGCACCACCACGTCGGCCTGCGCGGCCGCAGCGCGATCTCCGACGGGTCGCCCGACCCCGTGACGAGCACGCGGTGCCCGGCGGCGACGGCGAGCCGGGCGAGCACGGTGCCGAGCCTGCCGGCGCCGAGGACGCCCACGGTGGTCACGCCGCGACCCCCGCCGCGACCAGCTCGCGGACCATCGGGGCGACCTGCGTGCCGTACAGCTCGACGGCGCGCAGCCGCGCGGGGGCCGGCAGCGAGCCGGCCGTGTAGAGCAGGTCGAACCGGCCGACGCCCAGTTTCGTGACGGTGCGCGCGATCTTGCGGGCCACGGTCTCCGGCGCGCCGACGTACATCGAGCCGTGCTCGACCTCGGCGTCGAACTCCTCGCGGCGCAGCGCCGGCCAGCCGCGCAGCGCGCCGATCCGGTCGCGGATCACCTTGTAGCGCGGGTAGAGCAGCTCCTTCGCCTCCTCGTCGGAGTCGGCGACGAAGCCGGGGGAGTGCATGCCCACCGGCCACGCCGGGGTGCCGAGCTGCTCGGTCGCCCGGCGGTAGAGGTCGATGTACGGGAGGAAGCGCTCGGGCGGGCCGCCGATGATCGCGAGCATCAGCGGCAGCCCGTGCCGCACGGTGCGCACCACCGACTGCGGCGAGCCGCCCACGCCGACCCACGTCGTCAGGCGCCCGGACTCGGTCCGCGGGTAGACCTCGGCGGCGTCGAGCGCGGCGCGGGTCGTGCCGCTCCACGTCACGGGCTTCTCGTCGAGCAGCCGGACGAACAGGTCCAGCTTCTCCTCGAACAGCACCTCGTAGTCGGCCAGGTCGTAGCCGAAGAGCGGGAACGACTCGGTGAACGAGCCGCGCCCGAGGATCACCTCGGCCCGGCCGCGGGAGATCGCGTCCACCGTCGCGAAGCGCTGGAAGACGCGCACCGGGTCGTCCGAGCTGAGCACCGTCACGCCCGACCCGAGCGTGATGCGCGACGTCCGCGCGGCGATGGCGGCGAGCACCGTTTCGGGGGTGGAGATCGCGAACTCGGACCTGTGGTGCTCGCCGAGCGTGATGGCGTCGACGCCGAGCTCGTCGGCGAGCACCCCCTCCTCGACGACCTGCCGGATCGCCTCCGCCTGCGAGACGAACCCGCCGGACCCGTCCTCGGGAACGTCCCCGAACGTGTCGAGGCCCAGTACCAGACCACCCATGGCGCACCCCTCGCAGTCACTTGACGGTTCAAGTATTCATCGAACGTGATGCGTCAACAACAGTGGGGTGGTGGGGATTCCGGCAGCCGGCGGTCCCGGCACCGATGAGGTTCCGGGGCCGTGGTGGTCTACCGGCCGACACCACCGATGCGAAGGGACCACCGTCATGGCGAAGCTCGTCTCCACCCTGTTCGTCTCGGCCGACGGCGTGGCCGAGATCGACCCGGACTGGCACTTCCCGTACTTCGACAAGAACATGGGCCGCGCCGTCGGGGAGGACTACGACACCGCCGACGTGCTGCTCATCGGCCGCTCGACCTACGAGAGCTTCGCGGGGCGTGGCCGGACCGCGAGGCCGCGGGCGGCGAGGACGCACCGTTCGCCAAGCAGCTCGGGGACGTGCGCAAGGTGGTCGTCTCACGGCAGCCGCTGGAGCTGACCTGGCGCAACTCGGAGCTGGTCGACGGCGACCTCGTCGCGGCCGTCACCGCGCTCAAGGCCGACCCGGACGTCAGGGGCGTCCTCGTCCCGGGCTCGATCTCCGTGGTGCAGCAGCTGCTCGCCGCGGGCCTCGTCGACGAGCTGCGGCTGCTCGTGCACCCGGTCGCGGCGCGCAAGGGGCGCCGGCTCTTCGACGAGGGCGACGCGCCCTACCACCTGGCGGTGACGGCCACCGAGGTGTACCCGACCGGGGTGATCCGCGTGATCTACGCGCCGTCCGGGCCGCCTGCCGCGGCCGGCTACGACGACGTCAAGGACCAGGTGCCCGACGGCAGGTGACCTCCCCGGTCCCGCTCGGTCAGGGCCCGTTGCGGAGCCGTTCGGGCAGGAGATGGTGCACGCGGACGAGGACGTCGATCTGGGCGGGGTTGTAGAGGTCCCGGAGCGCACGGGCCATCGTCCGGTCGGCGAACCGGGCCCCGCCGGGCGCGTCGGCGCTCACGTGCTGCATGCGGGGGTGCTCGGTGAGCAGGTCCGTCACGTGCGGGCCGAGACGTTCGGCCAGCTCCTGGCGGGTCTGCTCGTCGGCGTCGGCGGGCAGGTCGTCGAAGGCGTCGTACGCGGCGTTGCCGGGGACGTCGCGCAGCATGTCCGCGTAGGCCCGCAGGCCCTGTGGCCCGAGCACCCGGGTCATCACGACGACGAACGAGCGGTCGGCGTCGGAGAGGTCGCCCGCGCGGTCGGCGGGCCGAACTCCGGCGGCAGGTCGGTCGGCACGGACTGCCGCAGGATCAGGCCGAGCTCGGCGCGCACCCGTTGCAGGCGTTCGATGGTCGCGGCCAGCTCGGCGTCCAGCGTGCGCAGCGCCTCCTCGGGGTGCCCGTCGGCGTCGCCCATGCCGGCGATCTGCGACAGCGAGAACCCGAGGTCCGAGAGGCGTTTGATCCGCAGGACGCGGACCAGGTGCGCGACGGTGTACTGCTTGTAGCCGTTGGCGCGCCGTTCGGGCTCGGCGAGCAGGCCGACGTCGTGGTAGTGCCGCACGGCGCGCACCGTGGTGCCGGCGAGCTCGGCGATCTCCCGGGTGCTCCAGCCCACGACTGCCCCTCCCGACCGGTCCGGTCGGACGGGTCGAGCACCCGACGCTACCCGGACGCCGGGCTGTCGCGGCGGCCGCCGAGGTGTTCGGCGAAGTGCCGCTCGATCGCGCGGTAGAGCCGGATCCGGTTCTCGGGGTTGTCGAAGCCGTGGCCTTCGTCCTCGGCGACCAGGTACTCGACCGGGACGCCGCGGCGGCGGAGGGAGGCGACGATGTTGTCGGACTCGGCCTTGACGACGCGGACGTCGTTGGCGCCCTGCGCGACCAGCAGCGGGGTGCGGATCCGGTCGGCCATGGTGATGGGCGAGCGGGCCAGCATGTCCGCCTCCTGCGCGGGGTCCTCGGGGTTGCCGACGTAGCGGTACCAGTTGTTGGCGAAGTAGGGCCTGCCGAACGGGGGCAGGGTGCGCAGGAAGTTGGCCAGGTCGGACACGCCGACGTAGTCGACGGCGGCGGCGAAGTAGCGGGGCGTGACGGTGACGCCGACGAGTGCGGCGTAGCCGCCGTAGGAGGCGCCGTAGATGCCGATCCGGTGCGGGTCGGCGTAGCCCCGGGCGATCGCCCAGTCGGCGGCGTCGATGAGGTCGTCGTGCATCGCGCCGGCGAACTCGCCGATGGCCGCGGTGACGTGGCGGCGGCCGTAGCCGGTCGAGCCGCGGAAGTTCACCTGCAGCACGGCGTGGCCGCGGTTGGCCAGGAACTGCGCCTCCGGGTTGTAGCCCCACGTGTCGTGGGACCACGGTCCGCCGTGCACCAGCAGCACCAGCGGCAGGCCCCGCGGCTCCCGCCCGACCGGGAGGGTGAGGAAGGCGTGCAGCTCCAGCCCGTCGCGGGCCGGGAACCGCACGGGTGTCATCGGCGCCATGGCGGCGGGGTCGAGGTGCGGGTAGGCGCGGAACAGCAGCCGGCTCGCGCCGGTCGCGTGGTCGTAGAACCAGGTGACCGCGGGGTCGCGGTCGTGGACGAACGTCGCGACCCAGCGCTGCTCGGACTCGTCGGAGGACAGGGTGCCGAGCACGCCGTCGGAGAGCTTCTGCAGCTGCGCGTAGACCTCGGCGAAGTGCGGGTCGAGCACCTCGATGTGCGGGCGGTCGGCGACGAAGCGGGCGGCGAGCACCTCGCCGGTGCGCCGGCTGGTGAACACCGTCGGCGGCAGCACGCCGGGCATCATCGTGCCGAGGATGTCGAGATCGTGCCCGGCGACGGCGGCGACGACGGTCTCCTCGCCCGTCTCCCGGTCGACGTGGACCAGCCGCAGGTCGTCGGAGTCTGGTAGGAGCCGACGAGCAGGCCCTTCCCGTCCGGGGTGACCATCTGGGGCTGGACGCCCACCGGGTGCTCCGCGCCGCCCATGCGGCGCAGGACCCGCCGCTCCCGGGTGCCGGGGTCGAGCGGCGATCTCGACGGTGCCGTCCCCGGCCAGTGCGGTCATGAACGCCGGCTCGCCGTCCCGGTCGAGCAGGACGGTGTCGCCCGGGGCGGCCTGCTCCAGGTGCAGCGTCGTCGCGCCGGTGGCGACGTCGATCCGGAACGTGTCGATGAACATCGGCCGCCGGTTCATCCACACCAGCATGCTGCCGGGGTGCGACGCCAGCGGCTCGGCGCCGACCACCCGCGACCCCGGGTCCATGGGGGTCAGGTCGACCGCGGGCTCGCCGGGCGCGTCGAGGTCGACCCGGTACAGGTGCCAGTCCTCGTTGCCGTCGGTGTCCTGCAGGTACAGCAGCCAGCGCGGGTCGTCGGTCCAGTAGTAGGTGGTGATGCCGCGGCGCGCGTCGTGCGTGACGCACACCGCGTCGGCGTGGTCCTCGTCGATCCCGCGCACCCACACGTTGCGCCGCCCGTGGGCCGGTGCCAGGTAGGCGATCCGCGTCCCGTCCGGTGAGATCGACGGGACGGCGAACCCGGGGTCGGTGAAGAGGTCCTCGACGCCGATCAGCGCAGGCAGGGACCCGCGATCCGACAGGCCGGTCATCCGGTGCTCCGATCTGGGCCCTGGCTGCCAGGGCCCGCGAGCACGACGAAACACCCTGCCGTTGCGGCACAGTCAAGCGACGTCAGCCGCTCGGGGAGCAGGTCCGAAACCCGCCAGGTGGCGGCGTCCTCGCGCGGTATTCCGTTGGGTCGGCGGTTCCGGCCGGACCTCCCCCGGCGGGACGCTGGGATCGGTCTCACCGCAGCGACCGTCCGAAGGGAGCCCGACGATGGGCGGCTACTACTCCGAAGCGAACCACGGCCCTCACGAGTACCTCGACCTCGGCGACTTCCCGCTGGCGAGCGGCATCACGCTCCCGGCCGCGAAGCTCGCGTACAAGACGCGCGGCACGCTGAACGAGGCGAAGGACAACGCCGTGCTGTTCCCGCACATGTGGTCGGGGACCTCGGCGTCCATGGAGATCTTCGTCGGAGAGGGCCGGCCGTTGGACCCCTCCAAGTACTTCGTCATCCTGCCCGGCCAGTTCGCGAACGGTTTCTCGTCCTCGCCGAGCAACACGCCCGCCCCGTTCAACGGCGGTGCGTTCCCGCACGTCGCGATCGGTGACGACGTGCGGGCGCAGCACCGGCTGGTGACCGAGGTGTTCGGCATCGAGCGCCTGGAGCTGGTGCTGGGCTGGTCGATGGGCGCCGAGCAGACCTACGAGTGGGCCGTCCGGTACCCGGACATGGTCAAGCGCGCGCTGCCCTTCGCCGGCACGGCGAAGACGACCGCCCACGACTACATCTTCGTGCGCTCCCACGAGGACGCGCTCAAGTCCGACCCGGCGTGGAACGGCGGGTTCTACGCGGACCAGAGCGACGTCCACGTGGGCCTGCGCCGCCACGCGCAGACGTGGTCGGTGATGGGGCTGTGCCCGGAGTTCTACAACTCCGAGGCCTACCGCGCGTACGGCTTCACCTCGCTGGAGGACTTCCTGCACCGGTTCTGGGAGGGCTACTTCGCGCCGATGGACCCCAACAACCTCATCTGGATGGGGTGGAAGTGGCGCCACGGCGACGTCAGCCTGCACACCGGCGGGGACCTCGCGGCCGCGCTCGGGCGCATCAAGGCCAAGACGTACGTGGTGCCGTTCTCCCGCGACATGTTCTTCCCGCCGCAGGATTGCGAGGCCGAGCAGCGCCTCGTCCCGAACAGCGAGTTCCGCGTCGTCGACTCCCTGTGGGCGCACTTCGCGATGTTCTGCATGTCCGACCGGGAGCGCGAGCAGATCGACTCGTGCATCGGCGACCTGCTGAAGGAGCACGTCGACTGACGGCCGGCCCTACCGGGCGGCGAGCGCGGCCGGCGTGGGCAGCTCCATCACCCGCGACGTCCGCAGCCGCCACAGCAGGTACGCCACGCCGAGGCGGGCGCGCCCGTAGCCGTCCATGGGGTCGAACCCGAGCGTGGCGGTGAGCGTCTCGATGCGGGTCTGCATGGTGCTGTGGTGCACGCCCTCCAGCCGGGCCGCGCGGCGGACGGTGGTGGCGCGCACCAGCGCGTCGACGGTGGAGCGGGCCCACGGGTGGGCCATCAGCTCGGCGAGCCGGTCCGCGTCGGGGTTGGGGTGGTCGGCCGGGGTGTCGGCCAGCAGCTCGGCGAGGCCGCCGTAGTCGTCGGCGCGGACGGCCGGCTCCTCCGGGGGCGCGCACAGCCGCAGCGCGACGAGGGCGCTGCGGTAGGAGCGGGGCAGGCCGTCGACGTCGGTGGCGACCCCGATGCCCGCGGGGCTCACGTCGACCGGGTCGTGGTCGGCGGTGACGACAACCGCGTGGACGGGCCCGAACTCGCTGGAGACCACGTCACCGGGCCCGCGGGCGTGCGTGCCCCAGACGGCGAAGAGCGGCGCGGCGAGCACCCGCAACCGCGCGGTCGTCGCGAGGTGCAGCCGGCAGGCCGCCTCCCGCCGCAGGTCGCGCGGCTCGCGGCCGTCGAGCATCACGTCGACGTCGCGGCGCGGCTCGATGTCGTGGCGCTCGATGCCCAGCCGGATCCCCACCGCCAGCGCGAGCCGCTCGACGATGATCGTGTCGTTGGCGTGCGGCGCGCCCTCGCGCTCGATCCAGACCTGCGCCGACTGCGGCAGGTCGATCGCCCGCACGGTGTCGGGCGGCGGGCCGTGGAGCGGCTGCCCGCGCGGGTCCATGCGGACGGTGCGGTGCGGCCGGTCCTGGGCGTACCCGGCGGGACAGCCGGCGAGCGACGCCGCTGTGCTGAGCAGCGCGCGCGTGTTGACGTTCCCGATGATCAGCTCGTCGAAGCAGGCGATCACCCGGATGGCCACGCTCGCCTCCGGGTCCAGCGCGGTGATCCGGCCGAGCAGCTCCTGCACCGTGCCACCTCCCGCCTGTCTCGCCCCGCCAGTGTCCCGGCTGCGACCGCCGTTGTCAGGCCGCGGTCAGTCGGCCAGCAGCCTCTCCACCCACGCGAAGCGGGTCCGCAGCATCCCCTGGGCGAGCGCGGTGTGCGGGGCGAAGATGTCGAAGGCGTGGAAGCCACCCGCCCACACGTGCAGCTCGGCGTCGCCCCCGGCCTGCCACAGCCTCCCCGCGTAGGCGATGGCCTCGTCGCGGAAGATCTCCGCCGACCCGACGTCGAGGTAGGCGGGCGGCAGCCCGCGCAGGTCCGTGGCCCGGGCCGGCGCCAGGTACGGCGACACGGCGTCCGTCCGGTAGGCCGGGCCGAGCGCGGCCGACCAGCCGGTCTCGTTGCTGACCCGGTCCCACACGCCGACCCCGTCGAACTGGTTCACGGAGGCGGCCGTGCCGCGGTCGTCGAGCATCGGGTAGATCAGCAGCTGGCCGGCCGGCCGGGGCCCGCCGCGGTCCCGAGCGGCGAGGGCGAGCCCGGCCGCGAGCCCCGCGCCCGCGCTGGCGCCCGCCACCATCACCCGCCGCGGGTCCAGCCCGAGCCCGGCCGCGTTCTCCACCGTCCACAGCAGCGTGGCGTACACGTCCTCGCGCTGGTAGGGATCGCGGAACTCGGGGGCGAGCCGGTACTCGGGGGTGACGAGCACCGCGCCGATCCGCTCGACCCACGCCAGGTTGGCGTCGAGGGCGTTGAACCGGTCGCCGAACATCAGGCCGCCCGAGTGGGCGTAGACGATCACGGGTCGCGGTCCGGGGGCGTCGGCGGGCCGGAAGACGGACACGGTGATCGGGTCGCCCGCGTGCCCGGCGATCTCGTACTCCCGGTGCCGCACCGCGCGCCCGGCCAGCGTCTCGCCGACCGGCGGCGACGCGTACGAGCGGCGCATGAAGGGGATCAGCTCGGGCGTGATCGTGGGCGGGAACACGCCGCCGACGATCGCGAGCCCGGCCTTGAGCTCCGGGTCGAAGCCGGGGCGTGGCGGACCGTGGGCCGACGTCGCTGGCGACACGTGCCCCACCTTCGTCGCCGCCGCGGACGGCCGGGAACCGCCGGACGACCGCAATCGGCGTCGCGTGGACCGCCAGATGGCGAGCCGGCTGCGGACGGTCTCAGGAACCGGGCCATAGCCTGGTGGCATGGGACCTGTCGAGCAGCGGGTTCGGATCGCCGGGGCGCTGGTGGGCGTCGCCGTGCCGGCACCGGGGTCGGGCCGCGTCGCGGGGGTGAGCATGGCCGGGTTCCGCGGCCGGGCCGACGGTCCGGTCGAGCTGCGGATGGTCCCGTACCCGGCGCTCACGGTGTTCGTCGACTTCGGCGACGCGCTGCTCGTCGACGACGCGAGCGGCGTGGGCAGGCGCGGCAGCGTCGTCGTCGGCCTCGCACCCGGCCGCGTCCGCGGGAGCGGGCGCGACATCGACCTCCTGCAGGTACGGCTGTCGCCGCTCGTCGCACACGCGGTGCTGGACGCCCATCCGGACGTGGGCGCCGCGGTGGTGGCCCTCGCCGACCTCTGGGGGCGCGACGCCGCGCGGATCCGGGAGCGACTGCGCGCCGCCGGCTCGTGGGAGGACCGGTTCGCGATCATGACCGCCACGCTCGCGCGGCGGCGCGAGGCCGGCCGGGCGGTGGACGGGGAGGTCGCCCACGCCTGGGCGCGCCTGGTGCGCAGCCGGGGGCGGGTCCGGGTCGAGCGGCTGGCGGCCGAGGTGGGATGGAGCCGCAAGCGGCTGTGGTCCCGGTTCCGGTCCCAGGTCGGTCTCACCCCCAAGCGGGCCGCGACGCTGGTCCGCTTCGACCACGTGGCGCACCGCCTGGCCGCGGGGCACAGCGCCGCGCTGGTCGCGGCGGAGAGCGGCTTCGCCGACCAGTCCCACCTCTCGCGGGACGTCATGGCCTTCGCCGGGATGACCGCCGGGGCGGTGGCGGCGGCGCCGTGGCTCACGGTCGACGACGTCGCGTGGCCGCGGGACATTTCTCCAATACGCCGAGCGGCACCCCGGCGAAGCTGGGCGCATGAGAGGCAAGGCCCCACTGGGCACCCGCATCCTCCGCGACACCCACGACTGGCAGGCGATGTCCGCGGATGAGGTGATCGCCACGCGGGAGAAGGCCAACCGCGCGGCATCGTCGCCCGCCGCGAGGATCATCACCGGCCGGCCGGACCGCCGCGCCCGCATCGAGGAGACCTCGATCGACCTCCCCGGCCGGCGGCTGGCCCTGCGGGTCCACCGCCCGAGGGACACGGAGCCCGCGGACCGGAGGCTGCCGCTGGTCGTCGCGTTCCACGGCGGCGGCTTCATCGCGGGCACGCCGCGCAGAACGACTGGCTCAACAGCCACCTCGCCGCGCACTGCCCGGCGGTGGTCGTCTCGGTGGAGTACCGCCTCGCCCCGCGGCACCCGCTGCCCCAGCCGGTCGACGACGGCTACGACACGCTCGTCCGGGTCGTCGACGACGCGGCGGCCTGGGGCGTCGACCCCGCAGCCGTCGCCGTCATGGGCGAGAGCGCCGGCGGCATGATCGCCGCGCTCATGGCGCTGCGCGCGCGCAAGGACGGCCCCGCGCTGCGCGCCCAGGTGCTGAGCTATCCGACGACGGACTGGACCGGGACCATGACCGAGTACCCGTCGGTCGCCGAGAACGCGGACAACCCGACGCTGACGCTCTCCCGGCTGCGCGCGAGCCGCGGGCTGAGCACGCCACCGGCGCTCGACCCGCGCAGCGTGTCGCCGCTGGCGTTCGAGAACCTCGCCGACCTGCCGCCGGCGCTGGTCGTCACCGCCGCGCTGGACCCGGTGGCCGACCACGGCCGCCGCTACGCCGAACGGCTCCGCGAGGACGGCACCGACGCCCGTCTGCGCTGCTACCCGAGGCCACCCACGGCTTCCTCAGCACCCCCGGCGTGGTGCCGGCCGCCCGGCCGGCGCGCCGCGAGATCCTCGCCTTCCTCCGCGGGCTCCTGCGCGAGGGTCCCGGGTCGGCCTGAGCCCGCCGACGGGCACACACGAAACGCCCCCCGAGCGGCGTTTCCGCAGCTCGGGGGGCGTTCCTGAGATCCCTGTCAGTCCAGGTAGTCGCGCAGCACCTGCGACCGCGACGGGTGGCGCAGCTTCGACATCGTCTTGGACTCGATCTGCCGGATGCGCTCGCGGGTGACCCCGTAGACCTGCCCGATCTCGTCGAGCGTGCGCGGCTGGCCGTCGGTGAGGCCGAACCGCAGCCGGACGACGCCGGCCTCGCGCTCGGAGAGCGTGGCGAGCACCGACTGCAGCTGGTCCTGCAGGAGCGTGAAGCTCACCGCGTCGACCGCGACGACGGCCTCGGAGTCCTCGATGAAGTCACCGAGCTGCGAGTCGCCCTCGTCGCCGATGGTCTGGTCGAGCGAGATGGGCTCCCGGGCGTACTGCTGGATCTCCAGCACCTTCTCCGGGGTGATGTCCATCTCCTTGGCCAGCTCCTCCGGCGTGGGCTCGCGGCCCAGGTCCTGGAGCAGCTCGCGCTGGATGCGCCCGAGCTTGTTGATGACCTCGACCATGTGCACCGGGATGCGGATGGTGCGGGCCTGGTCGGCCATCGCGCGGGTGATGGCCTGGCGGATCCACCACGTGGCGTAGGTGGAGAACTTGTAGCCCTTGGTGTAGTCGAACTTCTCGACCGCGCGGATCAGGCCGAGGTTGCCCTCCTGGATGAGGTCCAGGAACGCCATGCCGCGGCCGGTGTAGCGCTTGGCCAGCGAGACGACGAGGCGGAGGTTGGCCTCCAGCAGGTGGTTCTTGGCGCGCTCGCCGTCGCGGACGATCCAGCGCAGGTCGCGGCGCATCTGCGGCGACGTCTTCTCGCCGGCCTCGACGGAGCGGCGCATGCGCTCGGCCGCGTAGAGCCCGGCCTCGATGCGTTTGGCGAGCTCGACCTCCTCCTCCGCGTTGAGGAGGGCGACCTTGCCGATCTGCTTGAGGTACGCGCGGACGGAGTCGGCCGACGCGGTGAGCTCGGCGTCCTTCCGGGCCTGCCGCAGGGCCTCGGACTCCTCCTCGTCCCACACGAAGTCGCCGGACTTCTGCGGTGTGGCCGACCGCTCCCGGACCGCGGGGCTGCGCCTGTTGGCGCCGGTGTTGGCCGGCTCCTCGTCGTCGTCCTCGTCGTCGTCGTCCTCGTCGTCGATCGCGACGTCGGTGACGTCGTCGGCCGCGAGGTCGGCGTCGAGCTCGACGTCGACGTCCTCCAGCTCACCCGCCTCGGGCGCACCCTCCAGCTCGACGTCGCCGTCGAGGTCGGTGGGCTCGCCGTCGCCCGGCTCGCCCGCCTTCTTGGCCGGCGCGCGTTCTTCTTCGCGGGCGCACCCGGCCGCGAGCGCGTCTTGGTGGCCGTCTTCGCGGCCGTCTTGGTCGCGGTCTTGCCGGACGCGCCCGACCGCGTGCCGGCTCGGCGTGCGGGTACGGGGCTCGCGTCGGCTCGACGGACGGGTCGATGCGGGTTGCGGAGTCTGCGGCTGCCACTAGGCCCTCTCGCTACGGTGCGCTCTACGGTGCGCCGGGACGCGTATGAGATCCGGCTGCAGGTGGAGATGTTGTCGGGTACCTCGACGGATCGCCGGCCGGAGGTGCTTCGGAGGCCATCCCGCATCGGGGTACCGCGTCATTGTAACTGCGTGTGCTCCGGCCGTCGTCGGCTCGCCACGCCGATGGTCGACACGCCGGTACCGGGGGGCTCGCCGTGTGGTCGGATGGTGTCCGTGACCGACGCCCGTCCGACCGTCCCGGCCGCGTCCGCGACCGGTCCCGACGACCCGCAGGAGCTGCGGCGGACCGCCGAGCGCATCGTCACCGAGGCCGCCGAGCGGCTCCGGGAGCTGCCGCGGCCGTGGGAGGACCCGGGCGGCCCCGGCGGCGGCGTGTCGACCAAGAGCACGCCGACCGACGTCGTCACCGCGTCCGACCGCGCGCTGGAGACCCTCGTGCGGGAGCGGCTCGCGCAGCTGCGGCCCGGCGACGCCGTGGTGGGGGAGGAGTACGGCGGCGCCGGCGCGGGCCCGGGCACCCCGGGCACGATGTGGGTGGTCGACCCGATCGACGGCACCGTCAACTTCCTCTACGGCCTGCCCTGGTACGCGATCTCGCTCGCCGCCGTGCGCGACGGGCGGTCGGTGGCGGGCGCGGTGGCCGAGCCCGCGTCCGGACGGCTGTGGAGCGCCGCGCTCGGCGGCGGGGCGACGTGCGACGGGCGGCCGCTGCGCGTGTCGGGCGCGACGGACCTCGCGCTCTCGCTGCTCGGCACCGGCTTCTCCTACAGCGCGCAGCGCCGCGTCCGGCAGGCCGCGCTGGTCGGCGCGTTGCTCCCGCACGTCCGGGACGTGCGCCGGGCCGGCTCGGCGGCGCTGGACCTGTGCGCCGTCGCCGCCGGCTGGACCGACGGCTACCTGGAGCACGGCACCAACTGGTGGGACTGGGCGGCCGCCGCGCTCATCGCGACCGAGGCCGGGGCCGTCGTGCGGACGCCGGGGCCGACCGGGAGCGTGCCGCCGGACGACGGGCTCGGCGCCGACGCGCTGTTCGCCGCCACGCCGGCCATCGCCGGGGAGCTGATGGAGCTGGCCCGCCGGCACGGCGCTGCGGACGCTGACCCCCTCCGGCCGGCGCCCGGCTCAGCAGGCGGTGCCGCGGGCCTCGGCGAGCAGGTCCGGGTCGATCACCGGCGACGTGGGCGGCGGCGGGGCCTCGGCGGCGTTCGGGTCGGCGTTGGCGGCGCCGTCGCTGCCGCCGCCCGGGTTCGCCAGCTCGTCGAGGACGTCGCGCTGCGCGCGGCTCGGGTTCAGGTCGCCGAACCCGGTGCCGACGGCGACGTCGACCGTGTCGTCCGCGCGGGCGTCGCGCACCAGCTCGGCGCACGGCAGCACGAGCGCGAGCGTGCCCGCCGCGGCCTCCCCGGCCGGGCCGAACCGCAGCTGCCCGAAGCACTCCATGTCCTCGCGCGGGTAGAAGGGGTCGTTGTCGGGCGGGGCCGCCTCGCCGAACCCCAGGTCGCCGAGCTGGGCGGCCACCAGGTTGGCCTGGCCGCGCTGCCCGCCCGCGTTGAGCACCCGCACCCGCACCGACGCGGGCGCCACCGGCGGGACCTCGTCCAGCGCGCCGGAGTCCAGCACCTCACCCGGCGCGGGCTCGGCGACCGGGCACGACGCCGCCCCGGACGGGCCGCCCGCGTTGACGAACACGGTGGTCCAGGTCGCGACCGCGACAACCGCGAGGAAGGCCACCAGCACCAGCACCGGGCCGCGCCGGCGGCGCTGGTAGGGCCGGGACCGGCGCGCCGCGCCCGGCGCCGGGGGAGTTGCCCACGAGGTGCTGTTCGGCGAGGCCGCCATCGGTCAGTCGAGCCCTTCCGTACGGACGTGGTGGCCCAGCGCCACCAGCGGGCCGAGGCTCCCGTCGAGCCCCGCGGCCATGGACGCGGGCACCATGCCGGCCCGGACCCGGGCCAGGATGCCCGCCAGCACCACCCCGAGCTTGAACGCGCCGAACGCCACGTACCAGGGCAGGTCGGCCAGGTCGAGGCCGGTGCCGGCGGCATAGGCATCCGCGACCTGCGCCCGCGTGAGGAAGCCGGGGCGGTCGGTGGCGCTGGGCAGGTGCCCGGCCGCGGCCCAGACCGGGGACTCGTCGGCCTCCCGCCAGTAGACGAGCAGCAGCCCCAGGTCGGCCAGCGGGTCGCCGAGCGTCGAGAGCTCCCAGTCGAGCACCGCCCGGATCCGGCCGGGGTCGGCGGCGTCGAACAGGCAGTTGTCGATGCGGTAGTCCCCGTGGACGATCGTGTGCCGCTGGGTGCGGGGCACCGACGCGCCGAGCGCGTCCGCCAGTTCCGTGAGGTGCGCCACGGTCGCCGCGTCCGTCGGGACGCCGTCGCGGGCCTGCTCCCACTGGGTCACCCAGCGCCGCACCTGGCGGGCCAGGTAGCCCTCCGGTCGGCCGAAGCCTCGAGCCCGACCGCCGCCGGGTCGACGGCGTGCAGCGTGCAGAGGACGTCCACCAGCGCCTCGGCCGCCCGGCGCCGCTCGTCGGGGGTGGTCGCCCAGCCGGGTGGCAGCGCGCCCGCCGGGACGACGCCCTCGACCAGCTCCATCACGAAGCACGGCGCGTCCACCGGCGGGCCGCCGGCCGAGCCGGCCAGCACCCGCGGCACCGGGACACCGGTGCTGGCCAGCGCGGACATCACCCGCTGCTCGCGGCCCATGTCGTGGGCGGTGGCCGCGACCCGACCGAGCGGCGGGCGGCGCAGCACCACCGACCCGGGCGCGCCGTCGACCCGATAGGTCAGGTTCGAACGGCCGGCCCCGATCGGGCGAATCCTGACGTCCCGCCACCCCGGATCGGCGAGCACCTCCGCGAGCCACGCGCCCACGGCGACCGGGTCGGCGCCCCTGATCGCGCCGTCGGACGCCGGGTCGCCGGCGGGAGCACGGCCTGCGTCGGCGGTGCGCTCGGGAGGGACGGCCACGTCCGGCACCCTAAACCGCCGCGTCCGGGCAGCGCGGGTTGCCGGACGTTGCGCGCCGGCTGAGTTACCCTCTCCGCCCCGGGGGCGCCCGGCCGCGTACGGCCCTGATACCGCATCGCGGCCGCGGTCGGGGGCGGTTGAGACGTGCGTCACTCAAGTGCCGGGCACAAACACCGGTGCTGCGGCGTTGTCCAGCCGCACGACGACGACATGTGTGTAAGAGGGTGGGAACGATGGCGACCGACTACGACGCGCCGCGGCGCAGCGAGACCGACGACCTGGCAGAGGACTCGCTCGACGAGCTCAAGGCCCGGCGCAACGAGGCCCAGTCGTCGGTCGTGGACGTCGACGAGTCGGACACGGCCGAGAGCTTCGAGCTGCCGGGTGCCGACCTGTCCGGCGAGGAGCTGACCGTGAAGGTGCTCCCCAAGCAGGCCGACGAGTTCATGTGCGCCAGCTGCTTCCTGGTGCACCACCGCAGCCGGCTGGCCGAGACCAACGGCTCGCAGTACATCTGCCGCGACTGCGCCGCCTGACGCAGGAACGCGGCCGGCCCGACGGGCCGCGACAACAGGCAAGTGAGCAAGCCCCGGACCCACTGGTCCGGGGCTTTGTCGTGTCGGACGGGGGTCAGCGCCCCAGCGCCGCGACCAGCGCGTCCGTGTCCCGGACGCTGAACACCCAGTACGGCGTCGGGTCGTCCGGGTCGGTCACCTCCAGCCGGACCACCGGCCCGACCCACGCCCGGTGCAGCAGGTAGGCGGCCGGGTCCAGCTCCGGGCCGAGGGCCTGCTGCTTGGCCTCCCTCGGCACGACCTCGACGCGGCCCACGTACCGCAGCGGCAGCCGGGCCGGGCCGACCTGCAGCTCGCCCTCCGCCACCCGGACGCGGCTGCGGCCCATCCAGACGAGCGCCGCGACGAACAGCGGCACCGTGACGGCGTAGCGATCCAGGACCGGATGCCGGGATAGCCCATGTGCACTTCGGCGCCCAGCAGTACCGCTACGCCGATTGCCGGCAGGTACCACCACAGGGGGACGGACAACCGCTCGTCGAACCGAGGGGTGCCGGACGTCGCAGGTGGACTGGCCGAGGCGTGCTCGCTCACGGTGCCCGAGGGTAACGTCGTCCGTCGTGTCCGGCCCCGTCGACGCTCCCCTGCAGGAGCCGCTCACCGCGCCGCCGGTCGTGCCGTCGGTCGAGGTGCTCCTCACCAGGCTCGATCGGAGCCTCCCCGTGCCCACGTACGCCCGGGCCGGCGACGCCGGTGTCGACCTGCACTGCACCGCCGACGTCGTGCTCGGTCCGGGGGAGCGGGCGCTCGTCGGCACCGGCATCGCGATCGCCCTGCCGCCGGGCTACGCCGGGTTCGTGCACCCCCGGTCCGGGCTCGCGGCCCGCACCGGCCTGTCCGTCGTCAACACACCGGGCACCGTCGACGCCGGGTACCGCGGCGAGATCCGCGTCTGCCTGATCAACCACGACCTGCGCGACGAGGTGCACCTGCGGCGCGGCGACCGGATCGCGCAGCTCGTCGTGCAGCGGGTCGAGCACGCGCGGTTCGTCGAGGTCGCCGAGCTGCCGGCGTCCGAGCGGGGCGCCGGCGGCCACGGCTCGACCGGCGGCCACGCGTCCCTGGGCCCGATCCCGGGAGCGGCGCTCTAGTGGCTCGACGCAACCGGGCGACCGCCGCCACCGCGGACGACCCCACGAGCAGTGGCGCGCTCGCGCTCGACCCGCCGTCCGGGCCGCTGCCCATGACCGGCCCGCACGACGGCGACGAGCTCGACCCCGAGGTCACCGAGGCCGTCGGGCTCGTCGACTTCGGCGCCGTGCAGCTGCCCGTCCCGCCGGGCGGGAAGGTCACCGTCGAGCCGACGGCGAACGGGCGCATGCAGGCCGTCCACATCACGCTCGGCGGCGGCCGGCTCTCCGTCAGCGCGCTCGCCGCGCCGAAGTCGTCGAAGCTCTGGCCCGACCTCTGCCGTGAGATCGACAAGTCGCTGCGCGACGGCGGGGCGCGGGTGCGCTCCTACTCCGGCGAGTGGGGCCGGGAACTGCACGCGACGTCCGGAAAGGCCAAGTCGGTGTTCGTCGGCGTCGACGGGGCGCGCTGGATGCTCTACGGCGTCGCGACCGGCCCCGCCGACCGGGCCGAGACGCTCGAGGCCGAGCTGCGCCGCATGCTGCGCGGCACCGTGGTCGTGCGCGGGCGCAAGCCGTACCCGGTGCGCACGGTCCTGCCGCTCACCGTGCCGGAGCACCTGGCCGAGGAGATCGCCGCGGCCGAGGCGGCGAAGAAGCCCGCGGTCACCGCGCAGGCCGCGGCCACGACCGCCCAGCCCGCCGTTCAACCCGCCGCCCAGCCGGCCGCCCGGCCCGCGGCCGACCCCGCGGGCGGCACCCAGCGCATCGCCCTCCCGCCGCGGCCGCGCCCGCCGCCCCGGCCGCCGAGGAGCCGCTGCCGCCGACCACCCCGATCCGGGAGCTCGCGCCGTCCGCCGGCGGGCGGCGGCCGCCGGCTGGCGGGCCCGGCCGCCGAACCCGGCGATGCCCCGGCCCGACGGCTCCGCGCCGCCGCAGCCGCCGTGGTCGGACCCGAACCGGCCCGTCGACGACGGCCCACCGAGGTGTGGCAGGCCTCCCGCCGGAGCGCAACGGACATCCGCAGCCGCCGCCCAACGGTGCCGGAGCGCAACGGACATCCGCAGCCGCCGCCCAACGGTGCGGAGCCCGCCGGTCAGCGGTCGGGCGCGTTCGCACCGGCCGAGGCGCCGCCCGGGCCGAACGGCGTGCGCCCCCGGCCGCATCCGGGAGTGGGCTCGCCCGATGGCACGGGCGCCCATGCCCTCGACCAGGGTCACGTGGCCGACGGTGCCCGGCCCGGCCCCCGGCCGCGTCCGGGCACCGACCAGCGGTCGGGTGCGTACGCCCTGGACGACGGTCCGGCGCAGGACGCTCCGCGGCCCGGTCCGCGCCCGCGTCCTGGCGGCCCGGCGTCCGAGGACTCGGCCGGTCAGCGGTCGCGCGTACGCCCTCGACGACGGTCGGCGACCCGACGGTCCACGGCCGGTGTCCGAGGAGGCCGCAGGCCAGTGGTCGGGCGCGTTCGCGTCGGACAACGGCCAGGCGCTCGACGGTCCGCGCCCCGGCCCGCGCCCCCGTCCCGGCGGGCCGGCGCCAGAGGACTCCGCGGGCCAGCGCTCCGGTGCGTTCGCCCTGGACGACGGGCCGGCGGCCGGACGGCCCGTCGCCGGGCGGGCCGGTGTCCGGTGACTCCGCGGGTCAGCGCTCCGGTGCCTTCGCCCTGGACGACAGCCCTGGGCTCGACGGTCGTCGGCCCGACGGTCCGTGGCCCGGCGGGCCGGTGTCCGAGGATGCCGCCGACCGGCGGTCGGGTGCGTTCGCCCTGGACGACGGTCCGGCGTTCGGCGGCCGGCGGCCCGGTCCGTGGGCCGACGGCCGGGGACCCCGCAGGTCAGCGGTCCGGCGCATACGCACTGGACCAGGGCCCGGGCCGCCCACCGAACGGCGCGCCCGGCGCCGAGCACTCCGGCGACCTCGCCTTCGGGCAGGGCTCCTCCGGAGCGACCGGCCCGGACCAGCCGCGCCCCGGCGGCCGCCGCCACCTCCCCGACCCGGCCGCCACCAACGGCCACGCCCCCGACGCCGGTCCGGAGGCCACCGGCCGCCGCCACCTCGCCGAGGTTCCGCAGCCGGAGCAGCGCCCCGGGCGCGGGCGCCCGGCGGACCCGGGCGACGAGCACCCGTCGGGCCGCCACCTGCTGCCCGCCGGCCCGCCGACCGGCGGCTACCCCGCGCCCGCCGCGGACCCGCCGGCCGAGCAGCCCTCCGGGCGGCACCTGCTGCCGGACACCGGCGTCGGCCGGGCCGAGTCCACGGGCCGGCACCTGGCCGCCGGGCCGGGGGTCGAGTCGACCGGCCGCCGGTTCCGCGACGAGCCCGAGCTCCCCGAGACGGCGGCGTGGCCGGTCGTGCCCGCGGACGGGGTCGAGTCCACCGGCGCCGGCACCTGCGCGCGGAGACCACCGCGTTCCCGGCCCAGCCGGCACGGGCGGGCGCCGTCGCCTGCGTGAGCCGGACGCCGACGGCACCGGCGAGTGGTCGCTCCCCGGGCCGGGCGAGCCCGACGCGCCGCTCGCCCGGCGGCGCCGCGCCGACCCCGCCGACCCCGCCGACCAGGCGGCGGGCCGTCGCACGCTCGGCGCCGAGTACCTCATCGACACGGGCGAGCAGGTGGCCTGGACCGGCGGCGCCCGCCGCCCCGCCCCGGCCGCCGACCCGGAGCCGGCCGCCCCGGGCCGCGGACGGCACGCCGCTCCCGACGACGGCGAGGCCGTGACCGCGGCGATCCCGATCGCCGAGCTGCTCGCCGCACTCGACCCCAACGGCGCGACCGGCCGCCACCGCCGCCCCCGCTGACCGGCCGACCGCACACACCTCCCGGACTCCGCACACACGTCCGGCGTGGGGTGAACTTTGTAACATAGGTGGCATGGCTACAGATCGTGACCGCCGCGCGACCCGGCTGACGACGACGCCGGTCAGCGCGGAGGAGATCGACATCTACGCGCGGATCAGCCGGGCCCCGTCCGGTGAGACGATCAAGGTTGACGATCAGATCAAGATGGGAACCGAGGATATCGAAGATCGCGGCCTGAGGGTCGGGACGATCTTCCGTGACGATTCGCTGTCGGCGTGGAATCCCAAGGTGATCCGCGATGAGTGGATCAAGATGATGGGTCGGTTGGAGTCGGGGGCCTCGACCGGGGTGTGGATTCTGGAGGTGTCGCGGTTCACCCGGAAGCCGATCGAGGGTGAACGGCTGATCGCTGCCGCGAATGACGGGAAGCGGGTGCTGACCCCGGAGGTTGAGTTCGATTTGACGACCGCTGCCGGGCGGTCGGCGTTCCGGGACGCGATCAACAAGGCCGCCGCGGAGTCGGACTTCACGTCGGAGCGGGTGAAGCGGGGTAACGCACGTCGGATCAAGCGCGGCCGTAGTTTGGGCGGCATTCGGGGATACGGCACACCGGGTCTGGCGCCGAAGCCGGACGATTGGGAAGCGGGCGATCCGCGGTATCCGGAGTCGCCGGAACGGGTGGAGGCGGAACGGCTGATCGTGCGCGAGTGCTACGACCGATGCTTCGAGGAGAAGGCGTCGTGGATTTCGCTGGCGCGGGAGTTGAACGAGCGCGGGATGGCGGGTGAGCGGGCGGCGTTGCCGGTCACGGGCGGACTGTGGACGCAGTTCACGTTGGCCCGGACGATGACCCGTCCCGCGCTTGCCGGGCTGCTGTACTTCAAGGGTGAGAAGGTCGGCGAGCTGGCGAAGGTGAAGGGCGTGGTGTCGGAGGAGGAGTGGCAGCGAATGTGTGCGCTCCTGCAGGCTCGGCGGTCCGGCCGTCCGCACGTTCCGACCTACCCCCTGTCGGGGGTGATCATGTGTCAGTGTGGGCGTGCCCGGATATCGGGGGTCACGCGCAGGTCGGTGCCGCCGTATCCGGACGGGGAACCGCGCAGGGAGTACCGGTGCCGCCTGCGCCAGGACCTCCCTGTGGAGCAGCGTGGCTGCGGACACAACAGCATGGACGCGCGTCTTCTCGAACAGGCCGTGGACGCGGCGATGACCGCGCTTCTCGGCGACCCGCGTAACGCCGAACGTGTCGCCCAGCGGCTCGGCGAAAATCGCTCGGAGCGGGCCCGAATTAAGGCCGAGTTGGATTTCAACAACGACGAGGCGGACGCGTTGGCCTGAAGACGGCCACGTGGGGAGTCGCCCGGGTCGATCGGGCAATGGTTCCGATCCAGGCCAGAATTGACGCCTTGCAGGCGGAGTTGGCGGCACTGCCCGACGACCACGACGCGTTGATCGCCGCCGCGGACGCGGTCGCCGCCTGGCAACAGGCCGTGGCCGATGGGGACGTGCTGGCGCAACGGGACATGGTCAAGCGCGCCTTTCCGCGCCTGACCCTGGCCGCGCCCAGTCGACGTGGCGACCAGTCGACGGCCCGGATCGTGTGGAACGGCCTCCCGACCTGAGAGCGAGATCGATTTTCAGCGTTGGGCCGCTCTTCCAGGGCCGTACCATAACTGCCATGAGACCGAACGAGAGCGGGACCCCGATGTATCATCCGGCGCTCGCCGGATGGGTGGAGTCTGTCTTAGGAGACAACGCGAGTGCAGTGGCCTTTCATCCGCTGACAGCCCTTGTGCTTGCCGAGGCGAAAGCCGGCAACGAAGGGGGTGCGTCCCCGTCCGCAGAAGCTCTGACTGCATGGTTGGATCTCATTTCAAGAACGGAGCGTGCCACGCTACAGGCAAAATTGGCGTTCATCCGGGTCGCCAGACAGAGCGGGTGGGAGGACGCCAAACTGTGCGCGACCCTTGGCGTCAGGGGGGACCTGAACGCCTGGGTGGACGATACTGAGCAGAAACTCCGTGACACACATCCTGGCGCCCAGTAGTCTACATGGAGAGCAGGCCAGGCTCTCCCGTCGCCACTACTGTGACCCTTCCCTTCGCAATTGATGCCGAAGGGAAGGGCCAAGATCGCTGCATGGAGTGAGGACGACGTCCGGTCAGATCCGGCCTATGGCTGCACCCACAGGTCCATGGTGCTCGATGACGTTATCCAGCAGTAGTAGTCACTCCAAAGACCATCGGAAATCCCAGCTTCCCCCTGTCCCACGCAGACTCCCAGCTGAACAGTTGTCGGACCGAAATAGTTCCGAATGAAGATGCTGAATCGAGGTGGCGGCGGGTTGGTGCCAACGTCGGAGACAACGACGACTGCGGACGGCTCCGCAACGGCAGTGGAGGTGGAGGTGGAGGTGGAGGTGAGGGGCGAGGCAGCCGCCGCCGATGGGCCCAGGAACGCCACGGCGGCGAGGCCGAGAGCCAACAGCAAAGCGGCGATGATGCGGCGCATGTGTGTCTACTCCAGATGTCTACCTGTCGACCCGTGTTCACGCATTGATACACGAGACGTGAGCACTTGAATGTGCGCCTAAACTCCTAGTCCCTTCCCGAGTAATACGCGAAGCATCTCTGAGGGGTTTCATGCAAACAGCCGAACGTTGCTCAACGGAGAGTTGCGACTGTCAGCAGGTTGGACTAGTCCGCATTCTGCGACCCGTCAGTGCCAGGCTGATTGATCATGTTTTGGGCGGATGGGTCGCGGTGGGGCGCGGGCGCCAAGGATTCCCTCGGCCCGGTGAGTCAGATCCGGCAGCAAGATCGCGAGTAAGATCGTGAGTTGGGCCAGCCAGGTCACGCGGAACCGGGCGCAAGCTGAACCGTCCTGGGTCCGCGAGAGGCTGGCGTTCAGGCCACCGCACCCTGTTGGGCGATGGACGTAGCGTACACCATTTCCCGTTCAATCGGCGGCATGTAATCAATGGGAAGAGTGGAGCCTCACACTGTTGTACCAGTGGACCCACTCGGTGGTTTCCCGCTCGACCTCACGAAGCCCGCTCCAGTTCCGAGAATGAGCGGACGGAACGATGAGCTCGGTCTTGTAGAGTCCGATCGTGGACTCC
>MKJX01000174.1 GCA_001942415.1 Pseudonocardia sp. CNS-139
CGTGCTGACCTGCCGGGTGCTGGCCCGCGGGTAGTGCGGCCCGGGCGGCACCCGGGTAGCCGGGGGTGGGCAGCGGTCCGCCGTTGGGGCCGGGGGTGGGCACGCCGTTGCCGCCGCCCGGGTACGACCCGACGGGAGTGGGCTCGCGCACCGGCTCGATCTCCGGCGGCCAGGGCTCGCCGCGCTCGCGGGCGCGCTCGGCGGGCGTCTGGATCGGCGGCTTGTCCGAGGGCGTGCGCTCGCCGAAGTCGTTGAACGCGGTGATCCGCGGCCGCTTCTCGACGGCCGAGAAGATCCGCTCCAGGTCGTTCCTGGTGAGCGTCTCCTTCTGGAGCAGCTCGAACACGAGCTCGTCGAGCACGTCGCGGTAGGTGTTGAGGATCTCCCACGCCTCGGTGTGCGCCGCCTCGATGAGCTTGCGCACCTCCTCGTCGATCTCGTGGGCGACCTCGAGCGAGTAGTCGGCCTGCGCGCCCATCGATCGGCCGAGGAACGGGTCGCCCTGCTCGCGCCCGTAGCGGACGGCGCCCAGCCGCGCGCTCATGCCGTACTCGGTGACCATCGCCTTGGCGATCTTGGTGGCCTGGTCGATGTCGCTGGACGCACCCGTGGTGGGCTCGTGGAAGACGAGCTCCTCCGCGCTGCGCCCGCCCATCGCGAACACCAGCCGGGCGATCATCTCCGACCGCGTCATGAGGCCCTTGTCGTCCTCCGGGACGACGAGCGCGTGGCCGCCGGTGCGCCCGCGCGGCAGGATCGTGAGCTTGTAGACCGGCTCCAGGTCGGGCATCGCCCACGCGGCGAGCGCGTGGCCGCCCTCGTGGTAGGCCGTGATCTTCTTCTCCTGCTCGGAGATGATCTTCGACTTGCGCCGCGGCCCGCCGACCACCCGGTCGACCGACTCCTCCAGCGCCGCCGCCGTGATCAGCGTGCCGTTCTCGCGCGCGGTGAGCAGCGCGGCCTCGTTGATGACGTTGGCCAGGTCGGCGCCGGACATCCCGACGGTGCGCTTGGCCAGCCCGTCGAAGTCGACGTCCTGCGAGAACGGCTTGCCCTTCGCGTGGACGGCGAGGATCGCGCGCCGGCCCGCGAGGTCGGGCGCGCCCACGGGGATCTGCCGGTCGAACCGGCCCGGGCGCAGCAGCGCGGGGTCGAGGATGTCGGGCCGGTTGGTGGCCGCGATCAGGATGATGCCGCCGCGCGCGTCGAACCCGTCCATCTCGACGAGCAGCTGGTTGAGCGTCTGCTCGCGCTCGTCGTGGCCGCCGCCGAGGCCGGCGCCGCGCTGGCGGCCGACCGCGTCGATCTCGTCGACGAAGATGATGCAGGGGGCGTTCTGCTTGGCCTGCTCGAACAGGTCGCGCACCCGGGACGCGCCGACACCGACGAACATCTCGACGAAGTCGGAACCCGAGATCGAGTAGAACGGCACGCCCGCCTCGCCCGCGACCGCGCGCGCGAGGAGCGTCTTGCCGGTGCCGGGCGGGCCGTAGAGCAGCACGCCCTTCGGGATCTTCGCGCCGAGCGCCTGGTAGCGGGCCGGGTTCTGCAGGAAGTCCTTGATCTCGTGCAGTTCCTCGACGGCCTCGTCGGCGCCCGCGACGTCGCCGAACGTGGTCTTCGGCATGTCCTTGCTGAGCTGCTTCGCGCGGGACTTGCCGAACGACATCACGCGGTTCCCGCCGCCCTGCGCGTTGTTCATCATCCAGAACAGGATGAGCAGCACGAGGCCGAGCGGGATGAGGTAGATGAGCATCGTGACCAGGAACGAGTCCTGGCGCACCGCCGTGTTGAACGACGGGCGGTTGCCGGCGTCCTCCAGGGCCTGGACGATCGTGCCGGCCGTCTGGGCCGGGTACTGGGTGATGATCTGGGTGCTGCCCTCGACCGGCTGCGCGAGCGTCAGCCGCAGCCGCTGCTCCCGGTCCTCGATGAGGCGTCGGTGACGTTGCCCTGGTCGATCTGGGTCAGCGCGACGGACGTGGGCACCTGCGTGTAGCCGCGGGTGTCGTCGAACAGCACGCTGAACGTGAAGTAGACCAGGATCGCGGCGAGGATCCAGATCAGCGGGTTCCGGAGCAGGCGCTTGCGGTCCATGCAGCTTCGGCCGTCGCGGCCTTCACCCTCCCTGGCGAGATTCTCCTGCGGAGACCCGGCGCAGCTGACTGACCGGCCCTGAGTCCGCCAGGATAGCGGTCCGGAGCCGGCACTGCGTCGTCGAGCCCGCATGCGCATCGCACTGCGGTGCGTGTCCGTTCAACGGCCGTACCGGAACGCGTGTTCCCGCTGCCGGTTCCGATCCATCTCCGTTCGGTCCGTCGCCCCGGACCTGGCGGAAAGTGGGGGTATCCCGCACCGCGCGTGATCGTTAGACCGCCGAACGGGACGACGGACTTCGCACACGTACGCCGCCGGCGGCGTCGGCGCTGGGGGGAAGAACTACATGAGGGTCAGGGCTCGTGGCCTGGCGGTTGCCGGTGCACTCGGTCTCGTCGCGGTCGGCGCGCTGGTCGCGCCCGCGGCGTTCGCGGCACCGGAGCAGACGCCGACCGTGTCGGACGCCGCCGACTGGGCGCCCGCCGCCACCGCCGCGATCCGGCCCGGCGTCGTCACCGAGACCGCGGGTGGCGGGGCATGCACCAGCAACTTCGTCTTCGCCTCGACCGGGTGTTCATCGGGCAGGCCGCGCACTGCGCCGGGACCGGCACTGCCACCGAGACCGACGGCTGCGACTCGGGCACCGGCCCGGTCGGCACCCCCGTCACGATCCAGGCGGCCGACGGCACCGAGCGCGCCGGCACGCTCGCCTACAGCTCCTGGGTCACGATGCAGGAGATCGGCGAGACCGACCCCGACACCTGCGCCTACAACGACTTCGCGCTGGTCGAGATCGACCCGGCCGACATCGGTGACGTCAACCCGTCCATCCCGGTGTTCGGCGGCCCCAGCGGGGTCGACGCCGACGGCGTGGCGACCGGCGAGCTCGTCTACAGCTACGGCAACTCGCCGCTGCGCCTGGGCATCGCGGCGCTGAGCCCGAAGGTCGGGATCGCCGCCTCCGAGGTCGGCGGCGGGCGCAGCCACGAGGTCTACACGCTCACGCCCGGCGTGCCCGGCGACTCGGGCAGCGCGTTCCTCGACGCGCAGGGCGAGGCCATCGGCGTGCTCTCGACGCTGAACATCGCCCCGCTCCCGGCCAGCAACGGCCTGGCCGACCTCGCGCTGGCCCTCGACTACGCCGGCACCCACGGCGACCTGGGCACGATCGAGCTGGTCCGGGGCACCGAGCCGTTCACCGCGGTGCCCGACGGCGTCCCGGCGAGCCTGTCGACCGTGCCGGTCCTGCCCGCGCTGCCCGCGCTGCCGCTGCCCCTTCTCGGCTGAGAGCTGTCCGCTCCCCGTACGTGCGAACGGCGCGTTCCGACCCGGGAGCGCGCCGTTCGCGACGTGCGTACAGAGCTAGGCGTAGACGCTCGGCGAGAGGGTGCCGATGAACGGCAGGTCGCGGTAGCGCTCGGCGTAGTCGAGGCCGTAGCCGACGACGAACTCGTTGGGGATGTCGAACCCCACGTACTTCACCGGGACGTCGACCTTCACCGCGTCGGGCTTGCGCAGCAGCGTGCAGACCTGCAGCGACGCGGGCTGGCGCGACTCCAGGTTCTTCAGCAGCCAGGACAGCGTGAGCCCGGAGTCGATGATGTCCTCGACGATCAGCACGTGCCGGCCGGCGATGTCCCGGTCGAGGTCCTTGAGGATCCGCACCACACCCGATGACGAGGTGGACGAGCCGTAGGAGCTGACGGCCATGAACTCCAGCTGCACGGGCAGCGGGAGGGCGCGGGCGAGGTCCGTCATGAACATGACGGCGCCCTTGAGCACCCCGACCAGCAGCAGGTCGGAGCGGCCGGACCGGCCGGGCCCGCCGGACTCCCCGCAGTCGGCGGCGTAGTCGGCGCCGATCTGCTCGGCCAGCTCCGCCGTCTTCTCACGGATCGCCTGCTCGGTGACCAGCGTCGAGGCGATGTCCCCGTCGTACACGGCGGTCTTCCTCCTGCGGGCGATGCCGGACCTAACGCGCTGGCCAGCGCACCGGCCGCAGCGAGAGCCTGCCACGCGCGCGCACCAGCTCCAACCCGCCGGGCAGCGCGACGCCGCCACGATCGGGGCCCCGACCTGCGAGAACGTCGGCGCCCCGAAGGTGGCTTTCGGTGAGCCCGGTCACGCTGCGGCCGGTCAGCCAGGCGCGCAGCACCCGGCGCCGGACGGCCGGGACAACTCCGGCGAGCGGCTCCAGCAGCAGCTCCCCGTCCGGGGCCGTGACCGCGGCGAGGGTGCCGGCGGCCAGCTCGTCCAGCGCGTCGCCGTCCTCGCGCAGCTGCGCGGCGGTGCGGGCCAGCGCCTCGGCCACCCCACCGGACAGGACGTCCTCCAGCAGCGGGAGCACCTCGTGGCGCAGCCGCACCCGGGTGAAGCGGGGGTCGGTGTTGTGCGGGTCGTCCCAGACCGGCAGGCCGAGCTCCGCGCACGCGGCCCGGGACACCGCGCGGCGCACGCCGAGCAGCGGACGCAGCCACGGCTCGTCCCACGTGCGCATCCCGGCGATCGAGCGCGGGCCGGACCCGCGGCCGAGCCCGAGCAGCACGGTCTCGGCCTGGTCGTCGAGGGTGTGGCCGAGCAGCACGGGGCTGTGCTCGTCGGGACGGGCGGCGCGCAGCGCGGCGTGGCGGGCCCGCCGGGCCGCCGCCTCCACCCCGCCGGCCCCGAGCACGTCGACGCGGTGCACGGCGGCGACCGCGCCGAGCCCGGCCAGCAGCTCCGCGACGATCTGGGCCTGCTTGGCCGAGCCCGGCTGCAGCCCGTGGTCGACGACGGCCGCGTGCACCTCCCCCGGCCGGACGGCCAGCGCGGCCGCGGCGAGCGCGACCGAGTCGGCCCCGCCCGAGCACGCGACGAGCACGGGTGCCGCGCCGTACGGGTCGGGCAGGGCCGCGAGCGCGGCCCGGACGGCCCTGCGGACCTCCGCCGCGGCGAGCCCGTCGGCCACGGGCGTCAGCCGAGCACGCGGCGCAGCCAGGCGCCGGGGTCGGACAGCTCGCTGCGGGTCGGGAGCGTCTCCGGGCTCTCCCAGACGCGGTTGAACCCGTCCATCCCGGCGGCCAGCACGACGTGGCCGGTGAACGCCGAGCCGACGGCGTACTGGCGGACCTTGGCCTCCACCCCGAGCAGCGCGCGCAGCACCCGGTCGACCAGGCCGCCGCCGCGGCGGCGGGCGGTGAAGCGGCGCCGGATCGTCGCGACGCTCGGCACGACCTGCGGTCCGGCCGCGTCCATGACGTGGTCGGCGTGGCCCTCCAGCAGCGTGGTGAGCGCGAGCAGCCGGTCGAGCACCGCGCGCTGCTCCGGGCCCTGCAGCAGCTCCACGATCGCCAGCGAGTCGCCGCCGGTGGCGCGCACCGAGCGCAGCACCTCCGGGAGCCGGTCGAGCACGGCGCTGCGCTCCGTGCCCTGGGTGATCGACAGGAAGCGGCCGACCTCCTCGGCGAAGTAGCCGCGCAGCCACGGCACCGCGGTGAACTGGAGCCGGTGGGTGGCCTCGTGCAGGCAGACCCACAGCCCGAAGTCGGTGGACGGGACGTCCAGCGCGTGCTGGGCGGCGTGCACGTTGGGGGCCACGAGCAGCAGCCGCCCGTCCCCGGACGGGCCGCCGAACGGGTCGTACTGGCCGAGCACCCGCCCGCCGAGGTAGGCGACGACCCCGCCGACCTGCAGGCCCGCCGTGCGCGCGGTGACCGCACGGGCCACCCGGGAGACGGCCGGCAGCTGCGCCTCGGACGTGAGCGCGGCCATGCTCGTGACGGCCGCGGCCGCCCAGCCCGGCCGGTCGACGACGTCGGCCGGGAGCAGCGGCAGCCCGTGGCCGAGCCCGGTGATGTCGCGGACGTGCCCCTCCGCCACGGTGGCGTCCGCCCGCAGCTGCGCCACCAGTCCGGCGGCGTCGTCGAGCGTGGTGACCGGGCCCGGCTGCATCAGCTTGGCGGCGGTCCGGCGGGCCAGGTCCCAGTCGACCGGCAGGCCGCGCTCCAGGTCGGGCGGGCCGGTGGGACGTGGTCGGTCGCGTACGGCACCCGTCCCACGCTACGCATCGAACGGCCGGGTTCCCAGGTCCCCGGGTGCGCTGGTCAGCGGCAACCGCAGCGGCTCAGGGCGGCGACCATCGCGTCCTGCCGCGGGCGGACGGTCCCGGCGGACGCCCCGTTGGACATGAACGCGAAGACGAGCAGCCGCCCGTCGCGTCGGTGACCACGCCGGCCAGGCTGGAGATGCCGGTCAGGGTGCCGGTCTTGGCGCGCGCCACCCCGCGGCCCGCGGCGCTGGCGCCGTCCCGGGCGAACCGGTCGTCCAGGGTGCCGTCGCCGCCCGCGACCGGCAGGCCGGTGAGGATCGGGCGCAGGAACTGGGTGTCGAGCGGGCCCTGCGCCGGCGCGGCGATCGCGGCGAGCAACGCGCCGAGCAGCCGGGCGGGCACACGGTTCTGCGTGGAGAGGCCGCTGCCGTCCACCATGACGGCGCCGGCCGGGTCGAACCCGGCCTGCGCGAGCGCGGCGATCGTCTCCTGCGCGGCCCCGGCGAACGACGGCTCCCCGTCGCGGGCGATCGCGACCTCCCGGGCGAGCGTCTCGGCCAGCACGTTGTCCGAGCTGCGCATGACGTGCTCGACCAGCTCGGAGACCGGCGCGGACGCCACCGCGCCGAGGCTGCGCGCGCCGGGCGCGGCGGTGCCCTCGGCGACGAGGTCGGGGTCGGCGCCCAGCGCCTCGGCCAGCGCCCGGCCCGCGGCCAGCGCCGGGTTCTGCACCCGCGGGCTGTTCTGCTCGGTCGGGTCGGTGCGCCCGGCGTCCAGCATCACCGGCTCGATGGACGTGACGAAACCGGCGGCGACGTCGGCCGGGTTCCAGCTCGGCGCGAACGCCGGGCCCTGGTAGCGGCTGACGTCCACGAGCACCCGCCGCACCGGCTCGCGGACGGCCTTCCGCACCTCGTCGGCCAGGTCGGACACGCGGGCGGGCGAGGGGTAGAGGCTCTGCGCGGGGTCCGGGAGCGCGGTGAGCGTCGGGTCGCCGCCGCCGACGAGCACGACGTGTCCGGGTCCGGCCCGGCCACCACACGCGTGACGAACGTGTCGGTCGGGTTGAGCGTGAGCAGCGCGGCCGTCGCGGTGAGCAGCTTGCCCGTGGACGCCGGGGTCAGCGCGCGCTCGGGCGTGTGGCCCCACAGCTCGCGTCCGGTGGCCGGGTCGACGACCACCCCGGCGAACCGGCCCGGCATGTCGACGGCCGGCTGGTCGAGCGCGTCGCCGAGGCCAGCGCCGGTGGGCAGCGGCGCGTCGGCCGCCAGCGGACCGAGCACCGCGCGTGGCACCGGGGGCGCGGCCGGCGCGGCGTCCGCCTCGGCGAGCCCGAGCCGCTGCACGAGCGACGGGCCGCTGAGCGCCACCGCCCCGCCGGAAGCCGCCGCGACCATGAGCACGACCAGAACCGTGATCGCCCGGCGCGCACCGCGACCGGGTAGTTGCAGCGTGTCACCGATTCGTCGCCCGAAGCCCACGCCGCGCCTCCCCACCTCGTCCAGGCGCGCGAGGCGCGCATCGTCACGTCGGCCGGTCGCCACCGACCCGGGACGGTCCACCACACTAGAGGCAGGCGCCGGAGCCGGTCGCCCGACCGGTACCGGCACCCTCGAACCCTCAGCAACTCAACGAGCGAGCACGAGCAGGAGAGCGCCAGTGGACTTCGACGCACCATCGAGATCCCGAAGGGCGGCCGCAACAAGTACGAGGTGGACCACCGCACGGGACGCATCCGCCTGGACCGGACGCTGTTCACCGCCACCCAGTACCCGGCCGACTACGGGTTCATCGAGGAGACCCTCGGGGAGGACGGTGACCCGCTCGACGCGCTGGTGCTCGTGCAGGAGCCGACCTTCCCCGGCTGCCTGATCCGCGCCCGCGCGATCGGGATGTTCCGCATGAAGGACGAGAAGGGCGGGGACGACAAGGTCCTCTGCGTCCCGAGCGACGACCCGCGCCAGGAGCACCTGCGCGACATCCACCACCTGCCGGAGTTCGACCGGGCCGAGATCCAGCACTTCTTCGAGATCTACAAGACCCTCGAACCGGGCAAGAGCGTGGAGGGTGCCACCTGGGTGGGCCGGGCCGACGCCGAGCGCGAGATCAAGGCGTCGTGGCAGCGGGCGAAGGACCACCCGCTGCACTGAGCATCACCCGGGGCGCGCACCTGCGTCCGGCTCGCCGCCGGGCCGGGCCTCGCGCGGGATCGTCACCGGCGTCGCCGACGGGTGCAGCGTCTCGATCGGGTCCGGACCGGGCCCGTTCCGCGCGGCCCGCTCGGCGGCGTCCTCCCCGGCGCGCTGGTCCTCGGCGCGCTGGGCTTCCACTCCGGACTGGGTGCGCAGCGGCACCTCCCGCATCATCAGCACCGCGACCAGCCCGAGCACGAGCACGGCGGCCGCCGAGAGGAACACCACGCCCATCGCGTCCGCGAACCCGTCGAGGATCGGGCGGGCCAGCACCGGATCGGCCCCGGCCAGGAACGACGAGTCGTCCAGCGAGACGGTCCCGCCGCCCTGCAGCGCGCCGAGGATCGGCGCGTTGGACGGGTTCGCGGCCGTCCGGGGGTCGGCCAGCGCGGCCTGGAACGGTGCCGTGCCGGCGGCGGCCCGGAAGCCCTCGGCCACGTACGTCGCGACCGTCCCGAACAGCAGCGACAGGAACACCGCGGTGCCGAGGGTGCCGCCCATCTGCCGGAAGAACGTCGCCGAGGCCGTCGCGACGCCCATGTCGCGGGGCGGCATCGCGTTCTGGACGGCGAGCGTGAGCGGCTGCATGTTGGCGCCCAGCCCCCACCCGACCACCAGCATCAGCAGCGCGACCTGCCAGTACGGGGTGTCGACGCCGATCAGCGACAGCGCCCGATCCCGGCGATCATGAGGCTGGTGCCGATCACGGGCCACACCTTGTAGCGCCCGGTGCGTGAGATGAGCTGGCCCGACAGCACCGACATGGACATGATGCCGAGCACCAGCGGCAGCGTCTGCAGCCCGGCCTGCGTCGGCGACGAGCCCTTGACGATCTGCAGGTACAGCGGCAGCAGCGCCAGCGCGCCGAACATCCCGGTGCCGACGACGAACCCGGCGAGCGAGCCCCAGCCGAAGACGCCGTTGCGGAAGAACCGCAGCGGCAGCAGCGCGTCCTCGCCGATGTGCCGCTCGGCCAGCAGGAACGCCACGATCCCGACGAGGCCCAGCGCGTAGCAGGCCAGCGCCGGCGGCGACCCCCAGCCCCAGGCCCGGCCCTGCTCGGCGACGATCAGCAGCGGCACCAGCCCGACCGCGAGCGCCAGCGCGCCCGGCCAGTCGATCCGGTGCTCCCGGCGGGTGTGCGGGATGTTGAGCACCCGGGAGACGACCGCCAGCGCGACGATCCCGAGCGGCACGTTCACCAGGAAGACCCATCGCCACCCGGCGATGCCGAGGATCTCCGGCTGCCCGGCGAAGAACCCGCCCGCGACCGGCCCGAGCACGCTCGACGTGCCGAAGACGGCGACGAAGTAGCCCTGGTAGCGGGCCCGTTCGCGGGGCGCGACGACGTCGCCGATGATCGTCAGGGCCAGCGAGAACAGGCCGCCCGCGCCGAGCCCCTGGAGCCCGCGGAACGCCGCGAGCTGGTACATCGACGTCGCGAAGGCCGACGCCGCCGACCCCACCACGAAGATCGAGATCGCGGCGAGGAAGAACGGCTTGCGCCCGTAGATGTCGGAGAGCTTGCCGTAGAGCGGCGTCGAGATCGTGGCCGTGATCAGGTAGGCGGTGGTGGCCCAGGCCTGCAGGCTCAGCCCGTGCAGGTCGTCGGCGATGGTCCGGATCGCGGTCGAGACGATCGTCTGGTCGAGCGCGGCCAGGAACATGCCGATCATCAGGCCGCCGAAGATCGTGAGGATCTGCCGGTGGCTGAGCGGGCCGTCCGCGGGCGGTGCGGCGGGCGCGGACATGGGCCCCTCCTCCGTCAGCTGCCGCCGGAGTCCGGCACGGCCCTGGACCTGTGGTAGTTCTCGAACGCGCCGGCGAACCGGGTGAGCAGGTCGACGAACGACCTGCGGTCGCCCTCGGGCCAGCCGCCGAGCATGTCGGCGATGCTCTCGATCCGTACCCGCCGGTTCTCCTCGAACACCCGCTTTCCCTCCGCGGTGGCGGCCAGCAGGGTGGCCCGCCCGTCCACGGGGTCGGCGGTGCGCTCGACGAGCCCGAGACGCACGAGGTGGCCGATCTGGCGGCTGATCGTGGACGGGTCGGAGTGCACGGCCTCGGCGAGCGCCCCGGCGCGGCGCGGCCCGTCCTTCACGAGGTGGACGAGCAGCAGGTAGGTCGCGCGCTCGACCGCGTCCGGGTGCTCCGCCTGGTACTGCGCCTGTTTGCGCTCGACCAGCCGGACGAGCCGCATGAGCTGGTTCCCGACCTCGTCGGCGATGGCGAGCTCGGCTTCGGACGGCACGGCGGGACTCCTGGATGTCGTGCGGGGCAAGCAGTTGACCTGTGCAAGCTTCTTCCCGCCGGCGCACGTCGGCAACCCGGCCCGGTGTGACGTGTCCAGGCCCGGTGACGGGGTCACACGAGCGCGGCGTACCCGGCCGGGGTGAGGCGGGCCGGCATGAACGGCCGGGCCGGGTCCGGCGGGCGCAGCAGCCCCGCGGCGACGAGCCGCCGCCCGGCCGCGGAGTCCGCGCAGGCCAGGCCGTCGATCAGGAGCAGCGGCTGCCATCCGCAGCCGAGCGCGCACCGCCCGGCGGCCACCGCGCGCAGTACCGCACGGTCCCGGGCGCTCAGCTCCGTCGGCTCCCCGCTCGCGTCGGTGGACGATCCCGTGCCCGGCATCCGCCTCGACCCCCCTCGTCGGCATGGCGTGCAGACCCACGGGGACGGTCGTACCTCGCCGCGAGGGTGTCTCACGTCACGACACCCGTTGCGGCGACCGGAGCAAGGTCAGTTCACCCGTTCGAACACGGCCGCGAGGCCCTGCCCGCCACCGATGCACATCGTCTCCAGCCCGTATCGGGCGTCCCGGCGCACCATCTCGCGACTGAGCGTCGCGAGGATCCGCCCGCCGGTGGCCCCGACCGGGTGGCCGAGCGAGATACCGGAGCCGTTGACGTTCAGCCGGTCGAGGTCGTCGGCGGTGAGCTTCCACTCGCGCGTGCAGGCCAGCACCTGCGCGGCGAACGCCTCGTTCAGCTCGATCAGGTCGACGTCGGCCAGTGCCAGCTCGGCGGCGTCCAGCGCCTTCGCGACGGCCGGCACCGGACCGATGCCCATCGTGGCCGGCGGGACGCCGCCGACGCCCCACGACACCAGCCGGACCAGCGGCCGCAGCCCCAGCTCCGCGGCCCGCGCCGGGTGCGTGACCACGCAGATCGCGGCGCCGTCGTTCTGGCCGCTCGCGTTGCCGGCCGTGACGGTGGCCTCCGGGTCGTCGCGGCCCAGCACCGGGCGCAGCGCCGCCAGCTTCTCGACGGACGTGTCGGCGCGGATGTGCTCGTCGGCGTCGACGACCGTGTCTCCCTTCCGGCCCTTCACCGTGACCGGGACGATCTCGTCGGCGAACCGCCCGGCGGCGCGGGCCGCCGCCGCGCGCAGGTGCGAGCGGACGGCGAGCTCGTCCTGCTCCTCGCGCGGGATCCGGTACTCGCGCCGCACGTTCTCGGCCGTCTCCAGCATCCCGCCGGGCACCGGGAAGTTGGTCCCGCCCGCCGTGACGCGGCCCCGGGCGAGCGCGTCGTGCAGCAGGACACCGGGCCCGCTCCTCGCCCCCCAGCGCATGGCCGTGGAGTAGAAGGGCGCGTTCGACATCGACTCCGCGCCGCCCGCCAGCACCACGTCCGAGACGCCGGACCGCACCTGCATCGCCGCGTACAGCACGGCCTGCAGCCCCGAGCCGCAGCGCCGGTCGACCTGCAACCCGGTGACGCTCACCGGCAGCCCGGCGTCGAGCGCGGCGACCCGGCCGATCGCCGGGGCGTCCATCGTGGGGTAGCAGTGCCCGAGCACGACGTCGTCGACGGCGTCCGGGGGCAGGCCGGTGCGGTCCATGAGGCCGCGGATCACCGTGGCGGCCAGCTCGTGGGCCGGGACGTCGCGCAGCGCGCCCCCGAACCCGCCGACCGGGGTCCGCAGCGGCTCGCAGATCACCGCGTCACGCATCTGGGCGCTCCTCTCACACGTACTGGCGGGTCAGCCACTCGGCGACGAGCGCCGGGCGTTCGGAGCCCTCGATCTCGACCGTGACCCTGGTGGTCATCTGCACCCCGCCGGCCACGTCGGTGACGTCCACCAGCTCGACGTTGCCGCGGACCTTGCTCCCGACCGGCACCGGTGCGGTGAAGCGCACCTTGTTCAGCCCGTAGTTGACGCCCATCGTCGTGCCCTCGACCTTGTAGGTCTGGCTCACGAGCTTCGGCAGCAGGGCGAGTGTCAGGAAGCCGTGCGCGATCGTCGTGCCGAACGGGCCGCCGGCGGCGCGCTCCGGGTCGACGTGGATCCACTGGTGGTCGCCGGTGGCGTCGGCGAACATGTCGATCCGCTCCTGGTCGATCGTGACCCAGTCGCTCGGGCCGAGCGGGCTCCCGACCGCGGCCCGCAGCTCGTCGACCCCGTTGAAGACGCGCATCGTCGCTCCCGATCTCCCGGCTGGGACCCACCCTGCCACGGCGCTCGACGCGGGCGCGTGTGAAGTCCACGATGTCCGGGTGGACGCGGTCGAGCGGTTCGCCGCCCTCGTGCGGGGCGCCGAGCCGCCGCTCGACCGGGGTGCGCTCGCGATCGCCGCGGGCGCCGACCCCCGTCTCGACGAGGCACCGTGCTCGCGCGGCTGGACCGGCTCGCCGACGGCGTGGGCTCGCTGGGCGGGCTGGTGCACCGGCTCTTCGTGCAGGAGGGCTTCGCCGGCAACACCGCCGACTACACCGACCCCCGCAACTCGATGCTCCCGCACGTGCTGACCCGCCGGCTCGGCATCCCGATCACGCTCGCCGTGGTGACGATCGAGGTCGGCCGCCGGGCCGGGGTGGCGCTGGAGGCGTCGGGATGCCGGGGCACTTCCTCGTGCGGCCGGTCGGCACCCGCCGCCACCTCGACGTCTTCCACGGCGGCGCCGAGCTGGACATGGCCGGCTGCGAGGCGGTGTTCCGGGCGACGTCCGGCGCGCGGCCGGACATCCGGTTCGGGCCGCACCTGCTCGCCACCGCGCCCACCCGCTCGATCCTCACCCGGATGCTGGAGAACCTGCGCGCCGTCTACCGCAACCGCCGGCAGCCCGGCGACCTGGAGTGGGTGCTGCGGATGCGGCTCGCCCTGCCCGGCACCGGCGCGGGCGAGGTGCTGGAGCTCGCGACCGCCCTCGGCGACCAGGGCCGCTGGCTGGACGCGCCCGCCTGCTGGAGGAGCACGTGGACGCCGCGTCCCCGGCGGCCGCCGACCGCCTCCGCACGGCGGCGAAGGCGCTGCGCGCCCGGCTCAACTGACGGACGGTAACGCCCGGCCTCCGCCCAGCGATCACGATCGCGTGATCAGCGGCCCACCGGGGAGGGCAGGCAGATGCACGTCGCTCGGCTCGCGCTCGGAGTCGCCACTCTCGTGCTCGCCACGACGGCCGCCACGTGCGGCGGGCCCGTCGCCGGCGGAGCTCCGCCCGGCACCGGCCCGACCACGGAGACGGCGACCGTGACGACGACGACCCCCCGGGCCTCGAACCCCGGCACGACGGAGGCGCGCACGACGACGCCGGACTGCGCTCCTGAGGAGATCCCCGGGCTGTGCCCTCAGTCCGGCCCCACGGGGACCGAGAGCCCCGAACCCGAGATCCCCGGCGTGAGCCCGGCCCCCACCGTCGTACCCACCACCGACCCGACGGCGACGACGACCAGCACCCCCGCCCCCACGAGCACTCCGCCGTGACCCGTCCGAACGACGACCGGTTCACGCGGCTCGTCGAGTGGGTCACGGCCGTCGCGGCACCGCTGACCGCGCTCACGGCCGTCCTGTACTTCTTCGGGTGGACCCGCACCAACGCCCTCTTCCGCCACTTCGGCGTGGACCCCGCGATCCTCGACCTGGACGTCGCGGACCACCTCGCGCGGGCGGCCGGCCCGGCGTTCGCGCCGGCGGTCGCACTGGTCGCGGGCAGCGCGCTGTACTACGCGCTCGACCGCGCCGCGCCCCACCTCGAACGGCTGCTGCTGAGCCGCCCGGTCCGCGTCCGCGGCCGGTTGTACGTGCTGCGCGGGCCGTCGGTCCTGCTGTCGTACGCCGGCGTGGTGCTGCTCTGGTGCGGCGTCCGGATCGCGCTGCAGCTGCCCGACGTGCTCGGCGTCGGCGCGGCCACCGGCATCACCGATCCGATCGCGGGCGCGCTCGCGATCGCCGCGGGCGCGCTGCTGCTGTCGACGGGCGTGCGGCTGCTCCTGCAGCCACCCGTCCCCGGCCCGGTCACCGCGCGCCGGCTGCCGGTGGTGGCGCGTGTGCTGCTCGTGACGGCGATCGCGGTGGCCGTGTTCTGGGCGGCGGCGGTCTACTCCCAGCGCACCGGCGAGTCGTACGCGGCCGCGGTGGACGCCAACCCGGCGATCCAGCCCGCCGTCGTCGTGCAGACGGCCGAGCCGATCGGGCTGTGGTCGGCCACGCCGCCCGACGCGCCGGACAGCCCGGACGGGCGGCTGCGCTACACGTACACCGGCCTGCGGCTGCTGATCTACGCGAACGACCGCTGGGTGCTGCTCACCGGCGAGCGCAACGCGCAGGGCCGGCTGACCGTCGTGATCCTGCACGACAGCGACGACCTCATGGTCCGGCTCAGCGCGTGACCCGGCGGATCCCCCAGCTGCCCGTCCACTCCTCCCCGGGCGCGAGCGTGATCAGGCCGGCGCCGGAGTTCAGGGCGTCTGGCGGGCAGGTCATCGGCTCGACGGCGACGGCGCGGCCGCGGCCGGGGTGGTCGTCGGGGGTGAACACCTGCACCCAGCCGAAGTCCGGGTCGGCCCACAGCTCCACGGCCGTGGCCGGGCCGGCCAGCCGGTGCCGCACCACGTCGTCGCCGGGGGCGGGCACGCAGCCGCCGAACGCGTGGTCGAGCTCGCGGCCGCGCAGCGGCCGCCCGGCGCGGAAGTCGAGGTCGCCGCGCGCGTCCGCGGGCGGGCCGGTGGGCAGGCCGCCGTCGAGCGGGAGCGTGGTGGTGGCGGCGAGCGTCAGCACGCAGTCGTCGGTGGCGTCCGCGCCGGCCCGCAGGTACGGGTGCGCCCCGACGCCGAACGGCACCGGCGCGTCCCGACGTTGCGCACCCGGTGCGTGACGCGCAGCCCGTCCGGCCCCACGCCGTAGCGGACGCTCGTCTCCAGCGGGACCGGCCAGCCCGGCTGCGGCACGACGACGGCGTGCAGCGTGACGGCGTCGGCGCTCCGCTCGCCCACGCGGTAGAGGCTGTGCCGCAGCAGCCCGTGGATCGCGTTGCCGGCGGGCGGCTCGGTGAGCGCGAGCTGCTGCGGCGCGCCGTTCCAGGTCCAGGCGCCCTTCGCGGTGCGGTTCGGCCACGGGACCAGCACGTTCCCGGCGCCGCGCGGCGGGCGCTGCATCACGTCGTACGTCTCGACGCACGGGCTCCCGCCGACCTCGAAGGCGCGCAGCCCGGCGCCGACCTCCGTGACGACCGCGCGGGCGGCACCGCCGCGGATCTCGAACTGCTCGCCGGTCGGTGGCATGGGCACGGGCCTGGTCACGGCCGGAGCCTACGTCCGTCACCGGTCCCGTGAGGGTCGTCGCGGGGCCGCCTGGGTGTCGTCCGGCTCGCCTACGGTGGTCTCCGTGGCTTCCTCGCGACGGCTCCGCGCACTGATCACCAACGACGACGGCATCGACTCACCGGGGCTCGCCGCCCTCGCCGCGGGCGCGCGCGACGCCGGTTTCGAGGTGGTCGTGGCCGCCCCGCACGTGGACGCGAGCGGCGTGGGCGGCTCGGTCATGTCGGTGCGCGACGGCGACCGCACGCTGATCCACCGCCGGGAACTGCCGGGCCTGCCCGACGTGCCGGCCTACGCGGTGGAGGGGCACCCAGCCTACATCGTGCACTCGGCCGGGCGCGGCTGGCTCGACCCGACGCCGGACGTGGTGCTCTCGGGCATCAACCTCGGCGCGAACCTCGGCCACGCGGTGCTGCACTCCGGCACGGTCGGGGCGGCGCTGGCCGCGTCGATGCACGGCTGGCGGGCACTGGCCGTCTCGCTGGACAGCGGGTGGGTGCCGCCGCCGCACCCGCACTGGGACTCGGTGCTGCACCTCCTGCCGGACGTGCTCGACATCCTGCTCGCCGGCCCGGACGGCACCGTGCTCTCGCTGAACGTGCCCGACCGGCCGATCGCGGAGATCGGCGAGCTGCGCGAGGCCCGGCTCTCGACGTTCGGCGCGGTGCAGGTGCGCGTCGACCACCGCAGCGGGGAGCACGGCGAGGCCCTGCACTCGGTCGTCGAGGAGATCTCGGCGCCCGCCGAGCCGGGCACGGACGCCGCGCTGCTCGCCGCGGGCCACCCGACGCTGACGGAGCTGGTGTCGGTCTCGGACCGCCCGGGCGTGCTGGCCGGCTCCGCATCGGGACGGAGAGCCGGACCGGCTAGCGCGGCCCTCGATCGGGCAGTTTCACCCGGCCGAAACGCGCGTGGCACGACAAGCGGCCCGCGACACGGCAGTATCGGACGATGCGCGAACGCGACCCGAGGGCCGAATGGTCCACGCACTTCGCCCGCACGGTGGCCGAGGAGCTCCGCGCCGGCATCCGGGCCGGGATCCTCACCGTCGGCGAGGCGGAGGAGCTGCTCGCGCGTCTGCGGGTTGTGGTCGACCAGGCCATCGAACGCCACCCGCTGCCCGCGTGAGCGGAGCCCTAGTGTTCGTCGGCCCCGGTGAGCGCGTGCTCCAGCCGGTCGGCCGTCTCGACGACGAGCCGGAACGGCCGGTCGAAGCCGTCGAGCGCGATCTCGCCGAGCGGGACGGAGTGCCGGAACAACACCAGCCGGTCCTCCGCGACGGCGCCGCCGGCCACCGTCTCACCCGCGAGCGTCAGCAGCTCGGCGAGGTCGATCTTGTCGATGCTGCCCACCGGTGACGTGATCTGCGCCCACGGGTGGTCGTCCTCCCCGGTCACCCGGCGGACGGCCACGAGCTGGGTGCGCTCCTCCCCGATGGGGAGGTTGAACCACAGCTCGTCGTCGCTCTGCCGCATGACCTCGTAGCGCATACGCACGAAGGACACCAGGTCGTCCCAGCCGGCCACAACGCACCTCTTCTTCTCGGTCGGAGCGGACGGTACCGCGATCAGCCGATCAGCTGGTCGACCGGAGCCCACTCGTCGGTGAGCACACGTGCGTCGCCCGCGAACGCGCGCGTTCCGTTGTCGCCCTGCACGGAGTCCGGTTCGCCGCGCGCGGTGGCCCTCAGCCCGAGCGCGGCGACGTCGATGGGGAGATCGGACGCGACGATCACCGCGTTTCCGCCCCCGCCCGGGGCCAGCTGCTCCGGGCGGGCCATGAGGGCGACGTGCGGGAACCGGTCGGCGAGGGTGGCGGCCTCGGCGGCGAGCAGGTTCCACGGGTCGTGGTCGATGACGTTCAGCACGAACACACCGTCGTGCCGCAGCACCCGGTGGACGTCGGCGGCGAACTCGGCGGTGGCCAGGTGCCACGGCACCGAGCGGGCCCCGAACGCGTCACCGACCACGACGTCCGCGGACGCCGGCAGCATGTCCGCGAGCAGGGTGCGGGCGTCGCCGACGCGGACGTCCAGCCCGGGGATCCCGTCGACGCCGAGCTCACGCCGGCCCAGGTCGACCACCCCGCGGTCGACCTCCAGCACGGTGGACGTGGAGCCGGGACGGGTGGCGGCGAGCCATCGCGGCATCGTGAACCCGCCACCGCCGAGGTGCACGGCCTCCAGCGGCACGCCGGCGGGGAAGGCGGTGTCGATCGCGTCGGCGAAGCGCTGGGTGTAGGCGAACTCCAGGTGCGCCGGGTCGTCGAGGTCGACGGCGGAGTGCCGCAGGTCGTCGAGCACGAGCACGCGCAGCCCGGGCCGTTCGGATCGTCCGGGCTCGGTCTGCACGCTCGCGCAGTAGTAGACGGTGTCGACGTCGCAGCGGCCCGGCACGAGCACGAGCGCACCCCCGAGCAGCACGGCGGCGACGGCCGTGACCGCCACCGCGGTCCGGTTGCGGACCAGTGCCGTGATCGCCGCGAGCACCAGGCACGACAGCGCGGTGACGATCAGGATCACGTCCACCGGCAGCAGCGTGACCAGCACGAACCCGGTGAGGAACACCCCCGCGATGGACCCGATGGTGCTCGCCGAGGACAGCTGCCCGACCACCGCCCCGGAGCCCTCCACGCGGTCGAGCCGCGACCGGATCACCGCGGGCGTCACCATCGCGAGCGCGGTGACGGACACGAGCGTGGACGCGGCGACGAGCAGCACGGCCGCCAGCGGGCCGGGCCCGAGCGCCGGGCCGAGCACCCGCACCAGCGGCCGGACGGCCAGCACGCCGAGCCCGCCGATCGCGAGCGCGCCGGCGGCGACCCGCCGCGGCGGCAGCACGTCGGACCAGCGCCCGCCCAGCGACGCCCCGGCGGCGATGCCGGCCAGCGCCACGCCGATGACGGCGCTCGTCGACTCCAACGTCAGCCCGACGTACGGCGCGACGAGGCGGGTCGCCAGCGTCTCCACGACCAGGATCGCGGCACCGCTCACGACCACGACGATCCGGGCGAACAGGGCGTTCACCCCACCAGTGTCCGGGCCTCGCGCATACCGGGCGTCACCGGGGTGGCCCTCGCGTCACCCTGATGCCGCAACGGGCTGTAGCGCTCAGAGGCCCAGCTGGCGGGCGATCAGCATCCGCTGGACCTCGGAGGTCCCCTCGCCGATCTCCAGGATCTTCGCGTCGCGGTAGAACCGGCCGACGGGGGACTCGTTCATGAAGCCGTAGCCGCCGAAGACCTGCGTGGCGTCGCGCGAGTTGTCCATCGCCGCGTTGGACGCCACGAGCTTCGCGATGGCGGCCTCCTTCTTGAACGGCTCCCCGCGCAGCATCTTCGCCGCCGCCGCGTAGTAGGCCAGCCGGGCGGTGTGCGCCCGCGCCTCCATGTCGGCGATCTTGAACTGGATCGCCTGGTAGTGCCCGATCGGGTGACCGAACGCCTCCCGCTCGCGCGCGTACCGCAGCGACTCGTCCACGCAGCCCTGCGCGAGCCCGACCGACAGCGCCGCGATCGCGACGCGGCCCTCGTCGAGGATCGAGAGGAACTGGGCGTAGCCGCGCCCGCGCTCGCCCAGCAGGTTCGCGGCCGGCACCCGGCAGTCGTCGAAGAACAGCTCGTGGGTGTCCGAGGCCGCCCAGCCGACCTTGGAGTACTTCGGCGCCACCCGCAGGCCCAAGGTGCCGGCCGGCAGCACGATCGCCGAGATCTCCTTGCTCCCGTCGGGCCGCGTCCCGGTGATCGCCGTGACGGTGATGATCGACGTGATGGCGGTGCCGGAGTCGTGATGAACGCCTTCGAGCCGTTGACCACCCACTCGTCGCCGTCGAGGCGGGCGGTGGTGCGGGTCGCGCCCGCGTCCGAACCGCCGCCGGGCTCGGTGAGCCCGAACGCGCCCAGCCGCTCGCCCGCCGCGAGCGCGGGGAGCCACTCCCGCTTCTGCTCCGCCGTGCCGAACCGCAGGATCGGCATCGCCCCGAGCGAGACGCCCGCCTCCAGCGTGATCGCCACGGACGAGTCGACGCGGGCCAGCTCCTCCAGCGCGAGGCAGAGCGCGAAGTAGTCGCCGCCCATCCCGCCGTGCTCCTCCGGGACGGGCAGCCCGAACAGGCCCATCGCGCCCATCCGCGCCACCAGGTCGTACGGGAACTCGCCGCGCTCGTAGAGGTCGCCGGCGACGGGCGCGACCTCCTTGCGCGCGAACTCCTCCACGGTGGCGCGCAGCGCCTCGTGCTCCTCGCTCAGCGTGAGATCCATCAGCCCTCCCCGGAAACGAGCTCGGCATCGAGATCGGGTTCGACGACGGCGAGCACGGCGTCCTTGGCGACGGTGGCGCCGGCGCGGGCGCGCAGCTCGCGGACCACGCCGTCGACGGGAGCGGTGAGGACGTGCTCCATCTTCATCGCCTCCACGACGACGAGCCGGTCCCCGGCGGCGACGTGCTGCCCCTCGGCCACCTCGACGACGGTGACGGTGCCGGGCATCGGGGACACGACCGGACCGCCGGCCCCGGCGCGCCCGCGGCCGCCGCGTCGAGCGGGGCCTGCTCCCGCACGGCCCACGCCCGGCCGTCGCGGCCGAGCCAGAGGGTGTCGCGTCGCGCGCCCAGGCGTAGCGCCGCGCGGTCCCGGCCACCGTCACGGCCAGGTCGGGGCCGGCGAGCCGGGCCGAGCACGGCACCGGCGCGGCGTCCCCGACCGCCACCTCGGCGGCCGCGGCCCGACCCCGCGCACGCACCTCGACCGGATCCGACCCGCCTGCCGACATCCGCCACGTCGTCCACGCGGGCGCGCCGACCCGCCAGCCGCCCGGCACGTCGAAGGGGTCCACGACGGCACCGGCCGGCTCCAGCTCCAGCAGGGCGTGCGCGCCGCCGCGGCGTACACCTCGGGCGGCGGGCCGTCCTGCGTCCACTCCGCGAGCCGCCGGCCGACCAGCCCGGTGTCGAGCCGGCCCGCGCGCACGTCCGCGTCGGCCAGGAGGGCGCGCAGAACCCGGTGTTGGTGCCGAGGCCCAGCACGGCCGTGTCGCGCAGCGCGGCGTCCAGCCGCCGCAGGGCGGCGTCCCGGTCCGGGCCGTGCGCGATGACCTTGGCGAGCATCGGGTCGTAGTCGCTGCCGACGAGCACGCCCTCGGCGATCCCGGAGTCGACGCGCACGCCCGGCCCGGACGGCTCGCGCAGGGCGAGCACCCGGCCGCCGGTCGGCAGGAACCCCGCAGCGGGGTCCTCGGCGTAGACGCGGGCCTCGACCGCGTGGCCGACGAGGTGCACGTCCTCCTGCCGGAGCGGCAGCGGCTCGCCCGCCGCCACCCGCAGCTGCAGCTCGACCAGGTCCAGCCCGGTGACCAGCTCCGTGACGGGGTGCTCCACCTGCAGCCGGGTGTTCATCTCCATGAAGAAGAACTCGTCCGGGTCGTCGCGCCCACGATGAACTCGACGGTGCCCGCCCCGGTGTAGCCGACGGCCCGCGCCACCTCGGCGGCCGCCGCCCCCCATGGCCTCCCGCTGCGCGGCCGTGAGCAGCGCGGAGGGCGCCTCCTCCACGATCTTCTGGTGCCGGCGCTGGAGGCTGCACTCGCGCTCGCCCAGGTGCACGACGGCGCCGTGCGCGTCGGCCAGCACCTGTACCTCGATGTGCCGCGGGGTGGTGACCAGCCGCTCGACCAGCAGCGTGTCGTCGCCGAACGCGCCGCGCGCCTCGCGCCGGGCGGTCGCGACGGCGGGCCGGAGGTCGGCCTCCGTGTGCACCTCGTGCATGCCCTTGCCGCCGCCCCCGCGCTCGGCTTGAGCAGCACCGGGAAGCCGATCCGGCGGGCCGCGGCGGCGAGCTCGTCGTCGGTGAGCCCGGCGCCGTCCGAGCCCGGGACAACCGGCACGCCCGCCTTCGCGACGGTCGCCTTGGCGGCGATCTTGTCGCCCATCGCCTCGATCGCGGCGGCGGGCGGGCCGACGAACACCACCCCGGCGTCGGCGCACGCGGCCGCGAACGCGGTGTTCTCCGAGAGGAACCCGTAGCCGGGGTGCACGGCCTGCGCTCCGGTCGCGGCCGCGGCCGCGAGCACGTCGGGGACCGACAGGTAGCTCCCGATCCGGACGGCCACGTCCGCGGCGCGACGTGCGGCGACCCGGCATCCGGGTCGGTGTGGACGGCCGCGGACCGCACGCCGAGGCGGCGCAGCGTGCGCAGCACCCGCACGGCGATCTCGCCGCGGTTGGCCACGAGAACGGTGTCGAACATGCGCCCCCTCACATCCGGAACACGCCGAAGCCCGGCTGCGCCAGCGGGCTTCGCCGCCGCGCTGAGCGCCAGCCCGAGCACCGTGCGCGTGTCCTTCGGGTCGATCACGCCGTCGTCCCACAGCCGGGCCGTGGAGTAGTACGGGTGCCCCTGGCTCTCGTACTGCGCGCGGATCGCGTCCGGGTCGGCGCCGGACCCGACGGTGGAGAGCACGGTGGCGGCCTGCTCCCCGCCCATCACGGAGATCCGCGCGTTGGGCCACATGAACAGGAACCGCGGCGAGTACGCCCGCCCGCACATCGAGTAGTTCCCGGCCCCGAACGAGCCACCGATGATCACGGTGATCTTCGGGACGCGCGTGGTGGCGACCGCGGTGACCATCTTCGCGCCGTGTTTGGCGATGCCGCCGGCCTCGTACTCGCGCCCGACCATGAACCCGGAGATGTTCTGCAGGAACACCAGCGGCACCCCGCGCTGGTCGCACAGCTCGACGAAGTGCGCGCCCTTGAGCGCCGACTCGGAGAACAGCACGCCGTTGTTCGCCACGATCCCCACGGGATGCCCGTGGACGTGCGCGAACCCGGTCACGAGCGTGCTGCCGTACTCGGCCTTGAACTCGCCGAACCGCGACCCGTCGACGATCCGGGCGATCACCTCGCGCACGTCGTACGGGGTGCGCGAGTCGGTCGGCACCACGGCGTACAGCTCGTCGGGGTCGGCCAGCGGCTCGGTCGGTGGGCCGCACCTCCCACGGCCGGGCGCCCGCGGGCCCAGCGTCGCGACGACCGACCGGACGATCCGCAGCGCGTGCGCGTCGTCGTCGGCGAGGTGGTCGGTGACGCCGGAGACGCGCGCGTGGAGGTCGCCCCCGCCCAGCTCCTCGGCGGTGACGACCTCCCCGGTCGCGGCCTTCACCAGCGGCGGGCCGCCGAGGAAGATCGTGCCCTGGTTGCGCACGATCACGGCCTCGTCGCTCATCGCCGGCACGTACGCGCCGCCGGCCGTGCACGAGCCGAGCACCGCGGCGATCTGCGGGATGCCCTGCGCCGACATCTGCGCCTGGTTGTAGAAGATGCGCCCGAAGTGCTCGCGGTCGGGGAACACCGCGTCCTGCTCGGGCAGGTACGCGCCGCCGGAGTCGACGAGGTAGACGCACGGCAGCCGGTTGTGCAGGGCCACCTCTTGCGCGCGCAGGTGCTTCTTGACCGTCATCGGGTAGTAGGTGCCGCCCTTGACCGTCGCGTCGTTGGCGACGACCACGCACTCGCGCCCGGCCACCCGCCCCACCCCGGTGATGATCCCGCGCCCGGCGCCTCGTCGCCGTAGAGACCGTTCGCGGCCAGCGGGGACAGCTCCAGGAACGGGCTCGACGGGTCCAGCAGCGCGTCGACCCGGTCGCGGGGCAGCAGCTTCCCGCGTTCGACGTGCCGCGTCCTGGCCCGTGCGGAACCGCCGAGGGCGGCCGCGGCGAGCCGCGCGCGCAGGTCGGTGACCAGTTCCTCGTGCGCGGCCGTGCTGCGGGCGGCGGCGGCCGCAAGCGGGTCGGCGGCGGTGCGGAGCACCGGTCCGGGCGTCGCGACGGGCATCGAACCCCCTCGGTCGGATCGGAGCCCGATGTTAACGGTCATTAACATCGACCGCCAGCCGTCCCCGTCACGCGGTCGGGCGGTGCCGAGGATGCCCAGGCAGGGGTGCACGGGGTGCCGAAAGCCGCGGGATACGGTCTTCCCGTGCGTGTGCTGCTGGTCGAGGACGAGGTGCCGCTGGCCGAGATGGTCAAGCGGGGACTCGTGGCGGAGGGGCACTCGGTGCAGGTCGTGCACGACGGGACCTCCGGACTCGCGGCGGCCAGCACCGGCGACCACGACGTCGTGGTGCTCGACATCATGCTCCCGGGCCTCTCCGGCTACCGGGTGCTCCAGCGGCTGCGCGCGGCCGACATCTGGACCCCCGTGCTCATGCTCACGGCGAAGGACGGCGAGTACGACGAGGCCGACGCGTTCGACCTCGGTGCCGACGACTACCTGGTCAAGCCGTTCTCGTTCGTCGTGCTGCTGGCCCGGCTGCGGGCCCTGCTGCGGCGAGCGGGCGAGCAGCGGCCCACCGTCGTCACGGTCGGCGACCTGCGGCTCGACCCGGCCCGCCACCGGGTCTTCCGGGGCGACGCGGAGATCACCCTGACCCCGCGCGAGTTCGGCGTGCTGGAGCACCTCATGCGGCGTGCGGGCGAGGTCGTCACCAAGACCGACATCCTGCGGGCCGTCTGGGACGCGCACTACGAGGGCGAGGTCAACGTCGTCGAGGTGTACGTCGGCTACCTGCGCCGCAAGATCGACGCACCGTTCGGCACCAACAGCATCGAGACGCTGCGCGGCGTCGGCTACCGGATGGTCGAGCCGGGCTGAGCGGCGCGTCGCGCCCGCGGTGACGGCACCCGGCGCGGCGCCGTGTCCGGGTCGCGGCGGGCGTCCTCGTCGCGCACGGGCGCTCCGTTGACAGGAACGGGGTTGACAGGAGCGGGGTCGACCGGAGCGGGCGCCGGCTCGTCCTTGCGTTCCGGCGGGGGCGGCCCCTCGGCCGCGGCCGGGAGCCGGACGCGGAAGAGCGCCCCGCCGCCCGAGGCGTCGTCCAGCTCCACGCTGCCGCCGTGCGCGGCGACCACCTCGGCGACGATCGCGAGCCCCAGCCCGGACCCGCCGTCGGCGCGGGCGCGGGCGTCGTCGAGCCGGACGAACCGCTCGAACACCCGCGCCCGGTCGGCCGGCGGCACGCCCGGCCCGTCGTCGCGGACCTCCAGCACGGCCTGGTCGCCGACCCGGCGCACCGTGACGGCGACGCGGGAGCGGGCGTGCCGGCGCGCGTTGTCCACGAGGTTGCGCACCACCCGGGCGAGCTGGCCGCGGTCGCCGATCACGCGCACCGGCTGCGCGTCCACCTCGGCGACGACGGTGCCCTCGGCCGGGCGGCCGCGCTCGGCCTCGGCGACCTCGTCGAGGTCCACCTCCTCGCGGCGGGGCCGCAGCCCGCGCTCGTCGGCCCGCGCGAGCAGGATCAGGGCCTCCACCAGCTTGTTCAGCCGGGCGGTCTCACCGCGCAGGGCCGCGACGGTGGAGCCGTCGGCCGTGCCGTTCTGCATGAGCTCCAGGCCCGTCGCGATCGTGGCGAGCGGGCTGCGCAGCTCGTGGCTCGCGTCGGCGACGAACCGGCGCTGGACGCCTGGGCGTCCTGCAGCCGCGCGATCATCCCGTTCATGGTCTCCGCGAGCCGGCCGACCTCGTCGCGCGCGGTCGGCACGGGCACCCGCTGTGCGAGGTCCTTCTCCGTCATCGCGGCCACCTGGGTACGGATCGCCTCGACGGGCCGCAGCGCCCGCCCGGAGAACAGGTAGGTCGCGAGGCCGGCCACCACGATCAGCAGCGGCACGCCCCACAGCAGGTAGAACAGCACCGTCTCGGTGGCCTCCTGCACGGCCGTGAGCGGCACGGCGAGCAGCACGTAGATGTCCGTGCCGTCCGACTCGGTGCCGATGGCGACGAGCACCGACTGCACGACGCCGCCGTCCGCACGGGTGATCGGCGTGTCCGGCCGGACGATCATCTGCCCGTCGTCCGGGACGAGGGACGAGATCGGGCGCACCCCGGGGTTGGTGGTCGCGTTGCCGCCGACGGCGTCGGTGCCGGCCTCGATCACCCGGGACTCGGTCTCGCCGGGGTCGGTGCCGTACCGGACGATGATCTGGACGAGGTCGTCGGGCGTGGTGAGCGCGTCGAGCGCCTCGCGGGCGTTCTCGTTGGGGGAGCTGCGGTAGTTCCCGTCCAGCCGGGATGCGATCATCTCCGCGCGCTGCTCGGCGTCGTCCTCGGCGTTGTGCCGCAGCGACTGGCCCACCAGGAGCACGAGCGCGGCGCCGGCGACCACCAGAGACGCCGCCACCACCAGGGCCGCGGCCAGCGCGGAGACGACGCGCACGCCCATGCGTGCACGCAGCCAACCCACCGGCCCGGACATGCCGACGAGGGTAACCACGGCCCGCTGTGGCCGCGCTGTGACCGGAACGCACCGGCCGGAGTCCGGTTACGCTGCGCGGATGGCGTCCCCGGCGATCAACCAGGGCAGCGGCCGGCGGGAGCAGATCCTGGCCGTCGCGGCCCAGCTGTTCGCCAAGCACGGCTTCCACGGCGTGAGCATCGCCGACCTCGGCGCGGCCGTCGGCGTCAGCGGACCGGCCCTCTACCGGCACTTCCCGGGCAAGGAGGCGCTGCTCTCGGAGATGCTGGTCGGGATCAGCGAGCACCTGCTCGCCGGCGGCCGGGACCGCACCGCGGCGGCGGCGACCCGCAGCACGCGCTCGCCGACCTCGTCGCGTTCCACGCCGACTTCGCGCTGCGCGAGCCCGAGCTGATCGTCGTGCAGGACCGGGACCTGGACAACCTCCCGGAGGAGGCGCACCGGCGGGTCCGCCGGCTCCAGCGCACCTACGTCGAGCTGTGGGTGGACACGCTCGTGCGCGTGCACCCCGGCCTGGCGCCCGAGTCCGCCCGGATCGCGGCGCACGGCGCGTTCGGGCTGCTCAACTCCACCCCGCACGCCGGCCGCAGCCCCGAGGCGTCCGCGCTGCTGCGCGGAATGGCCCTGACGGCACTGCAGAACCTCACCCGGTGAAGGCCAGGCGCGCCCCGCGCGCCCGCCCGCCTGGAGAGCCACATTCCCGTCACCGGGCGCCTGCAATGTGGCTTTCCGGGCATCCGGAGTGGACGATGGGCCGCGATCCGTCGTTCTCACCGGTGCGAGCGGCCCTCCGACCTCCCCGTGGAGACGCGCCGTGACCGATCTTGCGAGCGACCCCACCACACCCAGCCCCGACTCCGCCGCGCGGCACGCCGGCGTGACGTCCGCGTCCGGCCACGAGGCCCTGCGCGCCGACATCCGGCGGCTCTCGACGATGCTCGGGCAGACCCTCGTCCGCCACGGCGGGCCCGAGCTGCTGGAGCTGGTCGAGCGCGTCCGCACGCTCTCCCGCAGCGCGGTGCAGGGCGACGCGGCCGGCGACGCCGAGGTGACGCGCCTGCTCGCGGGCCTGGACGCCGGCAACGCGGTGTCGCTGGCCCGGGCGTTCTCCCAGTTCTTCCAGCTCGCCAACATCGCCGAGCAGCGCCACCGGGCGAAGGAGATCGCGGCCGCGTACCCGGACGGGCACGGCCCGCTGCGCGGCCTGGTCGAGCGGCTGGGGGAGCTCGAACGCGCCGAGGTGCAGGACGTGCTGGCGCGCACCGAGCTGCGTCCGGTGTTCACCGCGCATCCGACCGAGTCGACCCGCCAGTCCGTGCTGGCCGTGCTGCGCCGGGTGGCCGAGGCGCTGGACCGGGGTGCCCCGGACGAGCGGCTCGCCGCGCTCGTCGACACGCTGTGGCAGACCGACGAGCTGCGCCCGGGCCAGCCGACCGTCGCGGACGAGGCCCGCGCGATCGGCTGGTACATGGAGCAACTCGGCCGCGGCGCGGTGCCCGACCTGCTGGGCGAGTTCGAGCGCGAGGTGCGCGCCGCCGGGTTCGCGATCCCGCCGGACGCCCGCCCGCTGACGCTGGGCTGCTGGGTCGGCGGCGACCGCGACGGCAACCCGAACGTCACGCCTGCCGTCACGCGCGAGGTGCTGGAGCTGTACTCGGACCGGGCCGTGCGCATCCACGAGGGCCTGGTGGAGGAGCTGCTCAGCGAGCTGTGCCTGTCCACCCGGGCGGTCGGGGTGTCGGAGGAGCTGCGCACGTCGCTGGCCCGGGACCGGCGCGCGCTGCCCGAGGTGCACGACCGGTTCGTCCGGCTCAACGCGAACGAGCCCTACCGGCTGAAGCTCTCCTACATCCAGGCGCGGCTGGCGAACACCCACACGCGGATCAAGGAGCACGGCGAGCACCTGCCCGGCCGCGACTACCTCGGCCCCGGCGGCTACATCGAGGACCTCGCCGTGATGGACCGTTCGCTGCGCAGCCACCTCGGCGAGCGCATCGCGGACGGCACGCTGTCCCGGGCGCTGCGCACGGCCCGCGCGCTCGGGCTGCACCTGGCCGAGGTGGACATCCGCGAGCACAGCGCCCGCCACCACGCCGCGCTCGGGGCCGTCTACGACGCGCTCGGCGAGCTGGACCGCCCCTACGCCGAGCTGACCCGGGCCGAACGCACCGCGCTGCTGGCCGCCGAGCTGGAGGGCGGGCGGCCGCTGATCCGCCGGCACTACGGGCTGCCGGCCGGCGCCGCCGACGTGCTCGCGACGTTCGACATGCTCCACGACGTCCAGCACGACCTGGGCCGGGAGGTCGCGCAGACCTACATCGTGTCGATGTGCCAGGGCGTGGACGACGTGCTCGCGGTGACGGTGCTGGCCCGCGAGGCGTTCATGGTGGAGCTGCGGAACGACCCGCGGTCGTCGATCGACGTCGTGCCGCTCTTCGAGACGGTGGAGGAGCTGAGCCAGGCCGGGCCGCTGCTGGACGAGCTGCTGTCCGTGCCGGGCTACCGGCAGCAGGTGCGCAACCGCGGCGACCTGCAGGAGGTGATGCTCGGCTACTCCGACTCGAACAAGGGCGCCGGGATCACCACGTCGCAGTGGGAGATCCACCGGGCGCAGCGGCAGCTGCGCGACATCGGCGCGAAGCACGGCGTGCGGCTGCGGCTCTTCCACGGTCGCGGCGGCTCGGTGGGGCGCGGCGGCGGGCCGTCGGCGGAGGCCGTCGCGTCGGCGCCGTTCGGGTCGGTGGACGCGACGATGAAGGTCACCGAGCAGGGCGAGGTGGTCTCCGACAAGTACTCGCTGCCCGCGCTGGCGCACCACAACCTGGAGACCATGCTGACCGCGGTGCTGGAGGCCACCCTGCTGCACCAGTCGGCCCGGTGGGGCGGCACCACGCTCGACCGCTGGGACGAGGCGATGAACGTGGTGAGCGACGCCGCGCGGGCCGCGTACCGGGGGCTCGTCGAGCGGCCGGGCTTCCCGGAGTTCTTCGCCACCGCCACCCCCGTCGACGAGCTGGGCCGGCTCAACTTCGGCTCGCGCCCGGCACGCCGGCCCGGCAGCGGCACCCCCACCCTCGACGACCTGCGCGCGATCCCGTGGGTGTTCGGCTGGACGCAGACGCGGATGGTCGTGCCCGGCTGGTACGGGCTGGGCAGCGGGCTCGCGGCGGCCCGCGACGCCGGGTACGGGCCGGTGCTGGAGGAGATGACGGAGTGGGCGTTCCTCACGAACCTGCTGGGCAACGTGGAGATGACGCTCGCGAAGACCGACCTGCGCATCGCCGGGTTCTACGTCGCCGAGCTGGTGGACCCGCAGCTGCACTCGATCTTCGACGCCGTCGTGGACGAGCACACGCGCACGCTGCGCGAGGTGCTGCGGCTGACCGCCGGCACGTCGCTGCTGGCCCGGCACCCGGTGCTGCGCAACACGCTCGCCGTGCGCTCGGCGTACCTGGAGCCGCTGCACCACCTGCAGGTGGACCTGCTCGGCCGGCGCCGGCCACCGCGGAACCCGACCCCGACCTGCACCGCGCGCTGCTGCTGACGATCAACGGGATCGCGGCGGGGCTGCGCAACACCGGCTGAGCGCACGGGGACGACGACGGCGGGACGACCCGGGAGGCCGTCGGCCGAGGAGGGGGCAGCGGCCGACGGCCCCGGCAACCGCGCTGGCGGAGCGGAGCGGGCACGCCCCGGTCTCACGCGCGTTCGCGGTTGCTGAGAGTGTCCACCGGTGGGCGGAACGCACACAAGAGCCGGCAGGGCGGTTGTCGATCCGCCATCCGGGCGAGATTTCCGTACCGCGACCGAAGTCGACACGAGTATTGCCGGATCGTTGAGCAATTCCCTACGCTCGCCGCCGTGGACCTGAACTCCGACGTCGGGGAGTCGTTCGGCCGCTGGACGCTCGGCGACGACGAGACGATGCTCACCCTCGTCACCTCGGCGAACGTGGCGTGCGGCTTCCACGCGGGCGACCCCTCGACGCTGCGCCGGACCTGCACGGCCGCGGCGCGCGGCGGGGTGGCCGTCGGGGCCCAGGTCGGGTACCGCGACCTCGCCGGCTTCGGCCGCCGGTTCATCGACGTGGCGCCGTCCGAGCTCACCGACGACGTCATCTACCAGATCGGCGCGCTCGACGGGATCTGCCGGGTGGCCGGCACCCGCGTCCGCTACGTCAAGCCGCACGGCGCGCTCTACAACACGATCGTGCACCACGAGGCACAGGCGGCGGCCGTGGTCGAGGCCGTGCGCGCGTACGACCCGGCGCTGCCGGTGCTCGGGCTGCCCGGCTCGGCGTTCCTGGCCGCGGCCGGGAAAGCGGGCCTGCGGACCGTGCACGAGTTCTTCGCCGACCGCGGCTACACCCCCGGCGGCACGCTCGTGCCCCGCTCGGAGCCGGGCGCGCTGCTGCACGACCCGGCCGAGGTGACGGCGCGGGTGCTGCGCATGGTCACCGACGGCGTGGTCGCCGCGGTCGACGGCACCGACGTGCCGGTGGAGGCGGAGTCGGCGTGTGTGCACGGGGACTCCCCGGGCGCCGTCGCGATGGCCGCCGCCGTGCGCGCGGGGCTGGCGGACGCGGGCGTGCCGCTGCGGCCGTTCGCGGGGAAGCCCGCGTGAGGCTCCTCCCGTGCGGCGACGCCGCGCTACTCGTCGAGGTCGCCGGGCTGCCGGAGGTGCTCGCGCTCGCGGACGCCCTGCGGGCCGCGCCGCCGCCCGGCGTGCTCGACGTCGTCCCGGCCGCGCGCACCGTGCTGCTCACGGTGACGCCGGGCACCGACCTCGGCGCCGTCCGCCAGGCGGTCGAGGACCTGCCCGTCGAGCCCGGCCGCCCGCCGGACGGGGTGGAGCCGGTCGAGATCCCCGTGGTCTACGACGGCCCCGACCTCGACGAGGTCGGCCGGCTCACCGGGCTCGGCCCGGCCGGGGTGGTCGCCGCACACACCGGCACGCCGTGGCGGGTGGCGTTCGGCGGGTTCGCACCCGGGTTCGCGTACCTGGCCGGCGGCGACCCGCGGCTCGACGTGGCCCGCCGGGCCGAGCCGCGCACGTCCGTCCCGGCCGGGGCGGTGGGCCTGGGCGGGGAGTTCAGCGGGATCTACCCGCGGCCGTCGCCGGGCGGGTGGCAGCTCATCGGGCGCACCGACGCGGTGCTCTGGGACCTCGAACGCGGTGCGCTGCTGCGGCCCGGCGGCCGCGTCCGGTTCCGGGAGCTGGGGTGAACACGGTGAGCGCGGCCCGCGCGCTGGAGGTGCTGGCCACGGGCCCGCTCGCGCTCGTGGAGGACCTCGGCCGGCCCGGGCTCGCGGCCACCGGGGTGAGCCGTTCCGGCGCGGCGGACCGCGGCGCGCTGAAGCTCGCCAACCGGCTCGTCGCCAACCCCGAGGACGCCGCGGGGGTCGAGGTGCTGCTCGGCGGGCTCGTCGTGCGTGCCGCCGCGCTGCTCACCGTCGCGCTGGCCGGCGCGCCCGCCCCCGCCGACGTCGACGGCACGCCGGTCGGCCACCACGCGCTGGTCGGCCTGCGGCCGGGCCAGGTGCTGCGGCTGGGCCCGCCGCCGACCGGACTGCGCACCTACCTCGCCGTGCGCGGCGGGATCACCATGCCGGCAGTGCTCGGCTCGCGCAGCACCGACGTGCTGTCCGGCCTCGGCCCCGAACGGCTCGCCCCGGGCGCCGTCCTCCCGGTCGGGCCGGAGCCCGCGGCGCTCCCGCTGGTCGACGTGGCCCCCGTCGCCGTCCCGCCCGGCGGCCCGGTGACGCTGCGCGCCGTCGCGGGGCCGCGCGCCGACTTCGTCGCGGACCTCGCCGCGCTCACCCGCACGACGTGGACGGCGTCCAGCCGCAGCGACCGCGTCGGCATGCGGCTGGAGGGCGGCCGGCTCGGCCGCACCGGCCCGGGCGAGCTGCCCAGCGAGGGCATGGTGCGCGGCGCGGTGCAGGTGCCGCCGAGCGGCGAGCCGGTGGTCTTCCTCGCCGACCACCCCGTGACCGGCGGCTACCCGGTCGCCGCCGTCGTCCTCGACCGGGACACCGACCGCGCCGCGCAGGTCCGGCCCGGCCAGCCGGTCCGGTTCCGGCTGGTCCCGCCGCCGTGAGCCGGTGAACAGCTGTGGACAACCCGGCGCCGCAGTGACCTTTTCCGTCGGACCCCCTCCGTACTCTGGATCCATCGGGGGACCCTGGCGCAGGACAGGTGCTCTCAGCGGCGCCGCGAGAGCGCCACACCCGCCAGGCAGATCGCCCCGCCCACCAGCGCCAGCACCGGCGGCAGCTCGCCCAGCAGCACCGCCGACATGAGGATCGCGACGGGCGGCACGGCGTAGGTGCTCACCCCGAGCCGCCCGGCGTCCATGCGGGCGAGCGCGTAGGCCCACGTGCTGAACGCCAGCGCCGTCGGCACCGCGCCCAGGTACACCAGCCCGGCCGTCGCCCCGGCGGGCGCGGCCGCCACGTCCGCGACCAGGCCCGGCGCGAACGGCAGGCACGCGACGGCGCCGATCGTGCACGCGAGCCACGTCACCTGGATGCCCGGCAGCCGGCGCAGCGCCGGCTTCTGGGCGAGCACGCCGACCGCGTACGTCACCGCGGCGGCCAGGCAGAGCAGCACGCCGAGCGGGTCGAACCGGCTGTCCCCGGCCGTCGAGAGCGCGACGACCGCCGTACCCCCGAACGCGACGAACGCGCCGACCACCAGCCAGCGCGGGAACCCCTCACCCAGCAGCACGCCCGCGAACAGCGCGATCAGGATCGGCCCGACGTTCACGAGCATCGCGGAGTGCCCGCGTCGACGAGCTGTTCGCCGGCGTTCAGCGCCACGTTGTAGACGCCGAACCACGCGAGCCCGCACAGGACGATCAGCCCCCACTCGCGCGGGGTCGGCGCGACCCAGCGCCGTCCGGCCAGCAGCCCGGCGCCGAGCGCCAGCGACCCGACGAGCAGCCGTCCCAGCGACAGCTCGCCCGGCCCGTAGAACTCCCCGACCGCCCGGATCCCGACGAACGCCGACGCCCACGCCAGCACCGTGAACGCGACGGCGGCCGGGGCCGCCCACCGTCGCACGGCGGAAAGGCGCTGGTCAGCGGGCGAGACAGAGGTCGAGGAGCCGTTCACGCGCGGACGCTAGCCCGCGCGCACCGGCGGCGGCCACGGGATTCCGGCCAACCGGCGACGAGATCCCGCCGATCACTCCGGGAGCCCTCACGTCGGCACCACCGCGGGTGTCGCGAGGCGGGTCGGGGCGCGGCGCCCGCGCAGCACGGCGGTCTCGCCCAGCGTCCAGCGCGCGGCCTCGTCCGGCCCGGCCAGCTCGATCGCCCGCCCGGCGGCCAGCACCCCGCCGGGCACCGCCTTGGCCAGCTCCGTGAGCCGGGCGGCCTCGTTCACCGGGTCGCCGATCACCGTGTACTCGTAGCGCCGGACGTCCCCGACGTTGCCCGCGACGGCGTCGCCCGCGGAGATGCCGATCCCGACGGTCGCGCCCGGCAGCGCGGACGGGAGCCGCCCGGCCAGCTCGCGACCGGCGGCCAGCGCGGAGCCGGCCGGGTCGGGCACCGCCGTCGGGGCGCCGAACACGGCCAGCGCGGCGTCGCCCTCGAACTTGTTGATCCAGCCGCCGTGCTGCTCGATCACCTCGACGACCAGCGCGAAGAACCGGTTGAGCAGCCCGACGACGTCCTCCGGCGGACGCTGCGCCGCCATTTCCGTCGATCCGACGAGATCGACGAAGAGCACCGCGACCCGGCGCACCTCCCCGCCGAGCCGCACCTCGTCGGCCGCGGCCGCCGCCCGGGCCACGTCCCGGCCGACGTGCCGCCCGAAGAGGTCCCGGAGCCGCTCCCGCTCGCGCAACCCCGCGACCATCGTGTTGAACCCGGACTGGAGCTGGCCCAGCTCGGTCGCGTCGTAGACCGTGACGCTCGCGTCCAGCTCGCCGCGTTCGACCCGGCCCATCGCCCGCCGCACGGCGTTGACGGGGTCGGCCAGCGCCCGGGCCGCCCCGACGGTCACGAGCAGCCCCGCGAACAGGGCCGTGCCGCCGATCGCGAGGACGATCCACGCGAGCTGGCTCGCCGGCACGTCGCCGTAGACCAGCACGGACACGGCCGCGAGCATCAGCCCGACCACCGGCACGCCGGTGCCCAGTGCCCAGAAGAGCAGCGACCGCAGCACCATCCCGGGCAGCCCGCGCCGCCGCTGCGGCCGGTCGGCCAGCACCCGGGCCGCGGCGCGGCGCAGGATCCGCTCGCTGAGCAGGTACGACAGCGCGCACGTGGTGATCCCGCCGAGCAGGATCGTCTCGCCGACGGAGACGGCCAGCCGCGGCGACGCGAACGCGACGTTCAGCCCGACGAACAGCACGACGGCCACCGCCCACAGCACGCTCTGCACGCCGACCAGCCGCAGCGGGCCGTACAGCACCATGCGCCGCTCGCGCACCGGGTCGTCGACGCCGGACGGGAGCCGGAACCGGCGCCCGCCCGCCACCAGCCCGGCCGGCACCGCGACCAGCAGGTATCCGGCCAGCACGAGCACGTTGAGGACACGGACCCACGTCGGGTCCGGCAGCGGGCCCTCCGGCAGCACCCCGGCCGCCAGCGCGAGCACGACCAGCGCACGGGAGGTTGGCGACCACGGTGACCACCGCGAGCGCGGCCCGGACCGGCGGGTCGATCACCCACCGGGCACCACCCGAAGCCGCCACAACGCGGAAGCGTAGGCCGCCCGTCGCAGTGGTCACGGCCAACCGGCCGCACCGATCCGGCAGGGGCGGATCGCGGCCGCCATGTGCGGGCCGTTCGCGGAGCGGACGTCGAGGGTCCAGCCGCCGCCGTCGCGGCGCGTGCGCAGCTCCACCGTGGACGGGAGCAGCAGCGGACGCCCGAACGCGACGTCGTAGGCGAACGCGGCAGGCAGCCGGCCCTGCAGCGACGCGACGGCCCGCGCCGCCGTCCACATCCCGTGCGCGATGGCCCGCGGGAACCCGAACGCCCTGGCCGTGAGCGGGTGCAGGTGGATCGGGTTGACGTCGCCGCTGACGTGCGCGTAGCGCCGGCCGGTGTCGGCGGCGACCCGCCAGGTGGCGGCCGGCGGGCCGCTCTCGATCCCGGACGGGGCCGGCGGGTCCGGCGGGTCCGGCTCGGCGTTGCGTACGCGCCGAGTTGTCCACATCGCGCGCGGTTGTCCACAGCTTTCGCCGACCACCCGATCGGCCGCCCGTGTGCGGATAGGCTGGAGCCGGGGTCGCCCCCCTTGGGAGGGCGGGGGGTGCGCGCGGGCCGCTGGTTGCGCGCCGGCCGCCGAGGCGGTCGCCCCGCGCGCGAGGTAGGTCGAGCGCCCGTGCCAGACCGGCTCGCCGCCCGCGGTGACCTCGGCGACGAGGTCGACCTGCGCGCCCCGCGGGTGCGCGGCGAGCCGCTCGGCGTGGACGCGCACGGTCAGCCGCTCGCGCGCGTCGACCGGGCGGTGCGCGGTGATCGTGTTGCGGACGTGCACGAGCCCGGGCAGCGGCAGCGGGAAGTCCCGCCCGGCCATCAGCTCCACCTGCAGCGGGAACGCCAGCACGTGCGCGTAGGTCACCGGGAGCGCGTCGCCGACCGGGAACCCGCACAGCCGCGCGTACTCCGCGAGGTGCACGCGGTCGACCGGCACCTCCCGCGCGCGTTCGACGGCGGGCAGGTCCCGGCCGCGGCGGCCGGCGGCGCCGAGCGCGGCCTTCACGTATAGCCGCGCGAGCGACGGCATCAGGCCCCCAGGATGCTCTGCCCGCAGACCCGCACGACCTGCCCGGTGACGGCGGCGGTGTCGGCCCGGCCCAGCCAGGCGACGGTCTCCGCGACGTCGACGGGCAGCCCGCCCTGGCGCAGGCTGTTGATCCGCCGCCCCGTCTCGCGGGTGCCCAGCGGCATCCGCGCGGTCATCTCGGTCTCGATGAACCCGGGCGCGACCGCGTTGATCGTGGCCCCGCGCCCGGCCAGCCGCGCGCGAGCGCCCGGACCATGCCGATCACGCCGGCCTTGCTCGCCGCGTAGTTGGCCTGGCCGCGGTTGCCGGCGATGCCGCTGGTGGAGGAGACGCAGACGAGGCGCGCCGCGGCGCCGAGCACGTCGGACGCGAGCAGCGCGCCGTTGGTCGCGAGCTGCGCCCGCAGGTTGACGGCCAGCACCGCGTCCCAGCGGTCGGCGTCCATGTTGGCGAGCAGCTTGTCCCGCGTGATCCCGGCGTTGTGCACCACGACGTCGGCCTGCCCGTGCCGCTCGCGCAGGTGCGCGACCAGCCGGTCGGCGGCATCCGGCGCGGTGATGTCGAGCTGCAGCGCCGTGCCGCCCGTCCGGTTCGCGACGCGGGCCAGCGCCTCGCCGGCCGCCGGGACGTCCACGGCGACGACCGTGGCCCCGTCGCGCGCGAGGATGTCGGCGATCGCGGCGCCGATGCCACGCGCGGCACCGGTGACAACCGCGACCCGCCCGGCGAGCGGCCGGTCCCCCGGCTCGGGCAGCGGCCCACCGCGACGCCGACGTGCACGACCTGCCCGTCGACGTACGCCGAGCGCGCCGACAGGAAGAACAGCAGCGTCGAGCCGGCTGCCTCCGGGGCCGCGTCCGGGTGCACGACCAGCAGGTTCGCCGTCGCGCCCGCGCGCAGCTCCTTGCCGGCCGAGCGCACGATCCCCTCCAGCGCCTGCGCGACGGCGCTCGCCTCGACATCGGCCGGGTCCGGCTGCGGGCCGAGCAGCACCAGCCGCCCGGACGGCGCGAGCCGGCGCACGGCCGGCCTCAGGAACGCGCGCACCTCGCCGAGGTCGTCGACCGTGCGCGCGGCGGTCGCGTCGAGCACCGCGGCCGCGACCCGGTTGTCGTCCCCCGCGTCCGCCACACCGGAGTCCTTCAGCAGCGCGCGGACGTGCTCGGCGTGGCGACCGGCGCCGACGTTCCCGACGAGCGCGGGCCCGTCGAGCAGCGGCTGACCGGGCGCATAGCGGCGCAGCACGGGGATGCGCGGCACGCCGAACCGCCGGATCAGCCGGATCTGCGAGAGGTCGCGCAGGGTGTCGTTCGACATCAGGCCGCCTCCAGGATCGCGACCACACCCTGCCCGCCGGCCGCGCAGATGGAGATGAGCCCGCGCCCGTCCCCCTTCTCGTGCAGCAGCTTCGCCAGCGTCGCGACGATCCGGCCGCCGGTCGCGGCGAACGGGTGCCCGGTGGCCAGCGACGACCCCACGACGTTGAGCTTCGCGCGGTCGATCGCGCCCGGTGGGGCGTCCAGGCCGAGCCGCTCCTTGGCGAAGCCCGGGTCCTCCCACATCGCCAGGGTCGCGAGCACGGTGGACGCGAACGCCTCGTGGATCTCGTAGAAGTCGAAGTCCTGCAGCGTGAGCCCGTTGCGCTCCAGCAGCCGCGGCACGGCGTACACGGGTGCGGTGAGCAGCCCGTCCATGCCGTGCACGAAGTCCACCGCCGCGGTCCCGGCGTCCACCACGTGCGCGAGCACCGGCAGCCGGCGCTCGGCCGCCCACTCGTCCGACCCGAGCAGCACCGCGGACGCGCCGTCGGTGAGCGGCGTGGAGTTGCCCGCGGTCATCGTCGCGCTCTCGCCCCTGCCGAACACCGGCCGCAGCTTCGCGAGCTTCTCGACGGACGTGTCCGGGCGCAGGTTCTGGTCGCGGGGGAGGCCGAGGAACGGGGTGACGAGGTCGTCGAAGAACCCGCGGTCGTACGCGGCGGCGAGGTTGCGGTGGCTCGCGGCGGCGAGCTCGTCCTGCTCCTCGCGCGTGACGTTCCACTCGACGGCCGTGATCGCCGCGTGCTCGCCCATCGAGAGGCCGGTGCGCGGCTCGGCGTTGCGCGGCACCTCCGGCACGATCTGCCCGGGCCGCAGCCCGCTGAGCGCCTTGAGCCGGGCGCCGAGCGTCCTTGCCGCGTTGAGCTGCATCAACACCCGGCGCAGGTCGTCGTTGAGCGCGACGGGCGCGTCGCTCGCGGTGTCGACACCCGCGGCGATCCCGCTCTCGATCTGGCCGAGCGCGATCTTGTTGGCGACGAGGACCGCCGTCTCCAGCCCGGTGCCGCACGCCTGCTGCACGTCGTAGGCCGGGGTGTACGGGGAGAGCGTGCTGCCCAGCACGGCCTCCCGGGTGAGGTCGCGGTCGCGGCTGTGCTTGAGCACCGCGCCGCCGGCCACCTCGCCGAGCCGCTCGCCGGCGAGCCCGAAGCGGGCGGCGAGGCCGTCGAGCGTGGCGGTGAGCATGTCGAGGTTCGAGGCGCGGGCGTAGGCGCCGTTCGCCCGGGCGAACGGGATGCGGTTGCCACCGATGACGGCGGCCTTCCTCCGGGTGTCCGGCATGGCGTCTCCTTACCCACGGGTAGCCGGTACTCAAAGTACCAGGTACTGTGAGTTCCATGAGGCCGCCGGTGATCGACGCGCGAGCCGGTGGGACGCCCACCGGCGCACCCGCCGCGCCGAGCTGACCGACGCCGCGATCACCGCGATCCGCACGAAGGCGCGGGCGCCGGCATGGACGACGTGGCCGCCGCGGCCCGCACCAGCAAGACCGCCGTCTACCGGCACTTCACCGACCGCACCGAGCTGTACGCGGCGGTCTGCGAGCGGGTGGCCGCGGTGCTGCTCACCCGGATCCGGGCCGCGATGGCCGCGGCCGGCGGGCCGCGCGCGCAGGCCGCCGCGGCGATCGCCGAGTACCTGCGGCTGATCGAGCACGACCCGGAGCTCTACCGGTTCGTCGTGCACCGCCCGCTCGTCGCCGATACCGACGCGACCCGGTCGCCGACCTCGTCTCCCTCATCGGGGACGAGGCCGCGGGCGTGATCGCCGAGCACCTCACCCGGATCGGCGCCGATCCCGCCGCCGCCGTGCCGTGGGGGCACGCGTCGTCGGGATGGTCCGGGCCGCGGCCGACCGCTGGCTGGCCCGTCCCGGGGGCATGACCAGGGCCGACCTGGCCGCCCACCTCACCGATCTGGCCTGGTCGGGGCTCTCCGGAGCCGCGGCCCGTCCGAAGGAGCGCACGCCATGACGGTCGACCCGCGCGCACTGCAGCGTGTCCTCGACGGCCGGTGGGCCGCCGTCCGCGACGACGTGCGCGAGCAGATGGGGCCGCTCTCGCTGCACCCGGACCCGGACCTCTCGACCGCGGAGTACCGCGCGCTCACCACCGCCAACCTGCTGCGCCTGGCCGCCGGCGGGCGTCCGCAGCGCGGCTTCGACGCCGCGTACGGCGGCGAGGGCGACGTCGGCGGAGTGGTCACCGCGTTCGGGATGCTCGGCTACGGCGACCTGTCGCTGCTGGTCAAGGCCGGTGTGCAGTGGGGCCTCTTCGGCGGGGCGGTGCAGGTGCTGGGCACGTCCCGCCACCACGACCGCTACCTGCGCGCGATCATGGACGGCGAGCTGCTCGGCTGCTTCGCGATGACCGAGACCGGCCACGGCTCCGACGTCCAGCACCTGCGCACCACCGCCACCTACGACCCGGCGACGCAGGAGTTCGTGGTCCACACCCCGGACGCGCGCGCGCAAGGACTACATCGGCAACGCCGCCCGCGACGGGCGGATGGCCGTGGTGTTCGCCCAGCTCGTCACCCGTGGCGAGACGCACGGCGTGCACGCGCTGCTCGTCCCGGTCCGCGACGGGAGCGGCCGCGCGCTGCCGGGCGTCACGATCGAGGACTGCGGCCGCAAGGCGGGCCTCAACGGCGTGGACAACGGCCGGCTCGTGTTCGACCGCGTCCGGGTGCCCCGGGAGGCGCTGCTCGACCGGTTCGGCGACGTCGCCCCGGACGGCACGTACACCAGCCCCAGCGCGAACGAGAGCCGGCGCTTCTTCACGATGCTCGGCACGCTCGTGCGCGGCCGGATCAGCGTGGCCGGCGGCGCCGTCGCGGCCACGGAGAAGGCGCTGGCGCTCGCGATCCGCTACGGGCTCACGCGGCGGCAGTTCGCCGACCCCGCCACCGGCGAGGAGGTCGTCGTGCTCGACTACCTCGTCCACCAGCGCAAGCTCCTCCCCGCGCTGGCCACCGCGTACGCGTTGCACGTCGCGCAGGCCGGGCTCGTCGCGGACATGCACGACGTGCAGGCCGCCGGCGCCGACGCGGACGAGCAGGCCCAGCGCGACCTGGAAACCCGCGCCGCCGGGATCAAGGCCGTCGCCACCTGGCACGCCACCACCACCATCCAGACCTGCCGGGAGGCGTGCGGCGGCGCCGGCTACCTGGCCGTCAACCTGCTCCCGCAGCTCAAGGCCGACACCGACGTCTTCACGACGTTCGAGGGCGACAACACCGTCCTGCTGCAGCTCGTCGCGAAGACGCTGCTCTCGGACTACGGGCGCCGCGTCGCGCGGCTCGACCCGCTGGGCCGCGCGCGGTTCGTCGCCGACCTGGTGGCCACGGCGGTGGCCGAGCGCACCGGGCTGCGGGCCGTGCTGCGCCGCGGCGACCTGCGCGACCGGGCCTACCAGCGGTGGCTGCTCGCCGAGCGCGAGCAGCACCTGCTCGCCAACGCCGCCCGGCGGATGCGCACGGCGCTCGCGCCCGGCGCGGACCGGTTCGCCGTGTTCAACGGCGCGCAGGACCACCTGCTGGTCGCCGCCCGCGCGCACGTCGACCGGCTCGTGTCCGACGCGTTCGCCGAGGCCGTCGAGCGGGTCGCCGACCCCGAGGTGCGGGCCCTGCTGGAGCAGGTGCGCGGCCTGTACGCGCTCACCGTGATCGAGGGCGACCGCGCGTTCTTCGTCGAGCACGGGTACCTGACGGCCGGTCGCGCCAAGGCCGTGACCCGGACCGTGAACGCGCTGTGCGGCGAGCTGCGCCCGCACGCCCGCACCCTCGTCGACGGGATCGGCATCCCGGAGACCTGGCTGGCCTGCCCGCTGCTGGCCGGCGAGCAGACCCCCGCGCCCGACCTCGCGCCCGTCGGCTGACCGCGACTCGCGTACATCCAGAGCGCGACTCGCGTACACGAATCCAGCGACTCGCGGCAACTTCCCGCGAGTCGCTGGAAAGTGCGCGCGAGTCGCGGGCTGAGTGCACGCGAGTCGCTACGCGCGGCGGGCGGCCTGGATGTCGGGCAGGCGGGTGGTGATGAAGTCGAGCAGGCCCGACAGGTGGACGGTCAGCTCGGCGCCGAGCCAGCTCAGCCGGTAGGTCACCTGGGGCGGGGTGGTCGGCGCGACCTCGCGCACGACGAACCCGTCCGCCTCCAGCGTGCGCAGGGTCTGGGCGAGCATCTTCTCGCTCACCCCGTCGATCCGCCGGCGCAGCGCGCTGAACCGCATGGGACCGCGGTCGAGGGCGCTCAGCACCAGCACCGCCCACTTGCTCGTGACGTGGTCCAGCACCGTGCGGCTGCCGCAGTGGCTGCTGAACACGTCACCCGGCTGCGTGCTCACGTTCACCTCCGGTGCTGACGAAGAGGTACGTACTTACCGCGGGAAAGCGCCGAGCCTACGGTGCGGAACGACAGCACCACCAGCGCGAGAGGAGCACTCATGATCGTCGTCACCGGAGCGACCGGCAAGCTCGGCGGCCTCGTGGTCGAGGACCTGCTGGGCCGCGTGCCCGCCTCCGAGGTCGCCGTCGTCGCCCGCGCCCTCGGCAAGGCCGCCGGGTACTTCGACCGCGGGGTCGACGTGCGCCAGGGCGACTACGAGGACCCGGGCTCGCTCCGGATCGCGTTCGAGGGCGCCGACGTGCTGCTCTTCGTCTCGTCCCCGGACACGACGCCGGGCACCCGCCCGCGCCAGCACAAGAACGTGGTCGACGCCGCGGTCGACGCGGGCGTCGGACGGATCGTCTACACGAGCGCGATCAACGCGCAGAACGCGCCGGGCTTCCTCGCCGACCACACCGTGACGGAGAAGCTGCTGACCGCGTCCGGTGTGCCGCACACGTTCCTGCGCAACACCTTCTACCAGGAGACCGTGCTGAACCCGGGCCTGAAGGCGGTGGTGGACGCCGGCGTGCTGCGCGCCGCGGACGGCGGCAGGCCGGTCAACTTCGCGTCGATCGCCGACCTCGCGCTGGGCGCGTCCGCCACCCTCACCGGCGACGGGCACGCGGGTGCGGTCTACGAGCTGCGCGGCCCGCTCTGGACCTTCGCCGACCTGGCGGACGTGCTCACCTCGGTGTCCGGCCGCCCGGTGTCCTACGAGGCCGGCGAGGGCGAGCAGGGGTCGGCGTTCCTGCACGACCTGGTGGCGTCCGGGTTCTTCGCGGAGCCCTCCGGCGACCTGGAGAAGCTGATCGGGCGCCCGCCGGCCGGCCTGCGCGCCGGCGTGGAGAAGGCGCTCGGCGCCTGACCCCGCTCAGGACGTCGGGCGGCCCTCCGTCGCGACGCGCGTGCCCTCCTCGCCGATGGTGACCGTGTGCTCGGTGTGGGCGGCGCGGCTGCCGTCGGCCGTCCGCACGGTCCAGCCGTCGCGGTCGTGCACGTAGCGGTCGCGCCCGCTCGCGACGAGCATCGGCTCCAGCGCGATGACGAGCCCCGGCCGCAGCACGAGCCCGCGGCCGGGGCGCCCCTCGTTCGGGACGGACGGCGCCTCGTGCATCGACCGCCCGACGCCGTGGCCTCCGTGGTGCGCGACAAGCCCGTACCCGGCGCTGCGCGCGACCGTGCCGATCGCGTGCGCGCGTCGCCCATCCGCGCCCCGGCGACGGCGGCGGCGATCCCGGCGGCGAGCGCCCGCTCGGTCGTCCCGACCAGCGCGACGTCCGCCGGGTCGGCCGGCGGCACCACGGTGCTGAACGCCGCGTCGGCGCACCACCCGTCGAGGTGCACGGCGAGGTCGACGCTCAGCAGGTCACCGGGCCGCAACCGCTCCCGGCCCGGGATCCCGTGCACGACGGCGTCGTTCACGCTGGTGCAGAGCATCGCGGGGTAGGGCGTCGGCGCCCAGCTCGGGTGGTAGCCCACGAAGCTCGGACGCGCGCCGGTGCCGGCGATGACGTCGGCGGCCAGCGTGTCCAGCTCCCCGGTCGGGACGCCCGGCGCGACGTGCTCGCGCACCGCGGTCAGCACGTCCGCGACGATCTTCCCGGCGGCCGCGACGGCCTCGCGTTCGGACCGGGTCTTCAGCTCGATCATGCGGATAACTATACCGGTATTACTATTGGGCACATGGTGCGCGTGCCGCTGTCCCCCGCCGACCGCGAGCGTGGGGAGCGCCTCGGCGCCCTGCTGCGCGAGGCGCGCGGCGACCGCAGCCTCACCGACGTGGCCGCCGCGGCCGGCATCTCGGCCGAGACGCTCCGCAAGATCGAGACGGGTCGCATCCCGACTCCGGCCTTCGTCACCGTGGCGGCTCTGGCGACCACTCTGGGTCTCTCCCTTGACGCTTTGGCAACGCAGATATGGCTCCGAAATGCTGAGAGTTCTTCTCAGCAGCAATCGACCGCAACATCGGCAATGCCGCGCGCACATGCCGTCTGACCTGCCGAAAGAGTGAGGCCGACGGTCTGACCCCCCACCCGATCAGACGACTCCGACTAGGCGCTAGCGTAACTGCGTACGCTGTGACGTCACCCGTTCGTGGTCGCTCATCGGGGAGAGCCCTCGACTATGGGAGAGGTCGGGCACCCCGGGGGGACGATGATCGAACTCGAGGCGGTCTCGAAGGTCTACAGGACCGGCGAGATCGAGGTGCGCGCGCTCGGCCCCGTCGATCTGTCGATCGACGAGGGCGACCTGGTCGCCATCATGGGCCCGTCGGGCTCGGGCAAGAGCACGATGATGAACATCCTCGGCTGCCTGGACGTCCCCACCGAGGGCACGTACCGGCTCGGGGGCGTCGACGTCGGGCGGCTGCGCGACAACCGGCTCGCCGACCTGCGCAACAAGGAGATCGGGTTCGTCTTCCAGGCGTTCAACCTGATCCCGCGGACCACCGCCGTGCGCAACGTCGAGCTGCCGCTCGTCTACGCCGGGGTCCCCCGCCGGGAACGCCGGGCCCGGGCCGCCGCGGCGCTGGAGCGCGTGGGGCTCGGTGAACGCGTCCGGCACATGCCCAACGAGCTCTCCGGCGGCCAGCAGCAGCGCGTCGCGATCGCCCGCGCGCTGGTCACCGAGCCGACGATGATCCTGGCCGACGAGCCCACCGGCAACCTGGACTCGACCTCGACCGTCGAGATCATGCAGCTGCTCGTCGAGCTGAACGCCACCGGCCGCACGGTCGTGCTGATCACGCACGAGGACGAGGTCGCCGCGTTCGCCAAGCGCGTGGTCCGGCTGCACGACGGCCGCATCGCCAGCGACGTCCGGCAGGCGCCGATCGGGGCGATGGCGTGAACATCATGGAGTCGGCGCGGATCGCGCTGCAGGGCCTGCGGGCCAACCGCCTGCGGTCGGTGCTGACCACGCTCGGCGTGATCATCGGCGTCGCGGCCGTGATCATCCTGACCTCGCTCGGCAACGGCGTGCAGTCGTTCGTGTCCGACACGCTCGGCTCGTTCACCACGCAGATCACGGTCACCCCGAACGTGCAGGCGAGCTCGGGCGGGCAGCAGCCGCGCGACCTCACCGACGGCGACGCGGAGGCACTGGCCGACCGGGCCCGGGCGCCGACATCGAGTCGGTCACGCCCGTCGTCAGCGGCAGCGCGCTGCTGCAGGTCGTCGGCGGCGAGCAGTACCGCACCTCGGTGATCGGGTCGAGCGCCGACTACTTCTCGGTGGCCGACCGCGACGTGCTCGTCGGGCGTGCGTTCGACGAGTCGCAGGGCAACGGCAACGCCAAGGTCGTGGTGCTCGGCCCAACCCGGTGGCCGCGCTCTTCGGCGGCGACGCCGCGGCCGCGCTCGGCCAGGAGATCCGCATCGGGCGCACGCCGTTCCGCGTGATCGGCGTGGTCGCGGCCAACGGCCAGCAGGACGACGTGGCGATCATGCCGCTCGGCGCGGCCCGCAGCTACCTGCTCGGCGGCGGCGACGAGCTCGGCACCATCATCGTCCGGGCGCGTCCGGCGAGAGCGTCCCGGCCGCGCTCGACCAGGTCAACTCGATCCTGTCGCAGCGCCACCGCATCGACGACCCGGCCGACCGCGACTTCAGCGCGCAGGCGCTGCAGGACCTGCTGGAGCAGGCCAACGTCACCATCACGATCATGACGCTCTTCATCAGCAGCGTCGCCGGGATCTCGCTGCTCGTCGGCGGGATCGGCATCGCGAACATCATGCTGGTGACCGTCACCGAACGGACGCGCGAGATCGGCATCCGCAAGGCCATCGGCGCGCGCCGACGATCCATCCTCCAGCAGTTCCTGCTGGAGGCGATGATGCTCGCCGGCCTCGGCGGGCTGCTCGGCATCCTCTTCGGCGTCGGGGTCACGGTCGCCGCGTCGATCGTGCTGCCGCAGCTCTTCTCCGGTTTCCCGCCGCCGTCGTGTCGCCGGGTGCGCGCTCCTCTCGTTCTCGATCAGCCTCCTGATCGGCCTCGTCGCCGGTGGCTACCCGGCGAACCGCGCGGCCCGGCTGCGCCCCATCGAAGCCTCCGGTACCAGTGAAAGCGGGACACGCATGAAGAAGGTGACGGGCCGGCGCCGCCGCGCGGCGCAGGGAATAGGGCTCGCGGCCCTGTTCGCCACCGCCGCCGCCTGCACCTCCACCCCGGAACCCCCGCCCAGCATCCGCGTCGACCGCGGCATCGTCGCGGCCAGCGTCTCCGCGTCGGGCACGCTCGTCGCCGTCACCGAGCAGAACATCGGCTTCCCCGAGGGCGGCCGGCTGACCGACGTGCTGGTGAACGTCGGTGACCGCGTCGAGGCCGGTCAGGAGCTCGCGCGGCTGGACAGCTTCGCGCTCACGCAGTCGCTCAACCAGGCCAGGGCCCAGCTCGCGCAGCAGCAGGCCTCCCTCGACCGGATCAGCGGCGGCGACCCCGTCGGCACCGCGCAGGCCAACCTCGAACAGGCGCGGCGCGTCCTCGACGCCACCGAGAAGCAGGTCGAGGCGACCGACAACTCCAACAAGTCCGCCACCCAACGGGCCCGCGTCCAGCTCGACTTCGACCAGGACGCGCTGGAGCGGGCCGAGCGCCAGTACCACGAGGACGAGGAGGACTGCGACGAGGAGGAGGAGTCGTCCTCGTCCGACAGCTCCGAGAGCGAGTCGTCGGACGCCGGCGCCGAGTCGACCGGCACCAACCAGCCCAGCTCCACGGGGAGCACCGCCGGCGGCACGGCCTGCGACCAGGCCGACGCCAGCGAGAACGCCATGCACGACGCCGAGCGGGTGGTCCTCTCGTCGGAGACCTCCCTCGACACGGCGCAGGAGCGCGAGCGTGTCGACTCCGCCAACGGGCAGCTCTCGATCGAGAACGCCCGGCAGAGCGTGCTGAGCGCGCAGAACGACCTCGACTCGGCCGGCAGCGACCGCCCGTCCGACATCGCCGAGCAGACCGCGGCCGTCCGCGACGCGCAGGCCGCGGTGGCCCTCGCCGAGCAGAACGTGGACGACACCGTGCTGCGGGCGCCGGTCGCCGGCGTGGTCTCGGCCGTCAACGGGGCGGTCGGGGAGTTCGTCGGGCAGTCCTCCGGCACCACCGCGCTCGCCCCCGGCTCGACCGCCGGGCTGCCCAGCATCCCGTCCACGAGCGGCACGGGCGGCAGCTCCGGCGGCGCGGCCTCCGCGGGCGGCGGCGCGTTCATCGTGCTCAACGACGTCGACTCGTTCCAGCTCGTCGTGCCGTTCGAGGAGTCGGACGCGGCCCGGATCGCGCCCGGCCAGCAGGTCGAGGTCAGCATCGACGCGGTGCCCGACCTGACCCGCCCCGGCACCGTGCTCGCCGTCGCCCCGACCGGCGACTCGTCCACCGGGATCGTCAACTACAACGCGACGATCGTGCTCACCGAGAGCGAGCCGCGCCTGCGCGCCGGGCAGACGGCCGAGGCGTCCGTCGCCGTCGACACCCGCGAGAACGTGCTGGCGCGGTCCCGGCCGCGGCCGGTCCGGGACGGAGGGCGGGGCGGCAGCGTCATCCACGGTCCCCGGGCCTCCGGACGGACGCCACGATCGCGACGCCGTTCGGAGGCGGCCTCTACGCGACGAGTACGTCGAGGTCCGGTCGGGGCTGAGCGAGGGGCAGGAGGTCCTCCTGCCCCAGGCTCAGGTCACCGGCTCGCCCGCTCCGCCGAACGGGCCGCCCGGAGGATGACGTCCTCGGGCGTGGGGGCGCTCCTCGGGTGGTGGCTCAGACACAGGGACGTCTGGACCCGCTCGAAGGGGCGCCCCTCCGGCGCGAAGTAGAACTGCCCCGTCTTGAGACGGGCGATCTCCGCGACCTCGCCACCCTTCGCACTGGCCAGCTCCTTCGCGGCGTTGATCTGCGCCGGGGCGTTGAGGTAGCCGAGAAGCTGCGTGGCGGAGTTCCCGGGGATGCGGTTGTGCAGTCCGCGCGGCGCCTGGGTCGCGAAGACCATCCCGAGCCCGTACTTGCGGGCCTGCGCGACCAGCGCGAGCGTGCTCTCCGTGCACGGCGTGTTGCCGCTCGACGGGGCGAACGTCTGCGCCTCGTCCATCACGAACAGCGCACCGAGCGGCCCGCTGGCCGGGTTCTTCTTGATCCACGAGAAGAGCCCCATCTGGAGCTGGTTGACGAAGCTCTGCCGCTGCTCGTCGTGCTCCAGCCCGACGAAGCTGATCACCGAGATCCGGGCCCGCTTGCCGGGCCTCGGCGTGAGCAGCACGGACGGGTCCGCGGTCCGGCCCGACCCGCCGAACATCGGGTCGTTGATCACCGCGGCCCGCAGCGCCTGGGACATCGTTCCCGCCAGCTTGGGCGCGTCCCGCAGCTCGCAGACGTCCGGCGGGAGCTCGCCGAGGAGCGTGATCAGCCCGCCGAGCGATGACCCACCGCTGCGCACGTAGTGGTCGATCGCCTGGATGAGCACCGCCCGGCCTTGCTCGGCCTTGTTCCCCGTGAGACCCGTGCGCGGCAGCAGGCTGGCGACGGCCGAGCTGATCGCCGACCGGAACTCGTCGGGTCGTCGAGCACCGGCGCGAAGTCCGGGAGCGGCTGGAACGAGAGCGGGTTGCCCTTGTTCACGCCCGGCGTCCACACGACCACCTCGGTGTTGGCGAGGTAGTCGGCGGCCTTGGCGGCGTCGCCGTCGGCCCACGCGGACGGCGGCTCGGGCCACGCGTCGCCGAGCCGGGAGAGGTCGTTGTTCGGGTCCAGCACGATCGCCGGCACGCCGTGCAGCGCGCACTCCTCGATCAGCCGCCGCAGCAGCACCGTCTTGCCCGACCCGGCACCGGCGAACACCACGGTGTGCTTGCGCAGGGCCTCCAGCGGCACGACGACGTCCTGCTGCATCGCCATCGTCCGGCCGATCGGGACGACGGGGACCTTTCGCGGCACCGGGAGCAGCGGCTTCGTGTCCTCGACGCCGCCCGGGTCCGGCGGCTGCACCACCGGCGCGACCGGCGCGACCGGCACGTCACCGAGCACACGCCGGAACAGCTCCGTCGAGCCGGCCGGCTTGCGGGCGGCGAGCCACTCCAGGAACCCGGGCTGCTGCTGGCGGCGCATCACCTCCAGCGCCGCGAACGTGCGCAGGTCGGTCTCGCTGATCGGCAGGCTGAGCGCGCCCAGCTCCTCCAGCTCGCCGAGCATGCGCTCGGTGACCTGGCCCCGCGGCCAGTCCTTGTTGCGGATCAACACCAGCCCGCGCCGGTCCGGACCGGCCCGCAGCCCCGACTCCGTCAGCGCCGCGCTGATCCGGGCCTGCACCGCGCGGTGGTGGCTGTGGGCGATGGCGCGGAACGCGTGGTGGACCTCGTCCTCGGTCTGCTCCTCGACGGTCCGGCGCAGCCGGGCGTGCAGCGGCGGCTTCTTGCCGCGGACCTGGTCCATCGTGAGGATCTGCCGCCCGTCGCCTGCTCCGCGATGTAGGCGTTCAGCCCGGCGGCGAGCAGCGCGGGCATGCGCTCGTCCTCGGCGTCCTGGTCGAGCGGGGCGGCGATGTCGGCCTCGGCGCGGAGGCGGGCGAACTGCTCGTCCATCGCGGCCATCAGGGTCTTGTCGGGCGGGGGCGGAGGCGTGACCGGACCGGGTCCTTCGGCGAAGTCCGCCAGGTCCCACAGCCGGCCCGAGTCCAGACACTCCCTGATGTGCGTGTCGACGCGCTGGAGCAGCTTGCGCGGCGTGAGGGTCCTGGTGGTGGGCTGCGCGAACGCGGCCGGGAGCACCGGCCACGTGTCGTACGGCGGCTCGAACCCGATGTCGAGGTACTGGCCCTTGAGGTGCTGGGCCACGATCGCCTGCGCCACCTCGGCACCGGGCATCGCGCCCTGGAGGGTCACCGTCCGGAACCGGTCCCGTGCCGAGATTGCCGCCTTCTTCTCGATCATCCGCCAGGCGTCGGCAACGCGGCGACGATCGTGAGCGTCCGCCGGGTCGCCTCCCGCAGCTCCATCAGACCGTCGGCGACCTCGGCGACGAGGAGGGCGTTCTTGTGCTCGACGGCCGCATCGACCGCTCCGGCAGGCGAGCGGAGGTTGAGCAGCCCGTCGATCTGGTCGACCGCGATCACGGTCGGGCCGGTCAACGCGATCAGCCGGGAGAGATCACGCAGCACCCGCTGCATGGTGCGGGCACCCGGCCGGAAGCCCCACGTCGTGCGCGCGCTCTCCTCGGTGTCGCCGTCGAGGTAGAAGTAGTCGTACGCGACATCGTGGGCGCTCGCCTGCTTGGCCCGGTAGAGCACGAGCGCGCGCAGCGTGTTCTGGGAGTCCGTGATCTGCGGGTCCACCTGCCGCAGGCCCGCAACCAAGTCGTCGAGGTCGGAGCGCGACACCGGGATCATGCCGGAGATCCGGGACTGCTGCTCCTGCGACAGGTCCGCGCGGCCGGCCAGCTTGCGCAGCAGCGGGCCGAGCTGGTCGTCCGGCCCCGCTTCCATGCTGTCGATCACGCCGTGCACGGCGCTGCGCCAGAAGTCGGTGCTCTCGAACAGCTTGACCAGGAAGAAGTAGCCGCCCTCGCCCTGCACCTGCTGGCGCAGCCAGCGCAGCATGTGCGTCTTGCCGACGCCGCGCTCACCCTGCAGCGCCACACCGAGCGGGCTGGCCGCGGCGCTGCCCCGCGCGAGCTCGACGTCGCGCAGGAGGGCCTTCGCCACGTCGCCGTGCAGGCTCTCCACGTGGTGCCGGACGGGGCTCCAGATGTCGTCGGGGGTGAGGGCGGAGTTGAACCGCACCGCCTCCAGCGCGACGCGCTGCTCGTCGTTCATCGGGCCTCGATCATCAGGAGGTGCCGGTCGTCGCCACCGAACCGGATGGCCGCCGCCTCGTCCGCCGCGGTCAGCGCCTTCTGGTCGGACTCCGCCTGGACGTGGACGCCCGGCGTGCCGGCCAGCCGCTCCAGCTCGGCGTCCAGGTCGGACCGCATCACGCTGCCGAGCCGGTCCCGCAGTTCGGCGAGCCGCACCCACTCGTTCGGCTCCTTCGCCAGGTCGGCGTAGGCGCTGCGGATCGCCTGCTCCACGTCGGGCTGGAAGATGTCGTAGAGCTGGCCGCCCTTCGCGACGTGCCGCCCCAGCCCGGCGAGCAGGGTGTAGAGCGCGCCGCCGAACGAGCCGGCGCGGGCCGGGCGCTCGGCGGTCAGCTCGGCCTTGCACCAGGCCCAGCCGTCGTCGGTCAGCTCGTGGGCGAAGGTGCGGCCGATCTTGCGGGAGGTCACCAGCTTCCGGTCCACGAGCTTGCGCCGCGGCTGGCCGTCCAGCTTGAAGCCGGCCACGGCGAGCAGCTCGGGGTTGGTCAGCTCACGCGCTCGGCCATCAGCGTGATGAGGACCGCCCGCTCGCGCACGGTCAGGTCATCGGTCGGCACGTCTCGTCCTCCGGGTGGGGTTGGGGAGTCATGGGTTGGTCAGTCCTCGACGGTGAAGACGGTGAAGTCGTCGGCGAGCAGCTCGGCGCGGCCGGACCGGCTCTGCAGCACGCCCTCGGCGCGCACGGGGAGGCCGGCCTGGTGCGCCTCGATGGCGAGGTCGTAGGCCGGCTGGCCGTCCAGCCGGACCCAGACGGCCCGGCGGGTGCCGGTGATCCGGTCGGTGCGCAGCTCGCCGCGCACCTGCGCCCGCCAGCGGTCGCGCCGCCGGCCTCGTCGTGCAGGCTCTCGACCCGGCCGACGACCACCGCGGCGCCGGACGCCTCCAGCTTCCGCAGCCGGTTGGCCGCCGAGCGGATGAGCGGTCCGGCGTCGGCCGGAAAGGCGACGGTGCGCGGCGGGAGGTCCGAGTGCCGCCCGTGCGACCACCGGAATGCGACCTCGAACGGCTCGCGCCGCTGCGATCCCGCGAGGTCGCTCAGCGCGGCGCAGAATTCCGCGGAGACGCCGGCGGTCACGGTGTCGTCGAATGCGGAGATGTCCGCCGCGCGCGCCGCCTCCTCGACCGCCGACGTCGCGTCGTGCAAATACGTCATCACTTCTCGACCGATGAGCCGGTCGGCCGCATCCGGTGAACTCGCGGCGAACGGCACGAGAAGCGTGTACGACACGTCGTCGGGGTCACCGGCACCGATCAGCACGCGCCCGAGCAGTTCGCCGATCGCCACCGGCGCGCGGCCGGCGAACTGGAAATGCGGTCCCTCCAGCACGACCCGGCCGGCCGCGGTGACCATGTCGCGCAACCCGCCCACCACCTGCAGCCCGGACGGGAGCGGGGCGAACCCGGGCGGCTGCTCCGCCGGGAAGAGCCGGTAGACCGCCGCGTCGGCGGCCGGGAACGCGATGTCGCGCGCGACGTCCCGCGCCGGGCGCGACTCGACGGCCGCGAGCGTGCGCAGCAGGTCCCGGAAGCGGGCGGCGTTGTCACCGAGGTCGTCGCGGGCGGGCACGAGCACCTCGTCGCCGGCGCGCGACCAGATCGCCGCACCGCGCCAGGTGTCGGTGCGCTCCCAGCCACCTTCCTGCAGGTAGAGGGCCACATCGGCGACGTTCAGATCGCTGCGCACAGCCGCGACCCGCTCTCGATCAGCCGGCGGATGGCCGTCGTGGTGAGCACGTTGGCGATGGGCACCTCGACCCGGACGTGCCGCCTCGTGTCCGGCTCCGCGAGCTTGCCCCGGTCGTGCAGCGACACGAAGTAGCCGAGGTTGCGCAGCAGCATGCCGGCGCTGATCGGCGCCGTGTACTCGTCGGCGTCCGGCGGGACGATGACGACGAAGAGATACCGCGGCACGGTGAAGTCGGCACCGGCGAGTTTGTTGAACTGCACCTGGTTCAGTCCGTCGAACACGAGGTGCCCGCCGCGCCACGTGGGCACCGACGTGGTCTTGACCTGCACCGCGATCTGCGGCGACCAGCCATGGGCGGCATTCGGGACCATGATGCCGAGATCGACGCCGTCGACGTCGACGCTGTAGGTGGAGACAACAAGTCCGGCGGCGGACGCGAGCACACGCACGTAGTCCTCACCGAACTTTCCCTGGCGGTTGAGTGCGTCGAGCATTAACGACCTTCCGGGGGAGCAGCGCACCAGGACGTAGGACCCTATTGCGATCCGGCATCGGACGGATAGCGGCCGTTCAGGGCATTACGGATGGGCCTGGCGCGCGCACTCGCGAGAAGTTCGGAATGAGACGTAACACGAACGAGTCGGGCGCCGACTCAGCCCGTCGGCGCCCGCACCGCGACGAGCCGCTCGACGGCCGCCGCCAGCACCTCGTCGCGCTTGCAGAACGCGAAGCGGACGAGCGGCCGGCCCAGCTCCGGGTCGGCGCAGAACACCGACACCGGCACGGCCGCCACGCCCACCCGCTCGGGCAGGCTCCAGCAGAACTCGGCGCCGTCCGCGTAGCCCAACGGGCGCACGTCCGTGACCACGAAGTACGTGCCCGCGGTGTCGAACACGGTGAACCCGGCCGAGCGCAGGCCGGCCGACAGCAGGTCGCGCTTGCGCTGCAGGTCGGCGGCGAGCTGTCCGTAGAAGGAGTCCGGCAGCGCGAGCGCGGTCGCGATGGCGGGCTGGAACGGGGCGCCGCTGACGTAGGTCAGGAACTGCTTCACCGCCCGCACCGCGGCCACCAGCTCCGCGGGCCCGTGCACCCAGCCGACCTTCCAGCCGGTCACGGAGAACGTCTTGCCGACCGACGAGATCGTCAGCGTGCGCTCGGCCATCCCGGGCAGCGTCGCCATCGGGACGTGCGCGCGCCCGTCGTAGACCATGTGCTCGTACACCTCGTCGGTGACGACCACCGCGCCGTGCTCGGCAGCCAGCTCCCCGATGAAGGTCAGCTGCTCGCGGTCGAACACCGCGCCGGTCGGGTTGTGCGGGGTGTTGACGAGCACCACGCGGGTGCGGGCGGAGAACGCGGCCCGCAGCTCGTCGGGGTCGAAGCCGAACGTCGGCGGCCGCAGCGGGACGGGCCGCAGCACGGCCCCGGCCAGCGCGATCGTCGCGGCGTACGAGTCGTAGTACGGCTGGAACGTCACGACCTCGTCGCCCGGCTCGCACAGCGCGAGCACGGCGGACGCGATCGCCTCGGTGGCGCCGGTGGTGACCAGCACGGCGTCCGGATCGACCTCCAGCCCGTAGAAGCGGCGCTGGTGCGCGGCGACCGCGGTGCGCAGCTCGGCCACGCCGACGCCGGGCGGGTACTGGTTGATGCCGGCCCGGATGTTCGCCGCGGCGTCGTCGAGCAGCGACGCCGGCCCGTCGGTGTCGGGGAAGCCCTGCCCGAGGTTGATCGCCCCGGTGCGGACGGCGAGCGCCGACATCTCGGCGAAGATCGTCGACGTGTGCGGGCGCATCCGCTCGACCAGCATGGGGAGACCGTACGTCGCGCGCGCGGGCCGCCGGAGGGGCCTCCACCGGGTGATCTGGTCCGCCCGGATTGTCGGGGTCGTCGGCTAGCTTCGGTCGCATGGCGTTGTCCAAGGAAGAACGCGAGCAGTTCCTCGCCGAGCCGCACATCGCGGCGCTCGCCGTCACCGCCGGTGCCGACCGCGGCCCGCTCGTGGTGCCGATGTGGTACCAGTACGCACCCGGCGGCGACGCCTGGGTGCTCACCTCGGTCGGGTCGCGCAAGGCGGAGGCCATCGAGGCCGCGGGCCGGTTCACACTGATGGTGGAGCGGGTGGAGCCGACCATCCGCTACGTCTCGGTGGAGGGCCCGGTGGTCAGCAAGAGGCCGGGCACCGAGGAGGTGCTGCGCGAGCTGAGCGCGCGGTACCTCCCGGCCGAGGCGGTCCCCGGCTACGTCGCGATGGCCCTGGCGGAGCACGGCGAGCAGGTCGTCTACACGCTGCGCCCGCAGCGCTGGGTGTCCTCCGACCTCGGCACGGTCTGACTCGGAGAGCGCTGGGGAAACCTGGCTGCTCGGTCCTTCAGGTCGTCGGATCGCCGGAGGGCGACGGGTCGGCGACCGCGAGCAGCAACCGCTCGATGGCCGACAGGTCTCCGACGACGGCGATGCTGCCGTCCGAGCAGGCGCGCTCGAGTGTGGCGGGATCGGCGAAGAGGGCGCTGAGCGTCTTGGGCTCTGCCCGGAGTGAAACGGCGGCCGTTGCGGGTTCACCGGCCTGCACCTGAGCCCGTCCGGACGCCAGGTGGACCGTCCAGACCCGACCGTCGAGCTCGAGGCGGCAAGTCGTCGGCGGCGCCGTGGGGTCCGGGCGAGCGGCGCGTTGCAGGAAGATCAGCACGGAGGTGGCGCTGAGTGCGCTCGGCGGCGAGGGTTGCGGGGCGTCCATCCCCCAGTCGCCCAGAGCCAGCAGGATCGGTTCCAGCTCCCGACCCCACTCGGTCAGTTCGTACACCCGCGAGCCCTCCGTGGCCGCCGGCCGGCGGATCACGCCCCTGTGCTCGAGCTCTCGGAGTCGGTCTGCCAGCAGGTTCGAGCTGATGTGGGGCAGAGCACGCCGCAGCTCCGAGAAGCGTTGAGGCACCAGGAGCAGCTCGCGGACGACCAGCATGGCCCAGCGTTCCCCGACGACGTCGAGTGCCCGCGCGATCGCACACGAGTCCCGATAGCTACGGCTGGTTGGCATGGCCGCCCTCCTCGTCCAGCTGGTCTGAAGCTACCACAGCTTTCGATTGTTAATCACAACCTCATGCAGTTGACTTTCACCACCAGCAGTTCCTACCCTCGGCGGCGGAGGACGTGGCCCCCCGAGCCTGCGCAGTCAGTCAAGAACCGATCACCTGGAGGACCTGCATGAGTGCCTTGCTGCTCGAGAACAAGAACGCTGTGATCTATGGCGGCGGGGGCGCCATCGGCGGCGCCGTCGCGCGGGTGTTCGCCCGGGAGGGTGCGAGGGTGTTCATCGCCGGGCGGACGGAGGCGAAGCTCGACGCCGTTGCGAGTGACATCGCCGCCACGGGCGGGAAGGTCGAGACCTCCCGGGTCGACGTTCTCGATGAGAAAGCGGTCGAGGAGCACGCCGATGCGATCGCGGAGACCGCGGGCGGCATCGACATCGCCCTCAACGCCGTGAGCGTCATGCACGACCAGGGGACCCTGCTGGCAGACCTCTCGCTGGCGGAGTTCATGCGGCCGATCGACGGGTTTCTGCGGACGCTGTTCATCACCAGCAAGGCAGTGGCCCGGCACATGGGCCGTGAGCGTCCCGGCGTCGTCCTGGTCCTGTCCGAGCCGGGTGCCAGACTGGCGATCGGTGGCATCCTGGGGCACGGCGTGAGCGCGGCCGGCAAGGAGGCGTTCTCCCGGCTCCTGGCAGCGGAGCTGGCACCCGACAACATCCGGGTCGTCAACATCCGCCCGCACGCGGTCGTCGACGCACCGGCGGCGGGTTCCTACACCAAGGACCTCTTCACGCAGTCGGCGGCGGCGGGTGGGCAGTCGGTCCAGGAGTTCCTCGAGGAAGGACTGGCGCAGGGAACGCTCCTGAAGAGGCTCCCCACGCTCTCCGAGATCGCGGAGACTGCGGCATTCCTGGCTTCGGATCGCGCTGGAGCCATGACCGGAACGGTCGCCAATCTGTCCGGCGGCGCACTCGTGGACTGAGTTGCGGTCCGACCTTGATCGCCCGCCGAGGAGACTCGGGCCGGCGTGGAGTGGATCTCGGTCGCGAAAGGGAAGAAGGACGTCTGAACCAGACGTCCACGATGGTCACCGGGTGGCACCCGACTCACCAGCCCCGCATGTCCACGGCCCACGTCTCCACCACCGTGGTGCCGTCCACCACGTGCATCCGCTCGTGCAGCGCCACGGTCGGGTCGACGTGGGCGGGCACCACCCGCACCCGGTCGCCGATGCGCACCGGCTCCTGCACGGCGAACGTCGAGTGCTCGTCGGAGGTCTTCAGCACGGTCGCGCCGGCGATCGAGGGGAGGCCGTGGTCCATGCCGAGCGCCTTGAGCCCCACGTCCACCACGGCGTGGTCACGACCCCGGGAGATCACCGTGCCCAGCACGAAGATCGCCTGGCCGAACGGGTGCCCGAGCCGCGTGTACGCCGTGTCCATCAGGGGGTACGAGCCCGCCTGGATCTCGGTGGCCCACGTGTTGTCGAGGTGCGTACCGGTGCCGCCGGCGCTGACCACGTCGCCGCCCACGTCCGCCGCGGCCTGCGTCAGCAGTGCCATGGCTCGGCGGTCCGGCGGGCGCGGTCGGCCGCGTCCACCACCCCCTGGAGGTGCCCCTCGTAGCCCATCACCCCACGCACCACGAGCCCGGCCGCGCGGGCCGCGGCGGCCAGTGCGCCCGCGTCCTCCGGCGCGCAGCCGCAGCGGCGCTGGCCCACGTCGACGTCGACGAGCACCTCGCGCACCCCGCCGGACACGGCCGCGGCCACCGTCTCGGCCGAGTCGACGGCCACGGTCACCCGCGCACCGTCGCGCACGAGCGCCCCGAGCCGCCGGGCGTCCAGCACCTCGTTGGCGAGCAGCAGGTCGGCGCCGAGCCCGGCCGCGGCCATCACCTCGCACTCGCGCACGGTCGCGCAGGTGAACCCGGTGTGCCCGTTGGCGTGCTGGCGGCGGGCGAGCGCGGTGGTCTTGTGCGCCTTGACGTGCGGGCGCAGCCGCGGCCCGGGCAGCGCGGCGCTCATCGTGTCGAGGTTGGCCTCCAGCACCGAGCGATCGACGATCAGCGCGGGCGTGGTCAGCTCGTCGGTGCGCACGGGACGGACGCTACGGGGGTGCGGCCGGCCCGCCACGAGTGGACCGACGGGACCCGGCAGGGCCATCCTGGCGGCCGTGGCACCGCGGAACGTGAAGAGCCTGACCTGGGAACTCGGCGAATCGGGTGTCGCGGGCGTGACGATCGGATGGGCCGACAACAACGGCATCCCGCGCTCGCGCACGGTGCCGATCGCGGCGCTGCCCCGGGTGGCGGAGATCGGCGTCGGCGTCACGACGCTGTTCGCAGTGTTCGACAGCTCCGACGCGATCACGTTCGCGCACGAGGGTCTCGCCACGCCGTCCGGCGACGTGCGGCTGATCCCGCTGACGGCGAGCCTGGTGCGGCTGGCCGGGCAGCCGGCGCTCGCGTGGGCACCGGGCCGGCTCGTCCAGGCTGACGGGCGACCCTGGCCCTACGACCAGCGCGGGGTGCTGGAGCGGCAGGTCGAGGCGCTGGCCGCGGAGGGGCTGACCGCCCGCGTCGGCTACGAGCTGGAGTTCGCCGTCTTCCGCGACGACCCCGCCCGCCCGGACGCCCTGCTCCCGGCCCACCCCGGTCCGGCGTACAGCCCGCACGCGCTCGTGCCGCTCGACGGGTTCGTCACCGACGTCCTGCGCGACTTCACGGCCAACGGCCTGGAGGTGGGCCAGCTGCACGCCGAGTACGGCCCGGCGCAGATGGAGCTCTCGCTCGCCGCGACCGACCCCGTCACCGCGGCCGACCGGCAGCTGCTCGCCCGCCAGACGCTGCACGGTGCCGCCCGCCGGCACGGGCTGCGGCTGAGCTTCGCCCCGCTCCCGGCGCTCACCACGGCGGGCAACGGGTGGCACATCCACACGTCGCTGTGGCGGGAGGCCGCAACCTGCTGGCCGGCACCCCGGACGGGCCCGGCCCGGAGGCGCCGCGTACGTCGCGGGGCTGCTGCGCGACCTGCCCGCGGTGGCCGCGGTGACGGCCCCGAGCCTCGGCTCGCTGGCCCGGCTGCGGCCGGGCTACTTCGCCGGCGCGTACACGTTCTGGGGCGTGGAGAACCGCGAGGCGCCGCTGCGGTACGTGCCGGGCTCGGCGCTGCTCGGCGACGGCCACGCGAACGTCGAGCTCAAGACGTCGGACGCGGCGGCGAACCCGTACCTCGCGCTGGCGGTGCTGCTCGCGGCGGGCGCGGCCGGGGTGGCCGACGGCCTGGCGCCGCCGCCCGCCCTGCAGTCCGACCCCGGGGCGTGGAGCGGCGAGGAGCGGGCCGCGCGCGGCGTGCACCCGCTGCCGTCGACCCCGGCCGAGCAGGAGGCCGCGCTCACCGGCAACCCGCGGATCGCGGGTGTGCTCGGCGACGCGCTGCTGGGCGCGTTCCTCGCCGTCCGGCGGTCGGACGCGGCGGCCGCGCAGGGCCGTCCGATGGACGAGGTGCTGGCGGCGCTGCGCTTCCGCTACTGACCCCGACCGACCCCGGTGATCTGGAACACAATCTTCCACTTAGGGGAAGATTCGGGCCGGTGTGTCGTCTTGATCGATCAGTGACTTCGACTCCCGACAGTGCCCCGGCAGACGTGGCGGGGACCCGGGGGGACCGCCTCCGGCTCGTCCTGATCCTGGGCGCCCTCATCGCGCTGGGCCCGCTCACGATCGACATGTACCTCCCGGCACTGCCGACGATCACGCACGAGCTGCTGACCACCGAGGCGACCGTCCAGCTCACGCTGACCGGCACGCTGCTCGGTCTCGGGCTGGGCCAGCTCGTCATCGGCCCGCTGTCGGACCGGCTCGGCCGCCGCCGCCCGCTCTTCGCCGGCACCGCCGTCCACATCCTGGCGTCGGCGCTGGTCATCGTCGCGCCGAACGTGGCCGTGCTCGGCGGCCTGCGTCTGCTGCAGGGCCTCGGCGCCGCCGCCGGCGCCGTGATCGCGATGGCGATCGTGCGCGACCTCTACACCGGCCGCGCCGCGGCGACCCTGCTCTCCCGGCTCATCCTCGTGATGGGCGCGGCGCCGGTGATCGCGCCGACGCTCGGCGGCTACGTGCTGAGCTTCACGTCGTGGCGCGGGGTGTTCGCCGTGCTCGCCGTCTACGGCCTGATCCTGCTGCCGCTCGCGGCCCGCTTCCTCCCCGAGACGCTCCCGCCCGCGCGCCGCGTCAGCTCCGGCGTGGTCGGCACGCTGCGCACCTACGGGCAGCTGCTGCGCGACCGCACGTTCCTGGGCCTGGTGCTGGTCGCCGGGCTCGCCATGTCGGCCGTGATGGGTTACGTGGCCGGCGCGTCGTTCGTCTTCCAGGAGCAGTTCGGCCTCAACCAGCAGCAGTTCGGGCTGGTCTTCGGCAGCGGGGCGATCTGGCTGATCGCCGCCACCCAGCTCAACCCGGTGCTGCTGCGCCGCTTCGAGCCGCGTCAGCTCCTGGTCTTCGCGGTGACGACGGGCGCGGCCGCGGGCGTGCTGATGGCGCTGCTCGCGCTGGGCGGCGTCGGCGGCATCCTCGGGCTGCTGCTGCCGCTGTGGCTGGTGCTCTTCACCGTCGGCATCGCGATGCCCAACGCGCCCGCCGTGGCGCTGGCCCGGCACGGACGCACCGCCGGGACCGCCGCCGCGCTGCTCGGCGCCGTGCAGTTCGGCGTCGGCGCGATCGTGTCGCCGATGGTCGGCGTGCTCGGCAACAGCTCGCTCGCGATGTCCACCGTCGTGGCGAGCGGCCTGGTGCTCGCGCTGCTGGTGCTCACGCTGGTCGTGCAGCCCTGGCGGCTGGACGACGTCGAGCCGCGGGCGGCGGTCGCCGACGGGGACGCCGTCCCGGTCCCCGCGGCCGGCCACTGACCCGTCCCGATCACGGACCCCCGATTGCAGCAAAGCCACCCCCACGCAGCGCCGTTGCGGGAGGGTGGCTTTGCTGCATCCGCCATGATGTCGACACACAGGCGACAAAGGCGGAGGTCCGGGTGCGGAGGCTGTCCCTTCTCGCGGCCGTGGTGGTCGCGTTCCTCCTGGCCGGCGCGGGCGCGCGGGAGCGGAGCCGCCGTCCCGGCTGGCCGAGCGCGTCACCGACCACGCCGGGGTGCTGAGCGCGGCGCAGACCGCGCAGATCACGGACGCCGTCACCCAGCTGCGCAACGAGCGGCGGATCGACCTGTTCGTCGTGTACGTCGACTCGTTCGACGGCGCGGACCCCACCGAGTGGGCCGCGCAGTCCGCCGAGCTGTCCCAGCTCGGCACCGAGGACGTGCTGATGGCCGTCGCCGTGCAGGAGCGGGCGTACGCGGTGTCGGCGGACGACGCCTTCCCGCTGCCCGAGTCGACGCTCGACGCCATCCGGACCGACGACGTGGAGCCGCGGCTCGCGCAGGACGACTGGGCCGGGGCGGCGATCGCGCTGGCCGCCGGGCTGCGCACCGGCGGGAGCGGCGACGTGCCGGTCGGGCTGCTCGTGGTGGGCGGCGCCGTGGTCGTCGGCGGCGGCGCGTACGCCGTGTCGCGCTGGCGGCGGTCGCGGCGGGCCGGCGCGCGGCGGCGCCGGAGAGCCCGGGCGACGGCGCGGGCGAGGAGTTCCGCGACGTGCCCACCGACGACCTGGCCTACCGCGCGAGCAGCGCGCTGATCGAGGTCGACGACGCCGTGCGCACGTCCGAGGACGAGCTGGCGGCCGCGCGGGCGCACTTCGGCGACGAGGCCGTGGCGGAGTTCGCGGCGGCGCTGGACCAGTCCCGCACCGACATGATGCGCGCGTTCGAGCTGCGCCAGCTCCTGGACGACGACAAGCCCGAGGACGAGACGGCCAAGCGCGCGATGCACGCCGAGATCCTGCGGATCGCGACGGCCGCGGACGACCGGCTGGACGCGCAGGTCGAGGCGTTCGACGCGCTGCGCGGCCTGGAGGCGCAGGCGCCGCAGTACGTGGGCGGGCTGGCCGACCGGCTCGCCGCCGTCCGGGGCCGGGTGCCCGCGGTGGACGCGGCGTGGATGGCGCTGCTCGGCCGGTACGCGGCGGGCGCGCTCGAACCCGTCAACGGCAACCTGGAACGGGCGCGCCAGATGCTGCAGGTCGCCGCGGTCGAGATCGACGAGGCCCGCACGGCGCTCGCCGCCGCCGGGGGCGGTCCGGGCACCGGGCCGGCGGCCGCCGTCGTCTCCGGGCGGGCCGCGGAGGACGCGATCTCCCAGGCCGAGACCCTGCTCGAAGGAGTGGGGCGGCGGGAGACCGAGCTGGCCGACGCCACCGCCCGGGTGCCGGCCGCGCGCGCCGAGGTGGAGCAGGACCTCGCCGAGGCCGCCGCGATGGGCACGCTGGACCCGGTGGTCGCGCGGGCCCGGGCCGGCGTCGAACAGGCGGACGCGGCCGTGCACGGCCCGCTGCCCGACCCGGTCGCCGCGCTGCGGCTGCTCGACGAGGCCGCGGACGCCTGGACCGGGCCATCGCCGACGCGCGGGCGGCCCGCGAGCGCACCGAACGGGCCGCGGCCGCACTCGACCACACGCTGGTCACGGCACGCTCCGCGGTGGCCGCGGCCGCCGACTTCATCGGCACCCGCCGGGGCGCGGTCGGCAGCGAGGCCCGCACCCGGCTCGCGGAGGCCCAGCGGCACCTGCAGCTCGCGGGCGGCCCCGACCCGGTCGCGGCGCTGCGCGAGGCCCAGCAGGCCGACGGCCTCGCGCGGGAGGCGCTGCGGCTGGCGCAGTCGGACGTGACGCACTGCGCCGTCGGCCCCGGGGGAGGCGAACGTGGCGGCCGACCTGGCGAGCCTCGTGCTCGGCGGCATCCTCTCCGGCGCCGGCAACAGCTACCGCAGCGGCGGCCGGTCGCGCAGCAGCGGACGCAGCTCCGTCAGCTTCGGCGGCTCCTCGCGGCGCGGGCGCCGGGGCGGCGGGGGCCGGTTCTGACGTTTCTGAGGCCGGCCCCCGCGCCCTGACCTGCGTAGACGCTAGAGAACGGCGTCGGCCAGCCGGGAGACCTCGTCGAGGTCGGCGACGCCCGGGCCGAGGATCAGCTCGTCGGCGCCGATCTCGGCGAAGGCCGCCACCGTCGCCTTGACGGCCTCGACGCCGCCGGCGACGTTCCCGGCCACCATGTCGGCGAAGTCACCGGCGAAGCTGTAGTAGTCGTGGATGTTCGCGCGGCCCCTGTCGACGTCGCCGATGGCGAAGTAGGCGATCGCGACGAGCCGCGGCGCCTCGGTGCGCCCCGCCTCCGTCCACGCCGCCCGCGCCGCGGCGAACCCTCCGGCGACCATCTCCGCCGGCACCGAGGCGCCGATGACGCCGTCGCCTCGCGGGCCGCGCGCTGGAACGCGGCGTCGCTCATCGCGCCGAACAGCAGCGGGATCTGCCGCGTGCCCTCCGGGACGGCGGGGTTCGGCCCGCCGCCGACCGGCTCGCCCTTCCAGATGCTGCGGTAGACCTGCAGGTCCGCGTCCAGGCGCTTGCCGCGCCCGCGGATCCCCAGGCCGTCGACGACGAAGTCGTCCTCGCGGCCCCCGATGCCGATGCCGAGGGTGAGCCGCCCGCCGGAGACGCCGTCGATGCCGGCGATCTCCTTGGCGAGCAGGGGCGCGGGCCACGTCGGCGCGAGCAGCACGTGGCTGAGCAGCCCGATGCGGCTCGTCGCACCGGCCGCGGACGCCAGCGCGACGGTGTCGCTCACACCCGGGTAGGCGTAGCGGCCGACGGTGCCGAGCGAGGAGAACCCGGCCTCCTCCGCCTTGGCCGCCCACTGCGGAACGATGCTCGGATCGAGGTTGCGGACCTGGTTGGGCAGCCCGATTCCGATCTTCACCCGACACGTCTCCTTCGGTTCGACGACGCACAAACGAGCACGGCGCGCGGAGTGGCCGCGCCGCCGTACTACTTGAACCCTAAAGGATCTACGGGTGCCCCCGCGCCCGGGGTGGGCCGTTCAGCCGACCGCGGTCCGCACCCGGACGAGCCGCCGGTCGGCCGTGGTCACCTCGTGCACCGGCCCGGTCAGCTCGACCGCGCCCGTCAGCACCGGCGTCTCGCAGTCGGTGCCGACGAACAGGTCGATGCGGCCCGGCTCGACCACCCGCACCATCCGCCGGTCGGTGACGCGACCCGGTGCGTGGGCACGTCGAACACGACCTCGGCGCTCTGCCCCGGCGCCAGCTCCACGCGCGCGTAGCCGAGCAGCTGCGCGACCGGCCGCGTCACCGACGCCACCGGGTCGCTCCCGTACAGCTGGACGACGTCGGCCCCGGCCCGCTCCCCGGTGTTGGTCACCCGGCAGCTCACGACCACCGCGCCGGCGGTCGGCACCTCCGGCTCGGCCACACGCAGGTCCGCGTGCGCGAACGTGGTGTATGACAGGCCGTGGCCGAACGGCCGCACGGGCTCGGTGTCGATGTTGCTGACGGAGCTGGCGCCGCCGAGCCGCGGGTGCAGGTAGCTGTAGGGCTGCGCGCCGACCGACCGCGGCAGCGTCACGGGCAGCCGGCCCGACGGGTTGACCCGCCCGGACAGCACGCCGGCCACCGCGCTCGCGCCCTCCTGGCCGGGGAAGAACGCCTGCACGACGGCCGCGCACCGGTCCAGCGCCCAGCCGACCGCGTACGGGCGGCCGGTGAGCAGCACCAGCACCACCGGCTTCCCGGTGTCGAGCAGCGCCTCGACGAGCTGCCGCTGCACACCCGGCAGGTCGAGCGACTCGGCGTCGCAGCCCTCGCCGGACGTGCCGCGGCCGAAGAGCCCGGCCCGGTCGCCGACCACGGCGACGCACAGGTCGGCCTCCCGCGCGGCGGCGACGGCGGCCGCGAATCCGCCGGTGTCGGCGGTGTCGACGTCCGCGCCGCGCGCGTAGGTGAGCGCGGCGGCCGGCAGCTCGGTCTTGAGCGCCCCGAGCACGGACGTGACGTCCAGGCCCAGCTCCACGTCCGGGTGCAGGGAGAGCACGTGGTTGGCGAAGCTGTAGCAGCCGAAGAGCGCCGAGGTGTCGTCGGCGTTCGGGCCGACCACCGCGACCCGGCCAGGGGACGCGAGCGGGAGCGTCCCGTCGTTGGCGAGCAGCACCACCGACTCCTCGGCGATGCGCGCGGCGATCTCCCGGTGCGCGGGCGGGTCCAGGTCGATCCGCCCGGTGTCGACGTCGGCGAAGTCGCCCGGCCGCGCGTCGAGCAGGCCGATGCGCTCCTTCTGCGCGAGCACCCGCTCCAGCGCGCGGTCGACCAGCTCCTCGGGCAGCTCCCCGGTGCGGACCCGGGCGGCGAGCGGCGCCAGGTACGCCGTGCCCGTCGGCAGCTCGACGTCCACCCCGGCGGCCAGCGCCTGCCCGGCCGCGTCGGCGAGGTCGGCGGCCACGCCGTGCAGCGACGCGAGGAAGGCGACCATGAAGTAGTCGGCGACGACCGTGCCGCCGAAGCCCCACCGGTCCCGCAGCACGCCGGTGAGCAGGCCCGCGTCCGCCGCGACCGGCAGCCCGTCGGTCTCGGTGTAGGAGCTCATGACGGAGTCGGCGCCCGCGTCGAGCACGGCCGTCTCGAACGGCAGGAGCAGCACGTCGGCCAGCTCGCGCGGCCCGGCGTGGACGGGCGCGAGGTTGCGCCCGGCACGCGAGCTCGAGTAGCCGACGAAGTGCTTGAGCGTGGCGATCACGCCGGTGGACTGCACACCCCGCACGTAGCGCCGGCCACCGTCCCGACGACGTACGGGTCCTCGGAGATGCACTCCTCCACCCGGCCCCAGCGCGCGTCGCGCACCACGTCGAGCACGGGGGCGAGGCCCTGGTGCACGCCGAGCGAGCGCATCGACGCCCCGATCGCCGCGCCCATCTCCTCGACGAGCTCGGGGTGGAAGCTCGCACCCCAGCAGAGCGGCGCCGGGAACGTGGTCGCCTTCCAGGCCGCGAGCCCGGTCAGGCACTCCTCGTGGACGAGCGCGGGGATGCCGAGCCGGGTGTGCTCGACGAGCCAGCGCTGCTTGGCCGCGAGCGCGAGCGCGCCCTCGGCCGGGTCGACCGGCGCCGTGCCGAACGGGCGCGTGAGCTGCCCGAGGCCGTGGCGGGCGTACGTCTCGAACCCGGTCTCCTCGGCCTGCATGGCGTCCTGCATCGGCGCGACGTCACCGCCCTCGCCGGAGCCGCCGCGCCCCTCCCACAGGCCGACGAGCTGTGCGAGCTTCTCCTCCAGCGTCATGGCGCCGATCAGCTCGGCCACCCGGGTACGGGCGGGCACCTCGGTACTCATGGAGTCCCTTCGTTCGGGGAGTGTCACCTGCCGGCCCCTGCGGTGAGCCCGGCGAGCAGGAACCGGCGGCCGAGCAGGTAGCCGACGAGCAGCGGCAGCAGCGAGAGCGTCACGGCGGCCGTCACGAGCGGGACGTTGGTGCCGTACTGGCCCTGGAAGTCCCAGAGGCCGAGCGTCAGCACGCGCACGCTCGGGTCCTGGGTGAGCACCAGCGGGAAGAGGAACCCGTTCCACGCCTGGAGCGCGGTGAAGATGCCGACGGTGGCGAGCCCCGGCCGGGACAGCGGCAGCACCAGCGTGAAGAACGCCCGCACCGGGCCGGCGCCGTCGACGGTGATCGCCTCGTACAGCTCGTTCGGGACGTCGCGCAGGCTCGCGGTCAGCACCACGACCGAGAACGGGAGGGCGAACGCGGCCGTCGGCAGGATGATCGCCAGCAGGCTGTCGTACAGCCGCATCTGCGTGATCATCAGGTACAGCGGGACGATCACGGCCTGGCTGGGCACGGCCAGCCCGAGCAGCATGAACGAGAGGCTGTGGTAGACGAGCCGGCTGCGGCTGCGCACGATCGCGTACGCCGCCGGGGCGGCCAGCGCCAGCACGATCGCCACGCACGCGATCGTGACCAGCGCGTTGTTCACGAAGTAGCGCGGGAACTCCGAGGTCAGCACCTCGGCGTAGTTGTCGAACGTCAGGTTCGTCGGCGGCGCGGTCGGGCCGTCGGCGAGGTAGTCGCCGGACGCCCGGAAGCCGGTGACCGCGAGGAAGTACAGCGGCACCCGACGACCACGAGCCAGGCGCCCGCGCCGAGCCCGCCGAGGACATCGGGCCGTCGCTGGGCGACGCCGCCCGACCGGCGCCGCCGGGCCGGCTCCGGCGCCCCGGGCGAGGTGTCCGTGGGCGCCGGGATCGTGGCTGTCACATGCCCTCCTGCCGGCTGGACATGTCGCGGTAGCCGCTGACCCGGGTGAGCACGAGCGAGAGCACGGTGCCGATCACGAGCAGCACCACCGCGAGCGCCGAGGCGTAGCCCATCTCGAAGGAGCGGAAGCCCTCGATGTACATGTGCAGCGGCAGGATGCGGGTGCGTGCCGGGGCCGCCGTTGGTCAGGATCAGCACGATCTCGAAGTACGTGAGCGACCCGACGACGATCATCACGCCGGACGCGACGATCGTGGCCCGCAGCTGCGGCACGGTGACCGACCAGAACTGCCGCCACCGCCCGGCTCCGTCCAGGGTGGCCGCCCTCGTAGAGCATGGCCGGGATCGAGCGGGCCGCACCCTGGTAGAGCAGCGCGTGGAACGGCATGAACTGCCACGACACCACGAACAGCACCGCGTAGAACGCGAGCGACCGGCTCCCGACGAAGTTGCCGTCCGGCACGCCGACCAGCGGGCCGACGACGCTCGCGAGCCCGAAGTTGGGGTCGAACAGCGTGCCCCACAGCACGGCCACCGCGGCGCTGGACATCAGCAGCGGCACGAAGAAGACCGCGGCGAGCACCGCGCGCCCGCGCTGGTGCCCGGCCAGGTAGACACCGAGCGGGAGCGAGATCGCCGTCTGCGCCACCCACGACAGCACCGTGAGCAGGGCGGTGAGCCGCAGCGACTCGCCGAACACCGGGTCGGCCCCGATGGCCTGCCAGTTCGCAAGGCCCGTCCAGACCGGCGGGTTCAGCCCGTCGTAGGTGGTGAAGGAGAGGTAGACCACCGCGAGCATGGGCAGCAGCGCGAACAGCGCGAAGAAGACGACCGCGGGCGCGGCCCAGCCGAAGCCGGGCCGCGCCACGTCGACGTGCGAGCCGGCGGACGCCGCTGTTCCCGGCGCCGCCCGCTCCGGCGTCGCAGTTCCTGTTGTCACTGCGAAGCCGCGTCCATCGCCTGCCCGAACTGCTCGGGCGTCATGCTGCCGAGGAAGACCTCGGACAGGTTGGTGAGCATCGTCTGGGCCACGTCGGCCGGGAGGGCCTGGTCCCAGGACTGCGTGAACGCCGGTGCGTTCTTCACCGACTCGTAGGCGTAGGTGTTGAAGTCGGCGAACTCACCGGTGCCGACCTGCGCGTCCAGCCCTTCGATGGCCGGCACCTGGCCGACGTCGATCATGCCCTGGACGTACGCCGGGCTCGTCATGTTCTCCACGAGGAACCGCGTCGAGGCGTCGACGTCGGACGAGTTGGCCGCCACCGAGTAGAAGTTGCTCGGGTTGCCGACGAGGTTGGCCGGGTCGCCGGCGCCGCCCTCGACGGCCGGGAAGTCGGCCCAGCCGAGCCTGTCCTGCGCCAGGAAGTCGGGGAAGTTGTCGTTGAGGCTCGTGACCTCCCACGACCCCATCAGCTCCATCGCCGCGCGGCCGCTGGTGAGCAGTGCCTGCGAGCCCTGGTTGTCGTAGTTGACGGCGGAGAAGTTGGTGCCGAACGCGCCCCGGTTCACCAGGTCCTGGATCTGCCGCAGCGACGTGACCACGGCCGGGTCGCTCCACGCGCCGGGGGTGCCGTCGACGATGGCCTGGAACTTCTCGGGGCCGCCGTTGCGGTCGAGCAGGTACTCCAGGTACATCAGCTCGGTCCAGGGCTGCGAGCCGGCGAGCGCGATCGGCTGGATGCCGGCGGCGGTCAGCCGGTCGACCAGCTGGAGGAAGCCGGACCACGTGGTCGGGAACTCGGTGACGCCGACCTGCGCGAACACGTCGCGGTTGTAGAAGAACGAGACCGGCTGCACACCCTGCATCGGGATGCCGTAGATCCGCCCGTCGAGCGTGCCGACGTCCAGCACGCTGGGCAGGAACGCGTCCTTGACCTGCGGGTTCGCGTCGAGCGCGGGTGTCAGGTCGACGACCTGGCCGGCGTCGACGTAGCCCTGGAGGTTGCCGCCGCCCCAGTTGTAGAAGATGTCGGGGGCGTTGGGCGAGCCGATCGCGGTCTGCAGCTGCGCCTTGTACGGGTCGTTGACGATCGTCCGCAGCGTGATGTCCGGACCCTCGCCCGTGTTGAACGAGTCGATCGCGGCCTGCTGCACGCCGTTGATGCCCTCGTTCTCCAGCGTCCACAGGGCCAGCCCGTCGGACGAGCCTCCCGCGCCGGGCGGCCCCGACGTGCCGCAGGCGGCGGTGGCCGTGACGGCCAGCGCGGCGGCCGCTGCCAGCAGCGCCGTCCGCACGGTGGTCCGGGTGCGCGGAGATCGTCTGGCCACGGGACTCTCCTTCGAGCCGATGCCGAAAGTTTCCGAGACTTGCGAGAGGAAGCGTCCGACCGTAAATTCCGTTGCGGGTGCCCGTCAAGCCCTGTACACGTCGCCGATACCGCCCTGTGACCGGCGCTGAAACTTTCGAGCTAGCATTCGAGCCCCGTCCGCCGAGCCTTGGAGGATCCCTGGACCGCACGAGCGGCCGCGTGACCATCGCGGAGATCGCCGAGCACGCCGGGGTGTCCGTGCCGACCGTCTCGAAGGTGCTGAACGGGCGCAGCGACGTCGCCGAGTCGACCCGCCAGCGGGTGCAGCAGGTCATGGCCGACCGCGGCTACCGCAGGCGCAAGCCCGGCGCGCGCCGCCGCGTCGGCCTGGTCGACATGGTGCTGCCGAGCCTCGACTCGCCGTGGGTGGTCGAGGTGCTGCGCGGCGCCGAGGCCGAGGCCCGCAAGGCCGGCGCGCAGATCGTGCTGACCTCGGCGGAGGACCAGCCGGCCGGCGACCGCAGGTGGCTCGACCAGCTCGCCACCCGCCGCTCCGACGGGCTCGTGCTGGTGGTGAGCGAGGCCGCGCCGGAGGCCGTCGAGCAGCTCGCCGCCTTGCACACGCCGGTGGTGCTGCTCGACCCGGTGGGAGGCAGCGACCCGGCGTTCGCCACGGTCGGCGCCACGAACTGGGCGGGCGGGCTGTCGGCGGTGGAGCACCTGGTCGGGCTCGGGCACCGGCGCATCGGCGTGGTCTCCGGCCGCCCGCAGCTCGTGTGCAGCCAGGAGCGCGTCGAGGGCTACCGGGCCGCGCTCGGCCGCGCCGGCGTCCCGGTGGACGAGACGCTCGTGCACTTCGGCGACTTCCGGCCGCTCGGGGGCCGGCTGGGCGCGCAGGCCATGCTCGACGCCGCCGACCCGCCGACCGCGATCTTCGCCGGCTCGGACATGCAGGCCGTCGGCGTCTACCAGGAGGCCGCCGCGCGCGGCCTGCGCATCCCCGAGGACCTCTCGGTCGTCGGGTTCGACGACATCGCGTTCTGCGAGCACATGACGCCGCGGCTGACGACCGTGCGCCAGCCGCTGGGCCGGATGGCCGCCGAGGCCGTGCGGCTCGTGCTGGCCGCGGGCGACGGCGGCTTCGGCGGCGGGCCGCCGCCGCGGGTGGAGCTCGCGACCACCCTCGTCGTGCGGGAGAGCACCGGGCCCGCGCCCGCCTGAGACGCTGTCCAAGGCATCACAGGGTAGAAGTAGATGTGTCGCCGATCGGTGTGCGAAGGTGTAAGCGCTTTCCGTGACCTCCGCCACCGTCGATCGGAGACC
>MKJX01000175.1 GCA_001942415.1 Pseudonocardia sp. CNS-139
CCGATAGAGATCCCTGATGCGCTGGTCGGCGCGGGTCGCGGTCGCTACGCGGTCGGCCGACGGGCCGGGCGGCCGCTCTACACCGACGCCGTCGGCGAGCTCGCGGACGGCGGGCCGGGCGCGGTCGTCGTGCGGACGCGGCGCGGTCCGGTGCGGGTGGAACGCGCGGCCGTCGTCGCGGTGCGGGCGGTGCCGCCGGCCCGCCGCGCGGGCGCCGCTGGCCGCGGTCGTCCGGCTGGAGGGGCTCTGCGCCGACGCCTGGCCGGCCCCGGTGGACGAGCGGCTCGGCGCGTGGCGGCTGCGCGCCGCCGACGGCTGGACCGGACGGGCCAACGCGGCGCTCGCCGTCGGCGACCCCGGGATGCCGGTCGCGGACGCGCTCGCCGAGGTCGAGCGGTTCGCCGCCGCGCACGGCCTGCCGCCGCGGGTGCACGTTCCGGTCGGGTCGCCGTGGGACCGGGCCGTCGCGGCCGCCGGCTGGGTGCTCGACAGCGGGCACGCGGCGGGCGCCGAGGCCGCCGTGCTCGTCGCGGAGCTGGGGGACGCCCCGGCCGACCCGCGGGTGGAGCTGGCCGGGAGCCCGTCGGCGCAGTGGTGGCGGCTCGCGTTCGACGCCGACCCGACCCCGGCCCAGCGGCACGTGGTCCATGGCCCACCGGACACGGTGTTCGCGCTGGTCCGGGGCCCGTCCGGGGAGCCGCTCGGGCAGGTGCGCGGCGCGGTCGTGGCCGACCACCTGCACGTGGCGCTGCTGCAGGTGGTGCCGGCGGCCCGGCGCCAGGGCCTCGCGACGGTGCTGCTCGACGCCGCCGGCGCGTGGGGCCGGGAAGGCGGGGCGCGCTGGTCGGTGCTGCAGGTGGCGCTGCACAACGGCATCGCCCGCGCGCTCTACGCCCGGCTCGGGTACGCCGAGCACCACCGGTACCGCTATCTCGTGCCGCCCCGCTGAGACGTCAGCGGCCGGCGATCCACTTCTCCGCCTCGCGGGCGGCCTTCTTGAGCCCGGACCACTCGCCCAGGTACTTCCCGAACGCGCCGACCACCGGCAGCAGGCTCATCGTCTCGTGCAGCACGTTGCCGTGCGGGCGCTTGTCCAGCTCGTCCTCCACGGCGAGCAGCGCCCGGCCCAGCCGCCACACGGCGAGCCCGACCAGCGCGAGCGTGGGACGCGGGCGGGCGAGGTCGCCGGTCAGCTCGGCGGCCTTCGCGTCGGCGGCGGCGTCGTCGGCCGCGCTCGGCCCGCGCACGGTCAGCTCCCGCCGGAACATCACGGCGCCCAGCAGCGCGATCAGCTCGTCCTCGTCGTGCACGCCGTGCTCGCCCGCGATCGCGATGAGCAGCATCCCCTGCCCGGCCGCACCGATCACGGCGGAGACCGGCAGCCGCTTGGCCAGCGCGCCGCCCAGCCCCGGGATGGCCGCGAGCAGCGTGACGAACCGCCCGACCCGGCCCACCCACCAGCGCGCCCGCGCCGGGACGTCCATCCGTGCCCACGCCGCGGTGCCCGGCACCTCGACGGACGCGAGCGCGTCCAGCACCTTCTCCGCGAGGCCGCGGTCGGGGTCGTCGGCCGAGGGGACGCGCGTCCGCAGCCCGAACGGGTCGTACTCGCGCAGCCCGGCCAGCACCGGCCGGGTCGCCCGCACGAAAGGGCGCAGCACCGCCACGACCGCGCGGTCCGGGATCGCCTCACCCATCGCCGCCCCGATACCCCCCTTCGACCACGCCGCGCAGCGTCCACAGCCCGGTGAACAGCGCCACGACCAGCAGCAGCGACGGCCAGCTCACGAGCAGCAGCTGATCTCCTCCGGGACCGAACAACGCCAGCACCACGATCGTCACGCCCAGGCGGCGAGCGGCGCCCCGGCCACGGCGGGCCGCGGGTCCACCTCGCCGGTGCGGGCCACCAGCCACGGCAGCACCAGGCACGACAGCACCGCGCCCATCGGCACCGGGATGCCGTTGGTGTAGAGCGGCGTGAAGAACAGCCCGAACATGCCGAGCAGCACGCCGTCCACCACCAGCAGCACGACCAGCGCCCAGTCGGGCAGCAGCCGCGGCCGCTCCGGCTCCCCGGCCGGCCCGGCCTCGTGCTCACGCGTCAGCTCACTCACCGCCGCCCCCGAAGAGATCGTCGTCCGCCGCCGGCCCCGCCGTGACGTACTCCTCCACGTCCAGGAGCGGCTGCGCCACCCCGTTGCTCATCGCGAACGCGACCGTGCCGTCCCGTTCCCACAGCGCCACCTGCGTCGCGTGCGCGCGCAGCGCCGCGAGCCGGGCCGCCCGGACGCGCACACGTCGACCCGCACCCGGACGCCGCGTCCGGCACGGCCGGCAGCTCGTCCGGGCCGGCAGGCGGAACGGCATCCCGGGCAGCCCGTCGAGCCGCTTCAGCCCGGCGTCCAGCGCCGACCGGCTCACGACCGTGCAGAAGAGCCGGGCCGGCACCCGTCCCAGCGCCGCGACCGTGATCTCGTGCGCCCGGACGTGGTCCGGGTGGCCGTACCCGCCGTCGGGCCCGTACGTCACGACGCGTGCGGGCGCACCTCCGACAGGACGGCGGCCAGCGCGTCCACCTGCTCGCCGAACGCGGCCGGCCGGGCGAACGCGCGCGGGTGCAGTTGCGCAGGTGTCGCCGCGCGGACGCCGTGGCCCGCGAGCGCCATGCCGGAGTCGCGCCAGCGCCCGATCCCGCCGAGGTAGCGGTGGTCGGTGACGCCGAGCGCGGCGCACGCGGCCGCGAGCTCGCCGGCCCGGTAGCCGCCGAGCTGGTCGCCGCGGTCGGGCGCGAGCCCGGCCAGGTGCGCCGGGATCACCTCGCCCTGCTCACCGAGGGTGCAGGTGACCAGCGTGACCGAGGTGTCGGCCTGCGCCGCGTAGTGCGCGATCGTGCCGCCGGTGGTCAGCGTCTCGTCGTCCGGGTGGGCGTGCACCAGCAGCAGCCTGCGCCGGAGGTCGGACGTCACCAGCCGAGACTAGGCGGCCGCCCCGGGTGGCCGCCGCGCACCCCTGACCGGCGCGGACATATCACTGCCACGAATCGGGCAGATCACGCAACCCATTTGTGATCTGGCAGAACCTCACCGTAACGATGCGGACCACTACTGTCCGGCGCACACGATCACCCCGATGCGGTAATCCGAGTCACCCGTTCGGATTGCCGGGAGGTTAGGAAGCCCATGCGAGCACGACGAGCATCCGCCTGGCTGGTCCTACCCGTGTCCGTCGCACTGGTCACCACGGCGTGCGGCGGCGGCGGGACGAGCACCCCCGACGGGGGCGGCGCGCAGAGCGACGTCACGATCAGCGTGAACAGCACCGAGCCGGAGAACCCGCTCGTCCCCGGGAACACGAACGAGACCGGCGGCGGCAAGGTCATCGACGCGCTGTTCAGCCCGCTGGTCGAGTACGACCCGCGCACCGCCGAGCCGGCCAACCTGGTCGCCGAGTCCATCGAGACGACCGACTCGCGCGTGTACACGATCACGCTCGAGGACGGCTGGACGTTCCACGACGGCACCCCCGTCACCGCGGAGAGCTTCGTCCGCGCCTGGAACTACACGGCGTACGGCCCCAACGGGCAGCAGAACGGACCGTTCTTCTCCCAGATCGAGGGCTACGACCAGGTCCACACCGAGGACCCGGACGGCGCCTCCGGACCGCAGCCGGCCCCCGCGCCCGCGGCCGAGGAGATGTCCGGCCTGCGGGTGATCGACGACTCCACGTTCGAGGTCACGCTCTCCGAGCCGTTCGCGGTGTTCCCGATCATGCTCGGCTACCGGGCCTTCTCCCCGCTGCCCGACTCCTTCTTCACCGACCAGGCCGCGTGGGAGGCCAACCCGATCGGCAACGGCCCGTTCCGGTACGTCTCCCGCCAGCCGGGCGCCAACATCGTCGTCGAGCGCTACGACGCGTGGCCGGGCAGCCCCGCGCCGACCGTCGGCGGGGTCGAGTTCCGCTTCTACGAGAGCGCCGAGGCCGCCTACGCCGACGTCGTCTCGAACAACCTCGACTTCATCGAGGTCATCCCGCCGTCCGGCTCGCGGCAACCTCTACGAGACCGACCTCGCCGAGCGCAGCATCTCGCAGACCTACCTCGGCGTGCAGCGGATCGGCTTCCCGCTCTACGACCCGCGCTACCAGAGCGTGCAGCTGCGGCAGGCCATCTCGATGGCGATCGACCGCGAGGCGGTCAACCAGCAGATCTTCAACGGCACCCGGCCCCCGGCCGACGGGCTGGTCCCGCCGAACGTCCCCGGGCGCATCGCCGACCAGTGCGGCGAGCTGTGCACCTACCAGCCGGAACGCGCGCGGCAGATGTTCGAGGCCACCGGTTTCCAGGGTCCGATCGAGATCACCTCGAACGCCGACTCCGGCAACGCCGAGTGGATCCAGGCCACCTGCGTGACGATCACGCAGGCGCTAGGGCGGGAGTGCAACTTCGTGCCGGTGCCGACGTTCGGCGAGATCCGGACCGCGATCAACGCCCGCGAGCTGGACCAGATCTTCCGGACCGGCTGGGTGGCGGACTACCCGTCGATCGAGAACTTCCTCAACCCGATGTACCGCACGGGCGCGTCCAGCAACGACGGCGAGTACTCCAGCCCCGCCGTCGACGCGCTGCTCGCGCAGGCCGACGCCGCCCCGTCGGTGGAGGCCGGCAACGCCCTCTACCAGGAGGCGGAGCGGCTGATCATCCAGGACATGCCGGCGATCCCGGTGTACTTCCAGTCCTTCCAGGCCGGGTGGTCCGAGCGGCTGGGCACCGTGACGGTGACGCCGTTCCGCGAGCTCGACCTGGAGAGCGTCACGGTCACGGAGTGACCACCCCCGCGCAGTGACGACGGCGGCCGGGCCACCGACCCGGCCGCCGTCCGCGGTCCCGACCACGGCGCACAACTGCCGTGGGCACGTTCCGGAAGGTGACCCGTGGGGCGCTACCTCCTCCGCCGACTCCTCCAGCTCGTCCCGGTCTTCCTCGGGACGACGTTCCTCATCTACCTGCTCGTCTGGTGCGCTGCCGGGCGACCGTTCGCCGGGAAGTGCGGCGACGCGCTGCCCGACCGCTACGTCGCACGGATGCGCGAGGAGTACCACCTCACGAGAACATCGTCGTCCAGTACCTCCGCTACCTGGGCAACCTGCTCCAGGGCGACTTCGGCACGACCTTCAACGGCACGTCCGTCGGCGAGCTGATCGCGGCCGCGTATCCCGTCACGGTCCGGCTGGCGCTGGTCGCGCTGGTCATCGAGGCCGTCATCGGGCTCGCCGCCGGGGTGCTCACCGGCCTGCGCGCCGGCGGCTTCCTCGACAACCTCGTGCTCGTCTCGACGCTCGTGCTGATCTCGATCCCGGTGTTCGTCAGCGGCTACGTGCTGCAGACCGTGCTCGGGCTGCGGCTGGGGATCATCGACCCGACCGTCTCGGCCGACGCGACGTTCGCCGAGCTGATCGTGCCCGGGTTCGTGCTGGGCAGCTCTCGATGGCGTACGTCGCGCGGCTCGCGCGGTCGTCGATCGCCGAGAACACGCGCTCCGACTACGTCCGCACCGCCGTGGCCAAGGGGCTCGCCCCGCGCCGGGTGGTCGGGGTGCACCTGCTGCGCAACTCCCTCATCCCGGTCGTCACGTTCCTCGGCGTCGACCTCGGCTCGCTGATGGGCGGGGCGATCGTCACCGAGGGCATCTTCAACATCCGCGGCATCGGCGGGCTGATCTTCCGCTCGATCGCCACCCGCGAGGGCGCCACCGTCACCGGGGTGGTCGTCCTGCTCGTCGTCGTCTACCTGCTGATGAACCTGCTGGTCGACGTGCTGTACGCCGTTCTCGACCCGAGGATCCGCTATGTCTGACCGCACCCATGTCTGATCCCAGCGCGGTATCGGCCGCGGAGCCGGCCACCGGCCTGGTCGCCGACCCGGCCGCGGCGCCCGAGCGGCCGCGCAGCCTCGCCTCCGACGCCTGGCACGACCTGCGCAGGCGCCCGCTCTTCCTGCTCTCGGTCGCGCTGATCGTGTTCCTGCTGGTGCTCGCCGCGTTCCCGCAGCTGTTCACGTCCGTCGACCCGACCGCGGGCGACCTGTCCCGCAGCCGGCAGCCCCCGTCCGCGCAGGCGTGGTTCGGCTACGACCTGCTGGGCCGCGACGTGTACGCCCGCACGATCTACGGCACCCGCGTCTCGATCGTGGTCGGCGTGCTCGCGACCACCGTCACCGTGCTCATCGGCGGGGTGCTGGGCCTGCTCGCCGGGTTCCACGGCGGCCGGCTCGACGCGGTGGTCTCGCGGGTCACGGACGTCTTCTTCGGGCTGCCGTTCGTGCTCGGCGCGATCGTGATCCTCTCGTCGTTCCGCGAGACGGTCGGCGAGGGCGCGGTCGGGATCACCGCGCTCGTCGTGCTGACCATGGCGGTGCTGTCCTGGCCGGTGACGATGCGGATCATGCGGTCGGCCGCGATCGCCGCCCGCGACCAGGACTACGTGCGCGCCGCCCGCGGCCTGGGCGCCGGCCCGGCCCGGGTGATCTGGCGGCACATGCTGCCGAACTGCCTGGCCCCCGTGCTGGTCTACGCGACGATCGCGCTCGGCGCGTTCATCGGCACCGAGGCGACGCTGTCGTTCCTGGGCATCGGGCTGCGCGACCCGGTCGTGTCGTGGGGGGTGATGATCAGCGAGGCCAGCGACTACCTGCGCGTCGCGCCCCACCTGCTGCTCTTCCCGGCCGCGTTCCTCGCGCTCACCGTGCTCGCGTTCGTCATGCTCGGCGACGCGGTGCGCGACGCGTTCGACCCGAAGGGCCGCTGACGTGACGCATCTGCTGGAGGTCTCCGGCCTGCACGTCGAGTTCCGCACCCGCGACGCGTCGCGCACGCCTCAACGGCGTCGACTACCACGTCGACGCGGGCGAGACGCTCGCCGTGCTCGGCGAGTCCGGCTCGGGCAAGAGCGTCACGGCCAACACGGTGATGGGGATCCTCCCGGACCCGGCGACCGTGACGGCCGGCGCGGTGCGCTACCGCGGCGAGGACCTGCTCACCGCCACCCCCGACCGGCGCCGCGCGCTGCGCGGCGAGAACGTCGCCATGATCTTCCAGGACGCCCTCTCCGCGCTGAACCCCGTGTTCACGGTGGGGTTCCAGATCGGCGAGCAGCTGCGCACCCGCCGCGGGATGAGCCGCCGCGACGCCGAGCGCCGGGCCGTGGAGCTGCTCGACCAGGTCGGCATCCCGGCCGCCCGGCAGCGCGTGCGCGACCACCCCTACCAGTTCTCCGGCGGGATGCGGCAGCGCGTGATGATCGCGATGTCGCTCGCGCTCGACCCGGACGTGCTCATCGCCGACGAGCCCACCACCGCGCTGGACGTCACCGTGCAGGCCCAGATCATGGACCTGCTCGCCGAGATCCAGGCCGAGCGGCACATGGCGCTCATCCTGATCACGCACGACCTGGGCGTCGTCGCCGAGGTCGCCGACCGGATCGCGGTGATGTACGCGGGCCGGATCGTCGAGAACGCGGACGTCCACCCGCTCTACGCCGCCCCGGCGCACCCGTACACGCGCTCGCTGCTGGAGTCGATCCCGCGCGTCGACACGAAGGGCACGGAGCTGAAGGCGATCAAGGGCCTGCCGCCGAACCTGCTGCGCATCCCGCCCGGCTGCCCGTTCCACCCGCGCTGCCCGATCGCCACGGACGCCTGCCACGAGGAGCTGCCGCCGCTCGTCGCGCTGCCGGGGACGCGGTCGTCGGCGTGCCTGTTCGCCGCGGAGCTGGTGGGGGCATGAGCGAGGTGATCCTGGAGGTCGAGGACCTCGTCAAGCACTTCCCGGTGCAGCACGCATCGTCTTCAAGCGCACGGTCGGGCACGTCCGGGCCGTCGACGGGGTCTCGTTCGCGCTGCACCGCGGCGAGACGCTCGGCGTGGTCGGCGAGTCCGGCTGCGGCAAGTCGACGCTCGCGCAGGTGCTCATGCGGCTGGAGCCGCCGACGTCGGGCCGGGTGCGGTTCCGCGGCGAGGACGTCTTCGCCAAACGCGGCAAGGCGCTGCAGGCGCTGCGCCGCTCGATCCAGATCGTGCTGCAGGACCCGTACACCTCGCTCAACCCGCGCATGACGGTGGGCGACATCATCGGCGAGCCGTTCGAGATCCACCCCGAGGTCGCGCCGAAGGGCGACCGGCGCCGCCGCGTGCAGGAGCTGCTCGACGTCGTCGGGCTCAACCCGGAGTACGTCAACCGGTACCCGCACCAGTTCTCCGGTGGCCAGCGCCAGCGCATCGGCATCGCCCGCGCGCTCGCGCTGCGACCCGAGGTGATCATCTGCGACGAGCCGGTCTCCGCGCTCGACGTCTCGATCCAGGCGCAGGTGATGAACCTGCTCGGCGAGCTGCAGCGGGAGCTCGGGCTCGCGTACGTCTTCATCGCGCACGACCTGTCGGTCGTGCGGCACCTGTCGGACCGGGTCGCCGTCATGTACCTGGGCAAGATCGTCGAGATCGGGACGGAAGAGGAGATCTACAACCGCCCCGCCCACCCGTACACGCAGGCGCTGCTCTCGGCCGTGCCGGTGCCGGACCCGGCGGTGCGCGCGGGCCGCCGGCGCATCCGGCTCACCGGCGACGTCCCGAGCCCGGTGAACCCGCCCAGCGGCTGCCGCTTCCGCACGCGGTGCTGGAAGGCGACGGACATCTGCGCGGCGGAGGAGCCGGAGCTGGTCGAACGCGCGGGCGGGCACCGCTCGGCCTGCCACCACGCGGAGGAGCAGCACCTCCTCCCCACCTAGCAAGATCACCAAGACCGGGACATGGGCTGCACATGTGCAGCTCATGTCCCGGTTCTGGTGATCATGAGTGCCGCGCGGATGTCCGCCACCACCCGGTCGGGACGGCGGTGCAGGTCGTGCCAGGTGAAGCGGAGCAGTACCCAGCCGCTGCGCGTCAGGAGGTTGCCCTTGCGGCGGTCGTTGCGGAAGCGCTCGACGTCGACGTGCCAGGCCCACCCGTCGAACTCGACGGCCACGCGGGAGGCGGGGAAGGCCAGGTCGACCAGGTACGGCCCGAAGGGGTGCCCCAGCACCCAGCCGGTGACGCCGGCGGCGCGCAGCAGCGCGACCAGCCGCCGTTCCGCGCCCGAGTCGGCGCGGTCGGCCGCGGCGGCGACCAGCACGGCGGCCGCCGCGCTCCCGGGCCGTCCGAGGTTGCGGCAGTAGCTGCGGTAGAGCGCCGGGAAACGCACGTGCTTCTGCAGCGCGCGGTCGAGGAAGACCGACCCGTCCGGCAGCGCGACGGCGGTCTCCAGAGCGGCGAACGGCTCGGCCGCGACCCGGATGCCGCTCGCCAGCACGACGTCCGGGCCGTCGACGTCGCGCCGCCGGATCCGGATCCCGGGCTGCGGGCGCGGTCGCCCGACGCCGGCACCGTCAGCTCGACGACGGCGGGCGCGGCGGCGAGCATCCCGTGCCAGAACGCGGCGGCGGGCCCCGTCACCGTCGCGTCGACGCCCGCCCACAGCCAGGCCGCCCGGATCCGCGCCCGGTCGGTGAGCCGGTGGCCGCCCACGAGGTAGACGCGCGGGTGGAGCCGCCGCCACGCGCCCTCCCGGGCCCGGCGCTGCACGGTGGCCGCCGACATGCCCCGGTCGAGCGCCTGCCGCAGGGCCAGCACGCCGTCCTGCCGGGCCACCAGCTCCTCCAACACCCGCCCAGGATGGGCGAGGGGTCACCTTCCGCGGGGCCGTTCCGGAGTGATCTCCACGATCGGGACATGAGCTGCATATGTGCAGCTCATGTCCCAGTTTCGGTGATCTTGCTAGAGCAAAGTGCGGCTCTCGGCGTAGTGGCAGGCGGCCGGGTGGCCCTGTCCGCGGTCGACCAGCGCGGGGTTGTCGTCCACGCAGACCTGCCGCTCCGCCTCCGTCAGCTCGTCGGCGAACTTCGGGCAGCGGGTGCGGAAGCGGCAGCCGCTGGGCGGGTTGACCGGGCTCGGCATGTCGCCGACCACCGTGATCCGCTCGCGGGCCCGCTCCTTGCGGGGGTCGGGCAGCGGGATCGCCGAGATCAGCGCCTGCGTGTACGGGTGCGCGGCGGACGCGAAGAGCTGCTCGGCCGTGCCCGTCTCGACGATGCGGCCGAGGTACATCACCGCGATCCGGTCCGCGATGTGCCGCACGACGGACAGGTCGTGCGACACGAACAGGTACGACAGTCCCAGCTCGTCCTGCAGCTCGTCGAGCAGGTTGAGCACGCCCGCCTGGATGGAGACGTCGAGCGCGGAGACCGGCTCGTCGAGCACGAGCACCTTGGGCCGCAGCGCGAGCGCGCGGGCGATGCCGATGCGCTGGCGCTGGCCGCCGGAGAACTCGTGCGGGTAGCGGTTGCCGTGCTCGGGCTTGAGCCCGACGGTGCGCAGCAGGTCGCGCACGACGGTGCGGCCCTCGTCGCCGTACAGGCCGTGGATGCGCAGCGGCTCGGCCACGATCTCGTTGACGGGCAGCCGCGGGTCGAGCGACGCGTACGGGTCCTGGAAGACGATCTGCAGGTCGCGGCGCAGCGCGCGCATCTCGCCGCGGGAGAGCCTGGTCAGCTCCCGGCCCCGGTAGAACACCTCGCCGGAGGTGGCCGGCTGGAGGTTGAGCAGCGCGCGGGCGGTGGTGCTCTTCCCGGAGCCGGACTCGCCGACCAGGCCCAGCGTCTCCCGCTCGGCGAGGTCGAACGACACGCCGCACACGGCGTGCACGACGCCCACCTGCCGGCGCACCAGCCCGCGCGAGCGCACCGGGAAGTGCTTGACGAGGTTGCGGACGCTGAGCACGGGCGGGGCGGCGGCCGGCGCGTCCGGCGTGGTCGTCATGAGCTCTGGTCCTCGGTCTCGCGGACGAACTCGGCGAGCGCGTCGGCGTCGCTGACGGTCGTCTCGAACAGCTCGTGCGCCTCCCGGCCGGCCAGCTCCGCGGAGAAGTGGCAGGCCGCGGTGTGCTCGGCGCTCGTGGTGGGGGTGAGCTCCGGCTCGGTCTCGTCGCAGACCGGCTGCGCGATCGGGCAGCGCGGGCTGAACGGGCAGCCGGGCGGCATGTTGACGACCGACGGCGGCGCGCCGGGGATCGGCGTGAGCCGGGCCGACGCCCGGTCCAGCCGCGGGAGGCTGCCGAGCAGCCCCAGCGTGTACGGCATGCGCGGGGTGTAGAAGATGTCCTCCGCCGTGCCGCTCTCGACGGGCTTGCCGGCGTACATGACCATCACGCGGTCGGCCTGCCCGGCGATCACGCCGAGGTCGTGCGTGATCAGCACCATCGCCGCGCCGGTGGCCCGCCGGGCGACGTCCAGCGCGTCCATGATCTGGGCCTGGACGGTGACGTCGAGCGCCGTGGTGGGCTCGTCGGCGATGATCACGTCCGGGTCGTTCGCCATGGCGATCGCGATGACGACGCGCTGGCGCATGCCGCCGGACAGCTCGTGCGGGTAGCTGTCGAGGCGGGCGCGGGCGTTCGGGATGCGGACGGTGTCGAGCAGCTCGGCCGCCCGGTCGAGCGCGGCCGCCTTGGTCATGTCGTGGTGGGCGAGCAGCGTCTCGGCGATCTGGAACCCCACGGTGTAGACGGGGTTCAGCGACGTCATGGGGTCCTGGAAGATCATCGCGACGCGCCGCCCGCGGATCTTCGTCATGGTCGCGTCGGACGCGCCGACCAGCTCCTGCCCACGGAACCGCACCGAGCCGGTGACCTGCGCGTTCCCCGGGAGGAGCCCCATCACCGCCAGCGACGTCACGGACTTGCCGGACCCGGACTCGCCGACGATGCCGAGCACCTCGCCGCCGCGCAGCGTGTAGCTGACGCCGCGCACGGCCCGCACCAGGCCCTCGTCGCTCGGGAAGCCGACGGTGAGGCCCTCGACCTCCAGGACGGTGCCGTCCGGCGGGGCCGACCCGTTCATGGAGCCGGCGCCGAGCACGTCCTCCGCGCCCGTCCCCGCGGGCGTCACTGCCGGACCCTGGTCTGCTGCGGGTCGAGCGCGTCGCGCAGCCCGTCGCCGATGAAGTTGATGGTCAGCGCGATCACGATGATGAACAGCCCTGGGAAGTAGAAGAGCCACGGCCGGGTGGTGAGCGCCGTCTGCGCCTCGCTGACGAGGATGCCGAGCGAGGTGTCCGGCGGCCGCACGCCGAAGCCGAGGTAGGACAGCGACGTCTCCAGCAGGATCGCGATCGCCACCAGGATCGTGGCGTTGACGATGATCGAGCCGAGCGCGTTGGGCACGAGGTGGCGGAAGATGATGCGCAGGTCGCTCGCGCCGAGCGCCTTCGCGGCCTCGATGAACTCCTTCTCCCGCAGCGAGAGCACCACACCGCGGGACACGCGGGAGACGTAGGCCCAGTAGAGCCCGGCGATGACCAGCGAGATCAGCCACCACGAGCCGCCGAAGTTCTGGGCGAGCATCGCGGCCACCGCGAGCAGCGGCAGCGTCAGCACGAGGTCGGAGATACGCATCAGGATCGTGTCGGTGAGGCCGCCGAAGTACCCGGCGACCGAGCCCCAGACCGTGCCGATCAGCGTGGAGAAGAGCGCGACGAGCACCGCGATCTGCAACGAGATCTGGGTGCCGCGCAGCACCTGCGCGAACTGGTCCTTGCCCACGGAGTCGGTGCCGAACGGGTGCGCGAGCGAGGGCGGCTGCGAGTTGTCCGGCGTGATCTCGCCGAAGTCGTACTGCCACAGGGCGCTGCCGACGTAGGCGAGCAGCACGAGCGCGATCAGCACGCACAGGCTGACGACGGCCAGCCGGTGCTGCAGGAACCGGCGGAACACCAGCTGCCACTGGCTGCGCTCGGCGACGGTGAACTCGCGCTCGGGCGCGGGGAGCCCGCGGGAGCCGTGACGGGGGCGGTGCTCTCAGGCATACCGGATCCTCGGGTCGAGAACGGCGTAGAGCAGGTCGGCGATCAGGTTGAACAGGATCACCACCGAGGCCGTGACGATCAGCCAGGCCATCGTGACGTACACGTCGTCGGTGCGGATCGCGTTGAGCAGCAGGTCGCCCATGCCGCGCCACTGGAACACGGTCTCGGTGACGACGGCGCCGCTGATGATCGACGCGATGTCGAGCGCGGTGACGGTGGTCAGCGGGATCAGCGCGTTGCGCAGCGCGTGCCGACCTCACCCGCCGCCGCGACAGCCCTTTGGCCCGCGCGAGCCGCACCGAGTCGCTGTTGAGCACCTCCAGCATCGAGGCACGCTGGTAGCGGCTCCACGCGGCGTACGAGATCAGCGCGAGCGAGATCGTCGGCAGGATCATGTGCCCGGCGACGTCGCCGACCTGGGCCCAGAACCCCTCGGGCGGCGGCACGGACGCGGCGCCGATCGTGTAGATGACCTGCTCGTCGACGGCGTTGTTGAAGTCGATGCCCCACTGCTTGAGCAGGATCGCCAGCCAGAAGGCCGGCATCGCGAGGAAGAGGAAACCCAGGAACGTGGCCGTGTAGTCGACCTTCGAGTACTGCCGGACGGCGCTGACCACGCCGATCACCACGGCGAGCACGACGGCCACGAGCATCGCGACGAGGATCAGGCGGATCGTGACGCCGAACCGCAGCGCCACCTCGGAGCCGATGTCGAGGTTCGACTGCACGGACGGCCCGAAGTCGCCGCGGAACAGGCCCGTGAGCCACAGCCAGTACCGCTCCATCAGCGGCAGGTCGAGGCGCAGGCGGTGCGCCTCCAGCGCGATGGTCTCCGGCGGCGGCGGCGGGTTGCGCGTCATCAGCCCGGACAGTGGGTTGCCCGAGAAGGACGCGAGGAGGAAGACGATGAACGACGAGATCAGCAGGATCGGGATGGAGACCGCGATCCGCCGCACGACGAAGGCGAGCATGTGATCTTCCGGCTGGTCGGTTCCGGCGTGAGGAGCTTGTGGCGTCCGCCGGGTCGGAGGGGCACGTTACCCCTGGTCGGAGGGGGACACCCGATTCGGCGTCCCCCTCCGGCCGTCAGGAGGCGGCGTCAGCCGGAGGCGCGCAGGCCCCACTCGGCGATGTTGTAGGTCGGGCCGTCCAGCGAGGAGTTGTTGCGCACGTTGGCCACGCTGTCCTGCACCGCGATGAACGTCGGCTTCTGGTAGAGCGGCAGCACGTACGCGTCCTCGGAGAGGATCTGGTCCGCCTGGTTGAGCATGTCGCGGGCCCCCGCGAGGTCGGTGGAGGTCGCCGCCTCGTTCAGCAGCTGGTCCACCTGTGGGTTGTTGTAGTGCCCGTAGTTGCTCTCCGAGGTGCTCAGCCAGGTCTGCTGGGCGTTGGAGAACGGCGCGGGCGACTGGACCCAGGCGAAGACGATCAGGTCGTAGTCACCGCTGGTCAGCGTGCCGCCGAGGTCGTCGGTCGGGACGACGTCGAGCGTGATGCCGAGCGGCCGGACGTACGACGCCAGCAGCTCGACCGTGCTCTGCCGGATCGCGTTGCCGACGGTGTAGCGGATCCGCAGCGGCGCCACGGCCTGCCCGGACGGCGTCGTGAGCTGTTGGCCCTCGGCGACGTTGGTGTAGCCGGCCTGCTCCAGGATCTGGCGGGCCTGGTCGACGTTGCCGCTGCCCTGCTCCGCCGGGATGTTGTCCTGGTAGCCCTCGTTCTGCTGCATGAACATGTGGCTGTCCAGCGGCGTGACCTCGTCGTTGAACTGACCGACGGTCTTGTCGATGATGTCCTGCCGGTTGGTCGCGACGAGATCGCGTCGCGCAGGGCCTCGTCCGCGAGGAACGTGTTCTGCAGGTTGACGTCGAGGTGCTCCCACTGCAGGCCCAGGCCCTGGGTCTGGGACACGCCCGGCATCGCCGCGACCTGCTGCACGAGGTCCACCTGCGGCTGCGGGTAGATGACCTGCACCTCGTTGTTCTGCAGGGCGATCGGCTCCTGGGTGGCGTCCGTGATGATCCGGAAGATCACCTGGTCCAGCTTCGGGGTGGCGGCGCCGTACCACTGCGGGTTGGGCACCATCGTCAGCGCGGTGTTGTCCTGCCAGTTGTCCACCTGGTACGGACCGGCGGAGTACGTCGGGACGGTCGCGCCGAACCAGTTCCACGCGGCGGCGAGGCCGGCCGGCGTGTTGAGGTCGCCCTGCTGGGCCGCGACGTGGGCCGGGTAGAGCGGGGTGCCGGACGCGAACAGGTTCTGCCAGTCCGTGTAGGGCCGCGTGAAGACGATCGTCACGGTCTTGCCGCCGTTCGACCCGGTGATCGACTCGATCTGGTCGTAGCCGGAGTTCTGCGCGGCCGCGCACTCGGGGCAGTCGCGCCCGTTCATCGTGCGCCACTGGAACGTGAAGTCGTCCGCGGTGACGGGGGTGCCGTCCGACCAGACCGCCTCGGGCCGGATCTCGTACACGATCGTCTGCGGGCTGGTGCTCGTCTGCTCGGCCGAGGCGAACACGTCGGTGTTCAGCGTCGCGTTGAGGTCGGGCTGCGTGGTGTAGGTGTACGGCAGCACCGACTTCATCACCTGGCCCGTCTCGAAGACGTTGCCCTCGGACGAGTTCAGGTTCCAGTTCGGGATGTTCTTCTCGAGCGCGAAGGTGAGCCGGCCACCCTGCTGCAGCTGGTCGGCCGGGACCGAGTTGCAGGTGTTGGGGTCGGCGCTGCAGTCCGCGAAAACGCCGCCCTGCGAGGCATCGCCGTCCCCGCCTCCCCCGCCGCCACCGCAGGCGGCGAGCACGAGTGCTCCCACCGCGGACATCGCGACCAGCGCGGCTGCCCTCGTTCTCGTCATCGACACATGACCTCTCTCTGCTGGACCGTCCTGGTCGGACGCCCCCCTCTGTGCACCGCGGCGCGCCCATGGTGATGGACGAACGCCGCCGACGTCGGCACGGTAGGAACAGCGTGTGCGCGCGTCACCCGCGACGACCCGATCGTGACCGAAGGGTGACCGCGACCGAACATCCCGACATGTGACTGTTACTTGCCAGTAGCCCCGTGCCGCGGGGAATGATGTCACCCGTTCGGGTTGCGCCAGCGTTCGGCCCCCGTTAACGGGCCCGTCGCCAGCGGGCCCGGTCCGACGCCCGTGACGGCGTCGCCGTTCTCCGTGCTCACCACGAGGCTCATCGGCTGGAAGAGCGGGAGCGCCGGGAGCTGCGCCCACAGCACCTGCTCCACCAGCAGGGCGGTGTCCGGCCGCGGCGCGGGCGAGAGCAGCTCGTCGAACGCGGGCTGCAGCGCGGGGAAGCAGAAGCCGGACGCGCGCGCGGCGGGTCCGGGACCAGCGCGGTCGGCGCCGGGCAGCCGTAGTCCGAGGCCAGCTCCGTGGCCGGGTCGCCGCCGACCGTGCGCGGCAGCACCATCAGGTCCACCTCGACGCCGCGGGAGTCGCCGGGCGGCGCGGTGGTGGTGGTCGGGGCCGGCGTGGTCGTCGGCGTCAGGGGGGTGGCGGCGGGCGAGGCCGTCGTCGGCACCGCGCCCGGCCCCGCCGTGGGCGTCGGCGTGGGGGTCGGCGACGGCGGCACGGGGGGCACCGTGGCCTGGCCGAACAGCTCGACGGCGGGCGGCGCCACGAGCGTCACGTCGATGCGGCCGCGTCGAGCTGGGCGGCGCCACGAGCGTCACGTCGACGCGGCCGCGTCGAGCTGGGCGGCGACGGCCCGCGCGACGGCGAGGTCGTCGGAGCGTTCGGCGGCCGCGCCCACCACGAGCCGCACCGGGGACCCGGCGACCTCCCAGCGCCCGGTGGCAGGGTCGCGGCTCCAGCCGGCGCTCGCCAGCAGCTGCGCGGCGGCGACCGGGTCGGGCCGGGTCGGCGCGTCCGGCGGGGCGGTCGGGGCGTAGCCGGGCTGGGACGGGGCGAGCCCGAACGCGTCGGCCGTGACGGCCTCGGGCGCGACCTGCGCGCGCACGGCCTCGCGGTCGATGAGCGCCGCGACCCCGCGCCGGGCCCGCGGGTCGAGCAGCGGCCCGCCGTCGGCGCGCATCGCCAGCTCGGTGACGACCGGCTGCGGCGCGGGCTGCAGGCGCGGCGGCGGGTTCACGCCCGAGAGCGCGGTGCGGACGGCCTGGTCGGCCTCGGGCAGCGCCACCTCGATGTCGCCCGACGCGAGCCCGGCCGCGAGCACGGACGGGTCGGCCCGGCGCAGGACGAGCTGGTCGAGCACCGCCGGTGTGTCCCAGTAGAGGTCGTTGCGGGCCAGCACGATCTCCCCGCGGGCCCGGTCGACCGACGCGATCCGGAACGGGCCGCCGGAAGCCGGGAGCCCGTCGGTCAGCGCACCCACCCACGAGCCGGGGGCGTCCTTGAGGATGTGCGCCGGGAGCAGGTCGGAGAACAGGTGCTGCCAGGCCGGGTAGGGCCGGGAGAACACGACGTCGACGGCCTTGCCGCCGGCCCGCGAGCGCACGTCCGTGATCAGCCGGTAGCCGGCCGCGTCGACGACGCCCGGCTCGCTGCGCATCTGTTCCCAGAGGTAGACGAAGTCCTCGGCGGCGATCGGCGTGTTCGACGACCAGGACGCCTCGAGGTTGAGCTCGTAGCTCACCGTGAACGGGTCGGTGGACACGACCCGCGCGCTCGTCGCGATCGTCGTGTCGAGCTGCATGGCGCCGCTCGCGTCGGGCCGGAACACCGACGGCAGCACGAGCGTGGACAGCGCCGTGGTCACCGGGGACTGGTGGGCGAGCAGGTGCGGGTTGAAGCCGGGGCCGAGGTCGTCGACGCCGGCCACCAGCTCCGTCGGCTCAGGCTGCGGCGTGGGGACCGGCGGAGGCGGGGGCGGCGGCGCGACGGGCTCGTTCGTGCACGCGACGAGCGCGGCCGCGAGCAGCAGCCCGGCCACCACCCGCCGAGCGCGCGACAGCAACGGGGCGCGCTTCGACACCGTCAACCTCACGCTCCCTCCCGCGGGCGGTCCGCCCGCGGGAGCCATCCTCGCACCGGTGGATCAGCGGCCTCAGTTCGCCTGCTTGGCCCGGGCCCGCGCCCTCGCGCGCAGGTGCGGGTCCAGCTCCACCTTGCGGATGCGCACCGACTCGGGCGTGACCTCGACGCACTCGTCGTTGGCGCAGAACTCCAACGCCTGCTCCAGGTTGAGGATCGTCGGGGGCGTGAGCTTCACCAGCTCGTCGCCGGTGGACGAGCGCATGTTCGTGAGCTTCTTCTCACGGGTGATGTTGACCTCGAGGTCCTCGGCGCGGGTGTACTCGCCGACGACCATCCCGCCGTAGACCTGGGTGCCCGGCGCGACGAACAGCACGCCGCGGTCCGCGAGCTGGTCGACCGCGTGCGCCGTGACCGGCCCGGTGCGGTCGGACACCAGCGAGCCGCGCAGCCGGGTGCGCAGCTCGCCCACCCACGGCCCGTACCCGTCGAAGACGTGGCTGGCGATGCCCGCGCCGCGGGTGATCGTCAGGAACTCGGTGCGGAAGCCGATCAGGCCGCGGGACGGGACGCGGTAGTCCAGCCGCACGCGCGACTCGCCGTGGATCATCTGGCCCAGCTCGCCCTTGCGCGCGGCCACCAGCTGCGTGACGGCGCCCAGCGCCTCGCCCGGCACGTCGCAGGACAGCTGCTCGAACGGCTCGTGCAGCTTGCCGTCGATGGTGCGCGTGACGACCTCGGGCTTGCCGACCGTGAGCTCGAAGCCCTCGCGGCGCATCGTCTCGACGAGGACGGCCAGCGCCAGCTCCCCGCGGCCCTGCACCTCCCACGCGTCGGGGCGCTCGGTGGGCAGCACCCGGAGGCTCACGTTGCCGACGAGCTCCGTGTCGAGGCGGCCCTTGACCTGGCGGGCGGTGAGCTTGGTGCCCGGCCGCTCGTCGCGCGACCAGCGGGGACGTGTTGATGCCGACCGTCACCGCGATGGCCGGCTCGTCCACGTGGATGCGCGGGAGCGGCACCGGGCTCTCCGGGTCGGCGAGCGTGTCGCCGATCATGACGTCGGCGATGCCGGCCACGGCCACGAGGTCGCCAGCGCTGGCCGACTCGGCCGGCACCCGGGTGAGCGCCTCGGTGCGCAGCAGCTCGGTGATCTTCACGCGGGTGACGGAGCCGTCGGCCTGGCACCACGCGACCTGCTGGCCGCGCCGGATCACGCCGGCCCGCACGCGGCAGAGCGCGATGCGGCCGAGGAACGTGGTGGCGTCCAGGTTGGTGACGTGCGCCTGCAGCGGCGCGTCGGGGTCGTCGGCGGGCGGCGGGACGTGCGCGGCGATCGTGTCGAAGAGCGCCTCCAGCCCCGGGTCGCCGGCAGGTCGCCGTCGGCGGGACGGGTGCGCGACGCGCGCCCTGCGCGGCCGCTCGCGTAGACGACCGGCAGGTCGAGCAGCTGGCCGGTGGTGGCCTCGTCGAGCTCCAGCTCGTCGGCCAGCTCCAGCAGCAGCTCCAGGCTCTCGTCCACGACCTCGGCGCAGCGGGCGTCCGGGCGGTCGGTCTTGTTCACGACCAGCACGACGGGCAGCCCGGCGGCGAGCGTCTTGCGCAGGACGAAGCGGGTCTGCGGGAGCGGGCCCTCGCTGGCGTCGACGAGGAGCACGACGCCGTCGACCATCGACAGGCCGCGCTCCACCTCGCCGCCGAAGTCGGCGTGGCCCGGGGTGTCGACGACGTTCAGCGTCATCCCGTGCCACTCGATCGCCGTGTGCTTGGCGAGGATCGTGATGCCCTTCTCGCGCTCCAGGTCGCCGGAGTCCATGACCCGGTCGACGACCGCGGCGCGCTCGCCGAACGCGCCCGAGGCGCGCAGCATCGCGTCGACGAGGGTGGTCTTCCCGTGGTCGACGTGGGCGACGATCGCGACGTTGCGCAGCTGCGCACCAATGCCGCGGGTCGCGCGAGACGGGTCCGCGGGGTCCGCGAGAGTGGTTGCTGCTGTGCTCACAGTTCACGGTAGCCCGGCAGACCCCGTGCCCCTGCGGGGGAGTGAGGGTGCCCTCACCCGCCCGACTTGATCGATCCGACCCGCGCAGCAGCCCCCACACGCGCCGAACGGCCGTGAGCAGCGGCTGGGCGGCAGGATCCGGCCGGAACACGGCCTTCCGGACCAACGGGAGCCGCCGGGCCGTTCGCGCAGGTGGTGAAGATCACGCCCGTCGGCGGCCGGGTCGAGCAGCCCGCCCGTTTCCGTCGGCCCCCTCCCGTAGCGTGGATCTTCGGGGGACGCTCCCCCGCCTCCGGTTGCGAACCGCGCTGGTCAGGGCCGCCCGCCGGGGTCGGCGACGGCCGCCGCCACCCGGGCCAGCGCCTCCCGCGGCTGTTCGTTCAGCACCTGCCACGGCACCCGCAGCACCGTCCAGCCCGGCCACACCGTCTCCGGCGGGTCGGCGGGCCAGGCCCAGCCGACCGCCTCCACCACCACCCGGCCGGCCGGGAACAGCACGGCCGGCCGGGCCGCCGGTCCACCCGGGCCGCCCGGGCCGCTCCGTCGCCAGCCCGGCACGCCGGCCGCGCGCAGCGTCGCGACCAGCAGGGCGTCGGCTGTCACGGCGGCGCGCCCGGCCGCGGCGGCGAGCGCGCGGGCCGCGGCGGTCGCGCCCGGCGCGCGGAGGTTGCGCAGGTGGGCGGCGCGCACCTCGGCGAAGCCGACGCGCTCGCGCAGCGCGCCGTCGAGGAAGGCCGCGCCCAGCTCCGGTGCGGCCTCCAGCACCGTCAGCGCCGGCGCGGTCACGGCCAGCCCGCGTTGCTCCCCGACGTCCTCGGGCGCAGCCGGTCGCCGTCGCCGCGCGACCCCGGGACGGCGGCCGGGCGCGTGCGGCGCGGTCACCGCGACCGTGGCCGGCGCCCGCCCGGACATCCCGTGCCACCACGCGGCGGCCGCGCCGGAGAGCACCGCGCCCGGCCCGGCCCACAGGACGGCCGCGCGGATGCGGGCCTCGTCGCCGAAGTCGTGCCCGGCGGCGAGGTACACCCCGGGATGCACCGGCCGCCAGCGGCGCGTCCGCACCCGGCGGTCGACGGCGTCCCGGGTCAGGCCGGCGCCGAGCGCCTGGCCGCGGGTGATCACGCCGGCCTGGCCGGCCAAGAGGCTGGTGAGGACCATGCCCGCCTTCGACGGCGGCGGGCCGCGCCGGGTTCCGCGGCTCCGGCGGCCGTCAGCCCGTCGGGTGACGGGCGGCGCGCAGCAGCGCGGCGAGGTCGGGCGCGACGGCCCGGTCCGCCGGGACCCAGTCGATCCCGGGCAGGTCCGCCGGGCCGGCCCAGCGCAGCGCCGCATGCTCCAGCGGGCGCGGCTCGGGGCTCCCGGACGCCAGCACCGCGGTGTGGACGCGCAGCAGCGCGGCGGCGAGCGGGAGGTCCGTGCCGAGGCGCTCCTGCACGTCCACCTCGCGCCCAGCTCCTCGCGCAGCTCCCGCACCACCGCGGCCGGCTCGTCCTCCCCCGGCTCGACGCGCCCGCCGGGCAGCTCCCAGCGTCCGGCCAGCTCGGGCGGACGGGTGCGCTGCGCGGCCAGCACCTCGCCGTCGCGCAGCACCGCGGCCGCGACGACCACCGGCTGCGCCAGCACCTCCGCCGCCCGTTCGACGAGGACGGCCGCGCGGTCCGCGAGCAGCCGCAGCACCAGCCGGCGCAGCAGCACCACGTCGGCCACCCGGCCGAGCGCGCCCAGCGGCGCCCGCCACCGGACCTCGTCGAGCAGGAGCGTGCCGGCCGGGGTCGCGGTGAGCGTCATCGTGTGCGTCAGCTCCGGCAGCGGGCCGCCGACGAGCACGGACACCATCCCGTCGACGGAGACGGTGGCGATCCGCGTCCGGATCGGGACCCGGACGCCGGCACGACCCGGGCGCCGACCCGGACCTCGTCGCCGGGGCGCAGCAGCGGGCTCGACCCGGTGAACCGGTGGCCGCCGCGGCGCAGCGCGCGCTCGTTGGTCACGGCGTCCCGGAGCAGGCCCGCGACGGTGCGTGGCGGGGCGTCGATCAGCACGGTCGACCGCAGGACGGGCACCCGTCGATCGTGTCAGCGTGCGGTGCCCGGTGGCGGCGGTGGTTCACCCTCCTCACCCGAGAAGGGCCACGACCAGGTGAAATGTGATCGGCTGTCCCGGCGGGTAGTCGGGTGCGCTCGTACGGTGACCGCCATGGCCGTTGTCGCGCAGACACCGATCGCCGCCCCCTCGTTCGCGGTGGTGCGGCGTGGCTACGACCCGGACCAGGTCACCACCTACCTGAACCGGATCAGCGCCGAGACCACGATCATCGCCGCCGACCGGGCCGCGGCGGCGAGCAGGCCACCCAGCTCGGCCAGCAGCTCGACGCCGTCCGCCGCGAGCTCGACGCGGCGCGCACGGAGATCGAGCGGCTCCGCAGCGAGCTGCGGGCACTCACCGGACCGCCGGACAGCGTGGCGAGCATGAACGACCGCCTGCAGGTGATGCTCCGGCTCGCCCGCGACGAGTTCAGCGGCATGCGCGCCACCGCCGCCGAGCACGCCGCCGCGCACGCCGCCGAGGTCATCGCGTCGGTCTCGGCCGAGGGCCAGCAGGCCGGGTTCGAGATCGACGAGGTGGCCTGGCGCGGCCCGCAGAACGACCAGGAGGTCGAGCGGCTGCGCAAGCACGCCGCCGAGGAGCGGGCCCGGCTCGACGCCGCGGCGGCCGCCAAGCGCGCCGAGGCGGACGAGGAGTTCCGCACCGTGCTCGCGCTGCGCTGCCGCGAGGCGATGGCCCAGATCGCCCGGCTGCAGACCGAGGCCATGCGCAGCGCGCAGGAGGTGATCTCTGGGGCGGACCACCAGGCCCGTTCCGTGCTCTCCGACGCGCGCGAGGCCGTGCGCCGCACCGTCGACGACGCGCAGCGCGAGGTCGGCGACCTCCAGTCACTGCGCGCCCGCCTCGCGTCCCAGCTCGACACGAGCCGCAAGCTGCTCGACAGCGCGCTGCCCGAGCCGGGACCGCCCAGCCGGCGGACGGGAACGGCTCGGACGGCGAGCCGCCCGCCGAGCGCCGCCAGGCCGTGCGGCTGGCGATGGTCGAGCCGGGGCGCCCGCCCTCGCCCGGCCCGGCTCCCGCCCCGAGCCCCGTGCACGTCCCGTCACCGAACCCGGCACCGCATCCGGCACCGAACCCGGCACCGCATCCGGCGCCGGTCCCCGCGCAGGCGGCCGTCCCGGCGCACGTGCGGTCCCGATGGCGGCACCGACGGCGGCACCGACGGCGGCACCGATGCCCGCGCCCGTCCCGCTCGCGGACGCCGGGTCACCGCACGTGCCCGCGATGGCCCGGCTGGCACCGCACGACCCCGCGCCGATGCCCGTACCGATGCCCGTACCGATGCCGACGCCTCCGGCGCCGATGCGGCCCGCGCAGGCGGCCCCGGCCGAGACGCACCCGTACACCGCGGTCACCCCCGACCCGCTGTACGACACCCCGCGCGCCCAGCCGATGCGCTACCCGCCGGCCGACCGCACCCAGCAGCCGGCCGGGCCCGCCGACCCGGCCGCCGTGCCGGAGCCGGCGAAGGCCCCGGAGGCGGAGCGCACCGAGCACCCCACGCCGCACCCGTACCTCTGAACAACCGCTGAAGACGGCCCGGCCCCGCCGCGTTCCACCGCGGCGGGGCCCCGCCGGACCCCCCGACTCGCGCGCACCCAGAGCCCGACTCGCGTGCACTTTCACCGCGACTCGCGCGCACTTTTCCAGCGACTCGCGGGCCGTTCCCGCGAGTCGGGGCCTGGGAGTGCGCGCGAGTCGCTGTTTCAGTGCGCGCGAGTCGCTGTTTTAGTGCGCGCGAGTCGCTGGATTCGTGCGCGCGAGTCGCTGGAACCGTCAGCGGGCCGCGGGCCAGCGGACCTCGACGCGGGCGCCGCCGGTGGCCGTCGCCCCGGCCGTGACGGTGCCACCCCGGCCCCGGACCAGCGCCGCGACCAGCGCGAGGCCCAGGCCGGCGCCGCCGCCCGCCTCGGGCGAGAGCCGGACGAACCGGTCGAACACCCGCCGCCGGTCGGCCTCCGGGATGCCCGGCCCGTCGTCCTCGACGATCAGCCGGACGGCCCGCCCCGCCGGCAGCACGCTGATCCGGACGAACGACCGCGCGTAGCGGCGGGCGTTGCCGACCAGGTTGTCCAGCACGAGCGCCACCTCCGACGGGCTCGCGCCCACCCGGGCCGGCGCCGGCGCCACCAGCTCCAGCACGGGCGCGTCCAGGTCGGTCGCGTCGGCCCGGGCGATCGCGGCCCCGGCGGCGGCGACCAGGTCCACCGGCTCCGACGGCGGCCGCTGCCCGGCGTCGGCGCGGGCGAGCGCGAGCAGGTCCGACAGCATCGTCGACAGGCGCGCGGCCTCGTCCGCGACGGCCCGCAGCGTCTCCTCGGCCAGCTCCGGATCCGGGTGCGCGACGGCCACCTCGGCCTGCGCGCGGATCGCCGCGACGGGCGAGCGCAGCTCGTGCGCCGCGTCCCCGGTGAACCGCTCCAGCCGGGCGACGGCCTCGTCGCGGCGGGCCAGCAGGAGGTTGATCTCCTCGGCGAGCCAGCGCAGCTCGTCGTCGGCCGAGGGCAGCGGCAGCCGCTCCCCCGGCGGCAGCGCGGCGGCGGCCGCCCGCATCCGGTCCACCGGACGCAGCGCGGCGCGCGTCGCGAGCCACGCCGCCAGCACGACCACCGCGGCCACGGCCACCGCCCCCACGACGAACCCGACGGCCGCGTGCGCGAGCAGCATCGCGCCGCCGACGATGTCCGCGGTGACGACGACGAGCCGCGTGGTCCCGTCCGGTGTGACGGCCGGGACGGCGAGCCAGCGCCGCAGCTCGCGGAGGTCACCGGAGATCACGGCGTCCCCGCCGGCCACGAGGCGCAGCTGCGCGCCGTTGAGCGGCAGGTCGGGGCCGCCGTCGACGGGGGTGCCGGTGGTGTCGACGATCCGCACCTCGGCGCCGCGCAGGTCGGCCGGGTCCGCCCCGACGGCGAGCTGGGCGGCGACGGTCTGCGCGTCGGCCCGCAGCTCCGCGTCGGCCGCGGTGATCATCGTGCCGTAGAGCAGCTCGACGCCGAGCCGGCTCAGCGCGACGAGGGCCCCGACCGCGACCACGCCGACGACGATCGTGATCCGCAGCCGCAGCGACCGGCCGGCCCACCAGCGGCGCACGCCGGGCATCAGGGCGACTCGACGATGTACCCGTAGCCGCGCACGGTCTTGAGGACGTGCCCGGCGCCGACGGAGTCCAGCTTGCGGCGCACGTAGCCGACGTACACCTCGACGACGTTGCGGCTGGCCGCCTGCTCGTCGCCCCACACGAGCCGCAGCAGCTCGTCCTTCGCGACCGCCGTGTCCGGACGGCTGGCGAGCGCGTGGAGCAGCGCGAACTCCCGCGGCGACAGCTCGATCGCCGAGCCCTCCCAGCTCACCGACCGGGCCACCGGGTCGACGACCAGCGGACCGAGCCGGACGCGCTGCCCGCTGCGGCCGAGCGCGGCGTCCCGGCGCCGCAGCAGCGCGCGGATCTGCGCGACCAGCACGACGAACGCGAACGGCTTGACGAGGTAGCCGTCGGCGCCCAGGTCGAGGCCGTCGGCCTGGTCGAACTCGCCGTCCTTCGCCGAGAGCATCAGCACGGGCGTGTCGACGCCGGCCGCGCGCATCTGCTCCAGCACGCGGTAGCCGGAGAGGCCGGGCAGGATGATGTCCAGCACCACCGCGTCGAAGCTCCCGGTGAGCGCGGCGGCCAGCCCGGCCGGACCGTCGCCGACGGCCACGACCTCCATCCCCTCGGCCGTGAGCCCACGCGCCACGGCGTCCGGATGCCCGGCTCGTCGTCCACCACCAGCACACGTGCCATCGCGGCGGACGCTACCGGCACCAGGAAGACTGCACCTCAGAACACTCTCAGCACACATGGGTCAGGCTTGGGCACATGGCAACAGGGCGGACAGGACGGATCGCCGCCGCGGGCGTCGCGGTGGCCGGATTGGTAGGGCTGGGGCTGCTCGCGGCCCCCGCCGGGGCCGGGGCGGCGCCCGAGCTGCCGCCCGTGTCGCCGGAGGACCTCGTCAGCTCGGTGCTGACCGCCGACCCCGGCGCGTTCGGCGGCACCGTCGAGCTGGACAACGCGCTCGGCCTGCCGGCGCTGCCGGGCATGCCGCAGGCGTCCGACGGCACGAGCACCGCGCGGGTCTGGACGGACGGCGACCGCCGCGGCCGCGTCCAGCTCCCGACGAGCAACGGCGAGCGCACGCTCGTCTCCGACGGCCAGACGTTCTGGGCGTGGGACTCGGAGAGCCGCACGGTCACGCGCGTGCCCGAGGGCGAGCACCCGCAGGGCGGCCCGGGCGGGCCCGACGCCGCCAACGCCGACCCGGCGGCGGCCGCCACCCAGCTGCTCGCCGCGCTGCGCCCCACCAGCGAGATCAGCGTCGACGGCACCGCCGAGGTCGCCGGCCGGCCCGCGTACGAGCTGGTGCTGGCGCCGGCCGCGTCCGAGCGCACGCTGCTGCGCGAGGTCCGGGTGGCCGTCGACGCCGAGCACCGGATGCCGCTGCAGCTCACCGTGCTGGCCACCGGCTCGTCCGACCCGGCGCTGCAGCTCGGGTTCACCGACATCTCCTTCGGCGCGCAGGACGAGTCGCTGTTCTCGTTCACGCCGCCGCCCGGCGCCACGGTGGAGGACGGCCAGGCGCCGGAGGGCCGGCCCGGGGGCGCGCCGTTCCAGGGCACCGAGCCGACGGTCGTCGGCGACGGCTGGGACACCGTGGTCGTCGCGACGGCCCCCGCGGACGCCGCCGCCCCCGGCACCGGTGAGCTCGACGGCGACGAGCCCAGCCTCGCCCAGCTCGGCACGCCCGTGAGCGGCCCGTGGGGCAGCGGCCGGATGATCAGCACGGCCGTCGCCACCGCGATCGTCACGGACGACGGCCGGATCGCCGCGGGCGCGTGCCGGAGCAGGTCCTGACCGAGGCACTGAGCCGGTGACCAGCACAGCTTCTGTCGCGGCGCCGGCTCCGGCCGGCGTCGCGGCCGTTTCCGAGTTCGCCGCGCGCGCGGTGGGCGTGCGCAAGACGTTCGGCCGCACGGTGGCCGTCGACGGGATCGACCTCGACGTCCCGGCCGGGTCGGTGCTCGGGATGCTCGGGCCCAACGGCTCGGGCAAGACCACCCTGATCCGCATGCTGCTCGGCCTCACCCGCCCGAGCGCGGGCTCGGTCGAGCTGCTCGGGCACCCGGTGCCGGAGGCGTCCGCGCTGGCGCTGCCGCAGGTCGGCGCGCTGGTCGAGGGCCCCGGCTTCCACCCGTTCCTGTCCGGGCGGGAGAACCTGCGGCGGGCCGCGGCCACCGAGCCGCTGCTCACCGGCCGGGAGATCCCCGCCGCGGTGGACGCGGCGCTGGAGCGCGTCGGGCTCGGGCCCGCCGCCGACCGCCGCTTCCGCGGCTACTCGCTCGGCATGAAGCAGCGGCTCGGCCTCGCGGCCGCGCTGCTGCTGCCGCGCCGCCTGGTCGTGCTGGACGAGCCGACCAACGGGCTCGACCCGGCCGCACCCGGGACGTCCGCCGGATCATCGCCGAGCTGCACGCCGGCGGCGCCACCGTGATCGTCTCCTCGCACCTGCTGGCCGAGGTGGAGGCGACCTGCACGCACGTGGCCGTGCTGCAGAGCGGGTCGCTCGTGGCGGCGGGCGAGCTGAGCTCGCTGCTCGCGGCCGGCACCGGCGGGCTCGTCGTCGCCACCCCGGACGTCGAGCTCGCGCTGCGCACCCTGCGCGGCGCCGGGGCCACCGCCTACCGCGCCGAGCGCGCGCCCGGCGAGGAGCAGGCCGTGGTCGTCGGCGACGACGGGCCGCCGCGCCCGAGGTGATCGCGTTGCTCGTGCGGGCCGGGGTGGCCGTGCACGAGGCCCGGCGCAGCCGCGCCAACCTGGAGGAGCTGTTCGCCCGGCTCACGGAGGAGTCCTCATGACCGCCGTCGCGCTCACCGGCACCGCGGCGCCCGCACGATCGGCGCCCGTGCTGCGGCTGCTCGGCGCGGAGCTGCGCTGGGTGCTGCGCCGCCCCCGCACGCTCGTGATGCTGGGCGTGTTCGCGCTGGTCCCGGTGCTGATCTCGATCGGCGTGGCCACCGCGGGCGACGGGCCCGGCGACGGTCCGGGCCTGATCGGCGCCATCGCCGGCAACGGGCTGGTGCTGCCGGTCGCCGCGATCACCGTGTCGCTCGCGCTGCTGCTGCCGCTGGCCGTCGCGATGGCCGCGGCCGACGCGATCGCGGGCGAGGCCGCGCACGGCACGCTGCGCGGCCTGCTCATCGCGCCGGTCGGGCGGCTGCGGCTGGTGGGGATGAAGGCGTTCGGCGTGCTCGTCGTCGCCGTGCTCGCCACGCTCGCGATCGCCGTGGTGGGTGTGGTCGCCGGGCTGGTGGTCGTCGGCGGCGCCGAGGGCCAGCTCGTGACGCTCTCCGGCACCGTGGTCGGGCTGGGCGACGCGCTGGGCCGCGTCGGGCTCGTCGTCCTGTGGACGGTGGGGCAGCTCGCGGCGGTCGGTGCGATCGCGCTCGCGGTCTCGTCGCTCACGGAGCACCCGCTGGTCGTGCTGGCGTCGGTGCTCGGCGGGCTGATCGTGTTCGGCGTGCTCAGCGCGATCCCCACGCTGGACTGGCTGCAGCCCTACCTGCTCACCACGGGCTGGACGGCCGGCGCCGACGTGCTGCGCGACCCGATGCCGCTCTCCGGCATCGCCGAGAGCACGCTGCGGGCGCTCTGCTACGTCGCGGTCGGCGGCGGGCTGACGATCTTCCGGATGCTGCGCCGCGACGCCTGAGCCCGGTCACTCGCAGTCGACGTTGGCCAGCTCGATCCCGCCGTTGACGACGTTGTCGCAGCGCACGACGTTGTCCCGCACCGGGCGCAGCGCGATGCCGAAGCCGGGGTCGCCGTCCTCGTCGGTGGTGGGGCCGCTGGTGATCGTGTTCTGCTCGAACACGTTGCGTTCGCCCCAGCGGTCCTCGATCTGGTGGGTCTGGAAGCCGTCGAGCGGGGTGTTGGTGCCGCGGTTGCCGCGGATCGTCCACGCCGTGCCCTTGACGTCCACCCACGAGTCGGCCGCCGTGGTGCCCGACCCGTCGAAGGTGTTGCCGACCAGCAGCCCGCCGGTGGTGCCCTCCTTGATGTCGACGGCCTCCGACGTCGTGTCCCGGATCGTGTTCTGCGCGATCACGTTGCGGTCGCTGCGGTCGGGGAGGCAGTCGGTCACCGTGCACCAGTTGCTCACGGCCGACCCGACGTAGACGCCCTCGCCGAACTTGTCGCGGCGGTTGCCGGTGTCGCTGATCTCGTTGCCGATCACGAGGTTGTCGGTGCTGTGCCGGCGCAGGTGCACGGCCTCGTCGCCGATCCCGCTGACCGAGAGGCCCTGGATCACCGTGCCGACGGTCCCGTCGGCCATCACGCCCTTCTGCCCGTTGCGCACCGTGAAGCCGACGAGCCGCCAGTGCGTGGCGCCGTGAGGTGCAGCACGTAGCCGCCGCGGGTGCCGCCGCCGTCGAGCACGGCGCCCCGGCTGCCGCAGACCCAGATCGGGGCGTCCGGGGTGCCGGAGGCGGTCGCGACGAACGCGCCTTCGTAGACGCCGTCGGCCAGCCGGATCACGTCGCCCGGCCGGGCGCCGGCCAGCGCCGCGGACAGCTCGCCGGCCCCGCTCACCTCGCGGCCGCCGGGGCAGCTGACGGGCTGCGCGGCGGGCACGTGGAACGTCCCGGCCCGCGCGTCCGCCTCCACACCGGGGACGTCTGCGGGTCGCCGTCCTCCTCTTCCTCGTCGTCCGAGCCGGACGACGAGGAACCGCCGCCCGAGGACGGCCCGGCGTCCGGGGGTGGCGCGGCCGGGCCGGCGGTCGGCGGCGGCAGCGTGCGCGCCTCGGGGACGACGGGCACGGTGCGGCTCACCGGGTCCATCTCCGGCGCGCCGCACGCGACAACGCCCAGGGCCAGCACAGCGGCCACCATCCCGGCCCGCATCCCGCGCGTCACCGGCCGGCCGCCGTCGGGATCGGGACGACGACGTCGGCCTCGGTGGTGACCGGGAGCTTGTCGGCGTAGGGGTGCGCGCGCCCGGCGCGGCGGCGCAGCCCGCGGATGGCCGTGACCACGACGATGAGCCCGAGGATCGTCCACAGCAGGTTGAGCGGCTGGAAGATCCGCTTGAGCGTGACCAGCCACGGCGTGGTGTCCGACCAGCCGGACGTCACGTTCTCGAAGTCGCGCGCGTCGACCGACTCGGCGCGGGCGACGTCGATGGCGCTGGGCCCGCGCCCGCTGATCGTGTTCTCCTGCACGTCGGTGCCCTCCACGTCGCCGACCAGCGTGATGCCGTGCATCGACGCGCCGGCGAGGGTGTTGCGGCTGACCTCGACGGCGGACGCGCGCACGTACACCGACGTCTCGCCGCCGGAGACGATGTTGCCCGACACCACGCTCTCGGTGACCGCGTCGCGGACCGCGATGCCCTGGCGGCCAGCGTCGGACACGTTGTTCCCGACCACCGACACCCCGCGCGCGCCGCCGCGCACGACGATGCCCATGTCGTTGGCGACCAGTTCGTTGGCGCTCACGTTGAGGTCGTGCCCGCCGACGACCTCGATGCCGTAGCGGCCGTTGGCCTCGGCGCGGCTGTTGGAGACCGCGTTGTTGCCGTAGTCCCCGATCGACGTCCCGGTGGCCGTCGGCCCGCTGGCCAGCGGCAACCCGGAGATCGTCACGCCGTTGCGGGCGTTGCGGACGGCCTGCACCTCGGACAGGATCGTGCCGGTCGTGGCCCGGGCGAGCACGAACCCGTCCCCGCCGTTCCCGCTCGCCCGGGCGCCCTCGACCACCACGTTCGTGACGAACCGGTGCAGCGTCACGCCGTCCACGAGGCTGTTGTCGAACCCGCCGCCGCGGATGTCCACGCCGTTGGCGCCCGCGATGAACAGGCCGAACGCGTTGCCGTCGGTGACGGTCTCGTTGAGGCTCACCGACACGTAGCTGTAGCGCGGGGCGTCGATGTCGAACGCCGGCAGCGGGAGGTCGCCGGCGGGCAGCGCGCCCTCCAGCGACGTGGTCGCCCCGGCCGGCCGGTTGGCCTCGACGGGGTCCGTCACGGACCGGCCGAGCTCGTCGAGCGCGCCCGGGCTGGGCCGGTCGGTGCCGGTCATCGACAGCCGCCGGTGCGCCCGCTCCAGAACCCGAGGTTCGTGAGGTGCACGTGGCTCATCCCGACCTGGCCGCCGATCGCGCGGATGTACGCGCGCCCGTCCTGGGTGTGCACGTCCGGGGTGTTGGCCTGGCGGTCCCAGCTCGTGACGAGCACGGGAGCGCCGGCCGTGCCCGTGATCTCGACGCGCCCGCCGTAGCTGACGATCGACACGAACCCGTCGGCGTCGCTGGCGAGCCGCAGCTCCAGCTTCCCGGGCGCGTTGAGCTGCAGCGTCGCGCCCTGCTGCACCACGATGTGCTCGGAGAGCAGGAACGTGCCGTCGGCCTGGCGGACGAACGTCTGCGGGGCGAGGTCGAGCAGGTCGGTGATCGAGTACGCGGCACTGCGCGACGGCAGCACCAGCGTGTACGACGAGCCGGTGACCAGCCGGTACGGCCGGCGCAGCTGCTCGGAGGTGCCCGCCACCGAGGACATCATGCGTACCTCGTTGAGGCGGTGGTCCTCGTCGGCGACGAGCGCGGCCTCCTCCTCGGGCGAGCCGGGGTAGGGCCGGCGCGCGCCGTCCAGCTCCTCGTCGACGACGGCCGGGGAGTCCTCGGCCTGCTCGTCCTCCGGGGCGGCGGGTGGCGGCACGGCCGGCGGTTGCACGGGCGGCGCGGCCGGGGGTGCCGCGCCGCCCGCGTCGCCGGCGGGCTCTTCTCGGCCCGCCTCGTCCTCGGGGTCGGCCGCTGCGGGCTCGGCCCCGGCGTCCGGCGCCGGCGCAGCCGTGTAGGCGACGGCCTGCGGCACCGGGACGGCCGCGGCCGCCGTCCCGGCCAGCGCGAGCGCGGCGACGGCCGCCGCGACGAGCACCCGGCGGGCGATCACCGGGGGCTCCGCGGCAGGGCGGTGGTCGGCACGTCGTCGCCCTGTTCGTTGTGGTGCTCGCCGTTGTGCCGGGGCTGGTGGGGCACCGGTGGGCGCGTCGCGGACGCGGGTTGCCGGCGGACGGGCCGCATCGGCAGGGTCAGGTCCGACCCCGTTGCCACCGGCTGCGGCGCACCGCGTCCCGGGTCGGCCGCGGCCGGCCGGACCACGGCGACCGCGGCCGTCACCGCGGCGGCCCCGGCCGGGAGCGCGACGGCCGGCCGCGGGGCCGGCACCGGCACCGGGCGGCGCTCGGCGCGGCGGTTGCCGTCCGAGGACGTCTGGCCGTCGCCGCCGACCGAGTCGGCGTGCCTGGTGAGCCAGCCCTGCTTGTTCATCGTGACGAAGGCGTAGAGCTTGATCGGCAGCGCGATCCCGATCACGACCAGCGCGAGCACCGGCAGCAGCAGGATCTCCCCGGGGTGGCGGCGCAGGTGCGAGATCCCGCGGATGCCGCGGCTGATCAGCAGCCAGCCGACGGCCAGCAGGATGCTCGCCACCTCCAGCTGGATGCGGCTGAACGCCAGGTAGCCGAGCGTGACGCCCATGGTCACCGGCGTCAGCAGGATCTGCAGGACGGTGATCTTGGTGACGAACGGGACGCGCCAGAGCCAGCCCTTGGCGATCGCGGTGAGGTAGCAGCGGTAGGAGTTGCGGCTCCAGCGGATGCGCTGCTTGACGAACGCCCGCAGGCTGGCCGGGAACATCGACAGCGCCCGCGCCGACGACTGGTGCACGGTCTTGTAGCCGCTGGCCAGCACCAGCCAGGTGAGCCGGCCGTCGTCGCCGGCGACGCAGCGGCGGCCGAGGAAGAACTCGTTCTCCAGGTGCTCCAGCACGGGCATCACCGCCGCGCGGCGGTACGCCGCCGTCCGCCCGGACACGCACGCGACCGCGCCCCCGCGGGACATCGCGGGGACGTAGTCGTAGTAGCGCAGGTTGACGAGCCAGTCGGCGATGCGGCGCCAGATGCTGGTGCGCCGCTCGAAGACGTTCTGCTGGGTGCTGACCGCGCCGACGTCCGGGTCGGCGAACGGCATCTGCACGGCGTCGAGCAGGCCCGGGAGCCAGCTGGTGTCCGAGTCGACCAGCACCAGGACCTCGCCGCACGCGGCCTTGATCCCGACCCCGAGCGCCGAGCGCTTGCCCGCGTGGCGGAAGAGCATCGGCTTGACGCGCGGGTCCTTCAGGGCGCGGATGCTGTCGAACGCCTCGCGGTCCGCGACGTCCAGCACGATGATGATCTCGGTCGGGTTCTGCGAACGCCACGTGTCGATGCAGCGCATCAGGATCGGGACGTCCTCGTGGAACGAGGGCACGACCACCGACGTCGAGGTGCGGAAGTCGTTCTCGACGGGCCGGTAGCCGCGCGAGAGCACCACCCGGTAGAGCCAGAGCGCCCACACGATCGCGCCGGCGACGGCGATGGGCACGAGCAGGCGGATGTCGCTCCAGTCGAAACCGCCGACCTGCCATGACCAGACCTGGTCCCACCAGGACGAACCGCTGTTCGCCGACATGAATCCTCTTCTCACGGCAGCACGAGCCGGCCCGGGGCCGGCGGCGTCGGCGGCTCCCGGACGGCGGAAGGAGGTGCGCGGCCCGGCGGGCGGGCCCGGGGCTCAGGCGGCCCGGCGGCCGAGCCCGACCCACTCGACGGCGGAGCGGCGCAGCACGTCGCGGTCGAGGAGGTTGCGGGTGTCGATCACGCGGGGGGTGTCCATCTGCTCGGCCATCCGCGACCAGTCGAGGGTGCGGAACTCCGGCCACTCGGTGAGCACGACCACGGCCTCCGCGTTCTTCGCGGCGACGTACGGGTCGTCGGACACGAGCACGAGGTTCTGGTCGATCCGGGGGTCGGAGGCGTCCACCGCCGGGTCGTAGGCGACGAGCTCGGCGCCGGCCTGCCGCAGCAGCGCGGCGACGTCGAGCGCGGGCGAGTTGCGCAGGTCGTCGGTGCCGGCCTTGAACGTCAGGCCGAGCAGCGCGATGCGCCGGCGGCTCAGCGAGCCGGTGCGCCGGCCGGTCACCGCGAGCCGGATCTTGTCGACCATCCGCTGGTACTGGCGGATGTTCGTGTCGATCGTGGCGCGCAGGAGCCGGAACTCGAAGTCGACGGAGTCGGAGACCTGCAGCAGGGCGTGGGTGTCCTTCGGCAGGCAGGAGCCGCCCCAGCCGGGCCCCGGCGAGAGGAACGACTGGCCGATGCGGCGGTCGTAGCCGATGCCCTCGGTGACGTCGGTGACGTCGGCGTCGAGCCGCTCGCACAGCTCCGCGATCGCGTTGACGTAGGAGAGCTTCATCGCGAGGAAGCAGTTGGCCGCGTACTTGATCATCTCGGCGCTGGCGGCGTCGGTCAGGACCGTGGGGGCGCCGAGGCGCGCGTACAGGGCCGCGACCCGCTCGGCGGCGTCCTGCTGCTCGGAGCCGACCACGATCCGGTCGGGGTGCAGGAAGTCGTGCACCGCGGAGCCCTCGCGGAGGAACTCCGGATTGCTGACGACGCCCACGTCCGCACGGTCGAGCAGCTCGGCCGTCCGGACCGAGGTGCCCACCGGCACCGTCGACTTGTTGACGACCACGCAGCCGGTCGGCAGTGTCGCCCGCGTCTCCTCGATCACCGCCTCCACTGCGGAGAGGTCGGCGACGCCGCCCACGCCCATGGGCGTCGGGACGCAGAGGAACACGACCTCGGCCGGGGTGCCCTCGGCCGCCAGCTCCGCGAGCGCGGCCGCGGCGCCGACGGCGAACGAGAGCCGCCCGGACGCGATGCCCTCGGTCACCAGCTCGGCCAGCCCGTCCTCGCGGATCACGGGGTCGCCCTGGCGCAGGCGGTTGATCTTGTTCTCGTCGATGTCGGCGCAGACGACGCGGTGCCCGAGCGACGCCAGGCAGGCACCGGTGGTCAGGCCGACGTATCCGGTGCCGATCACACCCACAGCACGCGCGAACATGGGGAACCTTCCGACGGGGAGCGGGGCCGAGTTGTCAAGCCCGGCACCACCCCCTCGCCGACGAACGGCCTTCCGTTACCCCGCGTGTCGGCGCGTCATGTGGTGTTCACCAGAGGCCCTGCTCACAGCGGGGCACATCTCGATCTTGACTACACAAAGTGACGGACCAGTGCTCGTGCTTCCGTCGCATCCCGCTCCGCCCGAACGGCTTCACACGCCGGAGCAAACGGGTCGACACGCGTTGGCGCATCCGGCGCAGAACGGACGAACGAACGAACGCGGTCAGCCCGCCGCGGCGACCTGCTCGGAGATCGCCGCGGCGAGCGCCACGTCCAAGGCCGTGATCCCGCCGGCCGAGTGGGTGGAGCAGCGGAACGTCAGCGTCCGCCAGCGGATGTCGATGTCGGGATGGTGGTCGCGCTCCTCCGCGATCACCGCCACCCGGTCGACCACCGCGATCGCGGCGGGGAACGAGGGCAGCTGCGCGGTGCGCACGATGGCGTTGCCCTCGCGCACCCACCCCGGCAGGTCGTCCAGGGCGCTCGCGACGGCGGGGGCGTCCAGCAGTTCGGCCATGCCCCGATCCTGCCCGCCTTCAGTCCGCGGCGGCAGCCTCCAGCGCGGGCGATCCGGCGCGCGCCCGGGCAGCCTGCGCCCGCAGCGTCAGCACCAGCCCGATTGCCGCGAGCACGAGCACCGCCGCGACCTCCGGCAGCACCAGCACGCCGGCCGCGTCGATGACGATCCCGCCGAGCAGGCCCGCGAGCCCGGCCCCGAGGTAGATCGCCGACGCGTTGAGCGACAGCACGAGTCCGCCGGCCGGGGCCAGCTCCAGCAGCAGTGCCTGCACGGGCGGGTTGAACGACCACGTGAAGACGCTCCACACGAACAGCGCCGCCGCGGCTCCCGGCCACCATCGTCGCCGTCAGCGGCAGCGTCGCGACCATGACGACGCAGCCGGTGAGCACGGCGAGGAGCGTCGCGATGCTGCCGAACCGGTCGGGGGCGCGCCCGCCCCAGCTGTCGCCGACGATCGCGCCGACGCCGTAGACGAGCAGCAGCAGCACGATCGCGGTCCCGCCGAGCCCGGTGGTCGTGGTGAGCAGCGGCGTCACGTGGATGTAGACGGCCATCGCGGCGAGCACGGTGATCGCCAGCACGGTCTGCACCCGGGGGGCGGCGCCGGCCGCGAACCGTGCACGCAGCGGCACCGGGGGCGGCGGCGCCATCCGCGCCGTCCCGAGCAGCACCGCCCCGCCGATCACCACGGACGCGGCCGCGACCAGCGCGAACACCCCGCGGTAGCCGATGGTCCCGCCGAGCAGCGTGCCGGCCGGCACGCCGACCGCCAGCGTGAGGCCGCCGAAGACGACGGCGACCGCGCCAGCGGCGAGCAGGGAGGTGCGGCGGACATGATCGCCTTCCCGGGGGCTTCAAGTACGACAGCGACCGTACTACGAGACTCGTCGAACTTCGATCCCCGTCGTACTATTCCCCCCATGCCGCCCACCGCGCGGCCCGCCGTCGGGCCGGCCGTCCTCCCGCAGCCGGCCCGCGAGGAGATCCGGGTCGAGCAGGTGCTGCAGGCGCTCGGCGACCCGGTGCGGCTGATGCTCGTCCGCGCGCTCGCCGACGCCCCGCAGGCGTGCCGTGCGGCACGGTGCCGCTGCCCGTCACGAAGTCGACACGCACGCACCACCTGCGGATCCTGCGTGAGGCGGGCGTGATCACGATGCGCGCGGACGGCACGCGGCGGCTCACCACGCTGCGCCGCGCCGACCTCGACGCGCTCTACCCCGGTCTGCTCGACGGCGTGCTGCACGCCGCCCGGTAGGCGCCCGTCAGAAGCGGCGGTTCGCCAGCACCGGCACGGTCCGGCGGGCCGCGTCCACGGCTGCGAGGTCCAGGTCGGCGACCAGCAGACCCGGCCCGGCGTCGAGCTGGTCGACCACCCCGCCGAGCGGCCCGGCCACGAGGCTCGCCCCGATCCCGGTGGGCGCCGTGCCCGGCTCGCGGCCCACGGCCGTCGGGTCGGCCTGGTCGCACGCCGCCACGAACGCGGTGCTGTCCAGCGCCCGCGCCCGCACCAGCAGGTCCCACTGCTCGCGCTTGCCCGGCCCGGCACCCCACGACGCCGGCACCAGCACCACCGCGGCCCCGCGGCCGGCCAGCTCCTGGAACAGGCCGGGGAACCGCAGGTCGTAACAGGTCGCGAGGCCGACCGGCACCCCGTCGACCTCGATGCTCACCGGCTTGCTGCCCGGCGCGACCGTGCGCGACTCGGCGAACCCGAACGCGTCGAAGAGGTGGATCTTGTCGTAGGCCGCCTCGACGCCGCGGCCCGTCGCGATCAGCGTGTTGTGCACGCGCCCGTCGTCGGCGGGGGTGAACATGCCCGCGACGACCGTCACGCCCGTCTCGGCGGCGATCTCCCGCACCCGCGTGGCCCAGTGCCCGTCCAGCGGCTCGGCGACCGGGCCGAGCGGGTGCCCGAACGCGCACATCGTGGCCTCGGGGAAGACCGCGACGGCGGCCCCCGCCGCAGCGGCGCGCCGCGCCCCGTCGGCGACGAGGTCCAGGTTGGCGGCGGGGACGGCGGTCGCGGCGATCTGCGCGAGCGCGACCCGCAGGGAACCCTCGGGCACCGGCACCTCCTGTGAACGCGGTCCTGCGGCGATCGTGCCCGAGCACGGAGGGTGGGCGCCACCGCAGGCGAATGGGCTACTGTGGCGCCCGTGCAGCGCTACTACTGGTTTATCCGACCGGCCCGGGAGGGGTCGGCCGCGGTACCAGCGCGCTGACCTCCCAACCCCCGAGCCGGAAGACGAGCCGGCTCGACGGGGATCTCGACGGGCGGCCCGCATGGATCAGGAAGCGCCCGTCATGCCCCTCACCGCAGTCCCCACGCTGGACGAGCACCGCACCTCACGGATCAGCCCGCTGCTCTCCCCCGCGCTGCTGCGCCACGAGCTGCCCGTCGACGCCGGCGTCGCCGCGACCGTCACGCAGGCCCGCGCCGAGGTCGTCGACGTCCTCGACGGCCGCGACGACCGGCTGATCGTCGTCGTCGGGCCGTGCTCCATCCACGACCCCGACGCCGCGATGGACTACGCGCAGCGGCTCGCCGCGCACGCCGAGCGCGTCTCCGGCGAGCTGCGCGTCGTGATGCGCGCGTACTTCGAGAAGCCGCGTTCGACCGTCGGCTGGAAGGGCCTCATCAACGACCCCGGCCTCGACGAGACCTTCGACGTCAACCGCGGGCTGCGCACCGCCCGCCGGCTGCTGCTCGACATCACCGGCCTCGGGCTCCCCGTCGGGTGCGAGTTCCTCGACCCGATCACCCCGCAGTTCATCGCCGACGTCGTGAGCTGGGGCGCGATCGGCGCCCGCACCGCCGCCAGCCAGGTGCACCGGCAGCTGTGCAGCGCCCTGTCCATGCCCGTCGGGATCAAGAACGGGACGGACGGGGACGTGCAGGTGGCCGTCGACGGCGTGCGTGCGGCGGGCGTCGGCCACGTGTTCATGGGGATCAACCCCGACGGGCTCGCGGCGCTCATCACCACCACCGGCAACCCGGACTGCCACGTCATCCTGCGCGGCGGCTCGAGCGGCCCCAACCACGACGCCGCGTCCGTCGCCGGGGCGCTCGACCGGCTGCGCGCCGCCGCCCTCCCGCCCCGGGTGATCGTCGACGCCAGCCACGGCAACAGCGGCAAGGACCACGTCCGGCAGGCCGAGGTCGTCCGGGAGATCGCCGGGCGGGTCGGGGCGGGCGAGCCGGGCGTCGTCGGCGTGATGATGGAGAGCTTCCTCGTCGCCGGACGCCAGGACCTCGGGCCGGACATGACCCGCGGGCAGAGCGTCACCGACGCGTGCATGGACTGGGACACCACCGCCGACCTGCTCGACGAGCTGGCCGGGGCCGTCGCGGCACTTCGCACCGCGGCCTGAACGACAGCGGGTGCGGGCGCTGCCGGCCCCTCCTCCGGCGGCGCCCGCACCCGATGGCCAAGGAGTCCCCACCCCGCTTTCGTGCGGACCGGACCCGCCATTAGCCCGGACGCCGTCATCTCATCAGCCCTGATGAGGCCGACCCGCCGGACGAACGGCCCAACCCCCGCGAGTCGCTGGAAAAGTGCGCGCGAGTCGCTGTGTTCAGGGACCGAGCGCCTCGGCCACGACCTGCTCGAGCTCGGCCGCCGCCGCAGCCGCCCGGCCGACGGGCTGGGCCTGCGCGTTCACGACCGTCGTCCCGTCGCGCCGCGACGCGTAGTGCTCACCGGTGAACCGGACGTCCTGGTAACGGCCGCGCTCCCGGGTCAGCTCGGTGACGTTGCCGGTGCCGTGCGTGTCGACAAGGTCGTGGTACGCCCGAGCGGTCGCCGCGTCCGGCATCTCGACCCATGCGATCGCCACGAGCACCACCGCGTTGCGCCGGTCGCGCACCTCGAACGAGGCGCGGTACAGCGCGACGCACTGCTGCTCCCGGAAGAACTCGCGAACCCGGCCGTACGCGTGCGCAGAGCAATCGGTGGCGGCGTCGAACCGCTCACCGTCGACCCGGAGGCTGCGCGCCTCGATCCGGATCCGGGCCGCGGTCGTGTCCTGCTGGCGCGCCTGCGTGCTCCGCGCCCCGCCCGCGGTTCCGGAGCCGCCGGTCGCGCCGGTGACACCGCTGCCGGCCACCGAGCCGCCCACCCCGGACGCGCCGCCGACCAGCGCGAGCGCCGCGACCAGCGCCGCGAGGAACCCACCGCCCTTCCGGCCGAACGTGCCATCCCGGTTCCTCGGCTGATCCGGCACGCTGCCCCCTCCGTCGGCGAGCAGCGAACAGTAGGGCCGAGCCCGCCCGGTGTGGGACGAACCGGACATCCTCACCCGTCCGGCCGATCAGCCGGAGGCACCCACCTCCCCGAGCCGCCGCAGCAGGAACCGCCGCTCGGCCACCGACTCCGTCAACGCCAGCGCCGCCCGGTACTCGGCGGCGGCCTCCGCGTCCCGTCCCGACCGGCGCAGGAAGTCGGCCCGGGTGGCCGGGAGCAGCCGGTAACCCGGCAGCTCCGCGTCCAGCCCGGCGAGCAGGGCGAGGCCGGCGGCGGGCCCGTCCGCCATCGCGACGGCGACGGCCCGGTTCAGCCGGACCACCGGCGACGGCGTCAGCTCGGCGAGCCGCCCGTAGAGCGCCGCGATCTGCGGCCAGTCGGTGTCGGCGGCCCGGCCGGTGCGGGCGTGGCAGGCCGCGATCGCCGCCTGCACCTGGTACGGGCCCGGCTCCCGGCGCGCAGCGCCGCGTCGAGCAGGTCCAGCCCCTCGGTGACGGCCGCCCGGTCCCAGCGGCTCCGGTCCTGCTCGTCCAGCGGCACCGGCACGCCGTCACCGTCGAGCGGGCGGCCCGGCGGGAGTGCTGGAGCAGGAGCAACGCGGCCAGCCCGAGCACCTCGGGGTCGTCGGGCATCAGCCCGGCGAGCGTGCGGGCGAGCCGGATCGCCTCCTCGCAGAGATCCCGGCGCACGTGCTCGGGCCCGGCAGCGGCCGCGTACCCCTCGTTGAACAGCAGGTACAGCACCCCGAGCACGGCGGTCGTGCGGTCGGGCAGGAGGTGGTCGGGCGGCACCCGGAACGGGATCCCGGCCTCCTTGATCTTGCGTTTCGCCCGCACGAGCCGCTGCGCCATCGTCGGCTCCGGCACGAGGAACGCCCGCGCGATCTCGGCCGTCGTCAGCCCGGCGAGCGTCCGCAGGGTCAGCGCCACCCGACCGTCCAGCGGGAGCGCCGGATGGCAGCACGTGAAGATCAGCCGCAGCCGGTCGTCCTGCACCACGCCGGCCGCGGGCTCGTCGGGGACGGACGGCGCCATCGCGATCTCCCGCAGCTTGGCCGACTCGATCGCCGAGCGCTTCAGGCGGTTGCGGGCGACGTTGCGCGCGGCCGTGGTCAGCCACGCCGCCGGGTTGCGCGGGGTCCCGTCGCGCGGCCAGCGGACCAGCGCCTGCGCGACGGCCTCCTGCGCGCACTCCTCGGCGAGGTCCCAGTCGCCCGTCGTCCGGATCAGGCTCGCGACGACCAGGCCCCACTCCGCGCGGAACGCCTCCTCGACGGCCGCGGCGCTCGCGGACGTCACACCTCCGTCGGCCAGAACGGCCGCACCTCGATCGTCCCGATCCGGGCGACGGGGTGCCGCGCCGCCACCTCGATCGCCTCGTCCAGGTCCGTGCACTCCAGCACGTCGAACCCGAAGATCTGCTCCTTCGTCTCGGCGAACGGCCCGTCCGACACCAGCACCTCGGTGCCGCGGACGCGCACGGTGGTCGCGTCGGCGACCGGCCGCAGCCGGTGCCCCAGCACCCGCACGCCGCGCCCGTTCGTGTCCTTGACCCACGCCTCGGTCTCGGCGGCCATGTCGACGCCGGGCTCCGGCTCGACGCCCTCGACCCCGCAGATCAGCAGCATGTACTGCATCGTGCCCTCCCTCGTTCCGATCGGTCGTCACGACGACAATCGGGGACGCGGAGATTCGACACCTCCGCGGGACGACTTTCGTCCCGCGGGTCCGGCGGTCAGTGCGCGGCGCGGCGCAGGTCGGCCATCGCCTGCTCGACGGCCGCCCGCGAGGCCCCGGCCCCGGTGCTGCACGCCGCCCGGTAGTCGGCCAGCTCCCGTGACGCCGCCGAGGCCAGCTCCGTGGCCCGCCCGTGGTCGGGGGCCGCGCCGGGCACGTCGAGTCGCACCAGCCAGCCGTCCAGCTCCAGCCGGGTGGTGCGGGAGAAGAGCACGTCGTCGGCGGACGGGGCGGAGTCGGCGTGCTCGGCGGCCCGGCCCAGCTCGACCTGAAGCTCGTCGAGGCCGCGGTCCAGGCGCGCCGCGTAGGCCGCCCACGCGTCGTCGGACACCTCGCTGCACCGGTCGTGCACGTGCGCGAGCCGCGCACCGAGATCGTCGAGCGCCGCCCGGAACCCGTGGTGCGGGTGTTCGGCGCCGAGCTCCGCGGCGGCGGTGGCCACCGACTGCTGGACGCGGGCCAACCTGGCCCGGACCGGCTCACGCACCTGCGTACCGTCGTTCACGTGCGCAGGCTAGGAACGCCCGGCTGACGCGCACCACGAGCACATTGTGAACAGCAGGTTGCCAGCTCGGGCTCAGCCGGCCACGAGCAGCAGGTCCGCGAGCTCCCGCGGCCGGCTCAGCGCGACGAGGTGCCCGCCCGGCATCTCCTCGACCTCGATGCCGAGCCGCTCGCGGACCACCCGGCGCTGGAACTCCAGCGGGAAGAACCGGTCGTCCCGGCCCTGGAGGAACCGCGTCGGGACGGCCGGCCAGGCCGCGAGCGGCCACGGCTTCTCGAACGGCGTGTCGGACTGCTCCGGCTCGCCCCGGGCGAACACCGCCTCCGTCACCTCGGACGGGACGTCGTGGAAGAACTCGGCGACCGGGTCGAACGCGCCCCCGACCGGCCGGCCCTCGCGCGCGGCCATGGCGGCCCGCGCCTCCGCCTGGCCGGTGTTGCCCCACCAGTCCCCCGGCGACTCACCCGCGCCGGCACCATCGCGTTGACCAGCACCAACTGCTGCACCGGCACCAGCTCGCAGACGAGCGGCGCCGTGAACCCGCCCATCGACTGCGCCACCAGCACCACCGGCCGCCGGTCGCCGACGGCGGCCACGACCGCGTCGGCGTACTCGGCGAGCCCGGCCGTGTCGTCGCCGGCCGGAAGGTCGACGGCCAGCGCGGCCCGGCCGCGGTCCGCGAGGTCGGCGACGAGCCGGTGCCAGTAGAACACGCTGCCCCCGGCGCCGGGGATCAGGACGTAGGTCGGGTGTGTCACGTGGGTCCTCCTCGCTGACGCTCTGGACGTAGGACGCCGGCGTGGCCGGGAAGTCATCGGTCCGGGAACTCGGCGCGCCCTGATCGTTCAGGGGGCGTGGACCTCGGCATGCTGTGGGCGCTGTCGATGCCCGGTGTCATCTTCCTGCTGGCGGCCGGCGCCGCGCTGCGGCGCACCGGCCCGTTGCGGCGCGGCACCCGCAAGCGCGCGGCCGTCACGATCTCGCTGGAGGAGATCGACGCGTTCGCGACCGGCGGGAAGCGGATCGAGATCGACGCCCGCCGGTCGCACTCGCTGATGCGCGACGAGGAACGCGACGGCGCGCCGCCGCGCCCGGTCGTCGACCTCGACGGGGGTGTCGTGCGGTTCGGCCCGGCGCCCGGCGCCTGACCGTGGCCCACATCGCCTTCTTCGCCCCGCCCGGCGCCGGGCACGTGTACCCGACGCTCGCGGTGGTGGCCGCGCTCGTCGGGCGCGGGCACCGCGTCAGCTACGTCGCCCCGGAGCGGTTCGCCGCGAGCCTCGCCGAGGTGGGCGCCGACCGCGTCCCGTACGCGACCACGCTCGACGCGGCCTTCGCCCGGCCGCCCCAGTTTGCCGGCAACGACCTGGTCCGCGCCATGCACGCGGCCGTCGACGAGATCGAGGCCACGCTCCCCGACCTGGCCGCCGCGTTCGACACCGACCGTCCCGACCTCGTCGTCTGCGACGGCGCTGCCGTCACCTGGGCGGCCCGGATGCTCGCCGCCCGCTGGGCCGTGCCGGTCGTGCAGACCTGGCCGAACCTCGTCGGCAACGAGCACTGGTCCCTGGGCCGGCACTACACCCGGTTCAACCCGCTGCACCCGCGGTTCCTGACGTTCCTGCTGCGGCTGCGGCGCGTCCTCGCCCGGCACGGGGCCGGGCTCACCACGGCGGACCTGACCCGCAACACGGGCGTCGCCGCCAAGATCGTCCTCCTGCCCCGCGCGTCCAGTTCGCCGGCGACACCTTCGACGGCACCTTCCACTTCGTCGGCCCGTGCCTCGGCGACCGCACGTTCCAGGGCGCGTGGCAGCCGGCGACCGACCTGCCCGTCGTGCTCGTCTCCCTCGGCACCGGCTACAACCGGCGCCCCCGAGTTCTTCCAGGCCTGCCTCGACGCGTTCGCCGGCGAGCCGTGGCACGTCGTGATGGCCGTCGGCGCCGACGTCCGGCTCGGCCCGACCCCGCCGCACGTCGAGGTGCACCGCTACGTCCCGCAGCTGGACGTCCTGCGGCACGCCGCGCTCTTCGTGACGCACGCCGGGATGGGCAGCGTGATGGAGTCGCTGCACGCGGGCGTGCCGATGGTCGCGGTCCCGCAGATGGCCGAGCAGCGCGCCAACGCCGACCGGCTCGCGGAGCTGGGACTCGGCGTCCGGCTCGACCCGTCGGCCGTCACCGCCGCCGGTCTCGCCGCCGCGGCCGAGTCCGTGATCGCGGACGTCCGCATCCGGGTCGCCGTCGACGGGATGCGGCGCACGATCGCGGAGTCGGGCGGCGCCGACGCCGCGGCCGACGTGGTCGAGGCGGCGCTGCCGACGCACGCACCGCGGTAGGCGCGCCGGGTCTCAGCCCTCGGGCCGCGCCAGCCGGGCGTAGACGTCCCCCGACCGCCCCAGCGGCCGGAACCGTTCGAGCAGCCGGACCAGCTCGTCCGCGTCGAGCCAGCGGTCGCTCGCGAACCGCATCGTCTCGACGGGCGAGTAGTTGTAGCGGTAGCCGCCCGCCGCCTTGCCCAGCCGCTCGACCAGCCCGAGCGCCGCGACGGCGTCCTCGTGCGCGGGCGGGAGGTACTCGAACGACAGCCCCCGCACCGGCCGGCTGAGCCCGGCGAGCACCTCGACCTCGTAGCCCTCGACGTCGATCTTGCAGAACGCCGGCTCGCCGTACGTGGCGACGAGATCGTCGAGCGTCACGACCTCCACCTCGACCGACTTGTCCCAGCGCACCCGCGCGAAGCTCCGGTCGGCCGTCACCGACTCGATCCACGCCGGCGACATCGACGAGACCGTCGGCGTCGCGGACGAGACACCCAACCGCGCCGTCCCGGCCTCCGCCCCGACCGCCTTCGGCACGATCGTGACGCCCTGGTCGCGGCCGAAGAACAGCCGCAGGACCCGCAGGCAGTCCGGCTGCGGCTCCAGCGCGACGACCGTCGCCCCGATCCGCCGCCACGCCCGCACCCGGCTGCGACGTGCGCGCCGACGTCGAACGCGACGTCACCCGGCCCGATCAGCTCGCCGTAGAAGTCGACCAGCTTGCGGTGGCGACCGGGGATGCCGTGGTACATGGCCAGGGAGCGGGCGATCCCGTAGCGCGGGCGAGCATCCGCAGACCGTACCGGCTGGCGCGGAGCGTGAGCCGCACGATGTCGAGGAGATCGGTTCCTTCCTTGGCCGATCCGCGATTCATGACCGACTGGAGCTTCATCGCGATGAGGGGACCCGGCTCGGCGACCGAGACGGTCAGGGGCGGCAACTCCTCCACCCGGAGCGTCAAGCCGGTGGCGGTCGCCGACGCACGCGTGGGACTGGACGTGGAGGCGATCGGTCGGATCGCCGGGAAGATCGTCGATCTCCTCCTCCGAGACCTGCAGGACGTCGACCTGCACGTCGCCGAAGGGAGTTGCCACCAGAGCACCCGAAGGCCCGCTCGGCGTCGCACCGGCCGACAGCAGGAGCTCGAGCTGCGAGGGTTCGCCCTCGGCCAGCCGGTCCACCGCATCGAGGTCGGTCGTCACGCGGTACGGCGAAGAGCCGGCACATGACGGCGAGTCCGCCGACGAGCACCACCGGACGTCCAGTCTGCTCGGCGACCACGGGAATCGCGCTCACCAGCCGGGTCATCGATCCGCCACCGAGCGCGACAACCCGCGGCTCACCAGACACGGTGCCACGGCTTCATCGGCGTCCAACCACCGAGGATCTCGCGGCCACGACCCGGGTCCCGGGCGAGATCGAGCGCGACGAAAAGGGGGTTCGCCAGCGGCCAGTGCTCGTGCGCCCATGCTGCGCCGTCCACTCGACGTGCGCATGCCAGGAACACCGGAGCCAGGCGTACGCGGCCGGCCCGTGAACTCGGCGTGGTGGCTGGACCGAGTATCTGAACCGCGCGGCGAAGGATGCGCCGATCGGGCACGTAGAAGTCGCGCGGATGGTCAGCGCGCATTCCGACAGGCGCGCCGTATGTCGCAGCCGCGACCGTGTCGGTCAACGCCCATCCTGTTGTCGACTCGACATCATCGAGCCCCAGGCCCAGCGCGGTGTTGTCCCGACCCCGGTTCGGCTGCGGGAGGCCGGCCAGATCGCGGCTCTCGGGCTTCCAGCGCTCGACCAGTTCCCAGAAGAGCGCGGGCACGGCTGGCGTGCCCTCGTTGTCGACGAGATCCGCGGCACGCATGGCCCGGAATGCGTCGGACACCGAACTGGGTGCACGGGACAACGTTGCCGCGGCGCCGCGGACACCGGTCCGCTTCGCCGGCTCGAGCAGCAGCAACGCCGCGAGTTCGATGCCGACCTGCCCGACGAGCCCCGATCGGTCCGGCTCCGGATCCGACAACGCGGGCACGTCGGCGTCGATGAGCAACCCGGGGGCGGCCAGCCTCAGGTGACCACGCAGGTCAAGCCAACCCCATCCCGACCGGGTCAGGTGCTCCCGAGCCTCAGCCGTGATCCGGTCCGCGACGATCACACCCACGACATCAGCCCGGGGACGGCTCGCCCACCGCCGGAGCTGCTCCGCAGCAACGGCGGTACTCACCAGCGACGCGGACTTGACCTCGAGGTCGATCGCCGACCCGCCAGGTACCGCGACACTGACATCACCGCCGTCAGCGCGCTTGTTGAGATGCGCTTCGATTCCCAGAGCCGTAGCGGCGGCCACGAGGGCTTCCGCTGCGGTCAACCCGCGGGCGTGACGAGTCACCGGAACATCGTGTGCCCTGTTCGCGCCTGAACTACACCACGTTGCGGGGCCGAGCAGCCGCTCAGCGCCGCCACACGTACGGCGTCGTGGTCGACACCTTCACGAGACCGGAGCGTTCGAGGATCGGACGGGAGTACTCGGTCGAGTCACTGTGGATGAGAGACCTGCCACGGGCGAGCGCGGATCGGGCACGCGCCGCCGTCAACGCACGGTAGATGCCCCGACCGCGCCACTGCTCCAGTGTCGCGCCTCCCCAGATCCCGGCGAAGTCGCTGCCTGCGACGGGTTCGAGTCGGCCGGCGCCGACCGTCCGGCCCTCTGCCTCGGCGACCCACAGCTCCGTCCCGTCACCGAGCGCGAGCCGGCGCAGCAGCGCGTCAGCCGCCCGTTCAGAGGCCGGTTCACCGAATGCTTCGTCCTGCATCGCGCTCACCGCGCGGACGTCCGGCTCCTCGGTCACCCGGCGCAGCGTGACCTCCTCGGGTAGAGAGGTCTCGGCTGCCAGGGCCGCGGCGGCCCCGACCATGATCGATTCGGACGCGTGCGGAACGAACCCGTTGCCGACCAGTGCCTCATGGAGTCCGGGGGCGTGGTCGTGGCCTCGTGTCTTCCACTCGACCCGTTCGATGCCGGGATCGGCCCGGTAGTGCGCCAACACCTTCGGCACGAGACGGGCGATCTCGTCGACGTCGGCCCCGCCGAGGTCGCGGTAGGTGACGAACCCCCGTCCGCCGACGAAGGTCACCAGGTGCAGTCGGCCGTGCCGGGTGACCGAGATCGCGCCGGGTGTCTCGGCATCGGTACGCAGCTGCTCGTCGTAGGCCTGCAGGAGAAGCGCCTTGCCCGTCACCGCGTTCACGTTGGCGGCCGGCGGCCGGAACCACAAGCCGGTTACGGAACCGCCTCGCTACACGTTGAACCGGAACTCCACCGAGTCACGTCGCCGAGCACCGTCACGCACACCGCATCGGCTGGATTCGTGCGAGCACGCCCCCGAGGACATCCCGCTCGACCTCCAGGTCGTATCGGGTCTGCAGGTTGAGCCAGAAGAGATCTGACGTGCCGAAATAGCGTGCAAGACGCAGAGCCGTGTCTGCGGTGATGCGCCGCTTGCCGTGCACGATCTCGTTGATCCGCCGCGGCGGAACCCCTACGGCCACCGCGACCCGGTGCTGAGTGAGACCGAGCGGCTCGATGAACTCCTCCATGAGCACCTCGCCGGGGTGGATCGGAGAGATCTTGTCCATCTACTCCACCTCCTAGTGGTAATCCACGATCTCGACGTCCTCGGCACCCGCTTCGGTCCACCGGAAGCAGATCCGCCATTGCTGGTTGATCCTGATGCCGTGCTGGCCGACGCGGTCACCCTTGAGCGCCTCCAGTCGGTTGCCCGGAGGCACCCTGAGGTCGTCGAGCACAACAGCCGCGTCGATCACCACCAGCTTCCTCAGCGCCACTCGATGGATCCTGGGGTCGATCGACGGGACGCGCTCACGCCGCCACAGCCGCTCGGCCTCAGCGTCCTTGAACGACCTGATCACCACCTCAGCATAACGCGACGCGTTATGTCAACACTCGGGCCTTCGTGGTACCGAGCGAAGACGAGCGGTTCAGACGTTGAACCGGAACTCCACCACGTCCCCGTCGGACATGACGTAGTCCTTGCCCTCCATCCGCACCTTCCCCGCCGCCTTCGCCGAGGCCATCGAGCCGGCCTCGACCAGGTCGTCGTAGGAGACGATCTCGGCCTTGATGAAGCCGCGCTCGAAGTCGGTGTGGATCACCCCGGCGGCCTGGGGGGCGGTGGCGCCCTTCTTGACCGTCCAGGCCCGGGACTCCTTGGGGCCGGCCGTCAGGTAGGTCTGGAGGCCCAGGGTGTGGAACCGCGCGGGCCAGGGCGTGCAGGCCGGGCTCGGGCTGGCCGATCGACTCCAGCAGCTCGCGGGCCGACTCCTCGTCCAGCTCCAGCAGCTCGGCCTCGACCTTGGCGTCGAGGAACACGGCGTCGGCGGGGGCGACCAGCTCGGTCAGCTCCTTGCGCCTCGCCTCGTCGGTGAGCACGCCCTCGTCGGCGTTGAAGACGTAGAGGAACGGCTTGGTGGTGAGCAGCGTCAGCTCGCGCAGCGGCTCCGGGTCGACGCCGGCGGCGAAGAGCGTGCGGCCGCCGTTGAGGATCTCGGCGGCCTGCTCCGCAGCGTCGAGGGCGGGGCGGCGGTCCTTGTGGGTCCGGGCCTCCTTGGTGAGGCGCGGCAGCGCCCGCTCCAGGGTCTGGAGGTCGGCGAGGATCAGCTCGGTGGAGATCGTCTCGATGTCGCCGGCGGCGTCGATGCGTCCGTCGACGTGCACCACTCCGGGTTGTCGAAGACGCGGACGACCTGGCAGATCGCGTCGGACTCGCGGATGTTCGCGAGGAACTTGTTGCCCAGCCCCGCGCCTCGGACGCGCCCTTCACGATGCCCGCGATGTCGACGAACGACACGGTGGCCGGCACGGTGCGCGCGGACTCGAACATCCGCGCGAGCACGTCGAGCCGCGGGTCGGGCAGCGGCACCACGCGACGTTGGGCTCGATCGTCGCGAACGGGTAGTTCGCCGCGAGCACGTCGTTGCGGGTCAGCGCGTTGAACAGCGTCGACTTGCCCACGTTGGGCAGGCCGACGATGCCGAGGGTGAGTGACACAGCAGACCAGGGTAGTCGCGGCCGGCCCACGGCCTGCAGGGACGCGAGCACGGCCCGGAACCCGGGCTCCTGTTCGTCCGATTCCTGTGTGACCCTGTGACGGGTCCAGGCGCACCGGTCCGATCGTGCGCTCGCCCGCCAGACGAGAGCGTGATCGCCGTGACCACACACGCAACCTTCCTGCGCCGGGCGATCCGCCGGCCGGACCTGATCGGGGCCCCGGCCCCCACCGGGGCGACGCTGGCCGCGGAGATCGCCGCGGTCGTGCCCGGCACCTGCCCCGCCACCGTCGTCGAGCTGGGCCCGGGCACCGGCGCGATCTCCCCCTCCGTCCGCGCGCGGCTGGCCCCCGGCTCGCGTTACGTCGCGGTCGAGCTCGACGGCGAGCTCGTCACGCACCTGCGTGGGACGCTGCCCTGGCTGGAGGTCCTGGCCGGCGACGCCGCCGACCTGGGCACCCTGCTCGCCGGCGCGGGCGTCGGCCCGGTCGACGCCGTCGTGTCCTCGCTGCCGTGGACCCTCCTGCCGCCGGAACGCCGCCGGGCGACGCTCGCGGCGATCGCGGCCACGCTCGCGCCCGGCGGCGTCTTCGCCACGATCAGCACGCTGACAGCGCTGCCCGCGCTGCGCCGCGACGTGCTGCGCGACCTCGGCGACACCTACGACGAGGTGCTGGCCACGCGGCCGATCTGGCGCAACGTGCCACCGTCACGGCTGCTCGTCTGCCGCCGCCCGCACCGATGGTGACGGCGGCGCTCGACGCGGCCGCAGGTCTGCCCGTGCCCGCGGTGCTCGGCGTCGCGGGGGTGATGCTCACCGCCGAGAGCGGCACGCGTGTCGGCGTCCTGCTGCCCGGGATCTCGGTGCTGGTGGCGCTGGGGATCTGGTCGCACGCCGTGCCGGGGGTGCTCCCGTTCGCGGCGGTGGTGGCCGCGGCGGCGACCGTCGCCGGGGCGCATCTGGGCTGGTGGCGCGGCCGCACGCGCAACGGGCACCGCTGGCCGGCCCTGCACGCCCGGGTCGAGCAGGTGCGGCGCTGGCTCGCCGGGCGCGGCCCGCTGGCCACCGCGGCGCTGCTGGCGTGCGGGCACTGGACGGCCTACGTGCGCACGATCATGCCGCGCGTGGCGGGCGGCGCGCGGGTGCCGTACCGGCTCGCCGGGCCGGCGCTCACGCTGTCCGGCGCGGCGTGGGCCACCACGTTCGTGCTGCTCGGCAACCGGGTCGGGGCGGCCGTCACGACCCACGCGGGCTGGGCCCCCGTGGTGGTGCTCGCAGTGTTGATCGGGGCGCTCCTGCTGCGCGCCGGCGGCGGGCCGCCGGGGAGAACCGTCTCACGCCGCTCTCATCGAAGGCCCACAACAGCGCCGGAGCCTGGCCGGGTGACCCTCGCCCCGACCGATCCCGCGTGGCCGACGGCCCTGTCCCTGCTGCTGGGCCCGGATGCGAATGACCTGCTCGACGTCGCCGTCTCGACGCACGGCGGGCGCCTGCGCGGCCTGCGGGTCGCCACGGTGGGCGTGCAGCCCGGCGGGGCGGTCGTGGCCCGGTTCGACGCCGAGGTCGAACGCGCCGACGGCACGCTGACCCGCGAGGCGCTCGCCGCGACCACCGGCGACCGCATCCCGGACGGGGCCGCGCTGCTGGCCGGCCGCGGCACGGTGGTCGGGGTGTGGCGGTGGCCGCAGGACCCGGCGCTGCCGGCGCTGGCGACGGCGACCGACCCGGAGCGGCTCACGGCGACGCTGCGCGCGGCGGGGCTGCGCCGGTCGGGCCCGCCGCAGGTGCGGGTGCGGTCCTACCGGCCGGGCCGGCGGGCCGTGCTGGAGATCAGCGGGGGTGGACCCCGGCTCTACGCCAAGGTCGTCCGGCCGTCGGCGGCCACGGCGCTGCGGACCCGCCACGACCTGCTCGCCCGGCACCTGCCGGTGCCGCGCCCGCTCGCCGTCACGCCGGACGGGCTGGTCGTGATGCCGGAGATGCCGGGCACGCCCGTCCGCACGCTGCTGGAACGGGACGGGCGGCTGCCCGGGCCGGCGGCGCTCACCGGGCTGCTGGACGAGCTGCCGATCGGGCTGCTCGCCCAGCCGGCCCGGCGCACGCACCTGGAGCGGGTGCCGCACTTCGCGGCCGTGCTGGCGCAGACCGCCGTCACCACGCCGGCCGACCGCGACCGGCTCGCCTCTCGAAGCCGCGCTCGGCGACACCGATCCGGGGACGCATCCGACCGTGCCGGTGCACGGCGACTTCTACGAGGCCCAGCTCCTCGCGGACGACGGGCGGATCACCGGGCTGCTCGACGTCGACACCGCGGGCCCGGGCCACCGGATCGACGAGTGGGCGACGCTGCTCGGTCACCTCTCGGTGCTCGCGCTGCACGCCGTGCGGCCGGCACCGATCCGCCGGTGGGGCGCTGCGCTGCTCGCGGCCGCGGAGCGGAACCACCCGCGCGAGCAGCTGCGTCCGCGGGTCGCCGCAGCCGTGCTCGGGCTCGCGACCGGCCCGTTCCGGGTGCAGCAGGAGCGCTGGGCGGAGCACACGCGCGCCCGGATCGCGCTCGCCGGGCAGTGGCTGGGAGCGCCCGGCCCCGGCTGAGAGCCGCCTCACCGGCTTCTCCCGGCGGCTCATCCGCCGGCGACACCGTGGAGACGTCAGCACGGGACAGGACAACACGAAGGAGATCCGATGCAACGCCCCGCGACCTGGAAGATCCTCACCGTCGGCGCCGCCCTCACCGGGCTCGGCGTCGCCGGGGCGGGCCTCGCCGCGGCCTCGGACGGCGGTGCCGAGACCCGCGAGCTGCGCCCCATCACCGTCGCGTCGGCGACCGGCGGGCCGGCCCCGGCCGGCCCGGTCCTGCCGGCGACCGGGGACACGTCGCCGGAGTCGGCGGACTCACCGTTCGAGAGCCCGTTCGAGTCGGTGGAGTCGCCGTTCGACAGCCCCGACGACACGGGCTGGACGCCGGACGACCACGACACCCCGTTCGACGACACGCCCGACGACGACACCCCGGACGACGACGACCGCGACGACGACTGACCTGCCGGGCCTGCCGCCCTCGACATCAGGACCGGCCGCCCCTGGCCATGGTCAGGACGTCGAGGGCGGCGTCGAGCTGGGTGATCGTGAGCTTGCCCGCGTCGACGTGGCCGCGCTCCAGCACGACCTCGCGGATCGTCCGGCGCTCCTTGAGCGCCTGCTTCGCGATCGAGGCCGCCTCCTCGTAGCCGAGGTAGCGGTTGAGCGGCGTGACGATCGACGGGGACGACTCGGCGTACTCGCGGGTGCGCTCGACGTCCGCCTCCGTGCCGGCCACGACCTTGTCGGCCAGCAGCCGGGCGGCGTTGGCGAGCAGCCGGGCCGACTCCAGCACGTTGCGGGCCATCACGGGCATCATCACGTTCAGCTCGAGGTTGCCTGCGTGCCGGAGAACGCGACGGTCGCGTCGTTGCCGATCACCTGCGCGGCCACCATCATCGTCGCCTCGCAGATCACCGGGTTGACCTTGCCCGGCATGATCGAGCTGCCCGGCTGGAGGTCGGGCAGGTGCAGCTCGGCGAGCCCGGTGCGCGGGCCGGAGCCGAGCCAGCGGATGTCGTTGGCGATCTTGAACAGCGACACGGCCACCGTCCGCAGCGCACCGGACGCCTCGACGAGCCCGTCGCGGGCGCCCTGGGCCTCGATGTGGTCCTCGGCCTCGGTCAGGTCGACGAGCCCGGTGGCCGCGCGCAGCTCCTCCACCACCCGCGAGCCGAAGCCGTCCGGCGCGTTGAGCCCGGTGCCGACGGCCGTGCCGCCGATGGGCAGCTGCGCGACCCGCGGGAGCACCGCCCGGATCCGCTCGGCGCCGTGCTCGGCCTGCGTCGCCCAGCCGCCGGCCTCCTGGCCCAGCGTGATCGGCACCGCGTCCATGAGGTGGGTGCGCCCGGCCTTCACCACGTCCGCCCAGTCCTCGGCACGGCGGCGCAGCGTGCCCGCGAGGTGGTCGAGCGCGGGGACCACGTCGTTCACGAGGGCCTCGGTGGCCGCGAGGTGGATCGTCGTGGGGAACACGTCGTTCGACGACTGCGACGCGTTGACGTGGTCGTTCGGGTGCACGTCCAGCCCGGCGCGGGCCGCGAGGGTGGCGATCACCTCGTTGGCGTTCATGTTCGAGCTCGTGCCGGAGCCGGTCTGGAAGACGTCCACCGGGAAGTGCCGGTCGTGCCGCCCGGCGGCCACCTCGTCGGCGGCGGCGGCGATAGCGTCGGCGAGACCGGCGGGCAGCACGCCGATCTCCTTGTTCACGCGCGCGCAGCGGCCTTGACCAGCCCGAGCGCGCGGATCTGAGCGCGTTCGAGGCCCCGGCCGGAGATCGGGAAGTTCTCGACGGCGCGCTGGGTCTGGGCCCGCCAGAGGGCGTCCACGGGCACCCTGACCTCGCCCATCGTGTCGTGCTCGATGCGGAAGCCGGCCTCGTCGTCGATCGCCATGGAACCAGTGTTCTCCCGCGCCGGGGCGGGTGCACGGCGGCTCCGGTCACACCACCTGGACGACGTCCCCGCGGGAGAGCGACCCGAAGAACCGGACGGCCGCGGCGCGGGCGAGGTGGATGCAGCCGTGCGACTTCTCCCCGAGGCTGCCCTGGTGGAAGGCGATGCCGCCGTTGAAGAACACCGAGTACGGCATCTCCGCGTCGTAGATCGAGCTGACGTGGTCGCGGCTCTTGAACGACACCCGGAACGTGCCGGCCGGAGTCCGGAAACCTTGCGGCCGTGCGTGATCCGCACCGGGCCGTACACGACCTCGCCGCCGCTGATCAGCCACGCCCGGTTCGCGCCGAGGTCGACGCAGGCCCGCGCGGTGGCCCGGCACGGCGTGCCCGCGGCGAGCGCGGCGGCAGGCTTCGCCGGTGCCGCGACGGCCGTCGGCGCAGCCGCGGCCACCCCGGTGCCGAACAACCCGCCGAACACCACGGCCAGCCCTGTGACCAGCCCCATCGCCGCCAGCCTTCGCATCGCTGCCTCCCCTACCCCGTGCCGGGAGGGCTCAGAATGCGCGCGGCCGGCGGCGCGGGCCACTCGGAACCGATCGCTGTCGGCTCACGATCCGATCACGGAAGGGGGTGCTCGACGGACTCGAGCTGGTCGTCGGGGAGGTCGAAGTCCACCGACGAGTACTCGCGCAGCTTGGTGAGCCGGTGGTAGCCCTCGATCATCCGCACGGTGCCGCTCTTCGAGCGCATCACGATCGACTGGGTGGTGCAGCCGCCGGCCCGGTAGTGCACGCCCTTGAGCAGGTCGCCGTCGGTGACGCCGGTGGCGCAGAAGAAGACGTTGTCGCCCTGCACGAGGTCGTCGGTGGTGAGGACGCGGTCGAGGTCGTGGCCGGCGTCGAGGGCCTTGGTGCGCTCGTCGTCGTCGCGCGGCCAGAGCCGGCCCTGGATCGCGCCGCCCATGCACTTGAGCGCAGCGGCGCTGATGATCCCCTCGGGGGTGCCGCCGATGCCGACGAGCAGGTCGACAGGGGTGTTCGGGCGGGCGGCCGAGATCGAGCCGGCCACGTCGCCGTCGGAGATGAAGTGGATGCGGGCGCCGGTGCTGCGGATCTCCTTCACCAGCGACTCGTGCCGCGGACGGTCGAGCACGCAGACGGTGACGTCCGCGACGTCGGTGTGCTTGGCCTTCGCGACGCGGCGGATGTTCTCCGTGACCGGCGCGGTGATGTCGATGACGTCGGCGGCCTCCGGACCGACGGCGAGCTTCTCCATGTAGAAGACGGCCGACGGGTCGAACATCGCGCCGCGCTCGGCCACGGCGAGCACCGCGACGGAGCCGGGCATGCCCTTGGCCATCAGCGTGGTGCCGTCGATGGGGTCGACGGCCACGTCGCAGTCGGGGCCCTCGCCGTTGCGACGTGCTCACCGTTGAAGAGCATGGGCGCCTCGTCCTTCTCGCCCTCGCCGATCACGACGACCCCGCGCATCGAGACGCTGCCGATGAGCTGGCGCATCGCGTCCACCGCAGCGCGGTCCCCACCGATCTTGTCACCTCGCCCGACCCATCGGCCCGCGGCCATCGCGGCCGCCTCGGTGACGCGCACCAGCTCCATGGCGAGGTTGCGGTCCGGTGCCTCCCGGCGACGCTCGCGGGCGGTGGCTCCGTTCGCGGACGTGGTCATCTCGGCCTCCTTCTGCTCCCCTTCCCACGGCACGCGGGGCCCACGCGGCGTCGGGGAGGGCTCGATCCTCCCAGATCGACGGGCCCGCAGATGCGGCCGCGCGGTTGAGACGATCGGCACGTGCTGCACCATTGACCTCGTGAGCACCACGCCCGGCCCACCGTCCAAGCCGCCGCGCTCCGCGTTGCGGGTGCGCGACATCGTCGGCGCGATCGCGGTCCTGCTGGTGGTCGTGCTCCTCGTGGGCGGTCTGACCCGGTCCTGCACGTTCGCCCCGACCGGCCCGACGGTCGACCCGGACGCGGCGCCCGTCGTGGACGCGCCGGCCGAGCTCCGCCGGCTCGCCACCGCCCTCCCGTTCCCGCTGCGGGTCCCGGCCGTCCCGGCGGACTGGCGGGCGAACGCGGCCGACCGCGTCACGCTGCCCGGCGGCGGGCTCGCGGTGCGCGTCGGCTACCTGACGCCGGCCGGGCGCTACGTGCGGCTCGTGCAGAGCGACGCGCCGGAGGAGACGCTGCTCGCGGCCGAGACCGGCGACGAGCCCGCGGTCGCGCAGGGCCCGGTCGACGTCGGCGGTCGGCAGTGGGTCGGCTACACCGGCCCCGGCCGCAGGGCCGAGCCGATCTGGGTGACCGAGCTGCCCGGCCCGCCGGCCGTCCGCATGCTCGTGACGGGCAGCGGCGAGGACGCCGACCTGCGCACGCTCGCGACGGCGGCGGTCTCCGGAGAGCCGGTCGCCGCCCCGCGCTGAGCCGGTCAGTCCCCGCCCAGCCGGCCCGCCAGCCCGTCGAGGATGCAGGTCAGGCCCAGGTCGAACAGGCCGTCCAGGTCGAGGTCGAAGTCCAGCGCGAACACCCGCTGGACCATCGGGAACCCGCCCCCGGCGACGAGCGCGGTCAGCGCACCCATCGTCGAGCGGACCCACTCGTCGTTGTCCATGCCCGACTCCGCCACGGCCTGCGCCTCGGTCTCCAGGTTCACCGCCAGCCCGCGCACGAAGCTGAACAGCATGATCTGCACGTTGAACGCCGCGGTGGTGTCGAGCCCGCGGCCGTCCAGCGCGGCGAGCACGAACTCGGAGTGCGCGAGCGCGCTGGCGACGGGCTGCGGACGGGTCAGCGACATGGCCGCGGCCAGCCAGGGGTGGCGCCGGAAGCAGGCCCACTGCGTGCGGGCCGCGGTCTCCAGGGCCGGTCGCCAGCCGGCCGGCCGGGCGGCCGGCAGCGGCACCTCGCCGAACGCGCGGTCGACCATCATCAGCAGCAGGTCGTCCTTGCCGGGGACGTGCTGGTAGAGCGACATCGTCGCGATCCCCAGCTCGGCCCCGACCCGGCGCATCGACAGCGTGCCGAGCCCCTCGCGTCGGCCACGCGGATCGCCGTCGTCACGATCCGGTCCGCGGCCGGCCCGGGCGGCGGCGGGGTGCGGGCCGCGCGGGCGCGTTCGGCGACGACCGTGCCGACGCCGCGCACCGACCGGACCAGCCCCTCCTGCCGGAGCGTGGTGAGCGCCTTGGTCGCGGTGGCCATCGCGACGCCGAAGCGCTGCATCAGCTCGCGCGTGGACGGCACCCGCTCCCCGGGGGCCAGCTCGCCGGCGACGATCAGGGCCCGCAGCTCGGCGGCGATGCGGGCGGATGCGGGCTCGGTCACACCGGTCTCCCTCCGGTCCTGGTGCCCTAGTGCACATGGCCGCGGCAGGAGCGCTTCCCGGCCGACGGAGCCACCGTAGTGCACTAGTGCTCTTCCCGAGAATCAGCAGCTCACAGGCGTTTTCGTCGTTGCCTCCGCTGTTCGTACATCGTACAGTCACTGTCGTCAGCAGCGAACGAGAGGAGCCGTACGATGCACGAGAAGGACGTCCTGATCTCCGGGGCCGGGATCGCCGGGCCCGCGCTGGCGCACTGGCTGAGCCGAGCCGGCTACCGGCCCACGATCGTCGAGCGCGCCCCCGCACCCCGGCCCGGCGGGCAGACCGTCGACGTCCGGGGCGCGGCGCGCACCGTGGTCGAGCGCATGGGGCTGCTCGACGCCGTCATGGCGATCCGCGTGGACGAGCGCGGCATCGCGTACGTCGACACGCAGGGCCGGCACCGCGCCGAGATCCCCGCCGACGCGTTCGGCGGCGAGGGCATCGTCGCGGAGATCGAGGTGCTGCGCGGCGACCTCGCGCAGCTGCTGTACGACGCCACCCGCGACCGCACCGAGTACCTGTTCGACGACGCGATCACCGCGATCGAGCAGGACGCCGACGGCGTCACGGTCCGGTTCCGCCGGTCACCGGAGCGCCGGTTCGCGCTGGTCGTCGGCGCGGACGGGCTGCAGTCGGGCGTGCGCGCGCTCGCGTTCGGGCCCGCGGACCGGTACGTGCAGCCGCTCGGCTGCGCCGTCGCCTACTTCACCGCCCCCAACCGCTACCGGCTCGACGGCTGGTTCGAGATGTACAACGCGCCCGGCACGATGCTGGCGCTGCGCCCGGACCGCGACCCCGCGACGGTCAAGGCGCTGCTCGCGCTGCGGCCGCCCCGGCCCGGCGACCGGCGCAGCGTGCTCGCGGAGGCGTTCGCCGGCACCGGCTGGGTGGCGACCAGGTCGTCGCCGACCTCCCGGACAGCGCGGACGTCTTCTCCGAGGAGCTGGGCCAGGTGCACATGGACACCTGGTCGGCCGGGCGGGTGGTGCTGCTCGGGGACGCGGCGTGGTGCCCGTCGCCGCTCTCCGGCCTCGGCACGAGCACGGCGCTCGTCGGCGCGTACGTGCTGGCCGGCGAGCTGGCGCGAGCCGGGGGCGACCACCGCGCGGCGTTCGCGGCCTACGAGTCGGTGCTGCGGCCCTACGTCACGCAGGCGCAGGTGCTCCCGCCCGGCGGCGTCGACGGGTTCGTCCCGGCGTCCCGGCTGATGATCGCGCTGCGGACGCTGACGGCCCGCTTCATGACGCGGTGGCCGCTGCGGAACATGGTCGCCAAGGAGTTCACCAAGGCCGAGGCGATCGAGCTGCCGGACTACTCGCCCGACCCGGTGTCCTGCTGACGCTCGTCACCGAGGACCTTCTCGACGCGCTCGCGGGCGCCGGCCAGCTGCTCCTCGCAGCGGCGGGCCAGCGCCTCGCCGCGCTCCCACAGCGCCACGGACTCGTCCAGGCCGAGCCCGCCCGCCTCCAGCGCGCGGACCACCTCGGCCAGCTCGTCGCGGGCCTGCTCGTAGTCCAGCCCCTCCACCGGGGCGCGTTCGGTCACGTCGTGCTCGCTCTCTCGTCCAGTACCTCGGCGGCCACCGCGCCGTCGGCGACCCGGATGCGCAGCCGGTCGCCCGCCCCGACCTCCGTGATGGACCGCAGCACGGGCAGCGGGGCGTCGCCGGTCAGCCGCTGCACCACGGCGTACCCGCGGGCGAGCGTCGCGGCCGGGCCGAGCGTCGCCAGCCGGGCCCGGACGTGCTCCAGGTCGGTGGCCCGCCGGTCGAGGCCGCGCACCAGGCTGCCGTGGGCGCCCGCGCGGAGCCGCTCGACCTCGGTGTGCCGGGCCTCCAGCGCGCGCAGCGGGTCGGCGATCACCGGGCGCCCGCGCAGCGCGGCGAGCAGCCGCTCCTCCCGGTCGACCCACCCGGCCAGCGCGCGGCGGGCCCGGTCGCGCAGCCCGGCGATCCGGGCCGTCTCCTCGGCGAGGTCCGGGACGAGCCGGCGCCCGGCCTCCGTCGGCGTGGAACAGCGCAGGTCGGCGACGTGGTCGACGAGCGGGGTGTCGGGCTCGTGCCCGATCGCGGACACCACGGGCGTGCGGCAGGCGGCGACGGCCCGGCACAGCGTCTCGTCGGAGAACGGGAGCAGGTCCTCGACGCTCCCGCCGCCGCGGGCCAGCACGATCACGTCGACGGCCGGGTCGCGGTCCAGCGCCCCCAGCGCGTCGACGATCTGCGGCACGGCCAGCGCACCCTGCATCGCCGTGTTCTCGATCCGGAACCGGACGGCCGGCCAGCGGCCCTGGGCGTTCGTCACGACGTCGTGCTCGGCGGCCGACGCCCGGCCGGTCACGAGCCGATGCAGCCGGGCAGGAACGGCAGGCGGCGCTTGCGGGCCTGGTCGAACAGGCCCTCCGCGGCGAGCAGCCGGCGCAGCCGCTCGATGCGGGCGAGCAGCTCCCCGATGCCGACGGCGCGGATCTCGTCGACGCGCAGGCTGAGCGTGCCGCGGCCGAGGAAGAACGACGGCTTGCCGTGCACGACCACCCGGTTGCCCTCGGCGACCGCGGGCCCGCCCTCGCGCACGAGCATGATCGGGGCCGTGAGCTGCAACGACACGTCGGCGGCCGGGTCGCGCAGCGTGAGGAACGCGGTGCCGGTGCCGGCGCGGGCCGTCACCTGCGCGAGCTGGCCCTCCACCCACACCGCGCCCAGCCGGTCGACCCACTCGGCGATCTTGCGCGCCACCGTGCGCACCGGCCACGGCTGCTCCGCCGAGTTCGGCGAGCTCACGTCGCGTCCTCGCTGGCGCTCGGCCTCAACGTGACGCGCTGCTGTATCGGATGGTGCCCTCGCAAGCTCGGGTCACGTCTCCGTGACGTGGTGATCCGGTTCGACAGCATCGTGACGTACGGCGGGCGGTCCTCGTGCGTCGTCTCCCACGCGAGCAGCGCACGCAGGTCGTCGACGCTCAGGTGGCGCAGCCGGCCCCGCAGCTGCGGGATCGTCAGCGTCCCGTACTCGGGCAGGACGTTCGGGCCGGTCGGCGCGGGCTCGGGGTCGGCCGCCGGCTCGGGTTCCGGCACCTCGTCGACGTCGACCTGCGCGGGCACGGCGCCGTTGCGGGCGGGCGGCTCCTCGTCCTCGTCGTCGAACGTCGCCCAGCCCGGGCGCTCCTCGACCGGGCGCAGCACGCTCAGCGCGCGGTCGCCCTTGATCGCGAGGTCGGTGACCCGCTGCTGCATGCGCATCGACACCTGCAGCGCCTGGCTGACCGCGGTCACGGGGAACTCGACGACGAGCCGCGGCAGCTCCCTGGCCTGCTCCACGGCGGTGGCGACGAGGCCGGCGGCGACGCGGACCGGCAGCGGAAGCGGACTCATGCGACACAGTCTCCCCCGCCGCCCGCCGGCCGGCACGACCACCCGACGGCTCCCGCACGCGCCCGTAGGCTGGGGCCCATGTCGGGATCGACCAAGCGCGTCCTGCTCGCCAAGCCCCGCGGCTACTGCGCCGGCGTCGACCGCGCCGTCGAGGCCGTCGAGCAGGCGCTGGAGAAGCACGGCGCGCCCGTCTACGTCCGCAAGCAGATCGTCCACAACGTGCACGTCGTCGAGACGCTGAGCGAGCGCGGCGCGATCTTCGTCGACGAGACCGACGAGGTGCCGGAGGGCGCGCTCGTCGTGTTCTCGGCGCACGGGGTCTCCCCCGCCGTGCACGAGCAGGCCCGGGAGCGCGGCCTCCGCACGATCGACGCGACGTGCCCGCTGGTCACGAAGGTGCACCAGGAGGCGAAGCGGTTCGCCCGCGAGGACTACGACATCCTGCTCGTCGGCCACCGCGGCCACGAGGAGGTCGAGGGCACCTCGGGCGAGGCGCCCCGGCACGTCCAGCTCGTCGACTCCGCCGCCGACATCGAGAACGTCACAGTCCGCGACCCGGACAAGGTGGTCTGGCTCTCCCAGACCACGCTGTCGGTCGACGAGACGATGGAGACCGTGCGCGCGCTGCGCGAGAAGTTCCCGTCGCTGCAGGACCCGCCGTCCGACGACATCTGCTACGCCACGCAGAACCGCCAGGTCGCGGTCAAGACGATGGCGCCGCACTGCGACCTCGTGATCGTGGTCGGCTCCAGGAACTCGTCCAACTCGGTGCGGCTGGTCGAGGTCGCGCTGCAGGCCGGGGCCGGGGCCGCCTACCTCGTGGACTACGCCCGCGAGATCGAGGAGAAGTGGCTCGACGGCGTCGGCACGGTGGGCCTGACCAGCGGCGCGTCCGTGCCGGAGGTGCTGGTGCGGGGCGTGCTCGACTTCCTCGCCGAACGCGGCTGGGAGACGGTGGACGAGGTCACGACCGCCGAGGAGACCCTGACGTTCGCCCTCCCCCGCGAGCTGCGTCCCGCCCGGAGCGCCGCTCGCTGACCGGCCGCTCCTTCGGCTCCTTCTCCTTCTTGGCGGCGGCGCCGGCGCCTCGACGGGCCGTTGCAGCAGCATCCGCACGAACCCGATCGCCAGCACGCTGCCGGTGGCCCACGCCATGATCGGGAACGCGTTGACCAGCGGCGCGCCGATCACGAGCAGCCGGTCGGCCACGCCCTGACCGGGGCGCGGGTCGCCGGCCAGCAGCACCACGATCGGCACCGCCGCGGCCACCAGCAGCGGCGGCTGCACCATCGGGCCGAAGAGCCCGTCGCGGCGCACCCACGCCACCGCGAGCACGCACCCCGCGATGTGGCAGATCGTGAACGCGGTGCCGAGGCCGCCGAGCTGCGTCAGATCGACGAGTACTCCGACGGCCGTGAGCGCCGCGGCCAGCCCGACCGCCGCGATCGGCCGCACCCCGGGCACCGTGGCCAGCACGGACCGTTCGGCCATCGGCCAGCCGCCCACCCGCACGACCGGCGACTCGCCGGTGTCGGCCCGCAGTCGCCGGCGCGGCGGGGGCGCGTCGAGCTCGTCGTCGTTCACCGGCGGGGCCTCATCCCGTCACGGTAGCCCGCGGCTCCGGCCACCCGTCGCCGCCGGGGCGCTCGGCCCGGCTCAGCCCGTGCAGGTCGACCAGCGAGTCGGCGGCCGACGCGACCAGCTCGGGCGCGAGACCGTGCGCGGGATGCGCTCGACCTGGCTCTGCTCGGGCAGCTCCGCGTCGGTGACCTCCAGGTCGTGAGCCGGCGCGCGGTGACGAGCACGCGGGCCTCCAGCGACGAGACCGTCTGGTTGTAGCTGGCGACGGCCGAGTCCAGGCTGCGACCGAGCTTCGCGACGTGGGTGCCCATCGTGGCGAGCCGGCTGTGCAGCTCCTTGCCCAGCTGGTGGACCTGCGCGGCGTTGCGGGCCAGCGCCTCCTGCCGCCAGCTGTACGCGACCGTGCGCAGCAGCGCGATCAGCGTGGTGGGCGTGGCGATCACGACGTTGCTGGCGAACGCGTGCTCCAGCAGCGCCGGGTCGGCCTGCAGCGCGGCCTCCAGGAACGGGTCGCCCGGCACGAACAGCACCACGAACTCCGGCGACGGCTGGAACGCCGCCCAGTAGCTCTTCGCGCTGAGCGTGTCGACGTGCTGGCGCAGCTGGCGGGCGTGGGCGCCCAGCCGCTCGCGGTGGACGGCCGGGTCGCGCGACTCGACGGCCTCCAGGTACGCCGCGAACGGGACCTTCGCGTCGACGACGACCTGCTTGCCGCCCGCCAGGTGGACGACGAGATCGGGCCGCACGCCGCCGTCCTCGCCCTGGGCCACGACCTGCGTGGAGAAGTCGCAGTGCTCGACCATGCCGGCGAGCTGCACGATGCGCTCCAGCTGCAGCTCGCCCCACCGGCCCCGGACCTGCGCGCCCGCAGCGCGTTGACCAGCTGCTTCGTCTCGTCCTGGAGGCGCTCGGAGCTGGCCCGCATGGCGCTGACCTGCTCGCGCAGCCCGGCGTAGGCCGACTCGCGCTCCTTCTCGACCGTGCGCAGCTGGCCCTCGACGCGCTGGAGCGTGGCCGCGACCGGGTCGAGCAGCTTGCCGAGCGCCGCGGCGCGGGCGGTGGCGTCGCCGTCGGCACGGGCGGCCAGCGCGGCCGTCGCCTCCTTGATGCGGCCCTCGGCCAGCGCGACGAACTGCTCGTTGTTGCGGGCCAGCGCGTCGGCCGAGAGGGCCTGGAACGCCTGCTTGAGCTCGGCGTCGCGGCGGGTGAGCAGGGCCTCGCGCTGGGCGCCCGCCGCGCGTTCGCCGCGCAGCGCCGCCGACGCGGCCGCCGCCTCGGACTCGGCCGCCCGCAGCCGCTCCGCGGCCCGGTCGTGCGCCTCGCCCACCTCGCGCAGCCGCTCCAGCAGGCCGGCCCGTTCGGCACGCAGGCCGGCGGCGTCGGCACGCAGCATGGCGGAGGCGTCGGCGGCGGCCCGCGCGGCCTCCGCCGCCGTGAGCCGGGACCGGGAGACGGCGAGGAACCACGCGGCCGCCGCGCCCAGCGCCGCGCCCACGATCACGCCGATGAGCAGCACGGATACGGTCGGTGCGTCCACGGCTCCAGGGTGCACACGGGCACCGACAGAACCGGGGACGCCACGCCGGGCCGATGCCCAACGGCCGTGACCGATCGGCAAGCGGTCGAACGCATGGTCGAGCAGCACCGCGACTCGCGCACACAAATCCAGCGACTCGCGGGAACGGCCCGCGAGTCGCCGGAAAAGTGCTCGCGAGTCGCGGTGAAAGTGCACGCGAGTCGCGCTCTGGGTGTACGCGAGTCGCGCTCAGCGGGACTCGTGGTCCAGCAGCTGCCGCTTGACGGTCACGCCCCAGCGGAACCCGCGCAGCGTGCCGTCCGTGCCGATCACGCGGTGGCACGGGACGAACAGCGCGGCCGCGTTGCGGGCGCAGGCCGACGCCGCGGCCCGGACGGCGGCGGGGCGGCCGGTCTTGGCCGCGTACTCGGTGTAGGTCACCGGTGCCCCGGCCGGGACGCTGCGCAGCACCTCCCAGGCGTGCTCCAGGAACTCCCCGGAGCGCTGCCGCACGGGCACGGCGTCGATCGCGGAGAGGTCGCCGTCGTGGTAGCGGACGATCGCGTCGGCGACGGGGCCGAGGTCGCCCGGCTCCAGCGCCACCGGCCGCAAGGTGGGGTGGACCTGCGGGAGCAGTTCGTCCAGCGACGCCGTCCAGCCGGAGGCGATGACCGCCCCGTCGGCGACGACGGCCGTGAACGGGCCGAGGCGGGTGTCGAGGGTGGACCAGTTCGCGACGGTCATGAGTTCCTCCAGAGGTGCACGGCGGCGTAGGACCGCCAGGGAGCCCACCCCGCGGACCGGGCGAGCAGCCCGTCGGCGTCGGCCGGGAGGCCGAGCGCCGCGGCGCCGCGCCGGACGGCGAGGTCGGTGGCGAGCAGTTCGTCGGGGTCGCCGAGCAGGCGCAGGGCGAGGTAACCGGCCGTCCACGGCCCGACGCCGGGCAGCGCGACGAGGTCGGCGCGCAGCTCGGCGGGGTCGCGGCCGGGATCGAGCACGAGCTTGCCGTCCGCGACGGCCGCGGCCAGCCCGACCACGGTCGCGATGCGCCGCGCCGGGCCGGTCAGGATCTCCGCGCCACGCTCGGCGACCGTGTCCGCGTCCGGAAAGAGCAGGCCGGGGCCGTCGCAGGCGAGCCCGGCCGGGAGCCGTTCGCCGAGCGCGGCGGCCAGCCGGCTCGCCGCCGTGCGCGCCGCCGCGACGGACACCTGCTGGCCGAGCACGGCCCGCAGCGCGGTCTCGGTGCCGTCGACGGTGCCGGGCAGCCGGACCCCCCGGCGTGGCCGCGACCAGCGGGGCGAGCGCCGGGTCGGCGCCCAGCACGGCGTCGACGGCGGCCGGGTTCGAGCGAGGTCGAAGAGCCGCCGCAGCCGGGCCACGGCCGGGCCGAGGTCGCGCGGGTCGGCCAGCCGCAGCGTCGCGAGGACGTGCGCCGGGTCGGGCCGCAGCCCGACGGTCGCGGCGCCGTGCGGGAGCCGCATGGTGCGCCGGTAGGCGCCGTCCGCGACCTCCTCGACGCCGTCGACCGCGCGCGCCGCGAAGAACGCGAGCAGCCCGCGGGCGTCGAACGGCGGCCGGTACGGCAGCCGCAGCACGAGGGTGCCGGCGACGGCGGGGACGGCCCCGCGGCGGCGCCCGGCCTCGGTGCGCAGCACGGTCGGCGCCACCCCGTACACCTCGCGCACGGTGTCGTTGAACTGCCGCACGCTGGAGAACCCGGCCGCGAACGCGATGTCGGCCATGCCGAGCGGGGTGGTCTCGACCAGCAGCCGCGCGGTGTGCGCGCGGTGCGCCCGGGCCAGCGCGAGCGGCCCGGCGCCGACCTCGGCCGTCAGCACCCGGCCGAGGTGGCGTTCCGAGTAGCCGAGCCGCGCGGCCAGGCCCGGGACGCCGTCGCGCTCGACCACGCCGTCCGCGATCAGCCGCATGGCCCGGGCGGCCAGGTCGGCGCGCAGGTTCCACTCCGGCGAGCCGGGCACGGCGTCGGGCTGGCAGCGCCGGCACGCGCGGTAGCCGCGCTGCTGGGCGGCCGCCGCGGTGGGCAGGAACTCCACGTTCGGCCGCTTCGGCGTGACCGCGGGGCACGAGGGCCGGCAGTAGATGCCGGTCGTGCGCACGGCCGTGATGAAGTGACCGTCGAACCGCGCGTCGCGGGAGGCGACGGCCCGGTAGCAACGGTCCTCGTCGAGTAGCACGGGCTCGACTCTGCCACCGGCGACCGGCCCGCTCTGGCGGAAATCGGACGCGGGCGCGCAGATGAGAGTCCTCTCATCCGGCTCTCATCCGGGCTCCACCCGCGGCCGCGATCGTCGCGGGCATGCGCCTCCCCCTCGCCATCGCGACGGCCGTGGTGCTCGCGCTCGCGCTGGCGTTCGGGGTCGTCACGCTGGGCTCGGCGACGGCGGACGGGCCGCCGCTCGAACCGATCACCGTGCACGCACCCCGGCCCGCGGCCCCCCAGGACCCCGGCGGCGCGCCGCCGGCCGGGCCGCCCGCCCCGGCCGACCCGCTCCCCCGCGACGAGGACGGCTACGTCGCCCCGCCACCCCCGGTCGACGACGACGATGACGACGACGGTCCCGACGACGACGCAGATGACGACGACTGACCGGTCGGCGCGCGAGGATGGCCCTGACCTGCACTCCAGGACGGGAAGCCCGATGCCGCCGACGTACGACCCGGCCGACCCACCGACGGTGCCCACCCGCGCGCCGGCCCGGCCGTGGCGGCGGTTGCTGCCCTCGACCGCGCGCACCCGGATCATCGGCTGGGTCCTGCTGCTCGTGCTCGCGGCGCTGGCGGCGGTCACGTTCGTGACGTGGCGGGTGCTCGTGCAGGTCACCGACCAGCGGATGGAGGAGGCGCTGCGGTTCGAGGTGGACGAGTTCACCGAGCTGACCGCGCCCGGTCTCAACCCGCGCACCGGGCTGCCGTTCGGCACCGTCGACGAGGTGATCGGCGAGGCCATCGCGTACAACCTCGCGCGGCCGAACGAGAAGTTCCTCGGTTACGTCGACGGCGAGTACCGCACGCAGAGCCGTCAGGAGCCGGGCACGCCGGAGGTGCTCGCGTCCGACGCCGCGTTCGCCGCGCTGGTGGCGGGCGTGCCGGTGCCGATCGAGGGCGTCTACGAGAGCCCGGCCGCGGGCGAGGTCCGGTATCTCGCGATCCCGGTCTCGCTGGAGGGCGACCCGGCCCGCGGCGTGATCGTCGCCGCCTACCTCGCCGACGCGGAACGCGCGTCGCCGACGACGCCGCCCGGCTCATGCTGGTGGTCGGCGGGGTCACGGTGCTCGGCGCGGCCGCGGCCGCGTGGCTGGTGGCCGGGCGCATCCTGCGCCCGCTGCGCGACGTCGCGGCGACCGCCCGCACGATCACCGACACCGACCTGTCCGGGCGCATCCCGGAGTCCGGCGACGCCGACGAGCTGGGCGACCTCGTGCGCACCGTCAACGCGATGCTCGACCGCGTCGAGACCGGCTTCGACGCCCAGCGCCGGTTCGTCGACGACGCCGGGCACGAGCTGCGCACCCCGATCACGATCGTGCGCGGCCACCTGGAGGTGCTCGACCCGGCCGACCCCGACGACGTGCGGGCCACCGTCGCGCTCGTCGACGACGAGCTGGTCCGGATGAACCGGATGGTCGGCGACCTGCTGCTGCTCGCGCGGTCCGAGCAGCCCGCGTTCCTGCACCCGGAGCCGGTCGACGTCGCGGAGCTGACGGCCGACGCGTTCGGCAAGGTGGCCCGGCTCGGCGACCGCGCGTGGGCGCTGGAGACGACCGCGGACGTCGAGGCCGTGCTCGACCCGCAGCGCATCACGCAGGCCGTGGTCGCGCTCGCCGACAACGCCTGCCGGCACACCGCGCCCGGCGACCGGATCGGCATCGGCTCCCAGCTCACCGGCGGGTGGCTGCGGTTCTGGGTGTCCGACACCGGCCCCGGCGTGAGCCCGGCCGACCGGGCCCGGATCTTCGAGCGGTTCGCGCGCGGCTCGGCCGCCGCCCCGCGTTCGGACGGCGCCGGGCTCGGCCTCGCGATCGTCCGGGCCATCGCCGTCGCGCACGGCGGGCAGGTGCTGCTCGACAGCGTGCCCGGGCGCGGCGCCACGTTCACCGTCGTGATCCCGGCGGTCGCCCGTCAGGAGGGCCCATGAGGATTCTCATCGCCGAGGACGAGCCGCGGATCGCCGCGTTCGTCGAGAAGGGGCTCTCGGCCAACGGGTTCGCGGTGACGGTTGTCGGCGACGGCCACTCGGCGTACGACTACGCGCTGACCGGCGGGTTCGACCTGATGGTGCTGGACATCGGGCTGCCGGGCGTCGACGGGTTCACCGTGCTGCGCAAGCTGCGCGCGGACCGCTGCACGATCCCGGTGATCGTGCTGACGGCGCGCGACAGCGTGCAGGACACGGTCGCGAGCCTGGAGGGCGGCGCCGACGACTACATGCCCAAGCCGTTCCGGTTCGAGGAGCTGCTCGCCCGCGTGCGGCTGCGGCTGGCGTCCGACCGCTCGGCCGAGCTGACCGTGCTGACGTGCGGCGGGCTGCAGCTCGACCTGCGGACGCGGCGCGCGCAGGTGGGCGGGCGGACCGTCGACCTGTCGGCGCGCGAGTTCGCCCTCGCCGAGACGTTCCTGCGCCACCCCGGCCAGGTGCTGTCCCGCGAGCAGTTGCTCAGCCACGTCTGGGGCTACGACTTCGACCCCGGCTCGAACGTCGTCGACGTGTACGTGCGGTACCTGCGGCGCAAGCTCGGCGCCGACCGGATCGCGACCGTGCGCGGGATGGGCTACCGGCTCGACGAGCTGCCCTGAGCCCGCCGGCAGGTGCTCAGGCGCCGCGGCAGATCTCGCCCTGGATGCGGCCGTCGCGGCAGGCCTCGCGCAGCTCGCGGCGGAACTCGGCCCACTCGTCGGCCCAGTTCGGCCGCTGCGGCCGGGCCTGCTCCTCGTCGTCCTCGCGCTCGCGCTCGCGCGCTCGGCCTCCAGCCGGGCGCGCTCCTCCTCGGCCTCGGCGGCCTGCGCCGCGGCGGCCCGCTCGGCGGCGAGGTCGTTGGCGCGGTCCCTGGCCTGGCCGACGGCCAGGCCGGCGATCTGCGCACCCGAGACGGGCGGGCCGGCGACGTCCGGCGGGGCCGCCGCCGGACCGGCGGGCAGCGGCGCGCCGGCCGCTGCGCCGGGCGTGCCGGCCTCGGCCGCGTCCGCGGCCCGGGTCGGCATCGTCAGCACCGTGCCCCCGCTCGCCGCGAGCGCGGCCAGCACGGACGCCGTGAGCACGGGCCGGGACGGGAACCGCACGACCGCAGCACCCCTTCCGTAAGACGTCGCCTCCGGGAGCCACCAGCGTAGCCAAACGGGTGAAGATCACTTCCACCGCTACCCCGGATGCCGCAGCGCACCGTGATCGCCGGTGGACGGACCGCAGCTCAGCGGGGCTGCGACCGGAAGGAGTGCGACCCGTAGAACGACCCGAAGGAGTGGGGTTCGCAGGCGCGGCGGAGCACCAGGAGGCTCCGGCAGTCGTCGTCGAGCGCCCGGCCGAGCGTGCCCTCGACGATCCGGTCCACGCCGCCGACGCCCCGCTCGACGCTGCGGTCGACGGCGTCGAGCAGGTCGCCCAGCGGACCCGGCCCGCTGCGGGTCCGGAGCGGTGCCCGACCCGCCTCTTCGCCGACGTGATGGCGACACCCGTCACCGAATCCGACGTCATCGGGGTGCTGATCGTCGACG
>MKJX01000176.1 GCA_001942415.1 Pseudonocardia sp. CNS-139
CGGTCGTCGCCGTCGTCGTCACCGCGGATCGTCCGCGTCGGCGTCACCGGGCTGCGCGACGAGCAGCCGGACCCGGCCTGCACTCCACCGGCCGGCGCGCGGCCGCGGTCATCGGCGTCGTCGTCGCCACGGTCGTCATCGTCGTCACCGGGCTGCGCGACGAACCCGCCCGAGCCCGCCTGCACACCGCCCGCCGGCGCCCGGCCGCGGTCGTCGTCGCCGCCGCGGTCGTCGTCATCGTCGTCGCCGCCGTCGTCGTCGTCGCGGTCGTCGTCCTGGGCCGGCGCCAGCACGCCCGCCGCCGGGGCGGGCGCGCTCGCGAGCGCCGGCGCCGCGCCGACCACACCGAGCGCGCCGACGGCCACGGCGGCCAGGAGGATGCGTCGCATGAGGAGGTCCATGTCGGTCTGCCTCTCGTCCTCGATCCGCGGGAACATCCCGCTGACCAGGGAAGTTAGGAACGCTGACCGCCCGCCCCGGTGAGACCGGGATGAGCGTCCTCTCATTCCGGTGCCAGGCTCTGGGCATGACCGACTCCCCGACCGCCGCGGCCACGGCGGCGATCCACGCGGGCGACGCCACGGCGCTGGCGCGCGTGCTCGCCGCCCGTTCCGCGCTCGCCACCGAGCACGTCGACGGCGCACGGACACTCCTGCACGTGCTGGCCGACTCGCCCGGCCATCGGCCCGGCGCCCCCGCCGTCCTGGCCGCGCTCCTCGACGCGGGCGCCGACGTGAACGCCCGCTTCGCCGGGGGCGCGCACACCGAGACCGCGCTGCACTGGGCGGCGAGCAACGACGACGTCGCGCTGCTCGACGCCCTGCTCGACGCCGGCGCCGACATCGAGGCCGACGGCGCGGTGATCGCCGGCGGCACGCCGCTCTCGGACGCCGTCGCGTTCGGCCAGTGGAACGCGGCGCGGCGGCTGGTCGAACGCGGGGCCCGGGCCACCGTGGCCGAGGCCGCGGCGCTGGGGCTGCTCGACCGGCTGCGCGACGTCCGGCCGGACGAGGTGGACGTCGCGTTCTGGTACGCGTGCCACGGCGGGCAGCAGGCGTGCGCGGCGCACCTGCTCGACCGCGGCGCCGCGATCGACTGGCTGCCGCCGTGGGAGCAGCGCACGCCGCTGGACGCCGCCGTCCGCAGCGAGGCCACCGAGCTGGTCGTATGGCTGCGGGAACGCGGCGCCCACAGCGCGGCCGCACCAGGGGGATGATCGCCCCTCCGGCCGATCGAGACAGGAGCGCGATGCCCACCCCGCCCAGCTACGCCGATGTCGAGTCCGCAGCCGCCCGGCTGGACGGCCAGGCGCACCGCACGCCCGTGCTGACCTCGCGGCGGGTGAACGGCGAGATCGGCGCCCGGCTGTTCTTCAAGTGCGAGAACCTCCAGCGGATGGGGGCGTTCAAGTTCCGCGGCGCGTTCAACGCGCTCGCCCGGTTCGACGCCGGCCAGCGCCGCGCGGGGGTCGTCACGTACTCGTCGGGCAACCACGCGCAGGCCGTCGCGCTGGCCGCGCGCATCCTCGGCATCCCCGCGACGATCGTGATGCCGCACGACGCCCCGGCCGGGAAGCTCGCCGCGACGCTCGAGTACGGCGCGCAGATCGTCGGCTACGACCGCTACACCGAGGACCGCGAGGAGATCGGGCGGGAGCTGGCCGCCGAGCGCGGGCTGACCCTCGTGCCGCCCTACGACCACGCGGACGTGATGGCCGGCCAGGGCACCGCGGCGAAGGAGCTGTTCGAGGACGTCGGCGAGCTGGACGCGCTGTTCGTCCCGCTCGGCGGGGGCGGGCTGCTCAGCGGGTCGACGCTGGCCGCCCGCGCACTGTCGCCGGGGTGTCGCGTGTACGGCGTCGAGCCGGAGGCCGGCGACGACGGGCGGCAGTCGCTGCGCGGCGGGGCGATCGTGCACATCGCCACCCCGCGCACGATCGCCGACGGCGCCCAGACCCAGCACGTCGGCGAGCTGCCGTTCGAGATCATCCGCCGCGACGTCGACGACATCCTCGTCGCGAGCGACGCCGAGCTGGTCGAGGCCATGCGCATCTTCGCGGCGACGATGAAGATCGTGGTCGAGCCGACCGGCTGCCTCGGCTTCGCGGGCGTGCGCCGGCTGGGCCGCGAGGTGTCCGGCCAGCGCATCGGGGTGATCATCAGCGGCGGCAACATCGACCTGGACCGCTACGCGGCCATGCTCGCCGGTCCGTGGAGCGCCCGGGGGTGACGGTCACAGGGCGTAGCGAACCGCCACGGCACACCCCTATGATCCGGCCGCCCACCGGACATGATCGACCGATCGGGGGACGGGATGCCGTCGCTGCGTGCGCTCACCGTGCCGCTGGGTCTGCCGCTGGCCGCGGCGGTGCTGGCGGCGGTGAGCGGCTGCGGCATCAGCCGCCTCGCCGAGCCGTCCCCTGGCGTCCCGCCACCGGCGCCCGTCCCGGCCGTGACGGTGCGGTGCACCGAGACCACGCCGACGGCACCCGCCGACCGCCCGGAGGTGCTCGCGCTGACGAGCAGCCCGTGGTTCGGGGTGTCCGACCTGTGGGCGGGGCTGCCCGACCAGCCGGCCGTCGCCCAGGACGGCGCGCTGGTCCTGCGGTTCCCGTGGGTGACGCTCGCCGACGACGAGCCGACCGGCGAGCTCGGGCCGCCGACCGTCGTCGCGACGCGCACCGACGCCCCGGGTGAGGCGAGCGCGCAGGTCGGCGCCTACGCGCAGGCGTTCGGGATCAGCGGGCTCGCGTTCTGGCCGGCCGCGGTCACGTTCCCGGCCCCCGGCTGCTGGACGGTGACCGGCACGTTCGGCAGCACCGCCGTCGCGTTCGCCGTGCGCGTCGACGAGCCCTGACGGTCAGGCGCCGCCCAGCGTCACGGGCAGCGCGTCCACCCCGAAGACGAACGACAGCTTCCGGTACGACAGGTCGGCCGGGTCGGCGGCGAGTGCGATGTCCGGGAACCGCCGGACCAGCGCCGGGTAGGCCGTCCGCAGCTCCATCCGGGCCAGCTCGGCGCCGACGCAGCGGTGCAGCCCGTAGCCGAACGCGAGGTGCGGCCGCCCGGCCCCGGCCGGGTCGAACGACTCGAACCCGCCGTCGCGGTTCGCCCCGCTCAGCGAGCAGAGCACGATGTCGCCCTTCTCGATCGTGCGCCCGCCGATCTCGACGCGTTCCCGCGCGAACCGGGGAACGCGACCTGCACCACGGTGAGGTAGCGCAGCAGCTCGTCGACGAACGGCTCGATCGCGGCGTCGTTGGCCCGCAGCGCGGCCCGGCTCTCCGGGTGGCGCAGCAGCACGATCGTGCCGAGCGCGAGCATGCTGGTGGTGGTCTCCAGCCCGCCGGTGAGGAGCCCGTCGGCCAGCCCGGCCAGCTCGTGGTCGGAGATGTCGTCGCCGTGGTCGCGCACCAGCTGCCCGAGCAGGCCCTCACCCGGCTCGGCGCGCTGGCGCTTCACGATCTCCAGCAGGTACTCCATCGACTCGGAGATCGCGCCGAGCGAGCCCGTCACCCCGCCGAGCAGGTCGAAGCGTGTGGTGCTGAGCCGCTGGAAGTCGGCCCGGTCGGCGTACGGCACGCCCAGCAGCTCGCAGATCGTGAGCGACGGGATCGGCAGCGCGAACTGCTGCACGAGGTCGACCTGTCCGCCGTCGCGTTCCGTCGCGGCCATCTCGTCGAGCTGGCCCGTCACGATCGACTCGACCCGCGGCCCCAGGCGGCGCAGCCGGTGCCCGGTGAACTCGGGCGTCAGCATCCGGCGGAGGCGGGTGTGGTCGGGCGGGTCGGTGAAGCCGAGGCCGCCGGGGTTCTGGTCGGCGGTGATCCCGACCGTGCCGACGAGGTTGGTGAAGTCGCTGCTGAACATGTTTGCGGCGCCGAGCACCGCTTTGGTCTCCTCGTAGGCCCGTGACGACCCACGCCCGCAGGCCGAACGGGAGCTTGAGCCGGCTGACCGGCTCCTCCGCACGCAGCCGGCCCAGCTCCGGCACCGGGTCGAGCCCGTTGCGCTGCAGCGGGACGAGCGCCGCGTCGGGCAGCATCGAGAGCAGCGCGTCCGTGGACCCGTCGGCACGGCGGCGGCCGAGCCGCATCCGCGCGAGCAGGCCGATGACGCGTCCGCGAACCCCTCGCATGATCCCGACTCTAGGCACGTGCCGGACCGCGTCCACAGCCGCGTGACGAGTTCGTCGCGCCCACCGACCGACATCCGAGAGGACGGTGATCGTCCGTGACGGACCGTGCCGCCGCCGTGTTCGACCTGGTGTCCGCCCGCACCCGACGTCGTGTGCGGACCGCTGGTCGGCGGGGCGCTGCTGGCCCAAGCTCGTCGCGGGCGCACTCGACGTGCACGCCTGCCACACCGAACGGTCGGCCACCGGCGACGGACTGTACGCCGCGACCTACCGGCTCCCCGCCGCCCTCGCCGAGCGGATCGCGGGCCGGCGCGTCGCGATCGTGGACGACGTGGTCAACGCGGGGTCGGCGGTGCGCGCGACGCTGTCGGCGCTGCACTCCGCCGGCGCGGTACCGGTGGCGATCGGCGCGCTGCTGACCCTCGGGCCGACCCCGGCCGCCGTCGCCGCGGACGCCGGGCTCCCGCTCGTCGCACTCGCGAACCGCCCGAACGACCTGTGGGAACCCGCCGCCTGTCCGCGGTGCCGGGCGGGTGAGCCGCTGGCGGCGCCGTGACCGGTTCTCCTCCTCACCCATGACCGGCTCCAGTGCGGCCGACTCCACCCCGGCTTGCAGGCGGGACGGGCACGTGGAACGGGTGGCTCGCGGTTCTGATCGAGGTTGAACGGCAGGCCTCGATCCGGCGTCGTACGCTCGGCGAACCCGCCCTCACTTATCAGACATCATGCCAACGTCCGGAAACTGCTGGTCAAAGGGCCGCGCACCTCCGATGCAGCCTGCGCCAACATGCCTCCGCCGATCAAGTGCCTGTGGCATGCTGCCGCCGTGGGCGAAGAGCAGGCGGAGGCACCGACGCGCGCCGCAGCGGCGATGCTGCGTGGCGACATGCTGCCGTTCAAGCAAAAGGAGCAGCTTGAGCGGGCCTATCTCAACGCCGTTACCGCTGCTGCTGGTTGCTCGATCCTCAACACCGACTACGATGACGGTCTCGACGCACTGATCAAGCATCGGAGTCAGCTCCACGACAGAAGCGTCGACCAATTCCTTCAAATTCAGCTGAAGTGTACGTCCCAGGTCGGCCCGAACCCGCCGAGCAGGCAGGTATCCGCCCCGTTTCGCAACGATCGATTCACCCTCTGGGCCGAGCCCAGACCCACGATCCAGAAGATCGCAGTGATCATGATCGCTCCAGAAGACCCCTTGGACTGGATCACCTGCACTCACGACCTGCTAACCATGAAACATTGCGCGTACTGGGTGAATATTGCAGGCCGACTCGCAACCGGTGTCGACAAGACCATGGTTGCAGCGCCGACATCTCAAATATTCGACGACCATGCCCTGTGTCAGATAATGTCCAGAATTGGACAAGGGGGTGCACCATGACGAGATCGACCGAGTCGCTCCCAACTTCGAGCGAGTTGACCGCTGCCCTCAAGGAGCTCGGCTGGCATCAGAGCGGAGAAGTTCCAGGGACCCTGTCGTCATGGGTGCACGATCAGGACGAAGTCGTGATCCCCCTTGATCCCTCACGGGGCGACTTCCTCAACCTGCTCCAGCGGGCACTCAACACTATCCAGGTCCACCATGGACTGGCTGCTTCGAATGTACTTCAGCGGGTCATCCAGATCAGGCGGCAGACGTTCGATACATCACGCTTTCTTCGCGAGACTCCAACGCGTGGCGGGATAATCGGTTGGCAGGATGGCCGCGCTCTCTACGACGCTGCCGAGCAGAGCCTCGTAGCAGCAGCGAGGTCGGCGCGAGCACCTCGGAAGTACCACGGCAGCGCCAGCTCGTACCTGGCTACCAACGTACTCCAGTCGGCATTCATGGGACAGACGGAGCGTGGAAGTTTCGTCGTGACATTGCTGACCCAGCCGAACGAGATGTTCGCCACAAGCAAGGCCAACGAGAACAGGCTACAGGGACAGAGCGAGCTCAGCCCCAACGCAGGAATTACCGGCCGACAGGTTCTTCGGACACTCGAAAGCGCCTTGGCGGGCACCAAAGATGCGCTGGACTCGTACCGGGACGTTCCGCAGCTGGATGCATTTGGACAGTTGGTGTCCGTCGGCGTCTCAGCTGAGCTGCTCAAGCACTCGTGTCTGTGAGCCAAGGGGCCAGCGAGTCGTCGATTACTCTCGATTTCGCAGGCGAAGGAGCCGTCGCCCACCGTTCCGAATTCCGGTTCACAGCGGAGGATGCACCAATTCTTGCACGGGCATCCAATCGCTTGCTCGAAGATCCGGAACCGCAGGCCGCGGTCATCGTCGGGACCGTCAACCAGGTCAGCCGGCCAGGCGCGGGTGAGTACGGCACCGCCCGCATTCGCGTCGAGTCGGGCGCAGATATCAAGAACGTACGAGTGCGCATCAATCCAGATCAATATCCCGACATAGTCAACGCGCACCGAGATGACTTGCGCTTGCAAGTGGCTGGGCGACTCGAGCGGGACAGAAAATACTACTGGCTCTACGGCACCGGCGAGATCCGAGTTCTCGAACCGGACGACCCATCCACCGAGGAGCCGAGCCATCCGCATCTCGGTTACCCGGACGACGATGATTTGGACGACTGAGCGGAACCGCCAGTTCCTTGAGTCCTCCGTGTAATGGTCATCACCTGGGCTGATGGACTTCCGGTCTATCCGAGTCTTCCGCTCCTGCCTCCCACAGGCGTCGGGGCCGGCGAGCTGATGAGCTTGCTGGCTGATGGCCGGCACTGAACTCGTCGCGACGGCGCCCGACCAAGGCCGCTCCGCATCGCCGGGCTGATGGCCGAAGCCGAGGCGCCCGCCCCTCAGCCGGAACCCGTCAGCCGCCCGCGCGTGCTGCTCACCGCCGAGGAAGCCGCCGAACGACTCGGCATCGGCAGGACCAAGACCTACGCCCTGGTGATGGACGAGGTGATGCAGATCCTCGCCGCCGACGCGGGCCGGAACGGCCATCGACGGGGGCAGCACCGCGCAACGATCCGGATCCGTCACGAGAAGCGGCCGAGCGCGCGCTGCCACGATGAGCCGCGTGACCACGGATCCAAAAGATCATGCACGTCTCGCTGAGCCGGCCGGTGGGGCCGCTTACGACCCCATCGCCGAGGGGTACGCGGCCGAGAACGAGGTCAGCCTCATGAACGCCCACTACGAGCGGCCCGCGGTCCTGGAGCTCGCCGGCGACGTGGCCGGGCGGCGGATCCTCGACGCCGGGTGTGGCGCGGGTCCCTGTTCGCCGCACTGCGCGAGCGCGGTGCCCTCGTCACCGGCATCGACGCGAGCGCGGGCATCCTGGAGGTGGCCCGTCGCCGCTCGGCCCCGACGCCGACCTGCGGGTCGCCGACCTGGCCGAGCCGCTGCCCTTCGCCGACGCCGCGTTCGACGACGTCGTCGCGTCCCTGGTGCTGCACTACCTGCGCGAGTGGGGACCGGCCCTGGCCGAGCTGCACCGCGTGCTGGTCCCCGGCGGACGGCTCATCGCCTCGGTCGAGCACCCGTTCGCCCTCGCTCTCTTGAGGCGCCTGGCGGGGGAGAAGGCGAACTACTTCGGGGTCACCGAGCGCACCGAGGAGTGGACGATGGGCGGGGGGAGCACGCGGCTGACCTTCTGGGACCGGCCGCTGCACGCGATGACCGACGCCTTCACCGCGGCCGGCTTCCGGATCGAGGTCATCAGCGAGCCGTCGGCCGTGCCCGGGGCCCCGGAGATGTTCCCGGAGGAGTTCGCGACGCTGTCCGACACCCGCTTCCTGGGCTTCCTGTTCTTCGTCCTCAAGGCCGGCTGACGACGAACGCCGGGCGCTCCCTCAACGGAAGGCCCGGCGTTCGCCCTGTTCAGTGGCGGTAGCGGTGGGATTTGAACCCACGGAGGGCGTGAACCCTCACACGCTTTCGAGGCGTGCTCCTTCGGCCGCTCGGACACGCTACCGAGTGGAAGCTTACTAGGCGCGTCCGCGCGCCCGCGCCCGCCCGTTCCCCTCGCGCCGGTCTTCTGCGACCCTCGGGACGGGACATCCCGCGAAGGAGCGGTGACGTGGGCGAGCGGAGCGGTCCGACCTTCATCCAGTCGGTGCAGCGCGCGCTGCGGCTGCTGGAGGTGGTCGCCGAGCGCCCGGCCCGGGCGCACGCCAAGGAGATCGCGCGCGCCGCCGGACTGCCGCTCCCGACGACCTACCACCTGCTGCGCACCCTCGCCCACGAGGACTACCTGCAGCGCCTCGACGACGGCTCGTACGTGGTCGGGCACCGGCTCGACGTCGTGAGCAGCCACGGCAGCGCCGCGCGTGGGGTGGCGCAGGCCCGGCCCGCGCTGGAGTGGCTGCGCGACGAGCTGCGCAGCTGCGTCTACCTGGCCCGGCACGTGGACGGGGAGATCGTCGTCGTGGAGATCGTCGACGGGCCGAAGGCGCCGCGGATCGACCTGTGGGTCGGGGTGCACGACGCGGCGCACGCGACGGCGCTGGGCAAGTCGATCCTCGGGCAGCTGCCGGCGCCGAACGGGAGGACTACCTCGCGCGCCACCCGCTGCACGACCTCACGCCGCGCACGGTCGTCGACCGGGCCGGGCTGGCGGCGCGGCTGCCCGGTCCGGACGGGATGGCGGTGGACGACGAGGAGTACGCGGTGGGCGTGCACTGCCTCGCCGCACCGGTGCACACGGCGGCGGGGCCGGCGTCGCTCGGGTTCGTCACCTCCCCCACCGCGCGCCGCGACCGGGACCGCGCGCGGACCGTGCTCAGCACCTGTGCGGCGCGCGTGACCCGCGCGCTCTCACTGGGGTAAGGCCCGCCTGAGCCGGCTCGCCACCATCTGAAATCGCCGGTCTACCGGCCGTGCGACGCCGGTCACACGATCACGGTATGGACTCGCGTTCCACCGTCCCCGCGTGGGCCTCGGCCGCGCTCGCCGAGGTCTACGACCCCTGCTGCCGGGAGAAGGGCGTCTCGGTGGTGGACATGGGCCTGTTGCGCTCGGTCGCGGTCACCGGCGGGCACGCGCGCGTCGAGCTGCTGCTGACGTCGGGCTGGTGCCCGTTCGCGGCGCAGGTGCTGACCGACGTCGAGCGGGCCGTGGCCGCGCAGCCGGGGATCACGAGCGCCGAGGTCGCGGTCGTCTGGGACGAGGTCTGGACGCCCGACCGGCTCTCGCCGGCCGCCGTCGCCACGCTCCGCTTCCTGCCCGACCCGGCCGCGGTGCCCGACCGGGACGCCTACATCGCCACCCACCGCGGCAACGAGGAGACCACGCCATGATCGGCGACGCATTCGTGTTCGACGGGGTCGCGCACCCGTTCAACTTCGACCCGAAGAACGCGTACGGCAAGGCGGGCGAGATGTTCTCGAACCACCTCTACGCGTTCCACGCCACGCTCACCCCGGACGACGCGACGACGCTGCCGCCGGAGGAGTTCCTGCGCGACTGGTCGCCTGCGGACGTGCACGAGATGGTCTACGGCCAGTCCGACACGGACATGCTGGTGGCGATGCCGCTGCCGCTCACCGACCTCTACCGCGACGGCCTCTCGCCGTGGGAGGAGTGCACCGAGCTGGCGGCGCGCGACCCGGACCGCACGGTGTTCTGGGGCTCGGTGAACCCGCTGGAGGGCCGGCGCGCGATCGACCTGATGGAGCGGCAGGTCGGCGAGTTCGGGGCGCGCGCCTCAAGTTCTACAACGTCCGCTACGACTTCGGGCAGCCCGTGCCGTGGCGGATGGACGACCCCAAGGTCGCGTTCCCGATCTTCGAGAAGGCCCAGGAGCTGGGCGTGAACCTGATCGGGGTGCACAAGGGCGTGCCGCTCGGGCCGCAGCCGGTCGAGCACACCGCGACCTGGGACATGGACGGGGCGGCGGCGAACTTCCCCGACATCAACTTCGTGATCTTCCACGTCGGGCTGCCGTTCCTGGACGAGACGTGCTGGCAGCTCATCCGCTACCCGAACCTGTACGCGTCGATCGCCGCGACGGTCAACTTCGCGGTGCGCTCGCCGCGAATGTTCGCCGAGATCCTGGGCAAGCTGCTGTTCTGGTGCGGCGAGGACAAGATCGTCTACGGGTCGGAGGCGCCGCTCTTCCACCCGCAGTGGGCGCTGCGGGCGTTCATGGACTTCACGATCCCCGAGGACCTGTGCGCCGGCTACGGCTACCCGCAGCTGACCGACCAGGCCAAACGGAAGATCCTCGGCGAGAACCTGCTGCGCCTGCACGGCATGGACGTCGAGGCGACGAAGGCGCGGTTGGGCCGCCCACCGGCGCACTGAAACCGGACGCGTGGGGCACAATCCCCCCGTGATCACCGCGTCCCCGGTCCGGCGGCTGCTCGGCGCCGCCGCGCTCGTGCTCGTCACCGCCGCCTGCGCGCCCGCCCCGGAACCGGCCGCCCCGCGCGCGGCCGACGCCGCCTGCGAGCCGGGCGCGCTGCCGACCCTCACGCCCGGCACCCTCACCGTCGGCACGGACCAGCCCGTCTACCCGCCGTGGTACGTCGACGACGACCCGGCCAACGCGCAGGGCTTCGAGAGCGCCGTCGCGTACGCGATCGCCGAGCAGCTCGGTTACGGCCGCGAGCAGGTGAGCTGGACGCGGGTGCCGTTCAACGCCGCGATCCAGCCGGGGCCCAAGACCTACGACCTCAACCTGACGGAGGTCTCGATCACCGAGGAGCGCCGTCAGGCCGTCGACTTCTCCTCGCCGTACTACGACGTGCGCCAGACCGTCGTCGCGCTGAACGACAGCGTGTTCGCCAACGCCACCTCGCTCGCCGCGCTGGCGGACGCGGCTGGGCGCGCAGGTCGGCACGACGAGCCTCGACGCGATCGAGCAGCAGATCCGGCCGAGCAGCACCCCCGCGGTGTTCAACACCAACGACGACGCCAAGCTCGCGCTGACGAACGGCCAGGTGGACGCGATCGTCGTGGACCTGCCGACCGCCTTCTACATCACGTCGGCGCAGCTGGAGAACGCGAGGATCGTCGGGCAGCTCCCGCCGAGCCCGGGCACCCCCGAGCAGTTCGGCGCCGTGCTCGACAAGGGCAGCCCGCTCACCGGCTGCGTCTCGCAGGCCGTGGACGCGCTGCGCGCCGACGGCACGCTCGCGACGCTGGAGCAGCAGTGGCTCGCGTCCGCGGGCAACGCGCCTGAGCTGCGGTGACGGCGGGCGCACCGATCTCAGCCCGCTCGCGCTGGAGCGGGCCCGCTACCGGCGGTCACGGGCCCACCGCTCGACGCTCGTCGCGCTGCTGTCGACGCTGGTGTTCGCCGGTGCGGCCGTGGCGGCGATCGTCGCGTCGCCCGGCTGGCCGCGCGTCCGTGCGACGTTCCTCGACCCGGCCATCGCCCTCTCGTCGTTCCCGGCGGTGCTGGAGGGCCTCTGGCTGAACGTGCGGGTGCTCGTGGTCGCCGAGATCGGGATCCTCGTGGTCGGCCTCGGGATCGCGATGCTGCGCACCCTGCGCGGGCCGGTGTTCTTCCCGGTCCGCGCCCTCGCCACCGGCTACGTCGACCTCTTCCGCGGCGTGCCGCTGCTCATCGCGCTGTACCTGATCGGCTTCGGGCTGCCGGCGCTGCGGCTGCAGGGCATCCCGACGGACACCGCGGTGCTCGGCACGATCACGCTGATCCTCGTGTACTCCGCCTACGTGGCCGAGGTGTTCCGGGCCGGGATCGAGTCGGTGCACCCGTCGCAGCGCGCCGCGGCCCGCTCGCTCGGGCTCAGCCACCGCCAGTCGATGCGGCTGGTGATCCTCCCGCAGGCCGTACGCCGGGTGCTGCCGCCGCTGCTCAACGACTTCGTGGCGCTGCAGAAGGACGTCGGGCTGATCTCCGTGCTCGGTGCGGTGGACGCGATCCGGGCCGCGCAGATCGAGTCCGCGCGCTCGTTCAACTTCACGCCGTACGTGGTGGCGGCACTGCTCTTCGTGCTGCTCGCGATCCCGACGGGCCGGATCGCCGACGCGCTCGCCGCCCGCGCGGCCCGGCGGGAGGGCGCCGCATGACAGCAGTGCTGGACGTCCGCGGCCTGGTCAAGCGGTACGGGCCGGCCACGGTGCTGGACGGCGTCGACCTCACGGTCGGCGAGCACGAGGTCGTGACGCTGATCGGCTCGTCCGGGTCGGGCAAGTCGACGCTGCTGCGGTGCGTCGACCTGCTGGAGGAGATCGACGACGGGCAGGTGTTCCTGGACGGCGTCGACGTCTCCGACCCGCGCGCCGACACGGCCGCGGCGCAGCGCCGGATGGCGATCGTCTTCCAGGCGTTCAACCTGTTCCCGCACCTCACGGCCCTGCAGAACGTGACGCTCGCGCCGCGGGTGGTGCACTGCGTGACGCCGGCGGAGGCCGAAGACCGGGCCCGCGAGCTGCTGGGCCGGGTGGGGCTGGCGGAGTTCGCCGGCGCGCACCCGGACCGGCTCTCCGGCGGCCAGCAGCAGCGCGTCGCGATCGCCCGCGCGCTCGCCGTGCGGCCGCGGCTGCTGCTGCTCGACGAGATCACGTCGGCGCTCGACCCGGAGCTGGTCGGCGAGGTGCTCCAGATCGTGCGGGAGCTCGCGGTCGGCGGGATGACGATCCTCATGGCGACGCACGAGATGGGCTTCGCGCGGAGCGTGTCCGACCGCGTCTGTTTCCTCGACGGCGGGCGGGTGCTGGAAGCCGGGCCGCCCGAGCAGGTGCTGGGCGACCCGGTGCAGGACCGGACCAGGCAGTTCCTGGCCCGGGTGATCGCCGCCGGCCGGCTCGGCTAGGAGCGGCCGGCGGCTCGGGGCCGATGCCTCGTTACGGGTAGCCGCGGCCGCAGCACTCCTGGGAGGGCGGCGGCGCGGCCGCCACGTTGATCGTCGGGCCGGACGGGGACGTGCCGGCTGCTGCCTGTTGGGTGGCGGCGAGCAGCAGCACGGCGAGGGCGACGACAGCCAGCACGACTGCCGCGATGGCGGCGCGCGGCGACATCGAGGCCGTGGAGGTCTCCATACCCTCCTTTACGATCCGACCGCACTGCGTGTTACGGCCTGATCCAATGCCTGTGCGGCGAACGTCGCGCCCCGGGCGTATCCGGTGGTCCCGTGCGCCGCGACGGCGGCCCGCGCGTGTGCGAGCGCGACGTCGGGCCGGTCGAGCTGGAGCTCGGCGTGCGCCGCCGTGGCCAGCGCCTGGCCCTCCAGGAGCAGGAAGCGCCCGCGCCGCGCGATGTCCAGCGCCGCCTCCGCGGCGGCCAGCGCGGGAACGGCGTCGCCGCGGCCGAGGTGCGCGACGGCGATGCCGGTGAGGATCTGCGCCTGCGCGTAGCGGTTGGCCATCGTGGTGGCCAGCACCAGCGCGGTGTCGAACAGCGCGAGCGCCTGCCCGTACCGCTTGGCGGCGGCGTGCACGGTGGCGGCCGTCTCCTGGGCCTGGCCGAGCAGCCGGTCGTCCTCGATCTCGCGGGCGATCGCCGCGGCCGCGTCGGCCAGCTCGTGCGCCTGCACCCAGCGCCCGGCGTCGCGGTGCACCTCGGCCTGGCAGCGCAGGTTGTACGCGATCTGCCCGCGGTCGCCCAGCTCCCGGTGCACGGCGACGGCCGCCGTCAGGTGCTGCATCGCCTCCTCGGGACGGCCGAGCCCGTTGAGCACGTCGCCGAGGTCGGTGCGCACCTGCGCGGCCCGCGCGGTGCCGGGCCCGAGCAGCTCCAGCGCGTGCGTGTAGTGCAGCGCGGCCGCCCCGAGCCGGCCCTGCTCGTGGTTGACCACCGCGATGTTCGCGATGATCGACGCCCGGGACGGCAGGCCCGCCCGGTCGGCGGCGGCGAGCGCGCGTTCCAGGTGCTCGGTGGCCTGGTCGGAGCGGCCGGTGAGCCGGTGCAGGTTGCCCAGCGCGCGCAGCGCGGCGACCTCGCCGTCCGCCCAGCCGGCGGCCACCGCGAGCGCCAGCGCCCGCTCCCCGCGGGCCAGCGCCTCCGCGTACCGGTCCTGCCGCAGGAACGCCGCCGAGCTGCTCAGGTGCACCACGGCCTGCGCCGTGGCGTGGCCCCCGCCACGTCGGCGGCGGCGAGCGCGGCCCCCGTCATCAGGTGCCACGGCAGGGCCGCGGCGCGCAGCGGGAAGTAGCCGCTCAGCGCGTCGACCAGGAGCCAGGCGGCCCGGCGCGGCCCGTGCTCGGCCGCGCGCAGCACCGCCGCCTGCAGCGCGGGCAGCTCGGCGTCGACCCACGCGGCGGCGTCGCGCCGGTCCGCGAACGGCACCGGCCCGCCGTACGCAGGCCCGCCGGGCAGCCGCACGGCGTCCGGGTGCAGCAGCCGGGACGCGGCGTCGGCCACGCCCGTGTAGTGCGCGAGCAGCCGCTCCCACGGCCCGTCCGGGTCGGGGCCCGCGCCGGCGAGCTGCTCGGCCGCGTAGAGGCGCAGCAGGTCGGGCTGGGCGAACCGGCCGGGCTCCGGCTCCTCGACGAGGTGCGCCCCGGCGAGCTGCCCGAGCAACCGCCGGCCCTCGTCCGCGGGCACCCCGAGCAGCGCCGCCGCGGTGCCGGAGGTGACCTCGCCGCCCGGCACGACCGACAGCACCCGGAAGAGCTGCTGAGCCGCGCCGGGCAGCGCCGCGTACGACAGGTCGAACGCGCCCCGCAGCACCGTGTCGGCGTCGGCGGGCACGGCCAGCTCGGCGAGCCGGTTGCCGTTGCTCAGCCGCTGGACGAAGGCCGCGACCGCGGTCGGCTCCGGCTCCGGGTCGCCCAGGACGTTGGCGGCGGCGATGCGCAGCGCGAGCGGCAGGTGCCCGCACAGCCGGGCCAGCTCGTCGACGGCGCCGGGGTCGGCGGCCGTGCGCTGCCGCCCCAGCAGCCGGCCGAGCAAGGCACGGGAGTCGGCCGGGTCGAGCGGGTGCAGCGTCAGCCGGCTCGCGCCGTTGCGCGCGACCAGCCCGGGCAGCGCGGACCGGCTCGTCACGATCACGTGGCAGCCGGGTCCGCCGGGCAGCAGCGGGCGCACCTGCTCGGCCTGGCGCGCGTCGTCGAGCACGAGCAGGGTGCGGGAGTCGGCGAGCACGCTGCGGAAGAGCGCCGCCGCGTCCGTCACGTCCGTCGGGACGCGGTCCGGCGCGACGTCGAGCGAACGCAGCAGCCGGGTGAGCGCCTCGGCCGGGGTGAGCGGCGGCGCGGCGGCGTGCCCGCGCAGGTTCAGGTAGAGCTGGCCGTCCGGGAAGCGGTGCCGCACCCGGTGCGCCCAGTGCAGGGCCAGCGCCGTCTTGCCGACGCCGGGCGCGCCGGCCAGCACCGTGATCGGGACGGCCCCTGGGTCGCCGTCGGCGAGGAGCGCGTCGAGGTCGCGGACGAGGTCGGAGCGGCCCGTGAAACCGGCCACGTCCGCCGGGAGCTGGGCCGGCACGGGACGCCGCGACGGCATCGGGTCGGGACCGGTCAGCACACCGTCGGTGGCGGCCCGGCGGACCTCCGCGACCCGCTCGGTCCAGTAGTGCTGGCGGCCGAGCGTCTCGAACTCGCCCAGCTCGGCCCCGGCGAGCTGGAGCACGTCGGCGAGCAGCCGCAGCGAGCCGGGACGCGGGTAGCGGACCCGGCCCCGCTCCAGGTCACGGATGGTGCGGACGCTCAGCCCGGTGCGCTCGGCGAGCTGCTCCTGGGTGAGCGCGGCCTCGGTCCGACGGCGACGCAACACGGCTCCGAACTCTCCGGCCGGACCGGCCACCCGCGCGCACCTCCTCGCCGCGACGTCCTGTTGCGAAAGTCTCGCACGGCGCCCGTCACCCACCCTGATTGATCACGAACGGGTCACGCTCGCGTTCCGGTCGGTCACCGCGGGTGGGCGGAGGTGTTGCCGGACGCCCGTTCTGCCGGTCGCTCTGCCTGTTGCCGCCCGGCACCAGGAGGCATGGTGAGACCCGCCCGGCGACGTCGCGGCGACCGCAACGAAGCCGGCGCCGGGCGGACACGCGGGTGCACCCGGGTGTCCGAGACCGAGTGGGGGGTGGTCTCGGGCGCCCGGGGGCTCCGCGTGGCCCCTCGGTCCGTCCCCGGCGGGTCAGCGGTGCCCGGCGAAGAACGACTCCAGCAGCGCCGCGCACTCGTCCGCGAGCACCCCGGCCACCACCTCGGGCCGGTGGTTGAGCCGCCGGTCGCGCACCACGTCCCAGAGCGAGCCCACCGCGCCCGTGCGCGGCTCCCAGGCTCCGAACACCACCCGCGCCACCCGGGCCAGCACCAGCGCGCCCGCGCACATCGTGCACGGTTCGACCGTCACCGCGAGGGTGCAGCCCTCCAGCCGCCACTCCCCGTGCGCGGCCGCCGCGGCGCGCAGGGCCAGGATCTCGGCGTGCGCAGTGGGGTCGCCGAGGGCCTCGCGGGCGTTGCAGGCTGCGGCCAGCTCGCGGCCGTCGGCGTCGACGATCACGGCTCCGATCGGGACGTCCCCCGTGCGCGGGGCCGCGGCCGCCGCGGTGAGCGCCCGCCGCACCAGCGCCTCGTCGGACGCGAGCGGCGGCACCTAGTGCCCCACTAGCGCTGACCAGACTCGCTGACCAGCTTGGCGAGCGCGTCGGCGAACCCGCAGCGGCGGCCGATGCTGGCCAGCTGCTCGTCCGGGTAGAGGTCGATCTCGGCGGCCAGCACCTCGAGCTCGTCGGCGGGCAGGCCCAGGTCGGCGACGATCGCGAGGTCGCCCTCCGGCCAGGGCGGGGCGTCGAGGTCGTCCTCCGAGGGCGGTTCGATGCGCAGCAGGTCGAGCACGTCGGCGGCCACGTCGTAGTCGAGCGCGGCCACCGCGTCGGAGAGCATCAGCGCCACCCCGCCCGGCGTGGGCCGCAGCAGCACGAAGAACTCGTCGTCGCGTCGAACAGGCCGAGCACCGCGCCCGTGGAGCGGATCTCGCGCAGCTCGGAGATCGCGCGTCGAGGTCGACCAGGCCTCCGGGTCCATGCGCGTGCAGCGCCACCAACCCGTCCTGCCCGGACCGCCCGCGACGGCTACCCGGGCAGGGCGTGTTCCCGCGCGTCCGCGCGCCTGGACGCTCTGCACCGCCATGACACTACGGTAATCCTCGGGGCGACTGTGCTCCAAACCACAACCCTGAGTTGGCCCGCACGTCACCTGCGAGAGGTGCGAGGATCACGGGCATGTCGCTGGACGTCGCCACGGTCACCGGACTGCACGCCCAGGCGCGCAGCGTCCAGCCGCGCACGGTCGCGCTCCGTCGCGCCATCCACCGGCGTCCGGAGCTGGGGCTCGACCTCCCGCACACCCGCGACGCCGTGGTCGCCGCGCTCGCCGACCTGCCGGTGCAGGTGCACCTCGGGCGGTCGGTCAGCTCGGTCGTGGCCGTGCTGGAGGGCGCCCGCAGCGGGCCCACGGTACTGCTGCGCGGCGACATGGACGCGCTCCCGCTCTCCGAGGACACCGGCCTCGGCCACCGCCCGCACCGCCGCCTCGGCGGCCGCGGTGGCCGGCGCGCTGCCGCAGCCCTGGTGCCCGCCGTGGTGCGGGAGGTGCTGCTCGGCCTGCTCGCCGCGGCGGTGGTGCTGCGCGAGTGCGGGCTCGTGCGGTTCCGGGTGCCGGAGAACGGCCGGCTCGTGCCCGAGGGCGTGCAGCACCTGCGGCGCTGGGGCGCCTGCAGTTCGGGTTCGAGATGGGCACCGGGATGCGCACGTTCTCGCCGTCGGCGCTGCCGCACCTGGTGCTGGCCGCGGTGGTGCTCGCCGTGCCGTTCCCGGCGGCGTTCGTGCTGGCCGCGGGGTTCGCGGCGGGCCGGCTCGCGATGCCGCTGCAGTCCAACGCGTGGAGCGACGACGGCTCCTGGACGGCGGTGTGGGCGCGGTCCGAGCCGGTCGTGCGGCCGGTGCTCGCCCTGGTCTGCGCGGGCGCGCTGGCCGCTGGCATGCTCGCGGCGTGAGGACCACCGCGGTGGTCGTCGTCTACGACGTCAGCTGCCCCCAGTGCTCCCGGATCGCGCGGGAGCTGCCCGACCTGCTGCGGGTGCCCGTCACCGTGCGCTCGTGCCGCGACCCGCGCCTGGCCACCGCCTACCCGACGCTCGCGCCGCGCGTCCGCGCGTGCGCCGCACCCGCGCTCGGCACCTCGCTCGCGGACGGCTCGATCCGCTGGTGGCCGGGCCTGTCGGGGGCACTGGCGGTGCTTCCGGTGGTGCGGCCGCGCGGGCTGCTCGCGGCCGCCGGCCTGCTGTGGACGGCGCTGCGGACACGCTGAGGGGCCGCGCTAACGCGCGGCGCGGGCGATCCGGCGGTACCAGCCGTCACCGGCCTTCGTGTTGCGGTGCACGCGCAGGCGCGCGGCGGCCTCGTCGGGGCTCTCGGGCCGGATCGTGGCGCGCAGGTCGGTGCCGGCCCGGCGGAACGGGATCACCTGCGCCAGCGGGCGGCCCTTGGGCAGCACGTGCACCCCGTCCGGGCCGGTCGCCACGAACGGCAGGTGCACCGGCGCGGTGTAGGTGTCGGTGTCGACCACGCCGCTGAAGACCTCCACTACGTCGTCGGGCCGGTTGAGCGGCGGCACGAACAGGCAGCTCCAGCCGGGCGGCGTGGTGATCGTCCAGTGGTTGTGGAACTTCATCGGCGGCCGCGGCTCGTACGGGTTGCCCGCCACCTGGAACGGGGCGTGCGTGCTCACCATCTCGCGGTCGAAGTCCCAGCCCGCGTTGACGGTCCGGCCGCCGTCGGTGATCTCCAGCCGGACCGTCGCCGCGAGCGGCAGCACCCACCCGGTGCCGAGTGCGTCGAGGAACGGCATGCAGCGCTTCACCGTGACGGCGTCGTTCGTCGGGCTCAGGAACGCGGCGTCGACGCCCGGGAGGCGGCGCAGCCACGCCGCAGCACGGTGCGGGCCGGTACCGGCTCGGCGATCACGCCGTGGTCCTCGGGCCGGCAGCGGAACGCGATCGTGTCCGTTCGGCGGCGCACCCGGCACCTCCTTCGCGGGTGGGGGCTCCTCAGCCGGAGTTGCTGGAGGAGTTGCTCGACGAGTTGCTGCTGCCGTTCGAGCTGGAGTTGCTCGACGAGTTGGAGCTGCTGTTCGAGCTGGAGTTGCTGCTCGAGTTGTTGGAGGAGTTCGAGCTGGAGTTGGAGCTGCTGTTCGAGCTCGAGTTGTCGGACGAGTTGCTGGACGAGTTCGAGCTGGAGTTGTTCGAGGAGTTGCTGCTGCCGTTGGAGCTGGAGTTGTTGGAGGAGTTGCTGTTCGAGCTGGAGTTCGAGCTCGCCGCCGGCGCCACGTTCGCCTCCACCGGGGCGGCGGGGGCGGCCGGGGCCGGGGCGGTGGTGCCGGCGATCGCGGCGACGATCCCGGCGGCACCCACACCGGCAGCTGCGGCCTTCCACGTCCAGGGCTTGAGTCTGCGCACGGCCTGTCTCCGTCGGTCGGGTCCCGCGGCGCGGGACTGAGGGGTCCTGCGGCTCCCACGGTCGGCGCGCGGCGTGAGCCCCGGATGAGCCGAAGATGACAGCGCTCTCACGACGCGAACCTCCGTCCCTTCACCCGTTCGCGGGACTAGCGTGGACCCGTGACGAGCGCAGCGGAGCCCTACGGTTCCTGGCCGACCCCCATCACGTCCGAGGTTGTCGTCGCCGCGGCCGTCCGGCTCGGTGAGCTGCAGGTGGACGGTTCGGACGTCGTCTGGAGCGAGGGCCGGCCGGCCGAGGGCGGGCGCACGCAGCTCGTACGCCGCGGGCCCGGCGGCGCGACCGCCGAGCTGCTGCCGGACGGGCGCAACGCGCGCACGGCCGTGCACGAGTACGGCGGCGCGGGCTGGTGGGTCCGCGACGGCGTCACCTGGTTCGCCGACTGGGCCGACCAGCGGCTGTACCGGCTCGCGCCGGGCGGCGCGCCGGAGCCCGTCACCCCCGAGCCCGCGAGCCCGCGCGCCGACCGGTTCGCCGACGGCGACGTCGCCCCGGACGGCGCCACGCTCGTCTGCGTGCGGGAACGGCACACCGGCCCGGCCGCCACCGACGTGCACAACGAGGTGGTCCGGCTGGTGGCCGACGCCGTGTCGGAGCCGGAGGTGCTGGTCAGCGGCCCGGACTTCGTCGCGGCGCCGCGGCTGAGCCCGGACGGCACGGTGCTCGCGTGGCTCCAGTGGAACCACCCGTCGATGCCGTGGGACTCCACCGAGCTGGTCGTGCGCGACCTCGGTACCGGCGAGGAGACGGTCGTGGCCGGTGGCCGCGGGGAGTCGGTGCTGGAGCCGCGGTGGACGCGCGACGGCGCGCTGCTCTTCCTCTCCGACCGCACGGACTGGTGGAACCTCTACCGCTACACGCCGGGGGCCGACATCGAGGCGGTCGTGCGGATCGACGCGGAGATCGGCGGGCCGGCGTGGCTGCTGGGCGGGTCGCGCTACGACGTGCTGCCCGACGGGCGGATCGTGTTCGCCCGCCGCCGCGCCGGCTACGACGCGCTCGTCGTGCGGGCCGCCGACGGCGCCCACACCGAGCTGGACCTGCCGTTCTCCGCGTACGCGACCGTGCGGGCGGCCGGGCCGGGCGCCGTCGCGGTGGTGGCCGGCGGTCCGACGGCGGAGCCGGGCGTGTACCTGGTGGACGTCGACGGCGGCGGCCACGAGACCCTGCGCGCCCCGCGTGACCTGGGGCTCGACCCGGGCTACCTGTCGGTGCCGGAGCCGATCGCGTTCCCGTCGGTGGACGCGGAGGGCAACCGGCGCCAGGCGCACGCGCTCTTCTACCCGCCGGCCCATCCCCGCCACCGCGGCCCGGACGGCGAGCTGCCGCCGCTGCTCGTCGAGATCCACGGCGGCCCGACGTCGGCCGCGTCCACCGTGCTCAGCCTCGGCACCAGTACTGGACGAGCCGCGGGTTCGCCGTGGTGGACGTCGACTACGGCGGCTCCACCGGCTACGGGCGCGAGTACCGGGAGCAGCTGCTGGGGGAGTGGGGCGTGATCGACGTGGCCGACTGCCTCGCCGCCGCCGCGTACCTGGCCGGCGCCGGCCGGGTGGACGGCGCGCGGATGTGCATCCGCGGCGGCTCGGCCGGCGGCTACACGACGCTCGCGGCGCTCGCCCGCGAGGACACGCCGTTCGCGGCGGGCGCCGACCACTACGGCGTGGCCGACCTCGAGGCGCTCGCCGCCGACACGCACAAGTTCGAGAGCCGCTACCTCGACCGCCTCGTCGGCCCGTACCCCGAGGCCCGCGAGGTGTACGTGGACCGCTCGCCGATCCACCACGTCGACCTGCTGTCGCGGCCGCTCATCGTGCTGCAGGGCGCGGAGGACGCGATCGTCCCGCCGAGCCAGAGCGAGAAGATCGTCGACGCCCTCCGCTCCCGCAAGGTGCCGGTCGCCTATCTGCTGTTCGCCGGCGAGCAGCACGGTTTCCGCAGGTCGGAGAACATCCGCCGGGCCCTCGACGCCGAGCTGAGCTTCTACGGCAGGTGCTCGGGTTCGCGCTCCCGGACGGCGAGGGCATCGAGCCGGTGGTCGTGGAGAACCTCTGACCGGCGCTCAGACCGCGCCGGTTCCCCCGGTCGCGCCCCGGGCCGCCGTCAGCTCGGCCCCGGGCGGCGCCGCGACGTCGGGCCGGCTGCGGCTCAGCCGCGCCTGGATGTACTCGGCGAGCTTGCCCAGCCCGTAGTTGACGAGGATGAACACCAGCGCGACCGCGACGTACATCTGCAGCGTGAGGTTGATCCCCTCCTGGCCGATGAAGTACTGGATCACGATGTTGGCCGCGCGCACGAACTCGGAGAACCCGAAGATCACGAAGCCGAGCGACGTGTCCTTCACGATCACGACGAGCTGGCTGATCAGGGCCGGCAGCATGATCCGGAACGCCTGCGGGAGCAGGATGAGCCGCAGCGTCTGGAACCGGCTCAGCCCCACCGCGTAGGCGGCCTCGGTCTGGCCACGGGGCAGCGCGTTGATGCCGGCCCGCACGATCTCGGCGATGATCACGCAGTTGTACGCCGTGAGGCCGATGACCAGGTACCACAGCGGCGGCAGCGCGACCCCGACCTCGGGCAGCACCCGGGCCGCGAAGTAGATCGTGATCACCACGGGCAGGCCGCGGAACAGCTCGATCACCGAGACGACGAGCCACCTGTAGGCGCGGCTGCTGCTGACCCGGGCCACCGCCAGCGCCGTGCCGATGACCAGCGCGAACACCACCGTCAGCGCGGCCGCGAGGAGCGTGTTGACGAGGCCGGCGGCCAGCGCGCCCCACGTCGCCACGAAGAAGCGGTTGGCCGGGTTGAACATCGGCCCCCACTTCTCGGGGTCCAGCTGGCCGTTGCGCCCAGCTGCACCAGCGCGAGGACGGCGAGCGCCACGAGCGCGACGGCCCCGACGGCCGTGCCGATCGCCGTGTTGCGCCGGGTGCGGGGCCCGGGCGCGTCGTACAGAACGGTGCTCATCGCTCGGCCTCGCTGCGCTCGGCCGGCGCTTCGCGCAGGCGCTGTGTCATTGATTCGCTCGCAAGCTCGCTCATCGCTTCACCTCGATGCGGCGCTCCAGCACGTTCAGCCCGATGCCGGCGGGAATGGTGATCACCAGGTAGCAGACCGCGATGCCGGTGAGGATCGACAGCGCGGGGTACACGCCCGTCGCGCTGAGCGCCCCGTCCACGGAGAACAGCTCGCCCGTCACGCCGAACGCGCCGACGATCGCCGAGTTCTTGATCATCGCGATGATCACGCTGCCCAGCGGCGGCACCACGGACCGCAGCGCCTGCGGCAGCACGATCGTGCCCAGCGACTGCCCGAACGTCAGGCCGACGGCTCGCGCGGCCTCGGCCTGCCCGGGCGGCACCGCGTTGATGCCGGCGCGCACCGCCTCGCAGACGAACGCGGCCGTGTACGCGGCCAGCCCGGCGACACCGGGCCAGAAGAACGCGTTGCCGTTGAACGTCGGGAACCGGATGCCGACCTGGGGGAGGGCGAACGCGAACACGAACAGCACGACGACGAGCGGCGAGTTCCGGAACACGGTGACCCACGCCAGCCCGACGAACCGCAGCGGCGGCAGCGGCGACACCCGGAACGAGGCGAGCAGCGTGCCGAACACCAGCGAGCCGACGGCGGCGAACAGGGCCAGACGCAGGGTCCCGAGGAAGCCGGACCAGAAGAGCGGGAACTCCTGGATCAGCGCGTCCAACTGTCTTCTCCTGCGGGTAGGTACGCAGAACGGCCGCCGAGGCCTTCCGGCCCCGGCCGGCCGTCAGTGGCTGTGTGTCAGCTGCTGGGGTGTCAGCTGCAGGCGTCGGCCGGCGGCAGGGTCGGGGCCTGCGGGTCCACGGTGCCCGCCGTCGAGGCCCATGCCGCCTCGTAGCTGCCGTCGGCGGCGGCCTCCTGCAGCGAGGTGTTGATGAACTCGCAGAAGGCGACGTCGCCGCGGGTGATGCCGATGCCGTACGGCTCCTCGGTGAACTGCTGGCCGACCAGCTTGAACGCGCCCTGGCTGGAGTCCACCAGACCCATGAGGATCACGTTGTCCGTGGTCACGGCCTCGACCTGCCCGTTGCGCAGGGCGTCGGCGCAGCGCGAGTACACGTCGAACAGCACGATGTTGGCCGGGTCGACGTACTGCTGGATGTTCTGGGCCGGCGTCGAGCCGGTCACCGAGCACACCCGGGCGTTCGCGGCGCGCAGCGAGTCCGGCCCGGTGATCGTGGTGTTGTCGGCCGCGACCATCAGGTCCTGGCCGGCGACGTAGTACGGGCCGGCGAACGAGACGCGCTGCTTGCGGGCGTCGTTGATGGTGTAGGTCGCGACGACCACGTCCACCTGGTTGTTCGTGATGACGTCCTCGCGGATGCGGGAGGGCGTCTCGGTGTAGGTGATGCCGTCGGCCGGAATGCCCAGCTTGCCGGCGATGATCTTCGCGATCTCGACGTCGAAGCCGACCGGGTTGCCGTCGAGGCCGCGCAGGCCGAACAGCGGCTGGTCGAACTTCGTGCCGACGCGCAGCGTGCCGGCGTCGTGCAGGCGGGCCATCGTGGTGCCGGCCGGGAACGTCACGTCCTGCTCGACGGACGGCGCCGGGCCCGACGAGCCCAGCTGGGCCTGCTCGCCGCAGGCGGTGGCGGTGAGCACCAGGGCGGCCGCGACGCGGCGATCCTGGCGAGGTGGGTCAGGCGCATGATCAGTGCAGGTCCTTCCTGGAGGGAACGGCCGTCAGTGCGTGAGGATCTTGCCGAGGAAGTCCTTGGCACGGTCGGATGCTGGCTGTGAGAAGAAGGCGTCGGGCGTCGAGTCCTCGACGATCTCGCCGTCGGCCATGAAGATGACCCGGTGCGCTGCCCGCCGGGCGAAGCCCATCTCGTGCGTCACCACCAGCATCGTCATGCCCTCGGCGGCGAGCGTGGTCATCACGTCGAGCACCTCGTTGACCATCTCGGGGTCGAGGGCCGACGTGGGCTCGTCGAAGAGCATCACCTTCGGGCGCATCGCCAGCGCGCGGGCGATCGCCGCGCGCTGCTGCTGGCCGCCCGAGAGCTGGGCCGGGTACTTGTCGCGCTGGTTCGCGATGCCGACCCGCTCCAGCAGCGCCATGCCGTTCTTCTCGGCGTCGGCCCGGCCGGTGCGGCGCACCTTGACCGGTGCGAGCGTGACGTTCTCGAGGATCGTCTTGTGGGCGAAGAGGTTGAAGCTCTGGAACACCATCCCGACGTCGGCGCGCAGCGCCGCGAGGGCCCGGCCCTCCTCGGGCAGCTTCTCGCCGTCGACCTCGATGGTGCCGCTGTCGATCGGTTCGAGCCGGTTGATCGTGCGGCACAGCGTGGACTTGCCCGAGCCCGACGGGCCGAGCACGACGACGACCTGGCCGGTCGCGACCTCCAGGTTGATGTCGCGCAGGACGTGGAGGTCGCCGAAGTGCTTGTCGACGGCCGCCATCCGGATCATGGGCGTCGTGGTCATCGGGGGCCTCCGAGCATGGCGAGACGCTAGGGCGATCCGGACACCTCAGTCCAGCACCTTGAGCAAGCCATAGGGTTTCGCTCCGATAACGCATTTCCGGGACGGGGGAATCGGTGCACATCCTGCTGGTCGAGGACGACGCCGAATCGCGGCCGCACTGCGCCCCGCCCTGCACCGGCACGGCATCACCACCAGCCGGCTCGCGGAGGGCCGCGGGGTCGTCGACAACCTCGGCGGAGTGGACGTCGTGCTGCTCGACCTGGGCCTGCCCGACATCGACGGCGTCGACGTCTGCCGGGCGATCCGCGAGGTCAGCGACGTGCCGGTGATCGTCGTGTCGGCGCGCGGCGAGGTGGACGACCGCATCCTCGGGCTGCACTCCGGGGCGGACGACTACCTGGTCAAGCCCTACGTGATCGGCGAGCTGCTGGCCCGGGTGCACGCGGTGCACCGCAGGCACCGGGCCACCACGACCACCGGACCCGAGGACGTCGTCACGGTCGGTGACGTCACCGCCGACCTGCACAAACACACCGTCACCGTCGACGGCCGGCCGGTCACGCTGACCCGCAAGGAGTTCCAGGTGCTCGCGCTGCTGGCGCGGGCGGGCGGCGCGGTGTGCACGCGCAACCAGATCGTCGCCGAGGTGTGGGGGCGCACCTGGCCGGGCGCCAACCGCACGCTGGACGTGCACGTCGCGACGCTGCGCACCAAGCTCGGCCGGCCCGAGCTGGTGCAGACCGTGCGCGGGGTCGGCTACCGGATGGGCGCCGACGCGGGCGCCTCCGGCGGGGAGTGACGAGCGCGTGCGCGCCCGGCTCCTGGTGATCGTGCTGTTCCTGGTCGGGCTGCTGGCCGTCGGGCTCGGGGTGCCGCTCGCGCTGGCCGACGCGTCGTCGCGGCAGCTGCGGTTCTTCACCGAGCAGCTCACCGACACGATCTTCTACGCCTCGCTGGCGGAGCGGCCGATCACCGAGGCCGACACCACCGGGCTGGAGGCCGAGCTGGCGCGCTACGACTCCGTGTACGGCGTGGCCGTGCTGGTGCTCGACCGCGACAGGCGGCTTGTCGCGTCGTCCCGGCGGCCCCCGCCGGAGCTGGACGCCGCCGGCCGGGAGCGGGTCGAGCTGGCGCTGGCCAACCGGTCGTCCGAGGGCTACCCGCTCTTCCTGCCCTGGGACGACCGACCGCTCGTGCTCGCCGAGCCGGTGCTCGTGGACACCGAGATCCGCGGCGTGACGGTCACCGTGTCGCCCACCGCCGCGCTGCGCGCCAACGAGCTGGGCGTGTGGTCGGTGGTGGCGGCCGCCGGGCTGCTCGCGCTCGTGCTCGGGGTGCTGGTCGCGCTGCCGATCGTGCGGTGGATCCTGCGCCCGGTCCGCCGGCTCGACGAGGGCACCGGCCGGGTCGCGGCGGCCGTGCTCGCCGGGGCCGAGCCGGCCCCGGTCGCCGACGGGTCGGGCCCGCCGGAGCTGCGGCGGCTCTCGGTGTCGTTCGACCGGATGGCCGCGACCGTGACCCAGGCCTACGCCGCGCAGCGCGCGTCGTCGCGGACGCGAGCCACCAGCTGCGCAACCCGCTCACCGCCTTGCGGCTGCGGCTGTCCAACCTCGACGGGCACGTCGACGCGTCCGCCGCCGAGGACCACACCGCCGCGCTGGAGGAGGCCGAGCGGCTCTCGACGCTGCTCGACGGGCTGCTCGCGCTGGCCCGCGCCGAGCGCACGGCCCCGCCGGTCGTCGCCGACGTCGACCCGGCGGTGACCGACCGGCTCGACGCGTGGCGCCCGCTCGCCGAGCACATGGACCTGCACCTCGTGCGCGGCGGGCGGCCCGGGCTCAAGGTGCTCGCGTCGGCCGGGGCGATCGAGACCGTGCTCGACGCCGTGCTCGACAACGCGGTCAAGTTCACCCCGTCCGGCGGGACGATCACCGTCCGCACCGGGACGACCCCGACGCACGTCGAGCTGACCGTGCGCGACACCGGCCCCGGCATGGCCCCCGACGAGCTGGAACGCGCCACCGGGCGGTTCTGGCGCAGCCCCGCGCAGAGCAACGTCGACGGCTCGGGGCTCGGGCTCGCGATCGCCGCCCGCACCCTGGAGGTCGCGGGCGGTGAGCTGCTGCTGGAGCTGCCGGCCGGCGGCGGGCTGCGGGTGGTGGCCCGGCTGCCGCGCCCGGACCCGGAGGTCCCGGACGCCGACGGGCCCGAGGCCCCGCACTGACGCCGCCCGGCGCGACTCGCGTGCACTTTTCCCGCGACTCGCGTGCACTTTTCCGGCGACTCGCGGGGTTCAGGCGGGGACGTGGGGGCGGGTGCGGAGGACGGCGCGCAGGAGCAGGTAGGCGAGCAGGCCGAGCGGGGCCAGCAGGATCGTCAGCACCAGTACCGGGGCCACGACCAGCGGGTGGATGCCGCGCTCGCGCGAGTCCAGGTAGACCCAGCGGCCCAGGAACAGGTCCAGCGCGATGAAGTGCGCCCAGCCGATCGCCGCCCCGGTCGGGGCGCCCAGCAGCGCCATCACCCCCGGCAGGTCGGGCCTCGCCACCGCGGCCAGCACCTCGCCGAACCGGGGCAGCACCAGCGCGGCGTAGACCAGCGCCGGCGGCACCACGATGAGCGGCGAGCCGATCACCCGCCGCGTCACCGACCAGCCCGGCGCCAGGATCATCAGCGCCCAGAACGGCGCGGCCAGCGGGAACGTGAGGGCGAAGAGCAGCTGCGGGTCCACGGGGCCTCCGGGTCTGGCGACGGGATCAGGCGGCGACGGGTACGGCGGGACGGCGGGAGGTCCGGCGGGCGGCCGCGCGCAGCACGGCGCCCAGCGCGGCCCCGGTGCCGGCGACCACCACCGCGAGCGCGGCGAGCGTGAGCGCGTCCGGGGCGAGCAGCGGCTGCGCGCGCAGCGCCTGCCAGGTGACGAGCAGCACGAGCCCGCCGTAGCCGGCCGCGGCCACCCGCACGACGTCGGCCCGGCCGCGTTCGTCGAGCCGCGGCGTCCCGGCGAGCCCGGCGGCCAGCAGCGGCAGCAGCTGCAGGGCGTGCATGCCCAGGAAGTGCCCGATCCGCAGGTCCCCGCCGACGGTGCTCCACCCCGTGAACGGCAGCCCCGGGCCGCCGTCCGGCACGCCGACGGCGTGCGCCCCGAGCGCCGCCATGACCACCCCGACGGTCAGCCCGGCCACCCCGACGACGAGCCCGAGCCGCACGGCCGTGGCGGTGGCGTCCGGGCCGGTGCGGCGCTCGCGCAGGAACCGGAGCGCGACGGCGATCGTCGCCAGGTACAGCACCACGATCGTCGCAGCCATGATCCCGAGCAGCCGCGTGCTGAACATGTCCTCGTAGTTGAAGTGGCTGCGCGTGCCGCGCGCGGCCTGGCCGACGATGATCGCCATCTCGATCGCCGAGGTCACGACGAGCACCCAGCCGGTGGCCCGCATCCCGCGGCCGGGCAGCCGGGCGAGCATCCACGCGAGCGTGCCCGCGTACAGCGTGAACGAGACCGCGAACCGCAGCGGCTTGAACCAGACCGGCTCGCCGAGCACCACGCGCTGGTCGACGACGGCCAGCACCGCCGTGACGACCGTGAGCGCGGCCATGACAACCGCGAACCAGAAGAGGCCGGGATGGCCGTGGCGGGCCCGTGCGACGGTCGGGTTCACGACGGCTCCGCCCCCAGAGTCGGTCGGTGAAGAGGCCTCTCCGTCAGTCTCCCGAGTGCGTACTGAGGAGGTCTCAGATGGGTTTCATCGCCTGGAAGAACCGCTCGGCGCCGGGGTGCAGCGGCACCGGCTGGGTCCCGATCCCGGAGCGCGGGTCGATCGTGAGTGCCGCCGGGCTCGCGGCCGTGAGCTGCTCCTGGGCCGCGAACAGGCTCTCCACCAGCGCGTACGCCATGTCGTCCGGCATCGTGCGGGCGACGAGGAGGAAGTTGCGGACGAGCAGCGTGGTGATCGGCTCGGAGATGCGGTAGTTCCCGGCCGGGACGGTGCCCGGCGCGTACACGGGGTAGGCGTCGCGGACCGGGCCGATGAGGTCGTCCAGGTCGAGGAGCCGGATCGGCCGGGCCGCGGCCAGTCGCGTGACGCCCTCGGTGGGCAGCCCGCCGACCCAGAAGAAGGCGTCGAGCTCGCCGCTCTCCAGCCCCGCGACCGAGTCGTTGATGCCGAGCTGGAACGTCCGGAAGTCGACGTCGGGCGCCAGCCCGGCCACCGCGAGCAGCCGCCGCGCGATGACGGCCACCCCCGACTCCGGCGCCCCGACCGACACGCGGGAGCCGCGCAGCCCGACCAGCGACGTCGCCGGCGACTCGGCCGGCACCACGACGTGCACGACGTCGTCGTAGATCCGGGCGAGCGCGCGCAGCTCGTGCGGGTCGCCCGCCCGGGTGCGCTGGAGCTGGTCGGCGGCCGTGTCGACCTGGCTGAACACGACGTCGGCGCGCCCGGCCGTGAGCAGCCGCAGGTTGTCGACGGACCCCGCGGTGGAGAGCACCTCGGGCCGGGTGTCGAGGCCGAGCCGGGCGCGCCAGACGTCGGCGAGCACGTTGCCGAGGGCGTAGTAGACGCCCTGCGTGCCGCCGGTCGCGAGCGTGAGCCGGGCCGTCGCGTACGGCGAGGCGCACGCCGCCACCGCCGCCGGTACCGCCGCCAGCAGGCCGAGGGCGCCGAACGTGCGCAGGACCGTCCGCCGATCCACCCGGCCGCGCCCCCCGTGCATGCGGCATCCTGCCGTGCCCGGCCGCCTCGGTCGACGGTCGCTTGCAGGCATACGCTGCTGAGGTGTCCCGCAGCTACGCCATCCGCACCTACGGGTGCCAGATGAACGTGCACGACTCCGAGCGGATGGCCGGGTTGCTGGAGGCCGCCGGCTACACGCGGTCGGAGTCGGACGAGGCCGACGTCGTCGTGTTCAACACGTGCGCCGTCCGGGAGAACGCCGACAACCGGCTCTACGGCAACCTCGGCCACCTGCGCCCGGTCAAGGCCGCGCACCCCGGCATGCAGATCGCGGTGGGCGGCTGCCTCGCGCAGAAGGACCGCGACACGATCGTGCGGCGCGCGCCCTGGGTGGACGTCGTGTTCGGCACCCACAACGTGCACGCGCTGCCGGTGCTGCTGGAGCGGGCCCGGCACAACGCGGCCGCCCAGGTGGAGATCGCCGAGTCGCTGGAGGTCTTCCCGTCCACGCTGCCGGCGCGGCGCGAGTCCGCCTACGCCGGCTGGGTGTCGGTCTCCGTGGGCTGCAACAACACCTGCACGTTCTGCATCGTCCCGTCGCTGCGCGGCCGCGAGAAGGACCGCCGTCCCGGCGACGTGCTCGCCGAGGTCGAGGCACTGGCCGCCGACGGCGTGCTGGAGGTCACGCTGCTCGGGCAGAACGTCAACTCCTACGGCGCCGAGTTCGGGGACCGCGGCGCGTTCGCGAAGCTGCTGCGGGCCTGCGGCGGCGTCGACGGGCTGGAGCGGGTCCGGTTCACCTCGCCGCACCCGCGCGACTTCACCTCCGACGTGATCGCCGCGATGGCCGAGACGCCGAACGTGTGCCCGCAGCTGCACATGCCGCTGCAGTCCGGCTCCGACGACGTGCTGCGCCGGATGCGCCGCTCCTACCGGTCGCAGCGCTACCTCGCGATCCTCGACGAGGTGCGCGCCGCGATCCCGCACGCCGCGATCTCCACCGACGTCATCGTCGGGTTCCCCGGCGAGACCGAGGACGACTTCCGGGCCACGCTCGACGTCGTCGCGCAGGCCCGGTTCGCGCAGGCGTTCACGTTCCAGTACTCGCCCCGGCCCGGCACCCCCGCCGCCGGCCTGCCCGACCAGCTGCCCAAGGCGGTCGTCCAGGAGCGGTACGAGCGGCTGGTCGCGCTGCAGGAGGAGGTCTCCTGGGCGCAGAACCGGGCGCTGGAGGCTCGGCGGTCGAGGTGCTGGTCGCCACGGGGGAGGGCCGCAAGGACGGCGCCACGCGCCGGATGAGCGGCCGCGCCCGGGACGGCCGGCTGGTGCACTTCGCGCCGGGCGACCGGCCCGTCCGGCCGGGCGACGTCGTCGAGACCGTGGTCACCTACGGCGCGCCGCACCACCTCGTCGCCGACGGCCCGCCGCTCGCCCACCGGCGCACGCGCGCGGGAGACGCGCACGAGGCGGGTACCCGGCCGGGTGCCGGCGCCGCCACGGGGCTGGGCCTGCCGTCGTTCGGGGTGCCGGCGCAGCAGCCGGCCGACCCGGCCGGGCAGGTCTGCGGGGTGAGCCGGTGAGCGGGACGGAGGGGAGCACCGTGGACGAGCCGAAGGTGCCCGAGGAGCTCGCGGCCCTCGACGAGGAGCTGAGCCGCCCGGTCCGGGTGCGCGACCGGCGCACCGACCCGGGCCCCGCCGCGATGGTCGTGGCCGTCGCGATGCTCGTGCTGGTCGCCGCGCTGGTCCTGCCGTGGACGGGCGCGGCGCAGGGCTGGCAGGTGCTGGCCGGCACCGTCGCGCTGGGCCTGCTCCCGCCGCTCTTCGCCCTCACCTCGCTGGGGTTCGGGCTGGTCGTCTCGGCGCTCGCGCTCGCGACGCGCTGGTGGGCGCTGGCCTGGCTGGCGGCCGTCGGCTGCGGGGTCTCGGTGGTGACGGGGCTGTGGGCCATCTGGTCGCGCCAGGTCGCGGTGACGGCCGGGGCCACCGGCCCCGGGCCCGGGCTGGTGCTGGCGGTCCTCGCGGTGCTGGTGCTGGCGGTGACCTGGGTCCGGATCGCCGGCCGCCGCTGAGACCACCGCACACACCTTCCGGACTCGGCACACACGTCCGGACGTGTGTGCCGAGTCCCGCAGGTGTGTGCGGTCGAGGGCGTCCGTCAGCCGGGGGCGGGGGCCTCCGTGCGGGAGCGCCGGCGGAACGCCGCCGCCACCCGGTCGGGGAACGGGCTGTTCTTGCAGCCCAGCGCGGGCTTCTCCACGAGGTACCAGGACAGCGCCGCCGGGCCCAGCACGAGCACCAGCCCGGCCGCACGAACAGCGCGGTCGGCAGGGCGCCCAGCGCACTCAGGCCGAGCAGCTGGAAGAGCGGCCAGTGGTAGATGTACACGCCGTACGACACGTCGGCGCGCATCGACCACGGCCAGGGGAAACACGTCCCGAACCAGAGCAGCAGGTAGGCCAGCGGCACGGCGCCGAGCACGCGGTAGTCGTCGAACGCCGCGACGCTCACCAGGAACAGGGCGGCGGCCGCCGCGGCGAGCCCGCCGTGCACCGGGACGCGGTGCGCGTACAGGTGGGCGAGCGTGCCGAGCAGGAACACGAGCACCAGCCGCAGGACGCGTTCGTTGAGCAGCACCGGCACGCCGGCCTCCTGCAGGGCCGTCAGCGCCACGAGCAGGCCGGCCAGCGCCACGACGAGCCACCGCCTGCGGGTGAGCAGCCCGAGCAGGCCCAGCGTGGCGACCAGCAGGTAGCAGAACCCTCGAAGAACAGGCTCCACAGCGCGCCGTCGAAGCTGCCGCCGCGCGGGGTGCGTCGAGGATCCCGGCGATGTCGTACTGCACCATCAGCAGCCCGGCGTTCGCGAGCACGAACCGGACCGCCGACGGCTCACCGGTGAACGGCGTCCAGACCGGGAGCCCGCGCAGCACCGCCGCGGCCGGCGCGACGACCATCGCGACCACGAGCAGGCACACCCAGAAGCCCGGCATGATCCGCACGAACCGGTGCCACGCGTAGCGCGGGAACGAGCGCAGCTTCAGCAGGCTGCGCGTCACCAGGAACCCGCTGAGCACGAAGAACCCGTCGAGCCCGAAGTCGCCGAGCGTCGAGAGGCCCCAGCGGGGCTGCCAGCCGGTGTGGATCGCCATCCCGTGCGACGCGGCGACCGTGACGGCCAGCGTCAGGCGCAGGAGGTCGAGGCTGTTGCGGTGCGGGTCGAACGATGTCCCCGCAGCGATGTCATCGTTCTCCCGAAGTGCTCCGGCGGGGCGCGGACCGCCGGAACATACCCTTACGCGAGGGGAGAGTTCTGCCGCTCTCAGCGGGGGTTCAGAAACCCTGTTGCCTTCCGTGACGGGAGAGTCGGACTCAGCGCTGCTGGACGGACTGCTCGGCCGTCGCGAGCCATTCCCGCCACTGCTCGGCCTGGCTCTCGGCCTGCTCGGCGCGACGCGCATCCCCGGCGGCGCGGGCCTTCTGGGCCTGCGCCTCGAACTGGGCCACCCGCTCCCGGAACTGCGCGACGCGGGCCTCCGCCTCGGGGTCGCTGCGCCGCCACTGCCGGTCGGCGGCGTCGCGCACCCTGTCCTCGACGGCCCGCAGCCGGGCCTCCAGCGGCCGGATGTCGTCGCGTGGGACCTTGCCGATGTCCTCCCACCGCTCCTGGACGTCGCGCAGGGCGGCGCGGGCGGCCGCCGGGTCGCCGGTGTCGATCCGCTCGGCCTCCACGAGCAGCGCCCGCTTGGCCTCCGCGTTCTGGGCGAACTCGGCGTCCCGCTCGGCGAAGGTGCCGGAGCGGCGGCTGAAGAAGTGGTCCTGCGCGGCCCGGAAGCGCTGCCACAGCGCGTCGTCGGCGTCCTTCTGGGCGCGCCCGGCCGCCTTCCAGTCGGTCATCAGCTCGCGGAAGCGGGCGGCGGTGGGCCCCAGTCGTCGGAGTCGCCGAGCTTCTCGGCCTCGACGACCAGCTCCTCCTTGCGCGACTTCGCCGCGGCGCGCTGCCGGTCCAGGTCGGCGAAGTGCGAGCCGCGGCGCCGGTTGAACGACTCGCGGGCCTTCGCGAACCGCTTCCACAGCTGCTCGTCGGTCTTGCGGTCGATCCCGCGGATCGTCCGCCACTCCTCGAGGATCGCTTTGAACCGGTCGCCCGCGGCCTTCCACTGGGTGGCGTCGGTGGCGAGCGACTCGGCCTCGGCGGCCAGCTCCTCCTTGCGGGCGACGGCCGTGGCGCGCTGGGCGTCGCGGGCGGCGCGCGCGGCCCCGACGGCCGCCTCGGCCTGCGTCACCAGCTCGTCCAGCCGCGCGCCCAGCCCGGCCAGGTCGCCGACGACGGCGGCCTCGCCGAGCCCGTCGCGCAGGCCCTTCGCGCTGCTCAGCGCCTGTTTCGGGTCGCCGCCGCCGGCCGCGAGCCGGTTGGCGATCAGCTCGACCTCGGTGAGCACGTCGTCGAACCGGCGCGCGAAGTGGGCGAGCCCCTCCTCGGGCGTGCCGGCCTGCCACGAGCCGACCACCCGCTCGCCGTCGGCCGTGCGCACGTAGATGGTGCCGTCGTCGTCGACGCGGCCCCAGCGGCCCGGGTCCGGGCTCGCCGGCCCGACGGTGGCCGGGTGCGCGGCGTGCACCGGCTCGGGGACGGGCGCCGGCTCGGCGGCGGGCGGCGCGGGCACCGGCGGCGGCTCGGCCGCGGGCGGCGGCGCCGGGACGGGCCGCTCCTCGGCCGCGGGCGGGTCCTCGCCGGCAGCAGCGGCGCCGGGGTGCACGGGGGAGTCGGCCGCGAAGGCCGGGGACGCGGCTCCCGCCTCGATGTCGGCGCTGGGCTCGGCGCCCGCACCCGCACTCGACGCGGCCCCGGGGTGTGCGGGGGCCGGCGGCGTCGCCGTCTCGGGCCCGTCGGCCGGGCTGTTCGCGGTGCTCGTCTGGTCCGGGTCTCCGGTCCTCTGCTGCTCCGACACCGTCGTCCTCCTCACTTCGGCCCGCCGCGGACGGCGGGCGCCCCGCCCGCGGGCGGAGCCGTGCACATCTGCCCGCAACGGCCGGTTCGACCGGAGGGCGTCCGCGATTCAAACAGCTCTGGAGGCCCACGGGAACAGCCCGGACGGGCGCAGCGCAGCGGACGGGCCTTTCGGGGCGCCGAGCCGGGCCCCCATACCCTCGTTCCCGTGCTCTCGATGGCCGTGGTCCTGCCCGAGCCGCCGCTGCTCGTCCCGGAGCTGGCGACGGGCGCGGCGGCCGAGACCGCCGCGCTGCGGGAGGCGTGCGTCGCCGCCGCCCGGCGGCTGGCGGGCGCCGCCGAACGGTGGATCGCGGTCGGCGCGGACGCGGCGGGCGGCGCACGGTCGGCCCCGAGACCCGGGGGACGTTCGCCGGGTTCGGCGCCGACGTCGCCGTCGCGCTGGCCCCGGACGCGGCCGGGCCCGTCGACCCGGACCTGCCGTTGCCGCTGCTCGTGGCCGGGTGGGCCGCGCAGGCGACGGGCGCGTCCGTGACGGTCCGGGGCGAGCTGGTGGCCCCCGGCGCGCCCGCGGATGCCTGCCTGGCGCTGGGCGCGGCGCTCGCGGCCGAGGCGGCCGGCCCGGAGCCGGTGGGCCTGCTCGTCGTCGGCGACGGCGCCGCCACCCACACCCGAGAAGGCCCCCGGTTACCTGGACGAGCGGGCGGGCCCGTTCGACGCCGCCGTCGCCGCCGCGCTGCGCACCGCCGACCGGGACGCGCTCGCCGCGCTCGACCCCGCGCTCGGCACCGCCCTGCTGGCGGCCGGGCGGGCGCCGTGGCAGGTGCTCGCCGGCGCGACGGCCGGCCGTCCGTGGCGCGGCGAGCTGCTGCACTCGTCGGTGCCCTTCGGCGTGGCCTACCACGTCGCCGTCTGGACCCCCGCGTGAACGCTCCGCCGCTGGTCGCGGTGGTCGGCCCGACGGCCACCGGCAAGTCGGAGCTGGGCATCGCGCTGGCCCGGGAGCTGGGCGGCGAGGTCGTCAACGCCGACGCGATGCAGCTCTACCGCGGCATGGACATCGGCACGGCCAAGCTCGGCCCGGCCGAGCGCCAAGGGGTACCGCACCACCTGCTCGACGTCCTCGACGTCACCGAGACGGCGTCGGTCGCGGCCTACCAGCGCGCCGCCCGGGCCGCGGTGGAGCGGCTGCGCGCGGCCGGGCGCACACCGGTGCTGGTCGGCGGCTCGGGGCTCTACGTGCAGGCCGTCGTCGACGAGCTGGACTTCCCCGGCACCGACCCGGACCTGCGCGCGGAGCTGGAGGCCGAGCTGGCCGAGAAGGGCGCCGCGGCCTGCACGCCCGCCTGGCCGCCCTCGACCCGGCGGCCGCCGCAGCCGTCCTCCCGACCAACGGCGCCGGATCGTGCGTGCGCTGGAGGTCATCGCGCTCACCGGCGGGCCGTTCCGGGCCACGCTGCCCGCCACCGGCACACCGCGCTACGACGCCGTGCTGCTGGGCGTCGACCGGCCGACCGACGTGCTCGACGAGCGGGTCGCGCGCCGGGTCGCACGCATGTTCGCCGCCGGGCTCGTCGCCGAGACGCGCGGGCTGCTCGCCGCCGGGCTGCGCGAGGGCGCACGGCGTCGCGGGCGCTGGGCTACCAGCAGGTGCTCGCCGCGCTCGACGGCGACGGCGACCTCCCGACGGCCGCCGCCGAGACCGTGCGCGCGACGCGGCGGTTCGTCCGGCGGCAGCGCTCCTGGTTACGCCGCGACAAGCGGATCCGCTGGCTGGACGGCGCCGCGCCCGACCTCGTGACATGCGCGCTGGCCGCGGCGACCGGCCGCGTACCCTCGTGACGTGCAGTTCAGCAAAGGGCTCGGCTTCAGCAAAGGGCAGGGCACCGAGAACGACTTCGTCGTGCTGCCCGACCCGGACGGCCTGCTGGACCTCACGCCGGCCCGCGTCGCCGCGCTCTGCGACCGCCGCCGCGGCCTCGGCGCCGACGGGGTGCTGCGCGTCGTCCGCTGGGCGGCGCTCGGCGACGGCCCCGAGCCGGTGCCCGGTGTCGAGTGGTTCATGGACTACCGCAACGCCGACGGCAGCGTCGCGGAGATGTGCGGCAACGGCGTGCGGGTCTACGCGCGCTACCTGGAGCACGCCGGCCTGCTGACGGCCGGGGAGCTGCCGGTGGGCACCCGCGCGGGCGTGCGCACCGTGCGCGTCACGGGCGAGGAGATCACCGTCGACATGGGCCCGGCCACCGTCGGCGAGGCGGGCACCGCGAGCATCGACGGCGTCGCGTTCCCCGGGATCGCCGTGGACGTCGGCAACCCGCACCTGGCCTGCGTCACCGGCGCGGCGATCGACGGGCTCGACCTCACCCGCCCGCCCGGCCACGACCCGGCCCTGTTCCCGCACGGCGTCAACGTCGAGTTCGTGTCGCCGGTGGACGCCTCCGGCGAGGTGGTCATGCGCGTGCACGAGCGCGGCGTGGGGGAGACCCGCTCCTGCGGCACCGGCACCGTCGCGGCCGTCGTCGCCGCGCTGCGGCACGCCGGCCGGGCCACCGGCACCGTCGCCGTGCACGCCCCCGGCGGGCGGCTGCGTGTCACGGTCGAGGAGGCCACCACGTTCCTGCACGGCCCGGCCGTGCTCGTGGCCCACGGCGAGCTGACCCGCGAGTGGTGGGCCGCCGCCGACCGGGAGCCCGCACGCGCCGCCGTCTGAGCGCGGCACGCCGGAATCGTGGGCGACGTCCCGGCGTTGTCGTGGGAGCATGACTTCCACGATGACTGAACCCGCCCTGTCCGTCTCCGACGACGAGCTCCGCCCCACGCAGGGCGACTACGAGCTGGAGGAGCGCAGCTCGCTGCGCCGCGTCGCGGGGCTGTCCACCGAGCTCACCGACGTCACCGAGGTCGAGTACCGGCAGCTGCGCCTGGAGCGCGTAGTGCTCGTCGGGGTCTGGACCGAGGGCACGTCCGAGCAGGCCAACGCCTCGCTCGCCGAGCTGGCCCGGCTGGCCGAGACCGCCGGCTCCCAGGTGCTCGAAGGCCTGGTGCAGCGCCGTCCCCGGCCCGACCCGGCCACCTACATCGGCTCCGGCAAGGTCGAGGAGCTGCGCGCCGCCGTGCAGCACGCCGGCGCCGACACCGTGATCTGCGACGGCGAGCTCTCGCCCGGCCAGCTGCGCCAGCTGGAGGACAAGCTCAAGGTCAAGGTGATCGACCGCACCGCGCTGATCCTCGACATCTTCGCCCAGCACGCCCGTTCCAAGGACGGCAAGGCGCAGGTGGAGCTGGCGCAGCTGTCCTACCTGCTCCCGCGCCTGCGCGGCTGGGGTGAGGCGCTGTCCCGGCAGGTCGGCGGCCGCGCGGCCGGCGGTGTCGGCATCGGCGGCCGCGGCCCCGGTGAGACGAAGATCGAGCTGGACCGCCGCCGGATCCGCAGCCGCATGTCCAAGCTGCGCCGCGAGATCTCCGGCATGAAGCAGGTGCGCGAGACGCAGCGCGGCGAGCGCCGGCGCCACGACGTGCCGTCCGTCGCGATCGTCGGCTACACCAACGCCGGCAAGTCGAGCCTGCTCAACGCCCTCACGGGGGCCGGGGTGCTCGTCGAGGACGCGCTGTTCGCCACCCTCGACCCCACCACCCGCCGTACGTCCACCACGGACGGGCGCACGTACACGCTCACCGACACCGTCGGGTTCGTGCGGCACCTGCCGCACCAGCTCGTCGAGGCGTTCCGGTCCACGCTGGAGGAGACCGTGCAGGCCGACCTCCTGCTGCACGTCGTCGACGCGTCCGACCCGCTGCCGGAGGACCAGATCAAGGCGGTCCGCCAGGTGCTCGTCGAGATCGGCGAGGAGCACGGCTCGATGCCGCGCGAGCTGATCGTCGTCAACAAGACGGACGCGGCCGGCGACCTGCAGCTGGCCCGGCTGCGGCACCTGCTCAAGCACGACGCCGTGTTCGTCTCGGCGCGCACCGGCGACGGCGTCGCCCGGCTGCGCGACCGGGTGGCCGAGCTGCTGCCGCGGCCCGAGGTCGACGTCGAGCTGCTGCTCCCGTACGCCAAGGGCTCGCTGGTCGCGCGGGTGCACGCGGAGGGCGAGGTGCTCGCCGAGGAGCACACCCCGCACGGCACCCGCCTGCACGCGCGGGTCGGCGCGGAGCTCGCCACCGCGGTGCTGCCGTACGCCCAGGCGGGCGCCGCCGCGGCCAAGGACGCCGCGCGCTGATCCCGCTGCTCGTCGCGGGGGCGCTCACGCTCGCGGCGGCCGCCCCGGTCGCCGCGCCCCCGCCGCAGGTCCGCTGCACCGTCGACGACGCGCGGCTCGACGAGCTGTCCGGGCTGGTCGTGCGCGACGGCGCGGTCTGGGCGATGAGCGACGGCGGCCGGCGCGTCGACCTGCTCCGGCTCGACCCGGACGACTGCTCCGTCACCGACCGGCGCACCGCGGACGTCGACCCGTACGACGCCGAGGACCTCGCGCTCGGGCCGGACGGCGCGTTCTGGGTGGCCGACACCGGCGACAACGAACGCCGCCGCACGACGATCGCCGTGGTCGTCGTGCCGTCCCGGGGCGAGCCGCGGCTGCACCGGCTCACCTACCCCGACGGCCCGCACGACGCGGAGGCGCTGCTCGTCGACACGCAGGGCCGGCCGGTGGTGGTCACCAAGGACATCGCGCGCGGGCGTCTACCGCACCGCCGAACCGCCGGAGGGCGAGGGCCCGACCCCGCTCGTCCGGATCGGCGAGGTGACGTTCCCGCCGTCGACCACGGAGGGCGGGCCGGTCGGCGGCATCGGCAGCCGGGTGGTCACGGGCGCCGCGATGAGCGCCGACGGCGCGGTCGTCGCCCTGCGCAGCTACACCGACGCCTGGCTCTACCCGGTGCGCGACGCGACCTCGTCGCGGCGCTGCAGCAGCCGCCCGTGCAGGTGCCGCTGCCCGGCGAGCCGCAGGGCGAGGCCGTGGCGTTCGAAGCCGACGGCACGCTGCTCTCCGGCTCGGAGACCCGCGGCGGCGAGCCCGGACGGCTGCGGGCCGTGCCCGGCGCGGCGGCGCTGGCCCCCGGCGGCACCCCCGCGACCACGACGGCACCCGAGCCGCTGCCCCCGGCGGCGGCCCCGGACACGACCCCGGACACGGCACCGCCGACCGCCCCGGAGTGGCTCCCGGCGGCGATCGGCGGAGGTGTTGTGGTGGGGCTGTTGCTGCTGGTCGCGGCCGCGATCGGGCTGCGCGGCGCGCTGCGGCGACGATGAGCCCCCGCGCGGTCAGAGCCGGCGCAGCACCGCCACCACCCGGCCAAGCACCGTGGCGTCGTCGCCCGGGATCGGGTCGTAGGCCGGGTTGGCCGGCATCAGCCAGACGTGCCCGTCGCGACGTTTGAACGTCTTGACGGTGGCCTCGCCGTCGATCATCGCGGCCACGATCTCGCCGTTCTCCGCCACCGGCTGCTGCCGCACGACCACCCAGTCGCCGTCGGTGATGGCGGCCTCGATCATCGAGTCGCCGCGGACGTTCAGCAGGAACAGCGTGCCCTCGCCGACGATTTCCCGGGGCAGCGGGAACACGCTCTCGACGGCCTGCTCGGCGAGGATCGGGCCACCGGCGGCGATGTTGCCGAGCAGCGGCACGAACGCCGGGGAGGGCCGCAGGTCGCCCGCGGCGCTCTCGGCCGGTCCGGCGGCGGCGTCCTCGGCGTCGGGCGTCTCGTCGGGGCCGCGGACATCGACCGCGCGCGTGCGGTTCGGGTCGCGGCGCAGGTAGCCCTTGCGTTCGAGGGTGCGCAGCTGGTGGTGCACCGAGGACGTCGAGGTGAGGCCCACGGCGTCGCCGATCTCGCGGACGCTGGGCGGGTAGCCGAACCGGTCGACCCAGTCGCGGATGACCTCCAGCACCTTGCGCTGGCGGGGGGTGAGCCCGGCCGGCTCGGTGGGCGGGTCGGGGAACGTGGTGACCTGCGTGGTGGCGGCGGGCCGCACCTCCGCGCCGGCGGCCGGGCCGGAACCGGCCTCGCGACCGGCTCCGCTGCCGGGGTCGTCCCGTGCCATCTGCTCGTGCCTCCTCGTCTGCCGCGGTCGGCGGCGTGCTCGTGCCGGTGGCGCCGATGGGTTACCCGCCCGGGCCACCGCCGTCGGCACGAAGGTAGCCCCGATCACGGCCTCCGCCAAACACATGTTCGAACGACACGCCCCCTTTTCTCGATTCTGTCGGACCCCGGTGGTAGACATCGCACAGACGTTCGTTCGAACACCTGTTCACTCGGCCACGAGCGGCGGAAGCGGAGGCGGCGGGATGCACGAGCACGAGGTGAGCGGGCGGCCCGGTGAGATCGGGGCCGCCGGCGGCGGTCCGGACGGCGGCGGGCGCCCCGGCGTCCCGGGGCGGGTTCCCGTCCGGCCCCGGAGGCGGGCCCGCGGCCCGCGCCCGGTCCGGCCCGGCGTCGTTCCGGTGGGGGTGCGTCCGGCGGAGGCGGAGCGGCCGCACGTGGTGCGCCGGGCCCGCCGCGCCGAGCCGCGTCCCGGCGGGCCGCGCCTGCTGGTCCGCCGGCGGGTCGCGGGCCCGCGGCCGGTCCCGCGCCTGCTGGCCTGGCTGGGCGTCGCGGTGGCCGCGGCGGCCGTCGTGGTGGGGCTGGGAGTGCTGTCCGGGGTCGCCACCCAGGCCCGCGTGGCCGCCGAGCCGGTCCCCCCGGCCGTCACCGCGGTCACGGTGGGGGCGGAGGCCACGGTGTGGGAGGTCGCGGAGCGCGTAGCGCCGGCGGCCGCCGGTCCGGAACTGGCCGCGGTGGCCGAGCGGATCGTCACCGACAACTCCCTCACAACGGTGCGGGTGCACCCCGGGCAGGTGCTGCGGATAACCGCCGGCTGACGCTGCGCGGCCACCGTTCCCCGGATGTTGCGCAGTTCGCCCGGTTCGAACGACACGCCCCTGCACAGTCGGGGCGTACGGGTTTCGACCCCTACATGTTGTGGTTACACTCGTGTTGTTCGTCCACAGGTAGGGCTCGACCTGCCGATGGAGCCGTCGTCCGGCGAGGGAGATCGTCCCGATGCGCTGCCCGTTCTGCCGCCACTCGGACTGTCGCGTCATCGACTCCCGTGAGGTCGACGACGGCAAGGCCACGCGCCGCCGCCGCTCCTGCGCGGCGTGCGGGCGGCGCTTCACCACCGTCGAGGAGGCCGTGCTCGCGGTCGTCAAGCGCAGCGGGGTCACCGAGCCGTTCAGTCGCGACAAGGTCGTCAGCGGGGTCCGCCGGGCCTGCCAGGGCCGACCCGTCGACGAGGACGCGCTCCAGCAGCTGGCCCACCGCGTGGAGGAGGCCGTCCGCGCGGGCGGCACCGCCGAGATCCCGAGCCATGAGGTCGGGCTCGCGATCCTCGGCCCGCTCCGCGAGCTCGACGAGGTCGCCTACCTGCGGTTCGCGAGCGTCTACCGGTCCTTCTCGTCGATCGAGGACTTCGAGAAGGAGATCGCGGACCTGCGCGGGGTCCCCGGAGGCGACCAGGCCGACTGAGGCGCCACCGGACCGTCGCGCAAGCACCAGAGCCAGCCGGCACCGCTTGGAGAAATGGCATCGGCGGACCCCAGCCCGCCGGCGCCAGGAAGAGGGGAAGAGCATGACCGAGACCGTCGGGGCCGCGTCGGGGCGCGGCCGCAAGGGCACCGCCAAGTCCGGCCGGGGGGCCGGGCTGACGATCGAGCGGATCTACACCACGCCCGGCGTGCACCCGTACGACGAGGTCGCATGGGAGCGCCGCGACGTCGTCATGACCAACTGGCGCGACGGCACGGTCAACTTCGAGCAGCGCGGCGTCGAGTTCCCGGCCTCCTGGTCGGTCAACGCCACCAACATCGTCACCAGCAAGTACTTCCGCGGCGCCGTGGGCTCCCCGCAGCGCGAGTCGAGCCTGCGCCAGCTCATCGACCGGGTGGTCGGGGTCTACCACCGCTCCGGCACGGAGCACGGCTACTTCGCCACCGAGGCCGACGGCGAGGTCTTCGCCCACGAGCTGACGTGGATGCTGCTGCACCAGGTGTTCAGCTTCAACTCGCCGGTGTGGTTCAACGTCGGCACGAGCTCTCCGCAGCAGGTTAGCGCGTGTTTAGTCCACGACTCCCTGGTCAGCACCCCGGCCGGGCTCGTCCCGATCGGCGAGCTGGTCGAGCGCGACGCCGTCGGCACCAAGGTGTTCGACGCCCACGGGCTCACGAGCATCGTCGCGACCAAGGCCAACGGCGTGCGCGAGGTCATCCGGCTGCACACGAAGGCGGGCCACCAGCTCGACCTCACGCCCGACCACGTCGTCTGGAAGAGCACCGGCGCCGGCACCGGCCGGTGGGTCGAGGCCGGCACTCTCCGGCCCGGCGACCAGCTCGAATGGCACCGGACCCACTCCTTCGGCGAGTCGGTCATCGAGGTGCCGCAGCTCGCCGAGGCCGCGCTGGCCGGCTGGCTGCAGGCCGACGGTTCGGTCGGTCGCGACAACAGCGGACTTCGGGTCGAAGCCACGACGGCGACCGACGCCGAGCGCGCGTGGGTCACCACGATGCTCGACTCGGTGTTCCCCGGCGTGCACCGGGGCGAGCGCCGTGTCGAGACTCAGGACACCTCGCTCGACTGCCGCCGCACGCAGCTCTACGGCAAGCCGCTGGAGGCGTACGTCGCGCGCTGGGGCCTCCTGACCCGCGGTGTGGACATGACGGTCCCGGCGCACCTGTTCACCGCCCCGCTGCCCGTGGTGGCGTGTTACCTCCGCAGCCTCTTCCAGGCCGAGGGCTACGTCTCGCGGCGCGAGCGTTCGACGCTGCTGGCCATGGACATGCTCAGCGAGCAGCTGGTCCGGGGCGTCCAGGCGCTGCTGGGCCGGTTCGGCATCTTCGCCCGCGTGTCACGGAAGGCCGAACCGCGCCCGGACCGGCACGACCTGTGGACCATCGGCATCCAGAACGCCGGCGACCGGCGGATCTTCGCCGACGAGATCGGCTTCGTCGACCCGGTGAAGGCGGCGGAGCTGGAGGCGTCGTTCGACATCCCGGGCCGGCCCGCCCGCGACGTGAGGCGGCTGGAGATCGCGGCCGTCGAGCCGCTGGGCGCCCAGGAGGTCTACGACATCCAGACCGAGTCCGGCGAGTTCCTCGCCGCCGGCCTGCGGGTGCACAACTGCTTCATCCTCGCCGTCGACGACACCATGGAGTCGATCCTCAACTGGTACCGCGAGGAGGGGCTGATCTTCAAGGGCGGTTCCGGCGCGGGGCTCAACCTCTCCCGCATCCGCTCGTCCAAGGAGCTGCTGTCCTCCGGCGGCACGGCGTCCGGGCCGGTGTCGTTCATGCGCGGCGCCGACGCGAGCGCGGGCACCATCAAGTCCGGCGGCGCCACCCGGCGCGCGGCGAAGATGGTCGTGCTCGACGTCGACCACCCGGACGTCGAGGAGTTCGTCCTGACGAAGGCCAAGGAGGAGGCCAAGATCAGGGTGCTGCGCGACGCCGGGTTCGACATGGACCTGGGCGGCTCCGACATCACGTCGGTGCAGTACCAGAACGCCAACAACTCCGTCCGGGTCAACGACGAGTTCATGCGCGCGGTCGAGGCCGGCTCCGACTTCGGCCTGCGGGCCCGGATGACCGGCGAGGTCGTCGAGCGGATCCCGGCCAGGAAGCTCTTCCGCACCATCGCGCAGGCCGCGTGGGAGTGCGCCGACCCCGGCATCCAGTACGACGGGGTCATCAACGACTGGCACACCTGCCCCGAGTCGGGGCGCATCTCCGCGTCCAACCCGTGTTCGGAGTACATGCACCTGGACAACTCCAGCTGCAACCTGGCCTCGCTCAACCTGCTCAAGTTCCTCGGCGACGACGACCGGTTCGACGGCGTCCGGTTCCAGAAGGCCGTCGAGCTGATCATCACGGCGATGGACATCTCCATCTGCTTCGCCGACTTCCCGACCGAGCCGATCACCGAGGTGACCCGCACCTTCCGCCAGCTCGGCATCGGCTACGCCAACCTCGGCGCGCTGCTGATGGCCACCGGCCACGCGTACGACTCCGAGGGCGGGCAGGCGCTCGCGGCGTCCATCACGTCGCTGATGACGGGCGCGGCGTACAAGCGCTCGGCCGAGCTGGCCGGCGTCGTCGGCCCGTACGCCGGCTACGCCCGCAACGCCGAGGCCCACCAGCGCGTCATGCGCAAGCACGCCGCGGCCAACGACGACGTGCGCACGCTGCCGGCGAGCGCGCCGATCCACAAGCTCGCCACGATCGCCTGGAAGGACTGCCTCGCGGTCGGCGAGCGCAACGGGTGGCGCAACGCGCAGGCGTCGCTGCTCGCGCCCACCGGCACCATCGGCCTGATGATGGACTGCGACACCACCGGCATCGAGCCCGACCTCGCACTGGTCAAGTTCAAGAAGCTGGTCGGCGGCGGGTCCATGCAGATCGTCAACCAGACGGTGCCGCGGGCGCTCGCGCGGCTCGGCTACCAGCCGGAGCAGGTCGAGGCGATCGTCGAGTACGTCGGCGAGCACGGCCACGTCGTCGACGCCCCGGGCCTGCGCCAGGAGCACTACGAGGTGTTCGACTGCGCCATGGGCGAGCGGTCCATCGCCCCGATGGGCCATGTCCGGATGATGGCGGCGGTCCAGCCGTTCCTGTCCGGCGCGATCTCCAAGACCGTCAACATGCCGGAGTCGGCCACCGTCGAGGACGTCGAGAAGATCTACCTCGAGGGCTGGAAGCTCGGGCTGAAGGCGCTCGCGATCTACCGCGACAACTGCAAGGTCGGGCAGCCGCTGTCCGCGGGCAAGTCCGCGAAGGCACGGAGAAGGCGGCGCCCCGGTCGAGCAGCGGCCCGTCCGGCGCCGGCTGCCGAAGAAGCGCCCGAGCGAGACGGTGTCGTTCACGGTCGGCGGCGCGGAGGGCTACCTCACCGCCGGCTCGTACCCCGACAACGGCCTCGGCGAGATCTTCGTGAAGCTCGGCAAGCAGGGCTCCACGCTCGCCGGTGTGATGGACGCGTTCTCGATGTCCATCTCGGTGGGCCTGCAGTACGGCATCCCGCTGGAGTTCTACGTCTCGAAGTTCTCCAACCTGCGGTTCGAGCCGGCCGGCATGACCGACGACCCGGACATCCGGATCGCCACCAGCGTGCTGGACTACCTGTTCCGCCGCCTCGCGCTCGACCACCTGACGTACGAGAAACGTGCCCAGCTGGGGATCTTCTCGGCGGAGGAGCGCGCTGCGCAGGTCGCCGAGGGCTACGGCGAGGTCGACGTCGAGGGCCTGCGGTCCTCGGTGGACGCCGCGCCGGCCGCGGAGCGGGCGGGGAAGGGCGGCGCGTCGCTCGCGCCGGTCGAGGTCGGCAGCTCCACCGAGCTGCTGGAGCTGCACCTGGGCAAGGCCGCCGACGCGCCGCTCTGCATGACCTGCGGCACGAAGATGCGCCCGGCCGGGTCGTGCTACGTCTGTGAGGGCTGCGGCTCCACCAGCGGCTGCAGCTGAGAACACCGGCCTGAGGAGGGAGCCGGCCCGGCGCCGGCTCCCTCTTCGCCGTGCCCGCTCGGAGGATTCGTTGGACGCACCAATGATTGTGTATCGTTGGTGGTACCAACATCAGCATCCTCCGGAGTCGAGACCATGATCACGCCGTTCCGCATCGACGTCCCCCAGACCGACATCGACGACCTGGCCGACCGGCTCTCCCGCACCCGCTGGCCCGACGAGGTCGTCGGCGCCGGGTGGGACTACGGCTTCCCGCTGGCGCGGCTCAAGGAGCTGGCCGAGTACTGGCGCACCGGTTACGACTGGCGCGGGCACGAGGCCGCGCTCAACGAGCTTCCGCAGTTCACCACCGAGATCGACGGCCAGAACGTCCACTTCGTCCACGTCCGGTCGCCGCGACCGGACGCGATCGCGCTGGTCCTCACCCACGGCTGGCCCGGGTCGTTCCTGGAGTTCCTCGACGTGATCGAGCCGCTCGCGCGCGACTTCCACCTGGTGATCCCGTCCATCCCGGGCTACGGGTTCTCCGGGCCGACCCACGAGCGCGGCTGGGACGTCGTCCGGATCGCGCGGGCGTGGGCCGAGCTCATGCGCCGTCTCGGCTACGAACGCTACGGCGCGCAGGGCGGCGACTTCGGCGCGGGCATCTCGCTGGCACTCGGCGCAGTGGCACCCGGGCAGGTCGTCGGGGTGCACGTCAACTACCTGCCGACCCGGCCGGACCCGGCCGCCGACGTCGAGCTGTCCGAGTCGGACGAGGCCCGGCTCGACAAGCTCAGGCAGCTGATGGCGAACCGCCCGCCGTACCAGGCGCTGCAGGCCCTCACCCCGCAGACCATCGGCTACGCGCTGACCGACTCGCCGGTCGGCCAGCTGGTCTGGATCGCCGAGCGCTTCGCGCAGTGGACCGACCCGCGCTCGCCGGTCAGCGACGAGCGGATGCTCACCGACGTCTCGCTCTACTGGCTGACCGCCACCGCGGCGTCCTCGGCGCGGCTGCACCACGACACCCCGCGGCGGATCGAGCCGTGCCCGGTGCCGGTCGGCGTGGCGGTGTTCGCGCACGACATCACGCAGTCGGTGCGACCGCTGGCCGAGCGGCTGTACGACATCAGGCACTGGTCGGAGTTCGAGCGCGGCGGCCACTTCGCCGCGATGGAGGTCCCGGACCTGCTCGCCGAGGACGTCCGGGAGTTCTTCCTGACCCGGATCGAGCACGACGACCGATGAGATCACCGGTCGCGGCCGGTCGTACGGGCATGGATGCGAAGAACCTCGCCGACCTGTACGACCTGCCCGCGCTCGAGTGGTCCGGCGTCACCACCCGGCTCGACGCCGGCGTGGCGCAGGCGCCCGGCGACGGCGGCCCGGACCGGCACACCTGCTGGCTCGCCACCATCGACCCCGACGGCGGCCCGCACGTCACGGCCGTCGGGGCGGTCTGGCACGACGGCACGTTCTGGTTCGAAACGGGCAAGGGCACGCGCAAGGGCCGCAACCTCGCCCGCGACCCGCGGTGCACGCTGAGCGTCGCGACGAAGGAGTTCGACCTGGTCCTCGACGGCACGGCGGCGCCGGTGACGGACCCCGCGACGGTCGCCGAGCTGGTCGCGCTGTGGGTGGCCGGCGGCTGGCCGGCGCGGGTGGACGCGGGCGGCACCGCGATCACCGCGGACTACAGCGCGCCGTCGGCGGGCGCGCCGCCCTGGCACGTCTACCGCATCACCCCGCGGCGCGCGACGGCGCTGGCCACGGTCGCGCCCGGCGGAGCGACCCGCTGGACGTTCTGACCTCCTCGGGAGCGCCGCACGACGGCCTCCGGTTCAGCTCAGCGGGACGAGCCCGGTCCCGTCGTCGGGCGGCAGCACGTCCGCGACGGCGTCGACGGTCACGCCGGTGAGGTCGGCGAGCCCGCCGTGCACCGACACGAACGCGGTGTCGGACGTGTCGCGGCCGGTCGCGACCCGCAGCATGGCACCGCGAGGCGCGAGGCCGGTGGCGTCGACGGCCTGCCACGTCCCGCCGGTGTACGCCTCGGCGACGGCGTGGAAGTCCATCGGCGTGAGCCCGGGCGCGTACACCGCGGCCACCCGGGCCGGGATGTTGCGGGCCCGCAGGAGCGCGGTGACGAGGTGCGCGTAGTCCCGGCACACGCCCTCGCCCTGCAGGAGCGTGTCGACGGCGTCGTCGGTGGGACGGCTGGCGCCGCGGACGTAGACGAGCCGCCGGGCGACCCAGGCGCGGACGGCCGCGACCACCGCGGCGGGGTCGGTGAGGTGCCCGAACTCGGCGGCCGCGGTCGCGAGCAGCCGGTCGGACGGGCAGTAGCGGCTCGGGCGCATGTGGACGAGCCGGTCGGCCTCGCCGCCGTCCGGGACGGGCAGGGCACCGTCGACGGTGGCCGAGTACTGCACCACCAGCGGGCCGACGGGGGCCTCGACGACGTGCACGCGGCTGCCGTGCGGCCCGACGACCTCCCGGACGGGCAGCAGCCCGTCGGCGGTGGTCAGGGTGAGCCGTTCCTGGGCGGGGTGCGTCGCCACGGCGAGCTGGAGGACGAGCAGCGCGGGCGCGGTGACGTCGAGCTGGAGGTTCGCGGAGACCTGACGGCGCACGTGCCGAATCGTGGCAGGGCCGGCGGGCGCGCGTCAGCCGGCCTCGGAGCGGGCTGCGGTCCGGATCATCTCGTCGACGGCGCCGCGCTGCACGCGGAACGACCGGCCGAAGCGGACGGCGGGCAGCTCGCCGCTGTGCACGAGCCGGTAGACCGTCATCTTCGACACGCGCATCCGGTCGGCCACCTCGGCCACGGTGAGGAACGGCGCCCCGACCCCGTCGGGGCGTTGTTCGTCGGCAGGCACGTGCGCTCGTCCTCCCCGCGGCCCCCCGGACGGGGGCGCTGATCGCATCGCGCTGGACAGTAGCCGAGACGAGGTCACCCGCAGGGGTGATGACCACCCGCCGACGGGTGGTGTGGACCCGGTCACCTCGCCGGGCGCGGAGCGGCCGCGGAGCTATTGTGACCCGCCGGTAACAACGGCGTTCGAGCTGGAGGGTTCCGTGATCGCGGACGACGACCCGGAGGGCGACTGGACCGCGCCGGGGGTCTACCGCTGCGCCCCCGACGTGTACCGCGTCCCGCTGCCGCTGCCGAACGACGGGCTGCGCGCCGTCAACGTGTACGTGGTGGCCGACGGCGACGGCTGGACGGTCGTGGACGCCGGCTGGGCCCTGGAGGAGGCCCGCGACCTGCTGGCCGACGCGCTGGCGCAGCTGGGCGGCGGGTTCCCGGACGTGCGGCGGTTCCTCGTCACGCACGTCCACCGCGACCACTACACGCAGGCGGTCGTGCTGCGCCGCGAGTTCGGCATGAAGGTGGCGCTCGGCGCCGGCGAGCGGCCGAGCCTGGAGGCCATCATGGCGCCGCGGGAGCCGCGGAACGCCTCCCGGCTCCTGCGGGCGGGCGCCGCGGACCTCGTCCGCCGGCTGGAGGCCGCGCCGCCGCAGCGGCCCGACCCGGCGCACTGGGAGCCGCCGGACGAGTGGCTGGAGGACGGGGCCGAGATCGTCGTGGGGGAGGACCCGGCCGGCTCGCGGACGCTGCGCGCGATCGCGACGCCGGGCCACACCCGCGGGCACGTCGTGTTCTCCGACGAGGCCGGCGGGCTGCTCTTCGCCGGCGACCACGTGCTGCCGCGGATCACGCCGTCGCTGGGGCTGGAGCCGATGCCCTCGGCGAGCCCGCTGGCCGCGTTCCTGGCGTCGCTGGAGCTGGTCCGGACGCTGCCGGACGCCGTGCTGCTCCCGGCGCACGGCCCGAGCGGGATGCCGGTGCACCGGCGCGTCGACGAGCTGATCGCGCACCACGGGAAGCGGCTGGACGCGACGCTCGCCGCGGTGCGCGAGGGCCGGGCGACGGCCTACGAGGTGGCGGGCGTGCTGCCGTGGACCCGGCGGGAGACGCGGCTCGCCGACCTCGACCTGTTCAACGCGATGCTCGCCACGATGGAGACCGCGGCCCACCTGGACGTGTTGGCCGAGCGGGGCCTCGTGACCGCGAGCGAGCAGGACGGCATCGTTCACTACACATCGTGATAACGATTCACTCTTCGTAGACCCCACTGACGACAGCTGCGCCGACCGGCCGTACTCTCTGCGCCATGGAGGGGTCCGGTGGGGGGCGTTTCGTCGCCCGCTCCGCGCTGGGCCTCGCCGCGTGCGCGATCGCCGTCGCCGGGGTGTTCGTCGCGACGGAGGGGGTCACGTTCCCCGTCACGGCGCCGGCCGGCCCCACGGTGACGCTCGCGCCCGCCGCGGCCGCGCTCGGCTGCGCGAGCGCCGGGCCCTACCACGCGCCGGAGCGCGGGAGCGTCGGCGTGCCCGCCGGGCTGCGCCTGTGCCCCGGCGAGCCGGTCACCGTCTCCGTGCCGGGCACGGTGCTGGACGGCTGGGACGTGCAGGGCGGGATCGTCGTCGACGCCGCGGACGTCGTGGTCCGGCGCAGCCGGGTGACCGGCGACGGGACGATGCCCTACGGGATCGCCACCACGCCCGCCGGCTCCGTCCGCATCGAGGACGTGACGCTGACCGGCGACTTCACCGAGGCCGCGATCGGCGGCGACCGGTGGAGCGCCGAGCGCGTCGAGATCACCCGCGTGACGTCCGACGGCGCCCACCTCGGCGACGGCGCCCGGCTGCGCAACAGCACCGTGCACGACTTCGCGACCCCGCCCGGCGGCGCGCCCGGCGGCGAGACGGACGCGCTCGTGCTGCAGGGCACCGGCCGGGACGTCGTCGTCGAGGACAACCGGGTGGAGCTGGGCCGGCGGGCCGGGAGCGCGGTGCTCGTGGCGCCGGGCCGCGCGGGGGAGCGGGCCGAGGGCGCCGTGGAGATCCGCGGCAACCTGCTCGGCGGCGGCACGTACACGCTGCGCCAGGACGGCCCGGCCGCGGCGGCCACGGACGTGCGGATCACCGGCAACCGGTTCCGGCGCGACGCCGAGCGCGCGCCGATGCGCGTGCCGCGCCGCGCCGTGCTGGAGGACAACACCTACCTCGACGGCGGCCAGCTCCCGGACCGTTGACCGACGCTCACCGACCGTGCGACACGCCGGTGAGTCACAGTGCTGGCGTGTTGCTCCGCGCACCGGGCACACTCCCGATTAAAGACTGCCCTTGACTAGAAGTTAGACAACCGAAGACACCACGGACCGCCGGCCGGCACGAGGACGTAGGGGAAGACGATCCTCGTCGATGTTGGAGGTCTGCAGTGAACGCACGCGGCGTGGTCTTCGTCCACTCGTCGCCGACTGCGGTCTGTCCGCACGTCGAGTGGGCGATCTCCGGCGTGCTCGGCACCAAGGTCTCGCTGCAGTGGACGCCGCAACCCGCCGTACCGGGTCAGATGCGCGCCGAGTGCAGCTGGACCGGCCCGGTCGGGAGCGGTGGCGCGCTCGCCGGTGCGCTGCGGGCGTGGCCGATGCTCCGGTTCGAGGTGACCGAGGAGCCCACCCCCGGCGTCGACGGCGAGCGGTTCTGCCACGTCCCGACGCTGGGCCTGTGGAGCGGGCGCACCAGCGCCAACGGCGACATCGTCGTGGGCGAGGACCGGCTGCGCTCGCTCGTGGCGGAGGTCCCGGCCGCGAAGCTGGCGAGCCGGGTGCACGATCTGCTGGGATCGGCATGGGACGACGCGCTGGAGCCCTTCCGGCACGCCGGCGACGGGGCGCCGGTGACGCTGCTGCACCAGGTGGGCTGAGGCCGCAGGGCGCAGCGCAGCGCACAGCACGGGGGAGCACGCACGGAGGGGGTACGCGGTGAGGCGGTGGGGCACGCCCGCCGTCGCGATCGTGCTGGGGGCGCTGCTCGCGATCGGGGTGGGGATCGCCGTCGCGACCCGGGACGCCGCGGGGCCCGCGCCGTCCGCGCAGCCGCGCGGGGTGCCGAGGACCGGCGCGGGCGACACCTCCGTGGAGATGAGCGCCGACGCCGCCGCGCACCCGGCCGGGCTGATCGTGCGCGACCTGCTGCAACGCCACTACGACGCGATCAACGCGCGGGACTACGCCGGCTGGCGCGCCACCGTGGTGCCGGAGCGCTCGGAGCGGTTCACCGAGCCCGAGTGGCGGGCCGCCTACGCCTCCACCCGCGACGGGACGATCCGCGTCGACCGTATCGACCAGGCCGCCGGCGGCGAGGACGCCGGGCTGCTCGTGCGCGTCCGGTTCGTCAGCACCCAGGACGTCCAGGACGCGCCGGCCGACCTGCAGGTCCCGCGGATCTGCTGGCGCTCGACGCTCCCGGTGCGCGGGCTGCCGCCCCTGATCGACGTCACAGGGGCCGGCAGCTCGTTGCGCGAGGCCTGCTGAAACGGGCGCGCGGCGGGCTCAGACCCGCGTGAACGTCACGGCGGCGTTGTGCCCGCCGAACCCGAACGAGTCGCACACGGCGGCCGCCAGGTCCATCTTGCGGGGCTCGCCCGCCACGACGTCGAGCGTGACGCCCGGGTCGAGCTTCTCCAGGTTGAGCGTGGCGGGGATGATGCCCTCCTTGATCGAGAGCAGCGTCACGATGCTCTCGACGGCGCCCGCCGCGCCCACCATGTGCCCGAGCGCCGACTTCGGGGCCGTCAGCACCGGGTGGTCGCCCAGCGCCTTGCGGACGGCCCGGGTCTCGCCGACGTCGCCGGCCACCGTGGAGGTGGCGTGGCAGTTGACGTGCCCGACGTCGGCGGGCTCCAGCCCGGCGTCGCGCACGGACTTCGCGATCGCGCGTGCCTGGCCCTCGCCCTCCGGCTCGGGGCCGGTGATGTGGTAGGCGTCCGCGGTGAGCGCGGTGCCGGCCAGCCGGCCGAGCACGGTCGCGCCGCGCGCGGCGGCGAAGTCGGCCCGCTCCAGCACCATCACGCCGGCGCCCTCGGCGAGCACGAACCCGTCCCGGTCCACGTCGAACGGGCGGGAGGCCCGCTCCGGGTCGTCGTTGCGCCGGGACAGCGTCCTGGCCTGCACGAACCCGGCCACCGTGATGCCGGCGATGCACGCCTCGGCCCCGCCGGCGAGCACGACGTCCACCTCGCCGGCGCGCAGCAGCTTCATCGCCCAGTGCAGCGCCTCGGCGCCGGTGGCGCACGCCGACACCGGCGAGTGCACACCTGCGCGGGCCCCGAACTCGATGCCGACCCACGCGGCCGGGCCGTTGGGCATCAGCATCGGGACGGTGAGCGGCGAGACCTTGCGCAGGCCGGTCCGCTCCAGCAGGTCGTCCTGGGTGAGCAGGGTGGTCACGCCGCCGATGCCGGTGCCGATCACCACACCCAGCCGCTCCGGGTCGACCTGCGCGTCGCCCGGCTCGCCGAGCCCGGCCTGCGCCCAGGCCTCCCGCGCGGCGATCATGGCGACCTGCTCGGCCCGGTCGAGCCGGCGGGCCTCCACCCGCGGCATGACCTCCAGCGGGTCCACCGCGAGCGGTGCGGCGATCTTCACCGGCAGGTCGAACTCGTCGACCCACGGGTGGTCGGCCTCGATCCGCCGGACGCCCGAGCGGCCGGCGAGCAGCGCCTCCCAGGTCGACGCGACGTCCCCACCGAGCGGGGTCGTCGCGCCGGTCCCGGTGACGACGACCTCGACCTGGGAGTTCATCACAGAGCCTCGCAGCGTTGCGGTCGGTTCGGACGGGTCACTGGTTCTTCGCGATGTAGTCCACCGCGTCGCCGACCGTCTTCAGCTCGGCCAGCTGGTCGTCCGGGATCTTGACGCCGAACTTGTCCTCGGCCTGCACGGCGATCTCCACCATCGAGAGCGAGTCGATGTCGAGGTCGTCGACGAAGGACTTCTCGACGGTGACCTCCGGCGGGTCGATCCCGGCGACCTCCTCGACGATCTCGGCGAGCCCGCTCAGGATCTCGGTGTTGTCGGCCACGGTGGTTCTCCTTCGGATGAGGGGCTCGTACTCGGGACTGCAGGAACTTCGGGATCGGTGCGCGATCCTAGGGACAGACGACGACCTGGCCCGCGTAGGACAGGCCGGCGCCGAAGCCTACGAGCAGCGCGGTGTCGCCCGAGCGCAACCGGCCGTCCGCCCGCATGTGGTCCATGGCGAGCGGGATCGAGGCCGACGAGGTGTTGCCGGAGTGGACGATGTCGTCGGCGACGACCATGTCCTCCCGCGCGCCGTGGCTGCGCAGCTTCTTCGCGACGGCCTCGATGATGCGCAGGTTGGCCTGGTGCGGCACGAAGACGTCGATGTCGGCCGGGGTGAGCCCGGCCAGCTCGACCGCGCGCAGCGCGACCGGGGCGATCTGCGTGGTGGCCCACCGGAAGACCGCCTGACCCTCCTGGGTCAGCGCGTGGGTCTCCTCCTTGATGTGGATGGTCTGGGCCATGTCGCCCGCACTGCCCCAGGCCACCGGGCCGATGCCGACGGCGGCCGGGTCCTGCGCGGCACCGACCACCGCGGCGCCCGCGCCGTCGGCGAAGATGATCGCGGTGGTCCGGTCCGTCCAGTCCATCCACTCGGAGAGCTTCTCCGCGCCGACGACCAGCACGTTCTTCGCCGACCCGGCGCGCACCAGGTCGGCGGCCGTGCCGAGCGCGAAGCAGAAGCCCGCGCACGCGGCGTTGAGGTCGAACGCGCCCGGCGCGGCGATCCCGATCCGGTCGGCCGTCTGCGCGGCGGCGTTCGGGATGGGCGTCGGCATCGTGCAGGTGGCGACGATCACCGTGTCGACGTCGGCCGGGGTGAGCCCGGCGTCCTTCACCGCGCGCGCCCCGGCCTCCGCGGCCATGTCGACGAGCAGCGTGCCCTCGTCGGCGATGCGGCGTTCGCGGATGCCGACGCGCTCGCGGATCCACTGGTCGTTGGTGTCCATCGTCCGCGCGAGGTCGTCGTTGGTGACGACCTTGCCCGGCTGCGAGCTCCCGATCCCGAGGATGCGGGCGCCCGCGACGGACGGAGCGACGTTGAGCCTGGTCACGAGTCCACCCCCGCGTGCTCGGTGATGATGTCGACGGCCTTGTCGAGCTGGTCGGGCGTCTTGAGCGCCAGCGTCGCGGTGCCCTTGAGCTCGCGCTTGACGAGCCCGACGAGCGTGCCCGCCGGGGGCAGCTCGACCACCGCGGTGACGCCCAGCTCGCGCAGCGTCGCCATGCAGGCGTCCCACCGCACGGGGCGGGTGACCTGCGCGACGAGCCGCTGCAGCGCCTCGGCGCCGCTCGGGACGACCGACCCGTCGGCGTTGGAGAGCAGCGGGCGGACCGGGTCGGTGACGTCGACGGTCTCCGCGTGCTCGCGCATGGCGTCCTCGGCGGGGGCCATGAAGCGGGTGTGGAACGCCCCGGCGACCGGCAGCGCGATCACCCGGGTGCCGTCCGGCGGGGTCTCGCCGAGCGCCGCGAGCGCGGGAGCGGCCCGGCGGCGACGATCTGACCTGCGCCGTTGCGGTTCGCCGGGTCCAGGCCCAGCTCGGCCAGGCGCGCGACGACGGCCTCGGGGTCGCCGCCGAGCACCGCGCTCATCCCGGTGGGCTCCAGCGCGCACGCGGCGGCCATCTCGCGGCCGCGGACGGCGGCGAGCGCGACGGCCGCGTCGGCCGGCAGCACGCCGGCGACGGCCGCTGCGGCCAGCTCCCCGACGGAGTGCCCGGCGACGGGCGCGGCGGCCGGCAGGTCCAGGCGCGCGGCCAGCCGGTCGGCGGCGAGCAGCGCCAGCGCGACGACCAGCGGCTGCGTGACCGCCGTGTCCTTGATCTCGTCGGCGTCGGCCGTGGTGCCGAGGCGGCGCAGGTCGAGCTTCGTGGCGTCGGACCAGGCGGCCACCGTCTCCTCGGCGGCCGGGTCGTCGAGCCACGGGGCGAGCATGCCGGGCGTCTGGGCCCCTGGCCGGGGGCGAGAAGTGCGATCACTGCTCTTTCACCGGGGTCGTCACGGAGGGAAAGGCAACACCGGCGGGCGTGGTCCGCGGGATGCCGAAACGCACGAACCGTACGTGCGGGCTTTGGAGGGTTCCCCCAAGCCGGTGCGTTCGCTCCTCCGCACGGTCCACGTCGTGTCCTCCGTCGGTTGTAGGGTTTCCGCAGCTCACGCCGGTTCTGCCAGGCCGCGGTCGGTGCCCAGTCTGGCCGCCACGAGCGCCGTGCGCAGCACCAGGGAGTCGCGCGGGTCGGCCGGGTTGCGCGCGGTGAGGTCGCTCACCCGCCGCAGCCGGTAGCGCACCGTGTTCGGGTGCACGAAGAGCGCGCGGGCGCACGCCTCCAGCGCGCCGCCGCCCTCCAGGTAGGTGGCGAGCGTGTGCAGCAGCTCCCCGCCGGCCGTCTCCAGCGGTGTGACGACCGTCTCGACGAGCCGCCGGTGCGCGGTCGCGTCGCCGGCGAGCGCGCGTTCGGGGAGGAGGTCGTCGGCGGCCACCGGCCGCGGCGCACCCGGCCAGCCCGGGGCCGCGCGCAGCCCGGAGAGCGCGTCGCGGGCGCTGCAGTGCGCGGACGCGAGGTCGTCGGCGACCGGGCCGAGCACGACGGGACCGGGGCCGAAGCGGTCCAGCAGCGGGCCGATGCCGCCGTGCCCGGCGCCGTGCCCGGCGCCGTGCTCGGGACCGGCGGCGGGCTCCGAGAGCAGCAGGATCAGCCGGTTGCCCTGCACGCCGACCAGCACGGACCGGCCGGCCCGCACGGCGTGGCGGCGCAGCTCGCCGAGCATCTCGGCCTGCGTGCCGGTGGGCGTGCCGACGACCACCCGGACCGCGGCCGCCGGGTCCCAGCCCAGCGCGGCGGCCCGGGAGACGAGCGCGTCCTCGGTGCCGCCGTCGGCCCGCGGGCCGCGCACGACGGCGTCGACGACCAGCGCCTCCAGCCGGGCGTCCCACGCGCCGCGGGTCTCGGCCGCGCCCGCGTACACGCTGGCGGCGGCGAACGCGATCTCCCGGCCGAACCGCAGCACGGCCTCGACGAGCGCGTGCCGCTCGGCCTCGTCGGCGGCGAGCGGCGGCAGGTGGCGCTCGAAGACGTCGGTGGCGATGCGCACCAGGTCGACGGTCTGGCGCAGGCTGAGACGCCGCGCGAGGTCGCGGGCGCGATGCGGAACGCCTCGGCCGTGAGCCGGATCGACGTGCCGCGCTCGCCGAGCCAGGCCACGAAGTTGGCCACGCCGGTCTGCGTGACCAGCAGGATGCCGGCCCGCTGGTCGGCGGGCAGCCGCGCGAACCACGGCAGGTGCTGCTCCATGGCCACCAGGCACGCCGAGGCCAGGTCTCCCGCGGCCCGCTCCAACGTGCGCAGCGTGGCGGGGGAGACGGCGATCGGAGTCGTTCCCGTCACCGCACCTGCCCTGTCGTCACGCAGGCAGCATGACACGCCCGGGGCAACCCCCGTGCGAGGCCGTCCGGCCCGCCGGTGTCACACTGCACGCGGCACGCACCCGGTACGCGGGGCCGTGCGGGACCCGGACCGGGCTTGCGGAGTGCGTCTGCGGGCACGACGAACCAGACCTGGCAGGCCGAGAGGGCCCGCCAGGCCCGGGCTGCGTCGTCGGCGCCACGGGGCGGCGGGGAGGCCGGTTCCGATGGCGGAGGCGAGTGCACCGCGCTTCGACGCTGCGGTACGGGGTGCACCGGTGCGAAGAGCCCTGCAGATGAGCTCCGAACGGTTCCGCTGACTACCGGCCGCGCCGGCAGCGCGGGGTCAGCCGAGCGGCGTGACCTTGGTGGCCTGCGGACCCTTCTGGCCCTGCTCGATGTCGAACGACACGCGCTGGCCCTCGTCGAGGCTCTTGTAGCCGTTGGTCTGGATCGCGGAGTAGTGCACGAAGACGTCCGCGCCACCACCGTCGGGAGCGAGGAAGCCGTAGCCCTTCTCGCTGTTGAACCACTTGACGGTGCCCTCTGCCATTCCTGCTCTCCTCGTACCTGGTGCGGGAGCACTCGCCCCCGGAATCGCGCCGCCTGGCCGCTACGGTCCGCGCCCCGGTCGGGACACCGTTCGCGATCACCCGCGGCCGGCGTCGCGCCGGAGCGTATCGTGTTCGGGCGCCGCTGCCGAGAGCGAATGACCTGTGTGTTTGCCGGAGTTGCGGCTTCCCGCACCATCTGTCATGTCTGATTGACATGTTCGGCCGTACGCACACCCTGTGACGGCGCTCGCCTGAACGGGCGTTCCACACATGAGTGAGCGCGACCGGGCGGGACACGGAGGGTGTCCCGCCCGGCCGCGCTCGGCCGGGCTCCTCGCTCAGGCGACGCCGCTGTCGGTGGTCTGCGGACCGGCCGCCTGCGGGTCGTCGATCTTGTACTTGGCCGCGGCCTCCGCCACCGCGTGCCGCGACACCTCGCCGCGGTCGGCGAGCGTCCCGAGCGCGGCCACGGTGACCGACTCGGCGTCCACGTTGAAGTGCCGCCGGACGGCCGGGCGGGTGCGGACAGGCCGAACCCGTCGGTGCCCAGGCTCGTGAACGGGGCCGGCACCCACTGCCGCACCAGGTCGGGCAGCGCCCGCATCCAGTCCGACACCGCGACCACCGGGCTGCCGCTCTCGCCGAGCACCCGCGTGACGTACGGGACCTGCGGCGGCGCCTCCGGGTGCAGCAGGTTGTGGCGCTCGCACGCCACCCCGTCGCGGCGCAGCTCGCCCCACGACGTCACCGACCACACCTCGCGCCGACGCCCCACTGCTGCGCCAGCATGTCGCGGGCCCGCAGCGCCCACGGCACGGCGACGCCGGACGCGAGCAGCCGCACCTGCGGCCCGTCCGGCAGCGCGCTCGGGGCGTACCGGTAGATGCCCTTGAGCAGGCCGTCGACGTCCAGCCCGGCCGGCTCGGCCGGCTGCACGTACGGCTCGTTGTAGACGGTGAGGTAGTAGATCAGGTCCTCGCCGCCCAGCGTGCCGTCCGGGCCGGCCTCGCCGTACATGCGGCGCAGGCCGTCCTTGACGATGTGCGCCACCTCGTACGAGAACGCCGGGTCGTACGCCGCGACCGCGGGGTTCGTCGCCGCCAGCAGCAGCGAGTGGCCGTCGTTGTGCTGCAGGCCCTCGCCCGTGAGCGTGGTGCGCCCGGCCGTCGCCCCGACGAGGAACCCGCGGGCCATCTGGTCGGCCGCGGCCCAGATCGAGTCGCCGGTGCGCTGGAACCCGAACATCGAGTAGAAGACGTACACCGGGATCATCGGCTGGCCGTGCGTCGCGTACGACGTGCCGGCCGCCGTGAACGACCCGACGGACCCGGCCTCGTTGATCCCCTCGTGCAGCAGCTGGCCCTGCTCGCTCTCGCGGTAGGCGAGCATCAGCGAGGCGTCCACCGAGGTGTACTGCTGCCCGTTCGGGTTGTAGATCTTCTGGGTCGGGAACATCGAGTCCATGCCGAACGTGCGGGCCTCGTCCGGGATGACCGGGACGAACCGGCCGCCGACCTCGGGGTCCTTCACCAGCTCGCGCAGCAGCCGGACGAACGCCATCGTCGTGGCGACCTCCTGCTTGCCCGAGCCCTTGCGCACGACGTCGTAGACCTTGCGCCGGGCAGCACGAGCGCCTTGGCCCTCGACCGCCGCGACGGCACCGGCCCGCCCAGCTGGCGGCGGCGCTCCCGCATGTACTCGATCGCCGGGTCCTCGGGGCCCGGGTGGTAGTACGGAGGCAGGTAGGGGTTGGCCTCCAGCTGCGCGTCGGTGATCGGGATGCGCTGCTCGTCGCGGAACTGCTTGAGGTCGCTCAGGCTCAGCTTCTTCATCTGGTGGGTCGCGTTGCGCCCGGCGAAGCTCGGCCCGACGCCGTACCCCTTGATCGTCTTCGCGAGGATCACGGTGGGCTGGCCGTGGTGCTCCAGCGCCGCCGCGTAGGCCGCGTACACCTTCCGGTAGTCGTGGCCGCCGCGCTTGAGGTTCCAGATGTCCGCGTCCGACATCGGCTCGACCAGCGCCTTCGTGCGCGGGTCGCGGCCGAAGAAGTGGTCGCGGACGTAGCCGCCGTCGTTGGCCTTGTACGTCTGGTAGTCGCCGTCCGGGGTGACGTTCATCAGGTTGACGAGCGCCCCGTCGCGGTCGGCGTGCAGGAGCGCGTCCCACTCCCGGCCCCAGATGACCTTGATGACGTTCCAGCCGGCGCCCCGGAAGAACGCCTCCAGCTCCTGGATGATCTTGCCGTTGCCGCGGACCGGCCCGTCGAGGCGCTGCAGGTTGCAGTTCACCACGAAGGTGAGGTTGTCCAGGCCCTCCGTGGCCGCGATGTGGATGAGCCCGCGCGACTCCGGCTCGTCCATCTCGCCGTCGCCCAGGAACGCCCATACCCGCTGGTCGGAGGTGTCGGAGAAGCCGCGGTCGCCCAGGTAGCGGTTGAACCGCGCCTGCATGATCGCGTTCATCGGGCCGAGGCCCATCGAGACCGTGGGGAACTCCCAGAAGTCCGGCATCAGCCGCGGGTGCGGGTACGACGGCAAGCCGTGGCCCGGGCCGCCGTGCGACAGCTCCTGGCGGAACCCGTCCAGGCGGTCCTCGGAGAGCCGTCCCTCGAGGAACGCGCGGGCGAGATGCCGGGGGAGGCGTGGCCCTGGATGTAGACCTGGTCACCCCCGCCCGGGTGGTCCTTGCCCCGGAAGAAGTGGTTGAAGCCCACCTCGTAGAGCGTCGCCGAGGAGGCGTACGACGAGATGTGGCCGCCCACCGAGATGCCCGGGCGCTGCGCGCGGTGCACCGTCATGGCGGCGTTCCAGCGGATCCAGCGGCGGTACGCGCGTTCCGTCTCCTCGTCGCCCGGGAACCACGGCTCCCGGTCGGTGGGGATGGTGTTGACGTAGTCCGTGCTGGTCAGGGCGGGGACGCCGACGTGGCGCTCCCGTGCGCGCTGGAGCATGCGCAGCATGAGGTAGCGGGCCCGCTGCTGGCCTGCGGCGTCCAGCACCGCGTCGAAGGAGTCGAGCCACTCGGCCGTCTCCTCGGGGTCGATGTCGGGCAGGTGCGCCGCGAGACCGTCGCGGATGACGTGCACGCGGCGCGGCCCGGCGCCCGGCTCCCCGGAACGGGGGCCGGCGCCGTCTGTGGTCTGGCCGGTCAAGGGATCTCCCTGCGTGGCTCGATGCTTGGGGGTGGAAGCCCGGGTCATCCCCTATCGTGCCCCTCGATGCTCGATCTCGTAACGAGTGGTTGCGCGCCGGACAGTCGTCGTGTTCGGATTCCGCAACCGATGGCGGGCCCGCGCTGGGTACCACCGGGTTGGCGAGACGGAACACAGAGGAAAGAGGTACAGGCGTGGTCGCCGCGGATGATGCCGGGCGTGCGTCCGACATCGCGGGCAAGCTCGGCGTCGAGTCGGGCATGGTCGTCCAGGAGCTCGGGTGGGACGAGGACGTCGACGAGACGGTCCGCGACGCCGTCGAGGAGAGAGCCGGCGACGAGCTCCTCGACGAGGAGGCCGACGACGTCGTCGACGTGGTCCTCATGTGGTGGCGCGACGGCGACGGCGACCTGGTCGACGCGCTGATCAACGCGATCGGGCCACTCGCCGACAGCGGCGTGATCTGGGTGCTCACCCCCAAGACCGGACGGCCGGGGCACGTCGAGCCCAGCGAGATCGCCGAGGCCGCCCCGACGGCCGGGCTCGCGCAGACCTCCAACATCACGGTGAGCGAGAGCTGGGTCGGCTCCCGGCTCGTGGCCCCGAAGGCAGCGGCGAAGTCCCGCCGGTGACGGTCGCCACGCCCCGGCGGCCCGGCCGCGCCACGCGGTTCCGCCGGGGCCTGCGCGGACCGGGTGCCCCGTCCGGGGAGGTTGGTGCGGGAATCGGGCGGCTGGGCCGTCGAGTTCCGTGGCGAACCTTCCCGGACGGGGCACTAGGCTCGTCGGGACGACATCGCTCGATCCGAGGAGATCACGACCATGGCGCCCGAAGTCGGCACGGAGGCCCCTGACTTCACCCTGAAGGACCAGAACGGCCAGACGGTCACGCTGTCCTCCTTCCGGGGCGACCGCAACGTGCTGGTGGTCTTCTACCCGTTCGCGTTCTCCGGCACCTGCACGGGCGAGCTGTGCGCCGTCCGCGACGCATCGGCAGCTTCCAGAACGACGGCGTGCAGATCCTCGCCGTCTCGGTCGACCACCCGTTCGCGCTCAAGGCGTGGTCCGACGCGCAGGGCTACCAGTTCCCGCTGCTGTCGGACTTCTGGCCGCACGGCGACGTGGCGAAGACCTACGAGGTCTTCAACGCCGACCGCGGCATGGCTGTGCGCGGCACGTTCCTCGTCGACAAGGACGGCATCGTCCGCTTCACCGAGGTGAACCAGCCGGGCGAGGCGCGCGACCAGGACGCCTGGAAGAAGGCGCTCGCGACGGTCGCCTGACCCGAGCACCGGTCCGCCGCGGCGGACCGGTTGCGGGCGCGTAGCTCAGCGGGAGAGCACTCGGCTTACACCCGAGCGGTCGCAGGTTCGAACCCTGCCGCGCCCACTACATCTGACCAGCCCGTTTCTGCCTCGTCGCTCTGGGACGCCCGTCGCATGACGCGAGTTGTGACGCAAGGTGCTCGTACGCTCGCGGCATGACGAGGTCGCGGGCCGGACGTCGCCGCCAGCGGGGCACGATCGACGAGCTTCCGAGCGGCGCGCTGCGCGTGCGGGTGTACGCGGGAATGGACCCGCTGACGGGCAAGCGGCACGACCTCGTCGAGGTGATTCCGGCGGGCCCCGTGGCGGAGACCCTGGCGGAGGAGGCCCGGACCCGCCTGCTCAGCCAGGTCGATGAGCGGCGCAATCCGCGCACGAGGGCGACGCTCGACCAGCTGCTCGATCGTTACCTGGAAACGCTCGATGTCGGGCGGACGACGCTGCGCATGTACACGAGGTACCTGGAGAAGCACGTGCGGCCGTTCGTCGGCCGGCTGAAGGCCGGCGCCGTGGACGCCGAGGTGCTCGACTCGCTGTACGCCGAGCTGCGGCGTTGCCGGACGCATTGCCGAGACCGGCGCGGGATCGACCATCGGACGCCGCGGGAGCACGAGTGCGACGAGCGTTGCCGGCCTCATGAGTGCAGGCCGCTGTCGAGCACGACGATCCGGCACATCCACTTCGTGCTGCGCGGCGCGTACGAGAAGGGCGTGCGTTGGCGGTGGGTGGGGGTCAACCCGGTGCTGGAGGCGGTGCCGCCGGCGGCGAAGAAGCCGGAGCCCCGACCGCCGTCCCCGGAGGATGCCGCGCGGGTGGTCGAGGTCGCCTGGGCGGCTGATCCGGACTGGGGGACGTTCGTCTGGTTGACGATGACGACCGGGGCACGCCGCGGCGAGATGTGCGCGCTGCGGTGGTCGGACGTCGACCTCGCGGCGAGCGTCGTGACGTTCCGGCGGGGGATCGCCCAGGACGGGCGCGACCGGTTCGAGACCGACACGAAGACGCATCAGCAGCGCCGCGTCACACTCGATCCGGAGTCGGCCGCGCTGTTGCGCGAGCACCGCGAGCAGTGCGAGGCGCGGGCGGCGTCCGTCGGTCTTACGCTGGCGCGCGACGCGTTCGTGTTCTCCCTCGTGCCCGACGCAGCGAGCATCTCGTGCCGGCGTCGGTGTCGCAGCGGTTCAGCCGTCTTGTGGAACGGCTGGGCATTGAAACGCATCTGCACGCGCTGCGGCACTACTCGGCCACCGAGCTCATCGCGGCCGGCGTCGACGTCCGGACGGTCGCAGGCCGCCTCGGCCACGGCGGCGGTGGCATCACCACCCTGCGGGTGTACGCCGCCTGGCTTGCCGAGGCCGACCAGCGCGCCGCCGGCGATCTCCTCGCCCGCATGCCGGCCCGGCCCCGAGCTCGGGTGTCGCGCGCGGATGCTGCATGGTGAACCCGCAGACACCGCGTGAGCACCTGGCCGTCGAACTGCGCGCGCGGATCGTCCGTGGTCAGGTGCCGGCCGGCGGATTCCTGCCGGGGATCAAGGAGCTGGCGCGGGATCGCGGCTTGTCGGTCTCGACCGTGCACCGTGCGTTCGAGCTGCTGCGCGAGTGGGGATTGATCGAAGGGGAGAAGGGGGAGCGCCCCCGAGTGCGCGCTCTCGCCGACAGCTCGTTGGTTCCGTCGATCCGGCCGGCGGCCGTCGAATCGCCCAGCACGGCGGCCCTGCCAGCTGCAGAGCTGTTCGACCTCGTGCTGCTCCTCGACGGCGAGGTGGTCACCCGGTTCAGCACGCTCGTCGACCCACGGGACGGGCGCGAGCTTGCGCTGGTGCTGCGTTCTGCCGTGCGTCGGCGCGGCGGCGACGAGGAGCGGCTCGCCGAGTACGAGCTGCAGCTGCACCGACCGGGAGAGGACGAGCCCATGACGACGTTCGTCCTGCCGGCGCGTGCTGGCTCGTAGGCTCGGCGGCATGGCTCAGGTCTTCGAGGTTTCGACCGCTACCCCAACCCAGGACTCGGCGATGCGTCTCGCCGAGTCCGCGACACGGGCGGGCCTCGCGGCGGGTGGGCAGGTGACCGGGCCCGTGGCCTCGTTCTTCTGGCACAACGGCGAGTTCGGCCAGGGCGAGGAATGGAAGGTGTCGTTCAAGACGACTGAGGCCCGGTACCCGGATCTCGAAGCGCACCTCATTGAGCACCACGAATGGGAGAACCCGGAGGTGTCCGCGGTGCCGCTTGCTCGCGCGTCAGCGTCGTACGTCGCGTGGGTGGAGCGCATCACTGCCAAGTAGGTCCCGCACGACGCTTAGGTCGCGGTACGGGGTGAGCCGGCCGGCGACTTCGGCGAGCCGCTGTCGAGGTCGAACCGAGGCGACATCGCCCATGACCTCCAGGCTCGTCTGCACGACAGCGGCGGCCTGCTCGACCTCCCCGGCGTCGATGAGCGACGCGGCGAGCCACGACGAGTAGAGCGCCTTGTCCCGGGCGTGGGCGTCGCTGTATCGGCTCAGCGCCTTCTCCAGAACGGGCACGGCACGCAGCGGCCTGCCGAGTTCGCTCCAGCACCGACCGCTGATGATGGCCAGCTCCGTCTCGTCTACCCAGGCCGCGAAGTCCGGTGCTGCCCCCGTACGCGCGGCGAACGCCTCCTCGGCGAGCCCGAGATGGCGGGCTGTCGCGTCGACGTCGCCGGCCAGCGCGAACGTCCACGCGGCCCGCGAGTACAGGAGCGCGCGCACGCCGGGGTCGACACCGCCCTGCTGTGCAGCCAGGACCGACCGCTCTGAGGTCTCGCGGGCCGGCTCGTCAAGCGCGATCCGCTGGTAGGCGTCGAGCGCAAGCGCGTTGCCGGCGAGTTCCGGCTCGCCTGCCTCGACGGCGGCGTCGTGGCTCCGCTGGTACTGCTTGCGTGCGACGTCGTGCCAGCCGGCATCGAAGGCCGCCCAGCCCGCCTGCTGCGACTGTTCGGCGTGCAAGCTGAGGAGTGCGCGGCGCACCGGCTCCTGTTCAGCGCCGTTCTGCAGGAGCCGACTGCTGACCTGCGCCTCGGCGGCGTACAGGTCGTAGGTATCGGCGCCGCCGAGGTGCTGATCGAGCTTGCGCAGCTTCATGAGCCGCCGCCGCAGCTCGTCGACCACGTCGGCAGAGGCACGTCCTCCAGCATCGCCACCGAGGGTGGCGGCGAGCAGGCCTCCGACGGCCACCGCTGATCCAGCCCGCAGGAAGTCTCGACGCAACACCGAGGGATCACCGTCTTCCGTGGCCGTGACGTTGTCAGTCGTCGGCGACGGTATGGCGGGTCCGGGGACATCAGGAGGGCATTCCAGGGGCAAACGGCGAGGAGTTCGTGTGGCTGGCCTGCTACTCGGGAGCGGCGCCCCTAGCGTTCCGAGGAGTCGCAGGTAGACGCCTTGTGGATTCTTGACCTCGCCGCTCTCCCAGCGCTGGACGAGCCGCGGGGTGAGTCCCGTCCCGCGGCTTTCCTTCGTATGCCACGCCAGCCGGACGATGTGCTCGACCAGCTCGTCGCGTGACCAGTACTTCTCCTCCTTGCGCCATCGTCGCAGCTGATCGGCCCATGGCTCTTCCGGAGCGCCGTGCTCCGCGCTCATACGACCCCCGTCGCGCTCCGCTCGCTACAGGTTTGCCCTGGGAATGCCGGGTCTTGCCCCCACTTCGGCCTCCGTTTTCCTCTCGGACGCCGGGACCGTTATCCCCATGAACACCAGTCCACCACATCCGACGGACGTTCGGGACGCGTTGGACGAGGCCAGGGTCGCGGTCGCCGCTGCGATCGCCACAGTCGACCGCGTCAAGGCTGCTCGGCGTCGAGCGCTAGCCGATGCTCGATGGCGTCGAGCCGTCGCACGACGGACGCCAGGTCCGCCTTGAGGGCGTCCAGCTCGGCAATGACCGGATCGTCCGCGTCAGGGTCAGGCACGTGCTCGCCTTCGGCGATCCGGGAGAGCTGATCGCCCGGCCAGCCAAGTGCCTCCGACACGGCAGCGAGTGTGCGAGGCTACGCCGGCGCGGCATGAGGTTGTGCTGCAGCTCCCGGACGGTCATCAGCGCCACGCCCGCCCGAGCGGCTAGCTCGGCCTGCGTCATGTCGAGCTCGACGAGCCGAGCCTGGATCGCGGCCGCGACAGCGGCCCAGTCCTTCGCCATGCACCTCTCCTGGTCGGCTGATGTTGGGCCTGAGGTTAGCGCCGTCGGCTTGGGAGGAGCTGGTTGAGGCTGCAACACAGGGAGACAGGTGATGATTTGAGTGCTAATATTGGTACCGAGATGAGCGGAGCAGGGAAGGATGAGGAAGAAGTTGATGAAGCAGTCCGAGACTGGAGAGGCCAGCGTGGCGCCGACGTTCTACAGCGTCGCGCAGGTGGCCAAGATCCTCGGGACGTCGCAGATGACGCTCTACCGGGCGATCGCGGAGGGGGAGTTCCCCGCTGTACGCGTCCGAGGCCGATTGATCATCCCGGCCAAGGCGCTGGACGCGCTCGTGGACGCCGCCGTCGGATCGGCGATGTCTCAGGCACCTGAGGGGGCCTGAGCGATGGAGAGTGTCGGCCTTCTGATCTTGGCGTGTGCGCTCGGCTCGTTCGTCTGTGCGCGGGCGCGGAGCGCTAGCGGCGCCGTCATGTTCGCGCTGGTCGGGCTGGGTCTGCTGATCGCGACGCCGGCTGGCGCAGGTATCCCGGGCGCGGTGGCGGACTTCCTCGACGCGCTGAACAGCGCGGCGACCCCGGTGCTGAGCGAGCCCGCTGGGGGATCGGGGGCGGTCGGATGAGAGCCCGGACTGACTGGCGGTCGGCAGCCGCCTGCACCGCCGTGGACCCGGACCTGTTCTTCCCGCCTGTCGAGGTCGGCCCCCTCTGCGTGGACCAGATCGAGCGCGCGAAGCGTGTCTGCGCGGCCTGCCCGGTGCGGGCGGAGTGCTTGCGGTGGGCGCTGAACGGACTGGCGGACGGGATCGCTGGCGGTCTGACCGCTGAGGAGCGCCGCCTCTACCGGGGCCATCGGAGCGGAGCTGATCGGGTCTACGTCCAGATCGCGACCCGTGACGGCGGCCGGCTGCTCACGCGGGTCGGCCCGGATGGCGCGGTGCTGTCCTTCGGCCGGTCCGGGCCCGCACGCGAAGCGCGGCCCGAGGTGGCGGAGAGCGCGGCGGCAACCGCGCCCCCCGCGGAGACCTCCCACAACAGCAACGGCCTGGCAGCCACGCGAGCCGCGGAAGGACACCGAGCGTAGATGAAGGGGCTGGAGCAGAACGAGCGCCGCGCGGCCGCGGCCGATGTGCCGGCGCGGGTTGAGGCAGCGCTTGCCGAGCTGTACGAGCAGCGGGAACAGGCGTGGCGGCTCCCGACGAGCACGGTCGAGGAGCGCGTCGCGAAGCACGAGCGGCTTGCGCTGCTGGCTGCGCGGCAGGCCGGTTGGTGGGGTGTGCTGCGGTGCTGGAACCGGTCGCACTCCGAGCTGGTTTCGTCCGCGCCGTGGTGATCGCCCAGCACGACGCCGCGACTCAGCGCGGGACGCACGTCGGCGGGCGCGGCTGGCCCGGGAGATGGCTGTGTGGGGTGACCTGTCGTGAGGTCGCAGAACACGAGCGCCGGGCAGGAGCCGGCGGGGACGTCGTGGCGGGTCACGGGTTCGTCCGGGCGCGAGGTCTCCGCCGACGCGTGGAGGCCGCGGGCCGGGCGGCGTGGGAGCTGGTGCACGAGGACGACGCGGTGCAGGTGTGGGTCGGGGTGGTCGGTGATGACCGAGCAGCACCAGGCCCAGCAGCCCGAGCACACGCAGCCGTCGGCGGGGTCGGTGGTGTGGGTGGACCGGCGGGCGGAGCGAGCGCGCGCGGACGCCGACCGGCTGCACGGGCAGGCTGCGCTGGAGACGGCGCGCGCCGCGGCGGACGCGCAGCGGGCGCTGGCAGTGCAGGACGCGGCCGACCGCGCCGCGGCCCGCAAGGCGCAGAGCCGGGAGACGAAGCGGGCCGAGCGGGCGGAGAACCGGGCGGAACGGGCCCAGAAGGCGACCGAGGTCGCCGGGCGGGTCGTGCGCGGGGTCCCGGCGCTGGCCGGCGTGGTGGCGTGCGTGGCGCCGACGGTGATCGCGTTCCGGGGGCAGTACGAGTTCGCGCACGGCCCGATGCAGCTGGGGCCGCTGGCGTGG
>MKJX01000177.1 GCA_001942415.1 Pseudonocardia sp. CNS-139
CACCGTGCTGCTGCGGACGTCGGCCATGGACGCGGTCGCCGTCGACCCGGCGCGCCGGGTCGCCCGGGTCGGGGCCGGCGCGCTCTGGGGCGACGTCACCGACGCCGCGGCGCGGGCCGGGCTCGCCGCGCTGGCCGGCACCGCGCGGGACGTCGGCGTGGTCGGCTACACCCTCGGCGGCGGCCTCTCCTGGTTCGCCCGCTCGCACGGCCTGGCGTCCCACCACGTGACCGCCGCCGAGGTCGTGACCGCCGACGGCACGCTCCGCCACGTCGACGACGGGCACCACGCCGACCTGTTCTGGGCGCTGCGTGGCGGCGGCGGGTCGTTCGCGGCGGTGACGGCGCTGGAGTTCGCGCTCTTCCCGATCACCGACGTGTACGCCGGGACGCTGTTCTGGCCGATCGAGCAGGCCCACGAGGTGCTGCACGCCTGGCGGGCGTGGGTGCCGCGGGTGCCGGAGCAGGTCACCTCGCTGGGCCGGCTGCTGCGGCTGCCGCCGCTGCCGGAGGTGCGTGCGCCCTTCCGCGGCCGGGCGCTGGTGTCGGTCGAGCTGGTCTGCCGGCTCGGCGACGCGGCGGCCGACGAGCTGCTCGCCCCGCTGCGCGCGCTCGCCCCCGAGATCGACACCGTGCGCCGCACCCCGGTGCCCGAGCTGGGCGCCCTGCACATGGACCCGCCGGGCCCGGTGCCGGCCGTCGGGGACGGGCACCTGCTGGCCACGCTCCCGCCGGACGCGCTCGACGCCTACCTGTCGGTCGTCGGGCCGAAGGCCGTCACGTCGGTGGTGTCGGAGATCCGCCATCTCGGCGGCGCGCTGCGCCCCGGGCGGCACCCCGGCGCGGGCGCGATGCCGGGCCTGGACGGCGAGTTCGCCGTGTTCTCGGCGGCGATCACGCCCGACGCCGCGGCGGCCGCGCACGCCCGGGCCGTGCTCGGCGACCTCGCCGCCGCGCTCGCGCCGTGGGAGGCGCGGACGGCCTACCCCAACTTCGTGGAGCGCGCCCGGCCCGCCGGCGAACTGTTCGACGAGACCGTGCTGCGGCGCCTGCGCGAGGTCAAGCGGACCTACGACCCCGCCGACGTCCTGCGGGCGAACCACCCGGTCCCGCCGATCCGGGAGTGACCCGCCGCACCGGGCCCGCCGCGGCGGGTCCGGTGCCCGCGCGGCGGCCCACCGCGCACAACACGGCGTAGAGCAGCAGGAACGCCGCACGCGCGCACCGCCACGGGCGCGCGGCACGAGCAGCTCCCGGTCCCGGTCCGTCGTGCGGTGGACGGCGGGTCGCCCGCAACATGCAGGCGGACGCGTCCGGCCTGGTCCGGGCCGCCGTCCACGCGACCGGGCCGGTCCCGGCCGCGCGCAGGTGGACGCGGCGACCGGCGATGTGCACGACCCGCGAGATCACGCCGGGGCCGGCGGTCACGCGCACTCCCGCCGCTCGTTCGGCGTCCCGTGCGCGGGCGGCGGCACGGCCCACGCTGGCGGCCCGACGGGCACCGGTGCCCGCAGGACCCGGGCGAGGTGCCCGGGTGCCACGAGCCGCAGCGGCGGGTCGACCAGGTTCGCCACCCGCAGGTACGCGGTGGCCAGCTCGGCGTTGCCGGCCGCGGCGGCGCGGCAGCGCGCCAGGTACCGGGCGATCGGCCCGTCGACCGCACGCCGCCGGCCCGCGGCCTCCGGGAAGCGCAGGTCGTCGGCCGTCCCGACGGCCCAGGGGGCGTCGAGCACGCCGGCGGCCTCGGCGTGGAACCGGCGCGCCAGGTCCTCGGCGCCGGCCGCGAGCAGGTCGCGCAGGACCATCGCCTCCAGCGCCGCGACCGTCGTCCCCTGCGCGGAAAGCGGGTTGGTGCTGCACAGCGCGTCCCCGACGGCGAGCAGCCCGTCGGGGTGCCGGCCGAGCCGCTCGTAGCGGACGCGCGCGGTCGCCGGGAACCGCGTGGTCACCGGCTCGCCGACCGGCTCCGCGCCCCGGACCAGGTCCGCGACGTCGCCGCCGGCGAGCGTCTCGGCGTACGCGAGCATCCCGCGCCCGGTGGCGGGCGGCGCGTCGCCGTGCAGCCCGGCGAGCGTGACGACGAACCGCCCGCCCTCCTGCCGCAGCACGACACCGCCGCGCGGCCGGCCCGGGAACGGCAGCGCGCCGACCCCCAGCAGGCCCGGCAGGTGCCAGGGTTGGCGCAGGTAGTAGCGGCTCACCTGGACGAGGTCCAGCTGCGTGCCGCTGCGGGGCGGCGCCGGGAGGCCCCGCTCCGCCAGCCACCCGGGCACGCGGGAGCCGCGCCCGGACGCGTCGACGACGAGGTCGGCGCCGAGTGTGGTCTCCGGCGCCCCCGCGTCCGCGGCGCGCAGCCGCACCCCGGCGACCCGGCGCCGTTCCGCCAGGAGCCCGACGACCTCGGTCCCGTCCTCGACGTGCACGTTCGGGAGCTGCCGCACCCGCCGGCGGACGAGGTGCTCCAGCAAAGGGCGGCTCAGCGCGACGGTCGTCAGCCCGGACTCCGCGGAGCGGAGCGGGCGCCCGTCGAGGTACCAGCGCAGGTCCGCCTGCGCGTCGCCGCTGACCCCGCCCGCGTCCAGCATCTCGAAGGAGAGGCCGGGCAGGAGCGCGTCCATCGCCGCCACTCCCCTGGCGAGCAGGACGTGCGCGTGCCGGCCGTGCGGCACACCGCGGCGCGGCACCGGGCCGTGCGGGAGCGCGTCCCGCTCGACGACGGTCACCCGGACGAACCCCTCCGCGAGGGCGCACGCGGCCAGCAGGCCGGCAACGCTCCCGCCGACGACCACCGCGTGCCCCCGGCCGGCGATCCTCGTCGCCATCCGCGGCCTCCTCCTCGGTCGATGCGACCGGCCGTCGGTTCCGGCCGGTCCCGGCGAGTCTCCGTGGCCGGGATGGACGTCCCGTCGACAGCCGTTCAACGTCCGCCCGGGCGGCCGTCCACCGGTCGTGCACGGGACGGCAGGCGCTTCGGGGCCGCCCGCTCAGCCGCGCGGGCGGCCGAGCCGCACCGGGAGCGACTCCAGGCCGTTGACCAGCACCGACTCGGTGCGGACCAGCTCCGCGGCCGGCCGGGCGAGGGCGATCCGGGGGTAGCGCGCGACGAGCGTGCCGAGCGCGATCCGGCCCTCCAGCCGGGCGAGCGGCGCGCCGAGGCAGTGGTGGATGCCGTGCCCGAACGCGAGGTGGCCGGCCGTCTCGCGCCCGATGTCCAGCCGCTCGGGCTCGGGGAACCGGCCCGGGTCGCGGTTGGCCGCCATGAGGATCACGTAGACCAGCTCGCCGGCCCCGATCGTCACGCCGCCGATCTCGATCCGCTCGGCGGCCTCCGCCGTCATCGTGGTCTGTACCGGGCCGTCGAAGCGGAGCAGCTCCTCGACCGCCGCGTCGGCCCGGTCCGGCTCGGCGCGCAGCAGCGCGAGCTGGTCGGGGTGGGTGAGCAGCGCCAGCACCCCGTTCCCGACGAGGTTGACGGTGGTCTCGTGCCCGGCGACGAACAGCAGGTACACCATGCCGATCAGCTCGTCCTCGGAGAGCCGGTCGCTCCCGTCGCGGGCCGCGATGAGCGCCGAGAGCAGGTCGTCGCCGGGGTGGCGCCGCTTCTCCTCGACCTGCTCGCCGACGAACGCGACGAGCGCACGGGCGTCCGCGAGGTACGCGTCGTACCCGGACAGCGCCGGGGCCATCAGTGACCTGGTGCGGCCCTGGAGCTCGTCCTCGGCCGACGGCGGGATGCCGAGCAGGGCGCAGATGACCCGCACGGGCAGCGGGTAGGCGAACGCCGGGACGAGGTCCACGACGTCGTCCGCGCCCAGCGGGGCGAGCAGCTCGTCGGTGATCCGCCGGACGTGCGGCTCCAGCCGCTCCACCTGGCGCCGGGTGAACGCGCCGCTGACGAGCCGGCGCAGCCGGGTGTGGTCCGGCGGGTTGACCGAGAGCAGGTGCGTGTGGATGCTGCGCGCGATCTCCGGCGGCAGCTGCCGGTGGAACGCGCCGCGGCCGGCGCCCGTCTTGACCACGCGGGCGTCGGACAGCAGGGCGCGGGCCTCGGCGTATCCCGTCACGAACCAGGCGTTGCGCCCGGCGGGCCCCGTGATCCGCTGGATCGGGCCGCGCTCGGCGAGGGCCCGGTAGACCTGGTGCCGGACGCCCTCGGCGGTGGCCCGGAACGGGTCCACCGGCAGCGGTTCGGTGATGCTCGACATCGGAGCTCCTCCCGTGGCGGTGGGTCAGCCGACCTCGACCGAGCTGTGCGGGGCGAACCGGTCGGCGTGCCGGCCGCGGGCCGCGAGCAGCCGCTCGCGGGAGCGGTCGGCGAGCGCCTGCACCTTCGTGAGGTCGTGCCCCACGAGGGCGCCCCGCCACTTCGCGAGCCGGCCCGCGACGAAGACCGTGTCGACGTTGCCGCAGTGCGCGAACCCGACGAGCGTCGCGAGCACGTTGCGGACCGACGCCGTGTTGGGGTCGGTCGTGCGGACGAGCACGACGTCGGCCTGCATGCCGGGGGTGAGCGCACCGACCCGGCCGGCCAGGCCCGCGTTGGCGGCGCCGCCGAGGGTGGCGAAGCGCAGCACGTCGGCCGGCGACAGGTGGCGGGCGTCGGGGTCGCCGGCCTGCTGCCGGGCGAAGGTGTGCCCGCGGTGCACCGTGAGCAGCTGCTGCAGCTCGACGAACATGTCCGCGCGTAGCTGATCTCGTTGTCCAGGCTCACGCCCGGCAGCAGCCCGGCCCGCAGCGCCTCGTCGACGGGCGGCACGTACTGCCCCAGCCCGAAGTGGGCGTCCGACCGGGTGCAGACGTTCACGGTGGCACCGGCGTCGCCGATGAGCTTCCACTCGTGCTCGGGCACCTGGACGCAGTGGTTGAACGTGTGCTGCGGCGTGAGCAGGCCCGCGGCCGCCAGCTCGGACAGGGTGGTGACGTAGGCCATCTCCGTGGTGACCCACAGGTTGTTGTCCTTGGCGTAGCGCCAGACGTCGGGCGCAGGCGCGAGGTCCATCAGCCGCAGGGTGAGCAGCTGGTCGGCCGAGCCGAAGTACGTCTCCCGCAGCTCCTCGACGATCGCGAGCCAGTCCTGCCGGCCGAGGTCCCCCACGGTGGGCGCGCCGCCGGCGTGCACCGCGCGGATGCCGGCGTCGAGCAGCCCCTCGACGGCCGCGGCGGCGTGCTCTGCCGAGCGGCTGTTGTGCGAGTTGTCGACGATCGTGGTGACGCCGCCGTCCAGCGCGAGCACCGCCGTCAGCAGGTTGCCGGCGTACATGTCGTCGGGCGTGTAGTGCGGCGCGTAGCCGCCGTGCGTCACGCCCATGTAGGTGGGGAAGTCGATCGCCGGCGCCTCACCGCGCAGCTGCCCCTCCCAGGCGTGCACGTGGGAGTCGACGAACCCCGGCAGGACGATGCAGTCCGACGCGTCGACCTCCACGGCGTCGGCGGGCGCCTGCGCCGACAGGTCGGCGCCGACCGCGGCGATGACGTCCCCGGTGATCAGGACATCGCCGACCAGGTCGCCGATGCGCTCGTCCATCGTGACGACGGTGCCGCCCCGCAGGAGCACCGCGCGGTCGGCGGCGGCGAGCGCGGCGCCGGTCGCGCGGTCGCGGTCCGGGTCCCGCGGCGCCCGCGCCGGCGCGGCCAGGACCTGCGCGTATCGGGGGGATGGGGGTCGTGTCGTCATCGGGGCCACCTTCCGGGGCAGTCGGTGACCCGATGGTCGGCCGCACCCGTAGACGTTCGATCGACGGCGGATCCGGCCCGCTTGACAGCTCCCGCAGCACGGACTGAACATTCATTCATGCCCGAGTCCACCGACTCCGACGTCCGCCGGAAGGTGATGGCCGCCGCACTCGCGCTGTTCTGCGAGCAGACGTGGGAGGGGACCCGCGTCCCGGAGATCGCGGAGCGCGCCGGCGTGTCGGTCGGCACGATCTACCGCTACTTCCCGAGCAAGGAGGCCCTCGGCTCGGCGGTCTTCGCCGACGCCAAGGCGGCCCTCACCGCGCGGACGCTCACCGACGAGGTCCGCCGCGCCGAGCCCCGGGAGGCGTTGCGCGGGATCTGGGAAGGCTGCTGCGCTTCGCGACCGAGCAGCCCGACGCCTTCGCGTTCCTGGAGCACCAGCAGCACGCGAGCTTCCTGACCGCCGAGGCGGTGGCCCTGGTCGAGGACTACCAGGCGGAGTTCGCCACGATCCTGCGGGCCGGGCAGCGCACCGGCGTGGTCTGGGACGGCGACCCGGCCGTGCTGGGGGCGCTGTCGTTCGGCGCGCTCGTCGGGCTCACGAAGCTCGCCCGCGCGAGCGGCGTCGGCATCGACGCGTTCGACCTGCTCATGGTCGAGCGCGCGGTCGGCGCCGTGCTCGGCATGCCCGCTCCGGAGCCACGATGACGGCGGCCCCGCTGCGGTTCGCGCTCCTCGGGCCGGTCCTGGCCCGGCACGGGGAACGGGACGTGGCACTGGGCCCCGTGCAGCAGCGGGCCGTGCTGGCGGCGCTGCTGCTGCGCGGCAACGTGCACACGTCGGTCGCGACCTGGTCGAGGCCATGTGGGCGGACCGGCCGCCGCGGTCGGCCGAGCAGAGCATCCGCACCTACGTCTACCGCCTGCGCAAGATCCTCCAGCCGCTCGGCCCCCCGGCGCGCCGGTGATCGCGTCGGTCGGGGGCGGCTACCTGCTCACGACCAGCCCGGACACGTCCGACGTCGCGGCGTTCCGGCAGCTGACGGCCGCGGCCGGGCAGGCCCGGCGCGCCGGCGACGTCGCCGGGGCGGCGGCGCACCTGCGGGCGGCGCTGGCGCTGTGGCGCGGCGACGCGCTGGCCGACATCCCCGGCCCCTTCGCCGAGGGGCAGCGGGAGGCCCTTGGCCGGCTGCGCGACACCGCCACCGAGCAGCTGCTGGCCGCGGAGGTGGACCTCGGGACCTCGGCCGACACGGTCGCCGAGATCGCCGGGCTGGTCGCGGCGAGCCCCCTGAACGAGCGCCTGCGCGAGCTGCTCATGCTGGCGCTCTACCGGCGCGGCGAGCAGGCCGCGGCACTCGACGTCTACCGCCACGGCGCCGAGGTGCTCTCCGACGCGCTCGGGATCGACCCCGGGCCGCGGCTGCAGGCGATGTTCGAGCGGATCCTGCGGGCGGACCCCGGCCTGCGCGCCCCGGCCGCTCCGGCCGGGACGGCCGCGGGCCCGCCCGTGCCCGCCCAGCTCCCCCCGGACCTGCGCACGTTCGCCGGCCGCGAGGACGCGCTGTCCGCGCTGGACGCGATACTGCCCGGGCCGGCCGCCCCACCTGCGGCGACGGTCGCCGCGATCACCGGGATGGCCGGGATCGGCAAGTCCGCGCTCGCCGTGCACTGGGCGCACCGCATCGCACCGCACTACCCGGACGGCGCGGTGTACGCCGACCTGCTCGGGTTCGACGCGGCCCGGCCTCCGCTCGCCCCGCCGACGCCGTCGCGTGTGTGCTGGAGGCGTTCGGCGTCGCCCCCGGCGCCGTCCCGGCCGGCCTCGACGCCCGCACGGCGCTCTACCGCAGCGTGCTCGCCGACCGCCGGGTGCTGCTCCTGCTCGACACGCCCGCGACGCCGCGCAGGTGCGCCCGCTGCTGCCCGGCGCGCCGGGCTGTCTCGTCCTCGTGACCAGCCGCGACCGGCTCACCAGCCTGGTCGCCCTCGACGGGGCCCGGTCCGTCCGGCTCGACACGATGGACCGGCGCGCGGCGTACCGGCTGCTCGTCGCGCGGCTCGGCCGGGAGCGGACGGACGCGGAGCCCGCCGCGGCCGAGGAGATCCTGCGCCGCTGCGCCGGGCTCCCGCTCGCGCTGGCGGTGGTCGCCACCCGGGCCGCCACGCACCCGTCGTTCACCCTCGCCGACCTCGCGGCCGAGCTGCGGTCGCAGTGCGTGCTGGACGCGTTCAGCGGGGACGACGCCGCGCTCGACGTGCGGGAGGTGTTCACCACCTCCTACCAGCGGCTCGGCACCGAGGCCGCCCGGATGTTCCGCGTGCTCGCCGGGCACCCCGACCCGGACTTCACCATCCCGACGGCCGCGAGCCTGCTCGCGCTCCCCCCGGACCGGGTGCGCGCGCTCACCGCGGAGCTGTACCGCGCCGACCTGCTCCTCGAGCACAGCCCGGGCCGCTACTCCTACCACGACCTGCTGCGCACGTTCGCCGCCGAGCTCGGGAGCGGGCTCGCCGTTCATCGGTCGTAGATCGTCTCTCGACGCCGGGCCAGGACCCTCCCGCGGCACCACTTCGCTCACGACCCGAGGAGAGGGATCGCCGTGGCCCGCCGTTCGCCCGTCCCCGTGCCCGACGTCAACCGCCGTACGCTGCTCCGCCTCGCCGCGTACGGCGGCACGGCCGCGCTGCTCGCCGGCTGCGCCGACCCGGCCCGGCCGCGGCCGGCACCGGCGGCCCGGCCGCCCTCGCCGACGCCGTGCGCGGCCGGGTGCTCCGGCCGGGCGACCCGGGGTTCGCCGAGGTCACCAGCGGCTTCAACCGCACGGTCGGCCACTCCCCCGACCTGGTCGTCGTGGCAGCGGACGCCGGGGACGTGCAGACGGCGGTCCGGTACGCCGCCGACACGGGCGGGATGCCCGTCGCGGTGATGGCCACGGGGCACCAGGCGTCGGTGCCGATCACCGGCGGCCTGCTGGTCGCGACCCGCGAGCTGACCGCCGTCGGCGTCGACCGCGACGCCCGTTCCGCCCGGGTCGGCGCCGGGGCGCTGTGGGGACCCGTGGTCGACCTGACGGCCGCGGCCGGCCTCGCGCCGCTGGCCGGGTCGTCGCCGACCGTCGGCGTCACGGGCTACACCCTCGGCGGCGGGCTGAGCCCGCTGCTCGGCCGGGCCCACGGCTACGCCGCCGACCACGTCACCGGGTTCGAGATCGTCACGGCCGACGGCGCGCTGCGGTGGGTCACGGCCGACTCAGAGCCCGACCTGTTCTGGGCGGTCCGCGGCGGCAAGGGCAACTTCGGCATCGTCACGGCGCTGGAGTTCGGGCTGTTCCCGGTCACGCGGCTGTACGCCGGACCGCTGCTGTTCCCCGGCGAGGCGGCCGGCCCGGTGCTGTCCGCGTGGCGGGACTGGACGGCCACCGTCCCCGACGAGGTCACCTCGTCCGCGGCGCTGCTGCGGGTGCCGGACGCCCCGGCCTTCCCCGAGCCGCTGCGCGGCCGGCAGGTGCTGAGCATGCGCGTCGCGTTCGCCGGGCCGGCCGAGCGCGGCGCGGCGCTGGTGGCACCGCTGCGCGCCGCCGGGCCGGTGCTCGTCGACGCCGTCGCGCCGGTCCCCGTCACGGCGTTCGCCGGCATCCACGCCGACCCGACCGACCCCGTCCCGGCCTACGAGCGCACGGCGCTGCTGCGCGAGCTGCCGGACACCGCGATCGAGCGGATCGTCGCCGTGGCCGGATCGGCGGACCCGGCTCCGCTGGCCATCGTGGAGCTGCGGGCGCTGGGTGGCGCGCTCGGCCGCCCGCCGCTGTCGCCAACGCGGTCGGGCACCGCGACGCCGCGTTCACGCTCTTCGGCGTGGGCATCGCCGCGCCCGAGCAGGCGCCGGCCGCCCGGGCCGCCGCGGCCGCGCTCGTGCAGGCGGCGCAGCCGTGGAGCACCGGCGGGACCTACGTCAACTTCCTGTCCAGCGACGACACCGCCCCCGAACGCGTCCGGACGGCCTACGACGCGGCCACCTACGAGCGGCTGGCCCGGATCAAGGGCCAGGTGGACCCCGGTGACGTGTTCCGTTTCACGCACGCCGTCCAGGGCGCCTGAGCCCCGGCCAGAGCCTTGTGGATCCCCCGAGGAATCCCGGCCGAAGCTCTCGTTCTTACGCCTTATGCGCGAGCCCGGTATGCGGAAACCTCGAAGCGTGGGAGTTTCGTCGACGACCGGAGGGCTGCGGTTCACGCTGCTGGGCCCGGTGCAGGCGTGGCACGCGGACGCCGAGGTGCCGCTGGGCTCGACGCAGCAGCGCGCCGCGTTCGCCGTGCTGCTGCTGCGCGCGAACGCCCACGTCGGCGTGGCGGACCTGGTCGGCTCGCTGTGGGGGGACAGCCCGCCCCGGTCGGCGGAGCAGGTCGTGCGGACCTACGTCTACCGGCTGCGCAAGGCGCTCCAGCCGCACGAGCCCGCGGACCCAGTGATCGCCTCGGTCGGCAGCGGCTACCTCGTCCGCGCGACGCCCGCCAACTCCGACCTCGCCGCGTTCCGGCAGGCCCTGACCGACGCCGAACGCGCCCGGCACGCCGGCGACGCCGCCGGGTCCGCGGCGCACCTCCGTGCGGGGCTGGCCCTCTGGCGCGGCGACGCGCTCGCCGACATCCCCGGCGAGTACGCCGCGCGGCAGCGGGACAACCTGCACCGCATGCGGACGGCCGCCACGGAGGAGCTGCTGGCCGCGGACGTCGAGCTCGGCCCGACCGCCGAGACCGTGACGCAGCTGGCCGGCCTCGTCGACGAGAGCCCGCTGAACGAGCGGCTGCGGGAACTGCTCATGCTCGCGCTCTACCGGCACGGGGAGCAGGCGCGGGCGCTCGACGTCTACCGCCGCGCGGGGGCGGTGCTCGCCGCGGAGCTGGGCATCGACCCGGGCCCGGGGCTGCGCGCGATGTTCGAGCGCATCCTCCGGTCCGACCCGGCCCTGCTGCCGGCGCCGCCCCCGGCACCGGCGCCGGCCCGCCCGGCGGGCGTCGTGCCGCCCGCGCAGCTGCCCGGTGACCTGCGCGGCTTCGCCGGACGCGGCCCCGAGCTCGCCCGGCTGACGAGCATGCTGAGCACGGTCGGAGAGCGCGCTCACGGCGGGCCCGTCGTCGTGCTGACGGGCATGCCCGGCGTCGGGAAGACGACCCTCGCCGTGCACTGGGCGCACCGGATCGCCCCGCGCCATCCCGACGGTGTGCTCTACGTCGACCTGCACGGCTCCGACCCGGACACCCCCGCGGCGCCGGTGGCGACCGCCCTCGCGACGGTCCTCCAGACCTTCGGCACCGCCCCGGACGCGCTGCCCGACTCCCCCGCGGCGCTGCTGGCCGCGTACCGCAACGTGCTCGCCGGCCGGCGGGTGCTGCTCGTGCTCGACGACGCCGCGGACGCCGACCAGGTGCGGCCCCTGCTGCCCGGCACCGCCGGCTCGCTCGTCGTCGTCACCAGCCGCAACCGGCTGCCGGGCCTGGTCACCGTCGACGGCGCGGCGGCCCTGCACCTCGACCCGCTCGACCCGGCCGCCGCCCGCGCGGTGCTGGTCGCCCGGCTCGGCCGCGACGCCGTCGCGGCGGACCCGGCGGCCGTCGACGAGATCGTCGAGCGGTGCGCGGGCCTGCCGCTGGCGCTCGCCGCGCTCGCCGGCCGGGCGCTCACCGACCCGCCGTTCGGGCTGGCGGCGACCACCGCGCGCACCCGGGAGCACACCGGCCTGGACGCCTTCCACGACGTGGACCAGATGCTCGACCTGCGCGAGGTCTTCTTCGGCTCCTACCGGCGCCTGGGCATCGACGCGGCCACGGCGTTCCGCGGGCTGGCGGCGGACGCCGGGCCCGAGTTCGGCGCGCCGGAGGCGGCCGAGGTGCTGGCGCTGCCGCCGACCCGGGTGCGCCGGGCGCTGCGCGAGCTGACCACCGCGAGCCTCGTCGCCGAGCACCGCCCCGGTCGGTTCGGCTACCACCCGCTGCTGCGGGCCTACGCCGCCGACCTCGCCGCCGAGCGGACCGCCGCGGCCGGCTGACGGGCGCCGTCCGCCCTTCGTCCGTTCACCCCTCGTCGGGGTACAGCGCCATCGCGGCCAGCGAGCGGGTCAGCCCGTCCCAGGTGCGCGGGTCCCAGCCGGTGTGGTGGTGCCAGCGGTCCAGCCGGTAGGCCACCGTGTTCGGGTGCAGGTGCAGCGCCGCGGCGCTCGCGGCGATCGAGAACCCGTGCTCGGCGAACGCCCGCACGGCCTCGGCGAGGTGCGGGTGCCGCGCGGGCACCGGTGAGCGCAGCAGCGGCGTGAGCCGCTCGTGGTGCGCGAGCAGCGTCGCGGCGAGCCAGTCGGCCTCGAAGCGCACCGTGCCGGTCCGCAGCCGGGCGAGGGCGAGCGCGCGTTCGGCGTCCCCGAGGCTCGCCACCGCGCCCGCCAGCCCCGGCCGCGCCACGCCCGATCCCGAGCACCGCCTCCCGCCCGCGCGGGAGCAGCCCGTCGATCGACTCGACCGCCCTTCCCTGCGTGAGGACGACGACGGTGTCGCCGCGGGCGGCGGCGTGCACCACGGCGCCCTGCGGGCGCATCCGCCACTGGAGCTCGCCGAAGTGGGTGTCCGACCAGGCCGAGACCGGCGCGCAGGCGGCCTGGAAGGTGCCGCCGGGCTCGAGCTCCAGCGCCTGCGCCATGTACTCCAGCTCCTCGCGGTCGCCGCCCCCGTAGAGGGCCTCGAAGAACCGGTGGCGCAGCGTGGACTGCGCGGCGTCGCGGGCCCGGCTGGCCTCGGTGTAGCCCTCGGCCAGCGCCCGGCACATGACCTGCACCCACGTCCAGGCGTGGGGGACGACGCCCGCCACGGCCGCGCGCGCCGTCGCGTCGCGCTTCGCGGCCTCCTCCTCCAGGATGGCCCACATCTCCAGGCCACCCGTGTGGTAGGCGCTGATCACCACGCCCATCGGGACGAACTGGCTGGCCCGCCGCCGCCCGAGGTCCCGGGCGAGCTCCAGCTCCACGGCGTTGGGCCCCGGCGCTCCGCCAGCCCGGCGACGAACGCGTCGTAGTGGCTGCGGGCGGAGTCCCGGTGCCCGGCGAGCGGGATCGCGGCGAACCCGCCCCCCTCGGTGCGGACCTTCCCGACCACCCGCGCGACCCACGTGTCCCCGTGCCCGGCGGCCAGCTCGTGCACCAGCGCGAAGTCGACGGCGGGCCGGTCGGGCGGGTTCGTCATCCGCCGTCCCGGACACCGCGGACGACCGCCGTGAGCAGGGTGGTCAGCTGCTCGCGGAACCGCAGGGCGTCGTGCGCCCACCGCGGCTCCTCCGCGTAGAGCCGGCGCAGCGTCGCCGTGGGCCGGGAGAGCTGGTAGAGGTACGCGGCGCAGCTCATGGCCGCCGCGAGCACGGTGTGCGCGCCGTCGGGGCCGAGGCCGGTGGCACCGAGCGCCCGCACCATCTCGTCGTGGGCGGCGGTCGCCGCGAGCTTGTAGCGGCGGGCCCGTTCGATCCGCACGGCGCCCTCCAGGCTGAGCACGGCGTGGGTCAGCAGGTCGCAGAAGAGCGGCAGCCGTTCCAGCGAGCCGGTCACCGCCTCGGCGATGTCTGCGGCCGACGGGTCGCGCCGGCCGTCGAGCCCGGCGGCCAGGCCGGCGCGCCACTCGGCCCACCCCTGCTCGGCCAGCTCCAGGAGCAGCTCCTCGCGCGAGTCGAAGTAGCGCCGCAGCGCCGAGGGGTGCAGCCCGACCCGCGTCGTGACCGCGGTGAGCGTGACCTCGCGCACGCCGTGCTCGGCCGCGAGCGCCCGGGCCGCGTCCAGCAGCGCGGCCTTCCGGTGCTCCTTGTCCTGCGCGGACCGGGCGCGCGTCCGGGGCCGGCTCATGCGCCCAGGTTAACGCAAGCCGTTTGACTTAAGCGCCGCCCCGGCCTACGTTCAGTAACGCAATGAGCTTGCGTTAGTCGACCGAGGAGCTTCTCATGAGTTCGGTGTACTTCGTGACCGGTTCGTCGCGGGGGCTCGGCCGCCGGATCGTCGAGCAGGCGCTCGCCGCCGGCCACCGCGTCGTCGCGACCGCCCGCGACCCGCGCACGCTCGACGACCTCGTCGAGCGCCACGGCGACCGGGTGCACGCCGAGCCGCTCGACGTCGCCGACCCCGACGCCGCCGCCCGCGCCGTCGCGAACGGCGTCGCGGCGTTCGGCCGGCTCGACGTGGTGGTCAACACGCCGGCCAGGGCGACCGGGTGGCCCTGGAGGACACCTCGCTCGACGTCTTCCGCCGGCAGGTCGAGACGAACTTCCTGGGCACCGTCCACGTCACCAAGGCGGCGGTCCCCGTGATGCGCGCGCAGGGCGGCGGGCGGATCATCCAGGTCTCGTCCGTCGGCGGGCGGATCGGCAACCCGGGCATGACCGCGTACCAGTCGGCGAAGTGGGCCGTCGGCGGGTTCAGCGAGGCGCTGGCCGCCGAGGTCGAGCCGCTCGGGATCCGGATCACGGTGCTGGAGCCGGGCGGGATGCGCACCGACTGGGCCGGCGCCTCGATGACGACGCCGCCGGTCAGCGCGCCCTACGAGCCGACGGTCGGCGCGGCGGCCCGCACGATGGCCGGCTTCGAGCACATCGCGAACGGCGACCCCGAGAAGGTGGCCCGGCTCGTGCTGACCGTCGCCGAGCTCGACGACCCGCCGCTGCACCTGCTCGCCGGGAGCGACGCCTACGAGTTCGGCACCGCCGCCTACCGGCACCGGCTGGAGACCGACGCGAGGTGGGAGCACCTGAGCCGGTCCACCGATCACGACGACGCGGCCTGGGACGCGCACCGCGACGACAACACCCCGGCCCTCAGGGAGTGAGCCGGGGCGGCCGGCCGGGGCACCGGGCAGCACACCCGGACCAGCGGGCCGGCCCACGTCGTACGGGCTCGCGGGAACGCCGCCCGGAACACCCGGGCGAGCCCGTGGGCCTGCACCGGCAGCTCGGCGTGCAGCTCCTGCACGCCGATCGCGGCGGCCAGCTCACCGAGCGAGCCGAGCAGCGCGCGGCCGATGCCCAGACCCTGCCACGGGTCCCCGACGGCCACCGCCACCCGCGCCGCGCCTCCGCCCAGCAGCGAGAGCCCGGCGACCCCCACCGTGACCTGCCACGGCGTCACCGTCGCCGCCACCAGCCCGATGGCCGGGGCGCGCTCGGACCCGGTCAGGACGCGCCAGGTCGGCCCGGTGAACCGCGGGACCGCCGGGTGCAGCCGCACGTACCGGCTCTCGCGTGACAGCCCGGCCGCGACGTCGCCCCGGCCCGGTCGCCGGGGCCGACCACCCGGAACCGGATCGCGGCGGGCGGGGCCGGCTGAAGGTCGATCATCACTGCTCCTGCGGATGCTGCGGCGGTGTGCGCTCCGACGCTCCCGCCACGGCATCGACAGCCGGTCGACGGCCGATCGCCCCCTCCCCCGAGACCTACCGGCGGACCGGGTCCAGCCTGCGCAGCAGCCACGCCGCCACCCCGAGCAGCACCACCAGCTGGACGGCGAGCACGCCGAGGGCGAGAACCACGGGTCGGCCGCGTGCTCCCACAGCGGGTCGGGCTCGCCGGGCGAGATCGGGTTCACGTTCAGGTCCGTCGTCGCGGCGCCCATCGCGTACGCCCACCGCGACGGGACGAGCCACGCGAGCTGTTCGAGCACCGGCCGGTCGTGCACGGGGAAGAGCCCGCCGCTCACCACCAGCTGCACCATCAGCACGAGCACGAGCAGCGGCATCCCGCGGTCGGCGTTGTCGATGAAGGCCGACGCCACCAGCCCGACCACCATCGTCAGCACGGTCACCGCGACCACCGCGAGCAGCACCTCGACCAGCGGCGCGCCCAGCACCACGGCCTCGTCCGGCATCCGCAGCCCGACCGTCGCGAGCAGCGTGAACAGCACCGCCTGCACGACCGTGACCGCCCCGAGCACCACCATCTTCGACGTCAGGTAGGCGCTCAGCGACAGCCCGATCGCGCGTTCCCGGCGGAAGACGGGCCGTTCCTTGACGAACTCGCGGATCGACGCCGCGATGCCCATCAGCGCCCCGCCGATCACCAGCACGAGCAGCAGCTGGTTGGGCTGCGGCTCGCGCACCGCGGCCGCGCTCGCCGCCGACAGCCCCGACTCGCCGGGCACCAGCCGGGCCAGCACGCTGAGCAGCAGCGGCAGCGCCAGCAGGAACAGCACGTACTGGCGGTCGGCCCGATCACCGCGACGTAGCGCCGGCACAGCACGCCGAGCTGGGTGAACCAGCCCTGCCGCCGCGGCACCGCGCCCGGCGCGGCCGGCCGGTCCGGCACCCGGGGCAGCGCGGCCGTGGCGGCCGCGATGTGGCGCTCGTGGTGCGGCGACGCCCGGAACCGCTGGGCGAGCACCGGGCCCGGCACCTGGTCGAGCAGCAGGAACATGTCGGCGAAGTCGGCCTGCTCGAAGTAGGCCAGCGCGTCGCGCGGCGGCCCGAAGTAGGCGACGTGCCGCCTGGCGCGAGCACCAGCAGCAGGTCGCAGACTCCAGGTTGAGCACGCTGTGCGTCACGACGACCACCGTGCGGCCGGCGTCGTCGGCCTGGTCGGCGAGCCCGCGCAGCATCCGCATGACCGAGCGGTCGAGGCCGGGGTCCAGCCCGGAGGTCGGCTCGTCGAGGAACAGCAGCGACGGCTTGGTGAGCAGCTCCAGCGCCACGCTCGTGCGCTTGCGCTGCCCGCCGGAGAGGGTGTCGATGCGCTGGTCGGCCTGCGCGGTGAGGCCCAGCTCGGTGAGCACCTCCTCGATCCGCCGCTCCCGGTCGGCCTCGGCGACGTCGGCCGGGAAGCGCAGCCGCGCGGCGAACCGCAGCGCCCGGCGCACGGTGAGCTGGGGGTGCAGCACGTCGTCCTGCGGCACGAGCCCGATCCGGTGGCGCAGCTCGTCGTAGGCGGCGTAGAGATCGCGCCCGTCGTAGCGGACGTGGCCCGCGTCGGCCGGGCGGGCGCCCGTCAGCGCGCGCAGCAGCGTCGACTTGCCCGCGCCGCTGGGCCCGACGATCGCCAGCAGGCACCGGCCGGGCAGCGAGAACGACACGTCGTCCAGCAGCCGCCTGCCCTCGCCGACCGTGACCGTCAGGCCGTGCGCGGCGAACGCGACGTCGCCCGAGTCGACGACGGTGACGAGCCGGTCGCCCTGCAGCCGCAGCACCGCCCGCCCGATGCCGATCAGGTCGGCCGCCGTCACGCGGGCGCGCTGCACCCGCGTGCCGTTGAGGAACGTGCCGTTGCCGCTGCCCAGGTCGAGCAGCTCCCAGCCGCCGTCGGGCCGCAGCTCCAGCACGGCGTGCCGGCGGGAGACGAGCAGGTCGTCGATCACGACGTCGTTGTCGGTGAGCCGCCCGATCGAGAGCCGCGGCGACTGCACGATGTGCACGGTCGTGCTGTGGCCGGCGCGCCGCGCGGCCGCCTGCCCGGGGTCGGCGGCCGGCAGCGGGCCGTTGGCGGTGACGACCGTCGTCGTGCCGGCCATCGGGTCCGGCGCCCCCGGACCGGCCACCGGGTGCAGCTCGACCAGCGTCGCACCCGACCCGTGCCGAGGCGCACGACCACCGGCCGGTCCAGGCGCAGCACGGTGACCGCTCGCCGTCGACGAAGGTGCCGTTGGTGGAGCTGTCGGTGAGCAGCCAGCCGTCCGAGGTGTGCTCCAGCACGGCGTGCCGCCGCGAGACCCGCGGGTGCGGCAGGTCCAGGTCCGCCTCGGGCCCCCGGCCGATCACGAACGGCCGCCCCGGGGGCACGCGCACCTGCCCCGCGGCGTGCCGGACCTCCATCGTGGTCAGGTCCATCCCCCATCCTCCCGACCCACCAGGCTCGATCACGGACCGCCGCCCCCGAGCCGCGCCTTCCCCGTCCGGGTGACGCCGCGGCGGTCATACGATCGCACACGGATGGGCCCGCGGCCCGCGGGCTGCACGGGCCTGGCGCTACCGGGGACACGCCGCCCCGGTTAGATCACCCGGGTGGTAGCCGGAGCGTCGCTCGCCGACTGGGTCAGCGCCGGCTCGGACGTACTCGCGGCCGTCGGCACCGTCGGCGCCTTCGCCACGGGGTTCCTGCTGATCAAGCGGGAACGCGATCTCGTACGCGCGTCGGGCGTCGCGGGCGTGCAGGCGTTCTGGCAGCGCACCGGCGAGACCACGGGGCACGCCGACGTCGAGCGGAACCTGCGGGCGATCTACGCACCGGCCCACTGCCGGCGCGACGACGCACCGGTGCTCGCCGTCTCCGGGCCGGACCGCGACGCACGGAGAACCCGCTGGTACACCTACGAGCTGCGTATCCGCAACACCAGCCCGACCCAGATCAACACCGTCGAGCTGCTCATCCCGATCCACGACGGGCTCGGCCACACCCCGGGCAGGTGGCGGGCGAACACGTGCCCGATCGCGGCGGCGCCGGACGCCGCACCGCTGCTCCAGGACGGCCGCCCGCAGTACGTCGGCTTCAGCCTGCGGCAGCCGATCGACCCCGGAGCGGACAAGCTGGCCGCGCTCATCGCCTACCCGTCGCGCATCGCCTTCCCCGAGCCCGTCGACATCACGTTCATCGACGGCAACGGCCAGCAGTGGCGGCGCGAGGCGTCCGGGAGGGTCCGCCGGATGCTCTCCTCGACGCGCAAGGCGGCGTGGCGGCGGCGGTTCTGGAAGCGCCGCCCGGACCGCTACCACTGGCGCGAGACCGTCGGTGAACGGGAGGAGCCGCCCACGACCGCGGGCGGTGCGGGCACGCCCGGCTGACCGTCGGGACCGCTCGTCCCGGACCCCCGCCGGGCCCGTAACCTTCCGCCCCGGACTCGCGACCCCACTGCTGCGCATGCCTCGCCGGAGGCCGTGTCGCGATCACCCACCGACCTCGACGGCGCGGTCCGACGGATCGGCCCCAAGGGAACCCACCGAGCATGGCCAGTTCGCCGCAGGTGCGCCGCATCGGCATCGCCCACGACTGGCTCGTGACGTACGCGGGCTCCGAACGGGTGGTGAAGGAGCTCCTCACCGCGTTCCCGGACCCGCAGCTCGTCACGACGCTGACGCGCCCCGCGGCGCTGCCGCCGGAGTTCGCGCGGGCCCGGCCGTCGTTCCTGCAGCACGTGCCCGGCGCGGTGGACCACCACGAGTGGATGCTGCCGCTCATGCCGCTGGCCTGGCGGCTGCGCCGGCCGCTCGACGGCGTGGACGCCGTGGTCAGCAGCAGCCACGCGTGCGCCAAGGCCGTGCGGGTCGCCGAGGGCACGCCGCACCTGTGCTACTGCCACACGCCGATGCGCTACGCGTGGGACTTCGCCAGCGAGCAGACCCGGTTCCCCGCGCAGGTGCGCCCGGCCGCCCGGGCCATGATGGTCGGCTTCCGGCGCTGGGACCGGGCCACGGCGCAGTCGGTCACCCGGTTCGTGGCCAACTCCTCCGCGGTGGCCGGCGCATCGCCCGCCACTACGGGCGCGTGTCCGCCGTGGTGCACCCGCCGGTCGACACCGAGTTCTTCACCCCCGGCGCGGACGACGGCGGCGAGGAGTTCCTCTACGTCGGGCGGCTCGTCAGCTACAAACGCGCGACCTCGCCGTCGAGGCGTTCTCCGGCCTGCCCTACCGGCTGAACGTGGTGGGCGAGGGGCACCTGAGGGCCGAGCTGGAGGCCCGCGCGACGCCGAACGTCACGTTCCTCGGGAAGGTCGGCGCCGAGCAGCTGCGCGACCTCTACCGGCGGTCCCGGGCGATGGTGTTCCCGGCCGACGAGGACTTCGGCATCTCCATGGCCGAGGCGCAGGCGTGCGGCACGCCGGTGATCTCGGTGGCCCAGGGCGGCGCGCTGGACATCGTCCGGCCCGGCCGCACGGGCCTGCTCACCGAGCCCGACGACGTCCACGCGCTGCGCGAGGCGGTGCGGAAGGCCGCGGAGCAGGACTGGGACCGCGCCGACATCCGCACGTGCGCCGAGCAGTTCTCGGCGCAGCGGTTCCGCGACGAGATCTCTGCGGCCGTCGAGGACATGATCGCCGACCCGCTGCCGCGCTGAGGAGCCTCGGTCAGGCCAGCGTCACCAGCGTGGTGACCTGGTCGGACGCGCGGCGGGCGATCTCGGCGGCCAGCCGGGTGGCGCCGGCGTTCGCACCGGCCAGTGCCTCCTGGCGGCCCAGCTCGATCGCGCCGAGGGTGTGCTGGGTCATCAGTCGGTGAACCGCGCGTCGAAGTCCGGCTCCGGCCAGGTCGCGAGGTCCTCGACGTCCTTCTGTGTCATGCCGCCGCCGTGCGCGTGGGCGCCGCCCGGCGCGCCGAGGTCGGGCGTGATCCCGATGCTGAAGAGCCAGTCGCTCATCTGCTGGACCTCGGCGACCTGGCGCTGCCGCTCCTGCTCCGCGAACTCCCGCACGGCCGCCGACGGCGACCTGTTCAGCGCCGCGGTCGTCAGCATGATGGCCTGCTGGTGGTGCGGGATCATCTGCTGCAGGAACTGCACGTCCTGGAGGTTGAACCCGGCGTCGCGGCCCGCTCCCCCGGCGCGCCGCCGGACCCTGCGGCGCGGCGGCGGTGGCCGGCGCCGCCGTCGCGTAGACGCGCGACGTCGGCGGGCCCGGTTCCGCGCCGCCGCACCCGCCGAGCAGCAGAGCCGGCAGCGCCGCGGCGCGACGGAGGTCGCGACCGCGGCGAGCCGGCGGGAACGGACGGTCATCCGGTGGGCAGCACGCCCGGGCAGGCGTACGGGTTGCCGCTCGCGCCCGCGGGCCGCCGGCCGGCACGAGCCCGTGGCGGTCCTCTCCCGGCACCTCCAGCGGGCCGGCGCCCTGCCTGCGGAGCCAGTCGCACTTCGCACGGGGCGTGTCGGCCACCCCCGGCGGGAAGTTCCACGGCACGCACTCGCCGTGCACCCCGTAGGCGTGGTCGCAGCCGTCGACCGACAGGCCGTGCGAGTACGTCTCCGGCGTGGGCAGCGGGCCGCGCTGCTCACCCGACAGGTCGTTCGCGAAGTCCCGCCGGATGTAGGGGTCCGCGTCGGACGTCGGCGGCGCCGCCTGCTGCGACGACGCGACGCCGGTCTGGACCACGATGCCGACGGTCACCACGGCGAGCAGCGCGATCGCCCCGACCCAGAGCAGGCGCCGGGCCCACCCCCCGCCGGCCGCCGCCGCGGCGGCATGGCCGGGGACACCATCCTCCGGTCCGGACGGCCCGGCCGGGGGTCGGGCCTGCGTTCGGGGCTCATCCGACACGCACCCACTTCGCGGTCGACGGGATGCCGTTGGCATCGGTCACGGTCAGCATGTACCACCCCGGCGGTGCGATGTTCGGGTTCGTCGTCAGGTTGAGACCGATCTCGGTGCCGGTTCCGGTGAGCGGGAGGTCCACCGAGCGCTGGTTGGGGTCGGACTGGTGCGTCGCGGCGGCGGGCCGGATGAGCTGCGCCTTCGCGACCGGCCGGTCCACGGTGATCGGCTGGGTGGTGCCGTAGGCCCACTCGTCGTTGGGCAGGTCGGTGATCTCCGGACGCGGCCCCTTGAACAGGTACGGCGGCGAGAACACCGAGATCCGCAGCTCGAACCCGCCGAAGTTGGGGTCGCTGCCCATCATCACGACCCGGCCGTCGGGCAGCAACACCGCGGTGTTGTGGTAGTTGCGCGGCACCGGGTCGTGCGCCATCGAGGTGAACTCGTCGGCCACCGGGTCGTAGATCGACGTCTCCAGGACGTCGTCGGCCCGGGTGTGCAGCGAGCCGCCGGTCTCGAGGACCGTGCCGTCGGGCAGGATCACCGCCGAGAGGTAGAGCTTGCCCTGCGCGGCGGTCTGCGGCTCGCCGGTCGCCGCCATCACGCCGGTCGGGATCGGCGGCCCGGCCTCGTACGCCGGGTCCGGCTCCTTCAGGTCGATGATGTTGGTGAGCCGGTTGGCGTCCTCGTTCGTCACCGTGTTGCCGCCGCCGAACGTCATCACCCGCTGGTCCTGGGCGGGCGGCAGCAGCACGCTCGCCGAGTGGTCCATGCCGTCCTTGTTCTGGAGGCCGGGCACGTCGGTGCGGGTGCCGGTGTCGTAGTCGTAGATCTCCGCGCCGGTCTCGTCGAACGCCCCGCCGCCGAGCGAGTGGCTGCCGGTGTAGAAGAGCCGCCCGTCCTGCATGAGGATCACCGTCGGGTACAGGCCCCAGCGGCGGTTCGTCTGGACCGTCTCCGCCAGGCCGAGCCAGCGGTTCTCCGCCACCGAGAAGCGCTCGGTGAGCGTGCTCTCGATGTTCAGGCCCTCCTCGGCGAGCCCGCCGAGCGACAGCACGTCGCCGTTGCCCATGATCGTCGCGGACGGGTACCAGTGCCCGCCGAGCATGTCGTTGACCCGCGTGTAGAGGTTGGTCGCCGGGTCGAAGACGTAGGACTGGTTGAGCCCGAGGAAGCCGTGGCTGCCGTCCGGCGCCTGGTAGTCGAGCGTGCCGCCCATCACGAGCACGCGCCCGTCGGGCAGCTGCGCGTGGCCGACACAGAACATGTCGACCGGGGTGGGCACGTCGGTGAAGGTGCCCGCGATCGGGTCGTAGACCGCCGACTTGAACTCGCCGGCCGCGAACCGCTGCGGGTCGTTGCCCGAGCCCGCGACCAGCAGGATCTTGCCGTTGTTCAGCAGCACGGAGTGGATCGCGCGCACGCCGAGGTCGTAGCCGAGGATCTCCCACTCGCCCTGCGTGCACTGCACGCCGGTGCCGGTGCAGACGGCGGGCGGGATGTCCGGGCTGGCGTCCACGGTGGAGTAGTCGTCGGTGGTGAGCGCGCCGACGCCGTAGACGTAGCCGCCCCAGACGATCATGTCCGTGCCCTCCGGGACCTCCGGGGTGAGCGCGGTGAACTCGGTGTACTCGGCCGCCGGCGGCAGGGTGCCGAGGTCCTGCCAGTACTGCCAGCCGGTCTCCACGTCGTGGCGGTAGAGCGTGACCGCCGCGTTCGGGGTGGTCGACGTGTACCACATGCTCAGCTGGAACTGGTGGCCCTCGACCACGGGGATCCCGCAGACCGGGTTCTCCGCCATCTTCACGGTCCGGTCGCCGCCGGTGTAGGCGGTCATGTCGATGGTCATGGCGTTGTCGCCGGTGCGGCCGGGCTGGGTGAGCCCGATCGTGAAGGTGTTGACGCCGGACCCGCCGCCCGCCCAGCAGGTCGCGAACCCGCCGGTGAGGCCCTCCTCGAAGCTCGGGTTCTGCACGAGGTTCTCCGGCGCCGGCGGAGCCGTCGTCGTGGGCGGCGCGGTGGTGGTGGTCGGCGGCGGTGCCGTGTCGACCGTGGCGAAGTCGTCCAGCGTGAGCGTGCCGACCGAGTGGACGTACGGGCCCCACGAGATCATGTCGACCCCCGCGGGGATCGCCGGCGTGGTGGCGGTGAACTCCGTGAACTCCGCCGCAGGCGCGATCGGGCCGAGGTCCTGCAGGTACTGCCAGCCGGTCACGGTGTCGTGGACGTAGAGCGTGACGGCCGCGGCCGGCGCGGTCGACGTGTACCAGAAGCTCAGGTCGTAGGTGTGGCCCGGCACGACCGCGGGCGCACAGGCCGGCGTCTCCGCCATCTTCACGGCCCGGTCACCGGTGGTGTACGCGGTCATGTCGAGCTCGAACGCGTTGGCGCCGGTGCGGCCCGGGCTCACGACGCCCGCGGTGAAGGTGTTGATGCCCGAGCGCCGATCTGCCAGCAGTCGGGGAACCCGCCCGGCCCGACGTCCTCGAACGACGCGTTCTCGTTGAGGTTGGCCGGGTCGGCCGGCGGGTCGGCGGGCGGCTCGGTCGTCGGCGGGACGTCGGTGGTCGGCTCGGCCGGCTCCGTCGTCTCCTCGGGGTCGGTCGTCGGCACCGGCTCGGTGGTCGGCTCCTCCGACGACGGCGGCTCGGTCGTCGGGGGCGGCTCCTCGTCCGCGACCGCGATCGTGAAGTCGTCGGTGGTGACCGTCCCGACGCCGTAGAGCGACGGGCCCCAGCTCAGGAGGTCGGTGTCGGCCGGGACCGGCGACGTCGTGAAGGTGACCTGCTGGTACGTCGCGCTCGGCGTGACCGAGATGACGGGCTCCTCCCAGAAGCCCCACGTCCCCGTGACCGAGTCGTGCCGGTAGAAGACGATGTCGAACTGCGCGGTGTCCGACTTGTACCAGAAGCTCACGTCGTACTGCTCGCCCGGCACGACGTCCGGCGCGCAGGCGGGGTCCTGCGTCATCCGGATGCCGCGGCTGCCGTACGTCATCGCGGTGATACTGATCTTCGACGCGTTGTCGCCCGTGCGGCCCGGGCTCTCGATGCCGTAGGCGAACGTGTTCTCGCCGCCGCCGTCCTGCTGCCAGCACTGCGGCGAGCCGATGTTCTGCGGGTCGCGTCGAGGTTGAGCGCCTCGAATCCGGGGTTGGGCAGGGCGACGACGGCGGACGCGGTGCCCGCGCCGACGACGGACAGGGGCACGACCAGCGCGGCCACGAGAAGGCCACTGGCGAAGAGGGTCCGCAGTCTTGTCGGTCTCCGTAGGCGCAGCACGATGAACGACTCCTCGACATCGCGCCACGACGGATCCAGCACTGCACCCGTGTCGGCGCGTGAGATTCAGCAGGTCAGAACAGGGGGAGCGGGGTCACACGAAAGAGGTGTCCCGACGCGGGCTCCTTCGCTGCACCGATCGACGGCATTACCGATCGTGTCGGAAGTAACACGAACGGCCCAACGGCGCGCATCGCGCGCTGGCCTGCGGTAACGGCGGGTGTGCGTGGAACGAGACCAGCGTGCGGGAGATCGCTCCCGAGCTCGGAGCTGACGACGCGGTCGCCGAGAGACGACCGATCGATCACTCGTCGCGACCCCGACCGCGCCCGCACGCGGCGGTTCTCACTGGCGTTCTCACTCCGGGAGCACAACCGATGGCCGACGGCCGCGAGGCGTCCGCGCAACCTCTGGCGCCTGCCACCGGCACGCTGCACCTGACCGTCCCCGAGCCGCGGCGCAACGGGCACCCGCCGGTGGACGACACGCCGCCGCCGGCCGTCCCCCCGCCGGCGCGGCCGCTCGGACCGCTGCTGGCCGTGCTGCTCGCCGGGGTGCTGGCCGGCGGCGTGGCCGGCGCGCTCGCGGCCGCGCTCGCCGGCACGCAGTCCACGGCGACCGCACTCGTGCAGCTGGCCGCCACGCCCGACCCGGGGCTCGCCGCGGTCGCGGGGACCAGCACGAGCGAGGACGGCACGGAGGCGTTCGTGGCGGCGGAGCTGGCCTGGCTGGCCGGCGACGGCCTCGCCACCGGCGTCGCCGACCGGATCGGCCCCGCCGGCCCCGCCGGCGCGGATCCGGACGACCTCCCCGAGATCACCGTGACGCGCGTCGCAGTCGACCGTGGCCCAGGTCGCCGCCACCGGCCCGACCGACACCGAGGCGCTGCGGCTCGCGCGGACCGCCGTGGACGTCTACACCGAGCGGCGCCGCGACGCGTTCCGGGCGAGCGTCGAGGGCTCGCTCGCCAGCGTCGACCGGACGCTGCGCGACATCGCGCCGCCCCCGGGCGAGGACGCCCCGCCGGACGCGCGGGTGGACCGGCTGGAGGCGCTGCGGACCGACCTCCTGCTGCTCGCCAACCGGGACGACTCCGGTGTGCAGGTGCTGGAGCCGCCGGTGGTGGACCGGCCGGGACTCCCGTCGTGGGTGCTCGGGACCGTGCTCGGCGCGGCGCTGGGCGGGCTGGTCGCGCTCGGCGCGCTGGAGCTGCACCGTTCGCGCCGCCGCACCCTGGTGGGCGCCGCGCAGGCCGCCGCGATCACCGACCGGGTGCTGCATCCCGAGGTGCGGCTGCCGGCCGACTGGCGCACCCGCACGCTGCAGGTGCTGCGCGCGAACGACCGCGAGACGGCCCGGCTGCTCGTGGCCCAGATCGCGCGCCGGCGCCCGATGGGCGGGCACGTCGTCGCCGTCGCCGGGGCGTCCGCGGGCTCGGCGTCGCGCGCGGTCGCCACCATGATCGCCGTGGGGCTCGCCCGGCAGACGCCCACCGTGCTGGCCGAGATCAACGCGGCCGGGAGTCCGCACCCGCTGGTGCCCGCCGACCCGCTGGGCGTGCCGCCGCCGGCCGGGCGCCGGATCCCGACCCAGATGGACGGGCTGGAGATGTTCCGCCTGGACCGGCCGCCGCCCACCGCCGAGGACGAGGCGTGGACGGTGCTGCTGGACCTGGCCCGCTCGGGCGGGCGCTGCGTCGTGATCGACGCCGGGCCCGCGTCCGAGGTGCTGCGCCTGCTCCCGGCCACGAGCGAGCCGGTGCTCGTGCTCGGCGCCGGCGTCGACGACGTCGCCCGGGCCACGGCGCTGGCCGCCGCCGTCCGCATCGGCACGGCGCCGCTCCTGGGCGTCGTGACCCGGCAGGCCTGGCAGGCGCGGCTGCGCCGCCGGACGCCGGCGGCCGTGGATGGCTGAGCCGGCCACCCAGCCGCTCCCGGCCGCCCCCGGGCGCAGCGCCACCGCGGAGATCCGCAGCAGCTTCACGCTCCGGACGCTGGCCGCGGTCGGCGGGCTCGTCGCCACGCTGCTCACCACCGTGGTCGCGGTGCGGTTCCTCGAGCCGCGGGCGGCCGCGACGTTCCTCGCCGTGATGGCCGGGCTGATGATCGGGCCGATGGCCGGCAAGGTCGGCCTCGGCCAGAACGTGATCCGGCTGGTGGCCGCCGAGACCACCGACGAGGGCCGGCGCCGCGTGATCGGCGCCCACCTGCGGGCGGCGGTCGTGCTCTCGGCACTGACGGCCCCGGTCGTCGCGTTCGCGTCGACGTTCGGCATGGCCGGCAGCCCCGCCTACCTCGCGGTGACCGCGCTGACCGCGGTGCTGATCGTCGCCGAGACGGTGCGGCTGATGCTCAGCGACGTGTTCGCCGCCGTCGGCGACGTCGGCGCGTCGGTCCTCGCGACCCACCACGTCCGCAGCGTGGTGGTGCTGCCCGGGCTCGGCGCGATCGTGCTGCTGGTCGAGCGGCCCGAGCTGGTCGAGATGCTCGGCGTGTACACGCTGGTCTCGCTGCTGCTGATGGTGGTCGCGCTGCTGCGCGGCCGGCGCCTGATCGGCCTGTTCGCCCGGCTGCCGGGCGCCCGGCTGGTCGCGACGATCGGCGCGGGCCTCGTGCTCTTCGCGCTGGACGCCTCGGTGTTCGTGATCGGCCGCGCCGACGTGTGGCTCGCCTCGGCCGCGTTCGAGCCGTTCGACGCCGCCCGCTACGGCACGGCGAGCGTGCTCGGCTACCAGGTCACCGTGCTCACCGGGCTCACCTCGCTCGCGGTCACCCCGGCCGCCGCGCGGCTGTGGGCCGCCGGCCGCCGCGACGACGTCTACCGGCTGCTGTCGGCCGCGGCGACGTTCACCACCGCGGCGACGGCGGTGGTCGTGCTCGGCCTGGTGGCGCTGGGCCGGCCCGTGCTGGCCGGCTTCTACGGGCCGGAGTTCGCCGACAGCTACCCGCTGCTCGTGGTGCTCGCGCTCGGCGGGCTCGGGCAGGCGGTCTTCGGGTTCAACGTGTCGCTGCTGCTGGCCAGCGGCGAGATCCGGCGGGCCGTCACCGCCTGCGGGATCGTCGTCGCCGCCATGGTGCCGCTCACGACGGCCGCGGCCCTGTGGGGCGGCCCGGTGCACCTGGCGGCGGTCACCGCGGTCGCGGCCGTCGCGCTGCCGGGCTCGCTGTGGGTGGCCGCCCGCGGGGTGCACCGCCGGGCGCGCTGCCGTCGCCGCGGGTCGGGGCCGCGCTGCGGGCCCTGCGCGGCGCCACCCGGTGAGCGCCTGACGTGGGCACGCAGCGGACCGGCGTCTGGTGGCTCTCGCCGCCGATCGTGGCGCTGCTCGTGGTGCCGCTCGCGGTGCTCCCGACGGCCGCCATCGGGGACGACGCGTTCCGCGCGCAGTGGCGCACGCCGAAGTTCATCACCTTCGAGACGTGCCTGCTGCTGCTCGCCGGCGGGCTGGTGCTGGCTCTCGGCGCGGCCGTGGTGGCGTCGCTGCGGCCGGTGCAGCCGCGGACCGGCCGGTGGCCGGACCTCACGCCCACCGAGGTGGCCGTGCTCCGCCGGGCCGGCACGGTGTTCTTCGCGCTGACCGTCGTCGGCTACGCGGCGTTCCTCGTCTCCGGCGTGCGCTCCGGGATCACGCTCGACCAGGTCATGGCCACCTTCGGGGCGGGCGGCGTGTACGACAGCCCGATCAAGCAGCAGCTCGGCACGATCCCCGGCGTCACGACGCTCACGCAGGTGGGGATCGCGTCGGTGGTCGTGTCGTCGCTGCTGCTGGCGCACTCGCCGCAGCGCCGCGACTGGCTGCGCCTCGCGGCCGTGCTGGGGATGGCGCTGCCGCGGGCGTTCCTGCTGACCGAGCGGCTCGCGATCCTGGAGCTGGTGGTGCCGGTGATCGTGGTCTTCGCGATGCACCGGTCGGGCACCCCGCGCGGGCGCCGCGCCGTCTCGGCAGTCCCGGTGCTGTTCGCGCCGTTCGTGCTCGCGATCTTCGCGGCGTTCGAGTACTCGCGCAGCTGGGTGTTCTTCCGCGAGACCTCGAACGCCACGTTCGCCCAGTTCGCCGTGGAGCGGCTGATCGGCTACTACGCGACGTCGCTGAACAACGGCTCGCTGGAGATCGCGTACAACCGCTATCCCGGGCGGCTGCCGCACGACACCCTCGGCGCGTTCTGGACGGCGCCCGGCGTCGACGAGGTGCGCCTGTACGAGCGCCTCACCGGCCACGACAACGTCGCGTTCTACACCGACATCCTCGTGCAGCACGGCACCCCGGAGTTCAACAACAGCAGCGGGCTCGCCGCGCCGTTCGTCGACTTCGGCGTCGCCGGCGGGCTGGTGTACCTGCTGCTGTGCGGGATCGCCGTCGGGCTGCTGTACCGGGCGTTCCGCGAGTCGCGGCCGCTCGGCCTGCTGGTCTACCCGGTGATCTTCATCGGGGTCGTGGAGCTGCCGCGCTACCTCGCCTGGTCGCAGGGCCGGGTGTTCCCCGCGTTCCTGGCGGTCGCCGTGCTCGCCTGGCTGCTGACCCGGGCGGCGCGCCGGGCCCCGGCGCCGCCGGCCCGCGGCCCCGCCAGGACACCCGAGCCGATCGGAGGCCTGCCGTGACCCGGTACCTGCTGCTCGCCACGCACGTCCCGCCCTCGGGCGGGCACGGCGGGATCGTCCGCTACACCGTCGCGCTGGCCCGCGCGCTGGCCCGCCGCACGGACGTCGAGCTGCACGTGCTGGCCCGCGCCGACGCCGCCGGGTTCTTCGGGGGGTTCCTGCCCGCCGGGCGCGTGCACACCGTGCCGGCGCTGCCCACCGCGGCGCTCTCGCTCGCCGAGCGGCTCGGCGTGCTGGGCGCGCTGCGCTCCGAGCGGTTCGACGTGGTGCACGGGACCAAGCACATCGTGCCGGTGGCCGCGCGCGGCGCGACCCGCGTGCTCACCGTGCACGACATGCTGCTGCTCGACCGGCCCGGGGACTTCCCGCTGCCCAAGCGCGTGCTGCTGCGCGGGCCCTACCGCGGCTCGATCCGCGACTCCGACGTGCTCGTCGCCGTGAGCCGGGCCGGGCGCGACCGCGTGCTCGACCACGTGCCCGCGGCCGCCCGCCGCACGGCCGTCGTGCCGCTGGCCGTCTCCCCCGACCTGACCGACGGCCCGAGCGAGCCCGTCACCGCGCTCGACGGGCGGACGTTCGCGCTGGTCGTCGGGGACGCGTCGCGGCGCAAGAACCTCGACCTCGCCGTCGGCACGTGGACGCGGGTGCGGGCGCAGGTGCCCGGTGCGGTGCTCGCCGTGGTCGGCCCGCGGCCGTGGGGGGCCGAGGAGCGCGGCGGGGCCGAGTGGGACCGGCTGGTCGCCGACGGCGCGCTCGTGCAGCTGCGCGGCGTGCCCGATGCCCAGCTGCGCTGGTGCTACGAGCACGCGGCGGCGGTGCTCTGCCCGAGCCTCGTCGAGGGCTTCGGCCTCCCGACCGTGGAGGCGGCCGCGTTCGGGACCAGGCTCGTGACCTCCGACGACCCGGCGCTCTGCGAGGCGTCCGGCGGCTGGGGCACGCCCTCGGCGGCGTGGAGCGCCGACGACTGGGTCGCCACGGTGGCTGCGGCGCTGCGCCCGGACGCGCCCACCGCGACCCCGCCCGAGCCGCGGACCTGGGACGACGTCGCCGCCGAGACGGTCGCGGCGGTGCTGCGCCGCGGTGAACCGGCCGCCGCCCCGTCGGCGCGGATCGGCGTGTCCCCCTACCGCGCCCCGCTGCGCGTGCTGCACGTCGTCGCCCCCGGCGACGCCACGACCACCGCCGCGGTGGAGGAGCTCGTCCGGGCGCACCGGCAGCAGGGCTGGAAGACGGACGTGGCCGCGGACCTCGATCCGGCCGGCACCGGCGAGTTCGACGTCGTCGCGCTGCACGGGACCGCGGCCGGGCGCCTGCGCGCGCAGCTGCGGGGCCGGGTGCCGACCGTGGTGTTCGCCGGGACGTCCGGGCCGCGCGGTCCCGCGGCCGTGCTGCGGGAGGCGCGGCTCGCCCGGTGGACCAACGCGCTCGTGCTCCCGGCCGGGGCGGACCGGCGGTGGGACCGGGTCCCCGCGCCGCTCACCCGCCTGCGCGCCGCCGGGCTCGCCGCCGACCCCGACGACGTCGCCGCGATCCTGGTCCGGGCCCGGGCGTGGGGCGGCGTCTCCCAGGGTTCGGCGCGGTAGGCCCGCGGCCCGGGTGCCGGCCGCCGGGCGGCCGCACCCCGACTCGCGCGCACGAATCCAGCGACTCGCGCGCACTTTCACAGCGACTCGCGTGCACTCACGGCGCGACTCGCGGGGGCGGTCAGTGCTCCACGCGGTAGGCGCCGGGGGGCAGGTTGCCGCCGAAGGTCCGCCGCGGCCCGCCGGTGAACGTCAGGCCGGCGAAGACCACGCCGGCCGGGCGGCCGCCCACCCCGATCACGCTGACCTGCTGCGACGCCGTGGCGCGGGTGTCCTCGACCGCCAGTCCCTCGATGCGGACGCCCGACACGGGCACGCCCGGCCGCCCGGCGTAGACGACGATCGCGCCGTGGTCGACGTCCGGGTTGACGTTCGACCGCACGAGCCGGCCGCCGCGCACGGCGACGCCGGCCACCGCGGCGGTGTCGTACGGGCCCGGCTCGACCGCGACGTACACGGCGGCCGAGTCCGACCCGTCGACCCGCACGTCGGTGTAGGTGACGTCGCGGCCGCCGACCACCGAGACCCCCCGGCCCCAGCGGGTGCCCAGCACCCACGGGCTCGCCACGGTGATGCGCGCGCACGGCGCCCCGTCGCGCTCGTAGGAGACCACCGCGACGCCGTCGTCGCCGGTGCCGGACACGGTGGGGCTCTCCACCACGCCGTCGTGGGCACCGCCGGTCATGTGGATGCCGTCGGCGCGGGTGTCGCGCACCCGGGCGCGCTCGATCCGGAAGCCGCCCGCCCCGCCGTCGACGAAGATGCCCGCGGCCGCCGAGCCGGTGACCGTCACGTCGCGCAGCACCACGCCGTCGTGCCCGGAGACCCACACCTTGTGCTGCTCCGGCGCCTCCCAGCGGCGTGTGGTGGCGGCGACGGCGAACGTCAGGCCGTCGACGAGAACGCGGTCGGCGTCCACCCGGAACGCCGACGCGGCCTCGTCGGTGGCCACCAGCGTGGCCGTCCGGCCGGTGACCGTGACGCCCGGCGTCCGCACCACGAGCACGCCGGAGTGCAGGTAGCCGCCCGCGGGCAGCTCCAGCGTGTCGCCCGGGCGCAGCTCGTCGAGCGCGCGCTGCACGGCGGCCGCGTCGTCGGTGCCGTCGTCCGGGACGGCCCGAAGTCGGTCACGCGCAGCGTCCGCGGCGACGCGAAGCCCGCGACCACCAGCACCGCCGCCAGAACGACGATCGCGCTGGTCAGCGCCACCCCGACGCGGACGTCGGGAAGCCCTACCGTCCCCGGGCGAAGAAGACCTCGGAGAACGTCCTGAGGATGATCTTGATGTCGAGCCAGAGCGACCAGTTCTCGATGTAGTAGTTGTCGTACCGCGCGCGGTCGGCGATGGACGTGTCGCCGCGCAGTCCGCTCACCTGGGCCAGCCCGGTCAGCCCCGCCTGCACCCGGTGGCGGTGAGCATAGCGGTCGAACTCCTGGGAGAACTGGCTGACGAAGTGCGGCCGCTCGGGGCGCGGCCCGACGAGCGTCATGTCTCCCCGCAGGATGTTCCACAGCTGCGGCAGCTCGTCGAGCGACGTGCGCCGCAGGACCCGCCCGACCGGGCCGACCCGGTTGTCGCTGGCCACCGACCAGTTCGTGGCCGACTCCTGCTCGTTGGCCGGGCGCATCGACCGCAGCTTGAGGCACTCGAACTCGACCCCGTTGCGGCCCACCCGGCGCTGCTTGAAGATCACGCCGGGCCCGCCCTCGATCCGCACGGCCAGCGCGCAGACCGCGAGCACCGGCGACACGGCGACCAGCGCGAGGCCGGAGACCGCCACGTCGAACAGGCGCTTGAGCACCCGCGACGGCCCGCGCAGCGACGGCGTCTTGATCCGCATGATCGGGATCGAGCCGATGTGGTCGGACATGCTGGCCTGCGTGTTGAAGTACCGCATCCGCGGCACGACGAGCAGGTCGCAGGGCAGGCAGGCGGGCGTCCGCACGGCGTCGAGCAGGTCGCTCTCGGCGAACTCGCCGGTGGCGACCAGGATCACGTCGGCACCGGACTCCCGCACGATCCGGTCGAGGTCGTTGAGCCTGCCCAGGCGCGGGAGCATCGCGTGCTCCTCGCCCTCGCCCGCGTCGTCGACGAACCCGAGGACCGACAGGCCGTAGCGCGGGTTGCCGCGCAGGATCTCGGCCAGCTCCACCGCCAGCGGCCCGCCGCCGACCAGCACGGCCGGGTGCTCGGTGAACGTGCGCCGGCGGGCCCAGCTGATGATCTGCGTGGTGACGACGCCGGCCCGCGGATCACCAGCCCGACGGCGATGGTGACGCTGGTCAGGAACTCGGTCACCGCCTCCTGCTGGTGACGCAGCGCAATCCACAGCGCGACGATCGCGGCCGCCGTCAGCAGCTTGGTCAGCAGCGACGGCAGCTCGTCCAGCACGCTGAGGTGCAGCCGCGCCCGGTACCGGCCCCCGCCGGTCATGAGCCCGATCACCAGCACGGCCATCACCGAGGTGGCCCGCCACTGGTCCGGGCTCCACAGGATCGGCGCCATGAGCAGCGCGGCGTCCACCGGGAGCACGAGCATCCAGGCCCGGATGCCACGCACGAACCGCAGCAGCCGACCCGGACGGGCCTCCTGACCGGCGGAGACGTGCGCACGGGACGCGCCGGGGAGGCCGTGCCTCCCGATCGCGCTGTGCCGTCCCGCACGGCGGGCCGCACGGCCGGGCCGGACGTCGGGCCCGGCGGGTAAGGGCCGGGCCGCCGTTTCGGACATGTGTGAGTCGAGCGCGCTCAAGATCGGTCCACCCCTCGCACCAGGATCTCCCCGACCCACCTGCGTGGGAGTCGGGTTGCCGCGACGCGGTGTTGCGCGGCCGGCGTAACAAGGTTGTTGCGCCTCGTCACGGCATTGCTAACGCCGGATGAGCACCAACACTCGGTCACGCAGGGTGACCATTTCCTCGTGAGTCGCCGCCTCGACGTTGAGACGCAGGAGCGGCTCGGTGTTGCTGGGCCGCACGTTGAACCAGGAACCTCCGGGCAGGCTGACGGTCACGCCGTCCAGCTCGTCGACCTGCCCGCCCTCCGCCGCCGCCCACCTGCGGATCTCGTCGAGCTTCGCGGGCACGTCCGCGACGGCCGAGTTGATCTCCCCCGAACCGGCGTAACGGTCGTATTGCGCCACCAGCTCCGAGAGCGGCCGGTCCTGGCCGCCCAGCTCGGCCAGCACGTGCAGCGCCGCGAGCATGCCGGTGTCGGCCCGGAAGAAGATCGGCGAGTAGTAGTGCGCGGAGTGCTCCCCCGCGAACCACCGCGCCGCTGGCGGCCATCTCGGGCCCTTTGAGTCGAAGGAGTGGCCCCACCCCGGGGTGCGCACCGCCCGGCCGGCCGGCCTCCTCGACCGCCTCGGGCACCGCCCGCGACGAGATCAGGTTGTAGAGGACGGTGGCGCCCGGCCGCCGGGCCAGCTCGCGACCGGCGACCAGCGCCGTGATCGCGCTCGGCGAGACCGGCTCGCCGCGCTCGTCCACCACGAAGCAGCGGTCGGCGTCGCCGTCGAACGCCAGCCCGAGGTCCGCGCCCGTCCGGCGGACCTCCGCCTGCAGGTCGACCAGGTTGGCCGGCTCCAGCGGGTTGGCCTCGTGGTTGGGGAACGTGCCGTCCAGCTCGAAGTACAGCGCGCCCACCCGGAGCCCCGGCACGTTCAGCACGGCCGGCACGGTGTGGCCGGCCATCCCGTTGCCCGCGTCGACGACGACGTGCAGCGGCCGGATGCCGCTCAGGTCCACCAGCGAGTGCAGGTGCGCGGCGTAGTCGGCGAGCAGGTCGCGCACCGAGGCCGCGCCCGGCGGCACGACCTGCGGCTCCAGCGCGCCGTCCAGGAGCGCCTGCGCGCGTCGCGCACCCGGGCGAGCCCGGTGTCGAGGCTGATCGGCGCCGCCCCGGCCATGCAGAGCTTGATGCCGTTGTACCGGGCGGGGTTGTGCGACGCGGTGAACATCGCGCCGGGCAGGTCCAGCACCCCCGAGGCGAAGTAGAGCATGTCCGTCGAGGCGAGCCCGGCGAACACGGTGTCGAGGCCCGTGGAGCCGACGCCCTGGGCGAACGCCGACGCCAGCTCGGGAGACGACTCGCGCATGTCGTGGGCGACCACGACGCCGGTCGCGGAGGGTGCCTCCGCGCGCACGAACCGGCCGAAGGCCCAGCCGAACGCCCGCGCGACGGCCGGCGTCATCTGCTCGCCGACCACCCCACGCACGTCGTAGGCCTTGACGAACGACGACAGCCGGGGAGCCGTCACGGTCGTTCCGGTCTCACTCACTCGGATACTCCAGGGGGGTAGCGGTGGGGCAAGGCGGGAACCGCACACTGCCGTCCACGAGCACCACGGGGCCGGCTCCGGACGCGTGGCAGAGCTCGTCGGCCCGTCCACTGCGTCGTGGCGGCACTACGTCGTGGCGGCGCGGTCCGCCTCGCACGGACGCGCCGATCACCGATCGGACGGCCCCGACGGCGCGGCTCCCCCCGGGCCGGGCGTCGTAGGCGATCGTCATCTCGCTGCGCCTGCGCCCGGCTTACGCGGTGCGGCGCGCCGCGCTCACGCCCCGCACGGGCCGATGGTGACGATCACCGCGCGGTGGTCGGAACGGGCGAGCTCGGGCCGTCCCGGCCGGTCCCCGCACCAGCCCGCCGAGACGAGAACGTGATCGATGCGCGCGAGCAGCAACGCCCACTGCGTCACCGACGTCGGGCCCGTCCAGCCCTCGCGCATGGCGTCGACGAGACCGCCGCGGGCGACCAGCGCGCGGTAGTCCCGGTTGCGGTCGGGCGTGTTGAGGTCGCCGGCGACCACCACGGCAGCCGTTCCGCCGCGACCCGCCCCGCCAGCACCGCGAGCTGGCGGCTGTGCTCGGCCGGGCTCACCTGGTAGCCGCCGCGCGCGGTGAACCAGGGCCGCGGCACGTGCAGCGCGTAGAGCACGAAGGGGCCGGCCGGGCCGTCGACCACCACCCGCACGCCCGCCAGGTCCGGCCCGCTGGTCTCGGTGCCGTGCATCGGCAGCCGGCTGAACACCGCGACCTCGGGGCCGCCCGCGTCCCGGTAGCGGTACCGGTAGCCGGCGAGCGGCGGGTAGAGCGCGTCGGTCATCTCCGTGACGACCAGCACGTCGGCGTCGAGGGCGACCAGCGTCCCCGCGGCGTCGGCGCGGGCGGTGACGTTCGCCGCCGCGATCCGCACGGCCCCGGCGGGCGCCACCGGCCCGGCGTCGGCCGGGCTCCATGGCAGGACGGTCGCGACCACCGCCATCACCAGCATCGACGCGGCGAGCGCGCGGGCCGGCCACCACCGCGCCCCGGCGACCGCGCCGCCGGCGACGACCACCGCGGCGAGCACCGGGAGCACCGTCCAGCCGAGGTCCGAGGCCCAGCCGAGGACGTCGCGGGCCGCGTACCAGAGCCAGGGCAGGAGCGCGAGCACCGCGGCGGAGAGCAGGCGTGCAGGGCTGCGGGCAGCGCGGCGGGCGCCCCGGCGCCGCGCGGCCGACGGCGCGTCGGGGGCCACGCGCGGGACCATACCCAGGGGTTCGCCGCACATCCCGCCCGCGGTCGTCGGGCGCGAGTCGGGGACATCAGCGCCATCGCGTAGGCCGGCGTCCCGCGAGCGCCTGTTCTCGGACGCTCAGTGATGGGCGAGGAGCGGGCCGTGGCCCGGCAGCCGGTCGTCGATCCCGGCCGTGCGCAGGGCGTGCCAGTACGTCGCGGCGTTCACCGCGACGACCGGCTTCCCGAGCCAGCGCTCGGCCTCCGCGGCGACACGCACCATCGGCAGGTTCGCGCCGAACTGCACCACGACGTCGACGTCGGGCCCGTCGATCGCGCGCAGCGCCGCCAGGAGGTCGCGCTCGGGCACGTGCGCGATCTGCACCGGGCTCGGGCAGCTCAGGTGCCGGCTGCGCACGACGTCGCGCCCGATCCCGGCGAAGAAGCCCTCCAGGTGCGCGTGCGCGACGGGGAAGTACGGGGTGAGCAGCCCGACCCGGCGGCCGGCGCCGAGCGCGTCGAGCGCGGCCGGGACCGCGTCGGCGGCCTGGGTGAGCGGCAGGTCCCCGGCGAGCGCGGCGACGCGGTCGGCGATCTGCTTCGCCGCGCCCTCCCCCTTCCAGATGCTCTCGGCGGAGATGCCGAGGATCAGGTGCTGCGGCCGGCAGGTCAGCACGCGCTCGACGGCGGCCTCCAGCGCCGCGTCGATGGCGCGGATGAGGTCGTCGAAGTCGTCGTCGCTGCCCACCGGGTCGTCGGGGATGTGCATGCGCGCGACGTGGTTGGTGACGCCGGCCGGGCGCATGCCGTCGTACTCCGGCTGGACGACGGTGTTGGTCGACGGCGTGACGATGCCGAAGAGGTGCCGCCATCCGAGCGTGTCAGTCATCGGGGTTCCCTTCGTCCGGGTCGGGCGGGTCGGGGACGAGCACGAGCTTTCCCACGGCGGTGCGGGACTCCAGCGCGGCGTGCGCGGCCGCGGCGTCGCGCAGCGGGTGGCGGCCGCTGACGCCGAGCGTGACGCGCCCCGCGGCGACGAGGTCGCGCACGGCGCACGCGGCGGGCAGCCAGGTCTCGGGCGCGGTGGCGGCGAGGCCGCCGACGGAGTAGCCGAGCACCCCGCGGGTGGCCGAGCGCAGCTGCTGCAGCGGGACGGCGGTGGAGGTGAGAAAGCCGGGGTCGCCGATGTAGGCGATCCGGCCGAACGGGGCGAGCACGTCGAGGCTGGCCAGCAGCTGGTCACCGCCGCCCATCTCGACGACGACGTCGACGCCGCGCCCGCCCGTCAGCTCCCGGACGGCGGCGGCGAACCCGTCGCGGGGCAGCACGTGGGTGTAGCCGTGGCGGCGGGCGTGGTCGTGCTTGGCCGGGTCGGACGCGGTGCCGATCACCGGGCCGGCGCCGAGCGCGCGGGCGACCTGCCCGGCGACCGTGCCCACCCCGCCCGCGGCCCGTGCACCAGCACGGACTCCCCCGCGCGGATCCGGGTGAGGTCGGCCAGCGCGTGGTAGGCGGTGACCGCGGCCACCGGCAGCGTCGCGGCCCGGTCGAGCGGCACCAGGCCGTCCAGCGGCAGCACGAGCCGTGCGTCGCACACGGCGAACGCGGCGTAGCCGCCGGTGCCGGTCACGGTCAGCGCGGCCACCTCGTCGCCGACGGCGAGCCGGTCGGGTGCGGCGGGACCGAGCGCGGCGATGCGACCGGAGACCTCCAGGCCCGGGACCAGCGGGGGCGTCAGGCCGGGCACGGCGCCGCGGCGCTGCAGCACGTCGAAGTAGTTGACGCCGGCGTAGGCGACCTCGACCAGCACCTGCCCCGGCCCGGGCACGGGCCGCGGCACCGCCCGCACGGCGAGCACGTCCGGTGGACCGAACGCGTCCACGACCACCGCGTGGGCCCGCTCGGGGAAGCCGTAGAGGCGGGCCGGGTTGGCGTCCAGCACGGCGCGGCGGGTCGCGGGGTCCGGCGCAACGGCGTGCAGCCACCGCAGGAGCGCCCGGTCGTGCGGCTCCGGGCCGTCGTGGGCGGGATGCGGCCAGTTGGTGCCCCACACCGCGCGGTCGGGTGCGGCGGCGAGCAGCCGCCGCGCGAGCGAGACGGTGCCGGCGTAGGGCGCCGGGTCGGCCGTGAGCAGGTACGGGGCCGAGAGCTTCACCCACGCGCGCCCGCCGGCCAGCAGGTCGAGCAGCTCCTCCTGACCGGCCGGGTCGGCGGTCATGCCCATGTGGTCGACCACCACGGGCACGTGCTCCTGGACCCGGTCGATCACCTTCCGCAGGTCGGGCAGGCCGGCGGCGTCGATGACCATCTGAACGTGCCAGCCCAGCCCGGCGATCCGGGCGGCCACCGCGGGCAGGTCGGCGATCCCGACGCCGCCCGGGAAGCGCGGGTTGACCCGGATCCCGCGCACACCCAGCGCGTGCCACGCGGCCAGCGTCGCGTCCGGCACGTCGGGGTCGGTGACGACCACACCGCGCAGCCGGTCGCCGGGGTCGGCGCGGAGGGTGTCGAGCAGCAGGCGGTTGTCGGTGCCGTAGACGCTCGGCTGGATCAGGACGGCCCGGTCCACGCCGAGCGGCGCGAGCGCCCGCCGGTACTCGTCCAGCGGGGCCGGCCCGGGCACGTAGGTGTGCGCCGGGTCCAGCGGGTACGCGTCCGGCTCGCCGAAGACGTGCAGGTGGCAGTCGGTGGCCATCAGGCGCTCCGGGCTGCGGCCGGCCGCGGAGGGAACGGGTCGACCCGGTGCACCTGGCCGGGCAGCTGCCTCCCGAGCACCCCGGCCGTCCAGTGCGCGGTCGCGACCAGCGCGTCCAGGTCGACGCCGGTCGGCACGCCCTCGCCCTCCAGCAGGTAGACCAGGTCCTCGGTGGCGATGTTGCCGGTGGCCCGGGGCGCGAACGGGCAGCCGCCCAGCCCGCCCACCGACGACTCCAGCACCTGCGCGCCGGCGTCGAGCGCGGCCAGCGCGGTGACGTAGCCGGTGTTGCGGGTGTTGTGCAGGTGCGCCCCGACCACCGGGCCGAGCCGCCGCGCGGCCGTCACCAGGCGGCGGGCCTGCGCCGGCACGCCGACGCGACGGTGTCGGCGAGCACGATCTCGTCGGCGCCCGCGGCGGCTGCCCGGGCGGCGCACTCCAGCACGAACCCCGGGTCCACCCGGCCCTCGAACGGGCATCCGAACGCCACCGCCAGCGTGACGCCGACGGTCCGCCCGTCCGCGTGCGCCCGGGCGACCACGTCCGCGGCCGCGCGCAGCGACTCCTCGACGGTGGCGCCCTGGTTGCGCCGGTTGAAGGAGTCGGTCACCGCGAACGCGAACCGGACGTCCCGCAGCCGGGTGGCGGCCAGCCGGTCGTAGCCGCGCCGGTTGAGCACCAGCCCGGAGTACTCGACGCCGCCGGGGAGCGCGCCGTCGACCACGGCCTCGGCGTCGGCCATCTGCGGCACCCGCCGCGGGTCGACGAACGACGCGCACTCGATGCGGCGCAGCCCCGTGCCTGCGAGCCGGCGGACCAGCTCGGCGCGCACCGCGGCCGGGAGCACGGCCGGCTCGTTCTGCAGCCCGTCGCGCGGGCCCACCTCGGCGATCCGTACGTCCGTGGTCATAGGACTCCCTCGCTGGTCAGCGCGGTGATGGTGGCGGCGTCGAGCCCGAGCAGCCCGCCGTAGACGTCCTCGTTGTGGCTGCCCGGCCGCAGCGGTCCGGGCCAGCGCACGGCGCCCGGGGTGTGCGAGAGCTTGGGCACCACACCGGGGCCGAGCACCGGCCCGAGGACGGGGTCGTGGTGCTCGACGAGCATGTCGCGGGCCCGGAAGTGCTCGTCGGCGACGATGTCGGCGGCGGTGTAGATCGGCCCGCAGACCACGCCGGCGTCGTTGAGGACCCGCTCGACGTCGCGGGCGCGCGGGCGGCGACCCAGCCCGCGATCTCCGCGTCCAGCTCCTCCTGGTGGGCACCGCGGGCGCGGTGGTCGGCGTAGTCGGGGTGCTCGGCCAGCTCGGGACGGCCCATCGCGGCCGCGAGCCGGCGGAAGATGCCGTCGCCGTTGGCGGCGATCACCACCCAGCGCCCGTCGGCGCTCTCGTAGATGTTGGACGGCGCGACCCCGTCGAGCGCGGTGCCCGACGGCCCGCGCACCACGCCGAGCTGGTCGTACTCGGGGACCGTGCCTTCCAGCAGCGCGAAACACGCCTCGACCAGCGCCACGTCGACGACCTGGCCGCGCCGCTGCGGGCCGGGCTCGCGGTCGCCGTGGCGCGCGCTGTCGCGCCGGTAGAGCGCCGCGAGGATGCCCTGCGCGGCCATCATCCCGCCCAGCGAGTCGCCCAGGGAGATGCCCGCGCGCGGCGGCGGCATCCCCGGGAAGCCGTTGAGGTGGCGCAGCCCGCTCATCGCCTCGGCCACCGACGCGAACCCGGCCCGCGGCGCGTACGGGCCGGTCTGCCCGTAGCCCGAGACCCGGGCGATCACCAGCCCGGGGTTGCGGGCCCAGAGCCGGTCCGGGCCGACGTCCCAGCGTTCGAGGGTGCCGGGGCGGAAGTTCTCCAGCAGCACGTCCGAGCGGGCGGCGAGGTCGCGGAGCAGCTCCTGGCCGGCCGGCTCGCGCAGGTTCAGCGTGATCATCTTCTTGTTGCGGGCGTGCACCCGCCAGAGCAGGCCCTGCCCGTCGCGGGCGACCTCGCCCCAGACCCGCAGCGGGTCCGGCTGCCCGGGCGCCTCGATCTTGATGACCTCCGCGCCCATGTCCGCGAGCAGCCTGCCGGCGAACGGGCCCGCCAGCAGCACGCCCAGCTCCAGCACGCGGACCCCGGCCAGCGGCCCGGCCACCCCCGGCTCGGGCACTCCCCGGTCAGGCACTGGTCCGCCCCGCCTCCCGCAGCTGCGCGACGAGGACGTCGCGGGCGGTCAGGATGTGCTCCCGCATCGCGGCCTCCGCGCGCTCGGCGCGCCCGCGGCGATCAGCTCGGCGAGCTTGCGGTGCGCGTGCAGCGACTCGCGTCGCTGCTGCGGGCTGAAGTGCACGAAGCTGCGGTAGACCAGCGGCAGCTCGACGGTGTGCTCCAGCATCGCCGACAGCTGGGCGCTGGCCGCGGCGTCGGTGACCACCCCGTGGAAGACGCCGTTCTCGGCGACGAGGTCGCGGTAGCCGGCCGCGTCGCCGTGCTCGACGAGCACCGCGAACCGCACGCAGCTGGCCTCCAGCGCACGGAGGTGGTCGGCGCTGCGGCGCTGCGCGGCGAGCCGGGCGGCGTGTCCTTCGAGCAGCGCCCGCAGCTGGTAGAGGTCGTCGAGCGTGTCGGGGTCGTAGGAGCGCACGGTCGCGCCGCGGTTCGGCGCGGTGACGACCAGCCCGCGGGAGCCCAGCTCCTTGAGCGCCTCCCGGACCGGTGTACGGCCCAGGCCGAGCTGCTCGGCCAGCTTGGTCTCCTGCAGCCGCTGGCCCGGTTCCAGCACCCCTTCGACGATCGCCTGCGTGATCAGCTCGGCCGCGAGCCTGCTCGACGCGCCCGGGGCTCCACCACATCGCTCGCCACGCCGGAAAGTATGCAAACCGAGGGCCGATCGCGCAACGGGTCGGGACAACCGGCAGTTGGCGACCCTTGACAGGGCCGGGCGCCCAGGAGATTGTGTGCAATGTGCGCCGAGGATGTGGTGCGGGTCACCACCCGTCCCGGCGCCCGCAGGACGCCGACGAAGCCGCCCGACGCCCGGGAGAACAGCGGCATGCAGCAGCCGACGACAGCCACCCCCACGTCCACCGCCGCGCCGGCGGTCTGGGTCGGCCCGGTGCCGACACCGGAGCTCGCCGCGGCCGTCGTGGCCGGCGGCGGACGGCTCGCGGCGCGCCTCGACGAGGCCGACGCGGTGGTCTGGGCGCAGGTCGCGCGCGACGGGTTCCCGCAGCGGCTGCCCGAGCGGGTGCGCTGGGTGCAGCTGCCCAGCGCGGGCATCGAGAAGTGGCTCTCCGGGGGCGTGGTCGACGCGGAGCGCACCTGGACGTCGGCCGCCGGCGCCTACGGCGCCACCGTGGCCGAGCACGCGCTCGCGCTGATCCTCGCCGGGCTGCGGCAGATCCCCCGGGCCGCCCGGGCCACGCGCTGGGAGCCGGTGGCCGGCCGCGAGCTGCGCGGCTCCGACGTCGCCGTCATCGGGGCGGGCGGCATCGGCCGCGAGCTGATCCGGCTGCTGGCGCCGTTCGAGGTGCGGGTGCTCGCGGCCAACCGCAGCGGCCGCCCGGTCCCCGGCGCCGTGCTCACCGTCAGCGCCCTCGACGTCGACCGGCTCTGGGGCGCCGCCGACGTCGTGGTGGTCGCCGCGCCGTCCACCTACCGCACGACCAAGCTGGTCGGTGCGCCGGAGCTGGCCGCGATGCGCCCGCACGCCCTGCTGGTGAACGTCGGACGCGGGCCGCTGGTCGACACGGACGCGCTGGTCGGCGCGCTGGCGGCCGGGCTGATCGGCGGCGCGGCGCTCGACGTGGTCGACCCCGAGCCGCTGCCGCCGGGCCACCCGCTCTGGCGCGAGCCGCGGGCGCTGGTCACCCCGCACGCGGCCAACCCGGCGCCGCGCTCTGGCGCGAGTACGCCCGCCGGGTGCGGCACAACGTCAGCCGGTTCGCGGCCGGCGCGCCGCTGCTGGCCCCGATCGACCCGCGCGACGGCTACTAGTCCGAGTCCTCTGGAGGAAGGAACACCGATGTCCCATCGTGTCCGGAGGATCGCCCTCGCCGGGGTCCTGTCGCTGCTGCTCGTCGCCGTGGCGGCGTGCCAGGCGGGGCGGCCGGCAGCTCCCGGCCCGTCGACCCGTCCCTGCGTCCCGAGCCCGTGCAGGTCGCGCCCGGGCTGACCGTCACGAGCGACCCGAGCGTCACCGGGCGCCTGCGCATCGGGCACAACACGCTCAACAACGCCAGCTCGCCGCTGCACGTCGTGCGGCACACCCGGATGCTCGAGCAGCTGTACCCGAACGTCGAGGTGGAGTGGCGCGACATCTTCACCTCGACGCAGACCCGCGACACGCTGCTCGCCCGCGAGATCGACATGACCTACTCGACGACGCCGGTGTTCGTCCAGGGCTGGTCGCGCGGGGTGCCGTACAAGATCCTCACGCCGCTCTCGCGGTTCGACGGCTGGCTCATGGTGCGCCCCGACGGGCCCGCGGACATCACCGGGTTCGTCGGCAGCGGCATGAAGATCTCCCCCGGCCCCGGCACCACGCCGTACTACGCGGCCAAGGCGCTGCTCTCCCGCGCGGGCGCGGACATCGACGCGCTCGAACAGTCGTGGGTGGTGCTGGAGCCGGCGCAGTCCGCGCAGCTGCTCGCCACGGGCAGCCCGCAGGAGCTGGGCGGGCAGTGGGACACCGACCGGTGGTCGGTGCTCAACCGCGACGCCGGGATGCGCCGCATCGCGAGCTTCTCCGACGCGTTCGGGATGCCGGTCGCGACGGTCGCGATCACGCTCACCGACTGGGCCGAGACCAACCCGGCGCTCGCCACGGCCGTCGCCGGGGCGCTGCGCACGGCGATCACGTGGATGCGCGACAACCCCGGCCCGGCCGCCGAGCAGCTCGCCGCGTTCACCCGCGCCGCCGGCAACGACGACGCCGAGCCGGCGCACTACGTCGAGCTGTTCGAGGCGGGCCTGCTGGAGCCGATCACCGCCGACGCCGGGATCGCCGAGCTGGAGCGCCTCTTCCAGGGCCTCGACCTCGTCGAGGGCGACGGCACGCCCGCCGGGCCCGCCGACTACTACACGTTCCCCGAGCACGCCGGCACCCGCTGGTAGGAGGGATCCCGCGACATGGAGAGCCCGACCGGGACACGCCAGGACAGCCGTCCGGCCGACCCACCGGAGACCGGCGCGATGCTGGAGCTCGACGACGTCACCATCACCTACGGCCCGCGCCGCCGCACCCGCACCGCGCAGCCGGTGCTCGCCGTCGACCGCGTGTCGGTGCGAGTCGGGGCCGGGGAGCGGTTCGTGATCCTCGGCCCGTCCGGGTGCGGCAAGTCCACGCTGCTGCACGCGATCGGGGGCTACGTGCCGGTCGCGTCCGGGCGGCTGCTCCTGCGCGGGGTGCCCGTGCGGGGGCCGGGCCGGGACCGGATGTTCGTCTTCCAGGAGCACGACCAGCTGCTGCCGTGGAAGACCGTCGCCGCCAACCTGGAGTTCGCGCTCTCGCGCCACCGTGACGAGAACGGCGCGCGCCTCCCGCGCGCGGCGCGCCGCGAGGTCGCGTGGAGCTACATCGACATGGTCGGGCTGCGCGCGCAGGCCCACCAGTACCCGCACACGCTCTCCGGCGGGCAGAAGCAGCGCGTCGCGATCGCCCGCGCGTTCTGCCTGCGCCCGCCCGTGCTGCTGATGGACGAGCCGTTCGGCGCGCTCGACGCGCTCACCCGCGCGCGGATGCAGGACGAGCTGGAGCAGATCTGGCGCGCGCAGCGGACCACGGTCGTGTTCGTCACCCACGACGTCGAGGAGGCCGCCCGCCTCGGCGACCGCATCATGATCATGCGCCCGGCCCCGGCAGGGTGCAGACGATCGTCCCGGGCCGGCCGGGCTCCCCCGCGCCCGCCGACCTGGTCGAGGAGCTGCGCAGCCACGTCGTCGGGCCCGAGGAGGGCTCGCGATGAGCGCGACGCGCGTCTCCCGGATCGGCTACAACAGCCAGCTCGCCACCGTGGTGATCATCGTCGGGCTGGCCGCGGTCTGGGAGGTGGTGCCGCGGCTGCTCGGGGTCAGCGAGCTGGTGTTCCCGCCGTTCAGCGAGGTGGTCGGCGCGCTGCTGCGCGGTCTCGGGCCGGCCGAGGACGGCGCGCTCTGGGGCTACACGCTCGCCACGCTGTCGAGCCTGCTGCAGGCCTACGCCCTCAGCATCGCCGCGGCGCTGGCGCTGGCCGTGCTGGCGGTGGCGTCCCGCTGGGCCGGGCAGACCCTCACCGTGCTCACCGGGATCTTCCAGCCGCTGCCGTCGGTGGCGCTGCTGCCGCTGGCCATCCTCTGGTTCGGCCTCAACAACGTCTCGATCATCTTCGTGGTGGTCATGGCGATGCTGTGGCCGCTCACCGCGGCGCTGTCCACCGGGTTTGCCACGGTGCCGCCGATCCTCACGAAGGTCGGGCAGAACCTGGAGCTGCCGCACGTCGGGATGATCCGGCACGTCTACCTGCCCAGCGCGCTGCCCTCGATCCTCGCCGGCATGCGGGTCTCGTGGGGCTACGGCTGGCGCACGGCCATCGCCGCGGAGCTCGTGTTCGGGGCGACGGGCGCGAACGCCGGCCTCGGCTGGTTCATCAACTCCTCGCGCACGTTCCTGAACACCGCCGACGCGATGGCCGCGATCCTCGTCGTGATCATCCTCGGGCTGCTGGTCGAGGGCCTCTTCCGGCTCGTGCAGAACCGCACCACGAAGAAGTGGGGCACCGAGCGCTGACCGCATAGGGAAACACCCGATGCACACCCCCGGGACCCCGACCTACCGTCCGGCTGCACACCACTCGGACGGGGAGGCCGGACCGTGGCCGTACGACCGTCCGGCCTCGGTGCCAGCACTGGGAAAGGCCGCCCGGCCGAACCAGGGCCAGCACCGATGCGCCGGACCCCCTGCCGAACGAGACTTCTCCACGTGGAGGTCGAGCCGACCGGGCCGGGTTGGGCCGGTTGCGTGCATCACGGCGGCGGCTCCGGGCTCTTCCGTCCGTGATGAGCACCGGGGACGCGGCGCACCGGGCGGCCGGGCCGCAGCACGCGCCCGGGCTCCGGCGCACCCGGCTCCTCGACCGGCTGGCCGGGCGCAGCCGGCTCACCCTGCTCGTCGCCCCGGCCGGGACGGGCAAGACCACGCTCGCCGCGCAGTACGCGGCCGGGTGCGGGGAGCTGGTGGTGTGGCACCGCGCCGAGCGCACCGACGTGGACGCGGCCCGGTTCGGGGCCCGGCTCGCCGCCGCGCTGGGCGCTGCGGGTCCCGCGGACGTCCTGCAGGCGCTGCACGGGCTCGGGCGGCCGGTCACGCTCGTGGTGGACGACGCCCAGACGCTGATCGGCACCCCCGCGGAGACGCTGCTGGAACGGCTCGCGGTGGACGGCCCGGCCAGCCTGTCGATCATCGTGGCGACCCGGCGCGAGCCGGAGCTCAACGTGGCCCGCGCCGAGGTCGGGCCGATCACCGTGGTCACGGCGGACGAGCTGCGCTTCCGGTACTGGGAGACCGAGCAGCTCTTCCGCGACGTCTACCGCGAGCCGCTGCCGCCCGACGACATCGCCGTGCTCACCCGGCGGACCGAGGGCTGGGCGGCCGGGCTGCAGCTGTTCCACCTCTCGACGGTGTCCCGGCCGCTGGCCGAACGCCGCGGGGCGGTCTCGGCGCTCTCGGGCCGGTCCCGGTTCGCCCGCACCTACCTCGTGCGCACGGTGCTCGGCGGCATCCCGGCGGACCTGCGCGGGTTCCTCGCCCGCACCGCCGTGTTCGAGGTGCTCACCGCGCCCCGCTGCAACGCGCTGCTCGACCGCACCGACGCCCAGGACGCCCAGCGCGACCTGGAGGAGCTGGTGCGGCTGGCCGCGTTCACCACCTCCGACGACGGCGGGCAGACCTTCCGCTACCACGAGGTGCTGCGCACCCACCTGGAGAGCGTGCTCAACGACGAGCTCGGCGAGGCCGCGACCCGGCGCTGGTTCGCCCGCGCCGCGGCGATCCTGGAGGCCGACGGCGCGCCAGCGAGGCCGTCCGCGCCTACGTGCGGGCCGGGCGCTGGGACGACGCCGCCCGGCTGCTGCGCGAGGACGGGGCGCGGGTGATCGCGGCCAGCCCCGCCACGGTGTGGCACGACCTGCTGCCCGCCCGCATGGTCGACGAGGACGCCTGGCTCAGCCTCGCCGTCGGGCGCCGGCTCGCCGCCGAGGGCCGGCTGCTGGCCGCCGTCGTGCGCTACCACCACGCCGAGACGCTCTTCCCCGAGCAGGCCGACCGCGAACGCGCCGCCCGCGACGGCGGCTGGTCGAGCTGTGGGCAGGCGGCACCTCACAACCCCAGCCCGGGCTGCACTGGCTCGACCGGGTGCGCGCCGCGGTCGAGCGCCGGCCCGGCGACACCGTGCTGCCCGGGGCCCCGGCCGGGGCCGGTGACCTGCTCTCGCGGGCCGTGGCGGCGCTGCTCACCGGCGACGTGCCCACCGCGCGCACCCACCTGGCCGACGCCGCCCGCGGCACCGAAGGCGACCTCACCGGCGACCTCGCGCTCGCGGTGCGGCTCGGGCAGTGCCTCGTCGAGCTGTTCACCGGCGGCCACCCCGGCGCGGCCGACCGGCTGGCCACCGACGCCGAACGGGCCGGCCTCACCTGGGTCGCCCGCCAGGCCCGGCTCATCGCGCCCTGCACGGCCGCGACCCCGAACAGGACCGCGCCGAGATCGCCCGGGTCGCCGCCGAGTGCACCGCCGCCGGGGACGCGTGGGGCGCGCTGTTCGCCGCCGCCGCCGAGGCGCTGCGCCGGCTCGGCACCGGCGAACCCGCCCGCGCCGCGTGGGAACAGGTGGCGCGCGACTGCCGCGCGTTCCGCGCCTCGACACTGGCCGCGTGGGCCGGCGCCGCCGCCGCGCTCGCCGCGGCCGCCGAACGCGACCCCGAGGCCGCCGCGCTGGCCGAGGCCGCCGAACGCACCGGACGCACCGCCGGGGCCTGGGGCGCGCAGGCCCTCGCCGTGCTCGCCCTCGCCGCCGCCCGGCCCGACGACCGCGACCGCACCCTGCGCGAGTCCCGCGACACCGCCACCGCACACGGCCTGCCCTGGCCCACCGGCCTCGCGAACCGGCTGCTCAGCACGGCACCCCCGGCCACCACGCGCCCCGCGACCCCGCCGTCACCCTGCGCTGCTTCGGCGGGTTCCGCTTCGAGGTCACCGGACGCACCCTCAACTGGACGACACTGCGCCCCGCGCCGCCACCGCCCCGCGCGTGCTCGCCGCGCACGCACCCGAACCGGTGCACCGCACGTCCTGCTCGGACTCTGGCCCGCCGCCGCACCCGCCGCCGCCACCCACAGCCTCCAGGTCGCGATCTCCAGCGTCCGCGGCTTCCTCACCCCCCGACGCGACGCGCGGCGGCGAGCACCGGATGGTCCACCGCCGCGGCGACGCCTACCAGCTCGCGCTCCCACCCGGCAGCGACGCCGACGTCGCCGAGTTCCGGGCCGCCGTCCGGGACGCCGCCACCGCCCGCCGCGCCGGCGACGCCACCGCCGAACGCCGCGCGCTGGCCGCCGCCGTCGACCGCTACACCGGCGACCTGCTCCCCGACGACGGCCCCGCCGAGTGGGTCGTCGACGTCCGCGAACGCCTCCAGATCGACGCCGCCCTCGCCGCCGGCCGCCTCGCCGAGCTCACCTACACCGGCGGCGACCTCACCGCCTGCGTCGCCGCGGCCCGCCGCAGCGTCCAGATCGACCGCTACTGCGACAGCAGCTGGCGCCTGCTCATCACCGCCTACGACCGCACCGGCGACCGGGCCGCCGCCAGCCGCGCCCGCCGCGAGTACCGCCGCGTGCTCGCCGACCTCGGCCTCGCCCCCTCAGGAGGCACCGGCCCGCACGACCCGGATCTCGACGGGCAGGTGCGCCGGGCTCATCTCCCGGACGGCGCGCTCCACCGCACCCCGGTCGACGGCGCCGGGATCGGCGACCCGGACGACGACCACCAGCCCCGGTGAGGCGTTCCCCGGCGGCTGCGCGCCGGGGTGCGCCGACCAGTGCGCGCCCCCGCTCTCCGTGACCTCGATGTCCCCGCCGGTCACCAGCCGCAGGTACGCGACGAGGCTCTGCCGGGTGCCGCGGCGGCGCTGCAGCCGGGCCGCGTTGGCGACGAGCGCGCGGGTGCGCTGCTCGGGCCACGTCTCGTCGATCTGCACGCCGAGCCACGACGCGAGCCACGGCAGGAAGTCCCGCGGGGTGAGCCACGGGTCCAGGTACGCGTCCAGGCAGTCCATCGTGAGGAAGACCGGCGCCAGCACGTCGTCCAGCCCGGCGACGAACCGCTGCGCGAAGCGGTCCTCGGCGTAGACGCCGGGCAGCAGCCCGCCCAGCGGGTGCGCCGACGGCAGGCCCCGCACCCCGCCCCGGCTCACGGGACGATCACCTGTACCCGGTGGTCGAACGAGAACGGCAGCGCGTCCGGGCCGATCTCCACCGTGGCGACCCAGGACCCCGCGCGCTGCCCGCTCACCGGGTCGGCCTCGTAGAGCCGGACCTCCTCCACCACGTCCACACCCGCCACCCGCAGCAGTGCCGAGAACAGCTCGCCGGAGCGCACGGCCCGGCCGAACGGCCAGCCGGTGCCGTCCGGGCCGCCGTGCAGCGGGTGCAGGTAGCGCTGCAGCATCTCCAGCGCCTCGTCACGGATCCGCTCGGGATCGGACGTCGGCTGCGCCCGTACCCGCGCGACCGCCGTGACCCCGCGGTAGAGCGGGGGCTGCACGAGCAGCCGGGTGCCGAGCACCCGGCGCTGGTCGAGGTGGGCGGTGACGGCACGCAGGAGGTCCGGCGAGGGCCGCAGCGCCTCGAACGGCACCGGCTCGCCGGCGTCGTCGCGGGACCGGGCGGGCGGCACGGGCACCACCAGCACCCGCACGACCGCGGCCTCGGCGCCCTCGCCGGGCACGCAGCGCACCCGGGCCACCCGCGGGTCCGCCGCGGCCGCGAAGTACTCGTAGTCGTCGGCGGTGACGGCGCGGTCGCGGGCCCGCAGCCACAGCGGGGTGCGCGCCTTCGCGTCCTCGACCCGCTCGCCGTCCACCCCGCCCGTCGCGGGCCTGCGGTTCTCCACCCGCGCGACGAACGGCACGGACGTGCGCAGCGCGGTGATCGTGCCGCGGGCGACGTTGCCGCGGTGCCCGCCGCCAACCCGGTAACGCGCACCCGCACCGGCGCCGCCTTGGGCGGCACGGCGCCGTACTGGCGCACGGTGCCGTCGGGCATCCGCACGGCCGGACCGAACACGATCTCGCCGGCCACGGCGTCGAGCACGACGTGCCGGTCGCCCGGGCGGCTCTCGCTGAAGTGGTCGACCTGCGTCCACGGCTCCCAGCCGCCGCCGGTCGCCACCTCGACGACCATCCGGTCCGCACCGGGCAGGACCGGCCGCCGGGCCAGCGGCAGCCGCTGGCCCGGCACCCCCTCGGCCAGCCCCACGATCTCGTCGCGGACGGTCTCGGCGTAGCTCGCGAGCACCGTGCCGCCCACCGTGAACGCACCGGCCCCGCGCACCTGCGGCGGCGCGGTGTAGAACGGCTGGCCGGGCTGAGCCGGCACCACCCGGCAGCGCAGCCACGCGGCGCTGCGGCCCGCGACCGCCGAGCGCGCGTGCCCGTCCGGCACGTGGACCACGACGTCGCCGGCCCGGTTGAGGCCGCCGGTCTCGTCGCGTTCCAGCTCGCACGGCTCCCAGCCGGCACCCGTCCAGGCCTCCCAGACGAGCGGCGGGTGCCGCGGGTCCACGCCGTGGCCCTCGACGTCGCACCGGAACCGCAGCGCCACCGCGCACCGCCCGGCCGCGACCGAGAGCCCGAGCAGGAGCGCGTCGCCCGCGCCGGGGTGCGCGGCGAAGCCGGGGAACGGGTCGCCGGCCTCCCACTGGTCGGTGCGGTCCACCGGGTCGTCCGGGTGCGTCCCGGCGACGGTCGCGACGGCGACGAGCCCGACCGGCGGGACGACCAGCTCCTCCCGGGTGCGGAACGCGACGGCCTCGTCCTCCTCGGTGCGGGCCGTCGCGACCTCGGTGTCGGCCCGCACCACGACCGGCGCGGGCTGCGGCGCCGAGAGCCAGAACGTAATGGGCGCGGTGGCCGGGGCGGGCGGGAAGAGCGAGGTGCCCAGCAGGTTGAGGAACTGCACGTAGAGCCGGTCGGGCACCCGGTTGAGCCGGTAGAGCAGCTGGTCGGTGACCATCGCGAAGGTCTCGATGAGCGTCACGCCCGGGTCGGAGACGTTGTGGTCGCTCCACTCCGGGCAGCGCGCCTGGACGTAGCGCTTCGCGTCGTCGACGAGGTCCTGGAACGTCCGGTCGTCCAGGTTCGGGGCGGGCAGGGTCACGGCGTGCCCCCTTCTCCCGCGTGGTCCGGGATCACGTAGAACGGGAAGACGAGGTTGCGCGGGTCGTTCGTGCCGCGGATCGCGTAGCCGACGTCGACGAGCAGCGCGCCGTCGTCCACCGCGTCGAACCGGACCTGCACGTCGACGACGTCGATCCGGGGCTCCCAGCGGTCCAGCGCGGCACGCACCTCGAACGCGATCTGCCCGGCGGTCGCGGCGTCCGCGGGGGCGAACACGAAGTCGTGGATCGCGCAGCCGAACTCCGGGCGCATCGGGCGTTCGCCCGGCGCGGTGGCCAGGATCAGCCGGATGCTCTCCTCGATCTCCTGCTCCCGGGTGACGAGCGCGATCGCGCCGGTGGCGTCGGTCCGCATCGGGAAGAACGCCCAGCCGGCGCCGACGAACTGCTCCGCCATGTGTTCCTAGCCTCCGATCAGCACGGTCGGGCAGCCCATGACCACCGGGGCGCCGCAGGCCGAGAGGTCGCCCATCCGCGCGGCGGGCATCCCGCCGATCAGCACCGTCGGGCAGCACGGCGGGACGAGCGCGGTCGGCGGGTGCACGGCGGGCGGCGGGAACGAGCAGATGTGCGGGGTGCCGGCCGTGGCCGCGGGCATCCCGCCGATCAGCACCGTCGGCACCCCGGGCGGCCCGATCACGCCCGGGTGCGCCGTCGGGTCGCCGACGCGCGCGGCTGGTGGCACGGAGCCCTCCCTCAGTTGATCTCAGTTGATCCGGACGAGCGCGGCGCGGACGGACAGGCTCGCGCCGCCCGTCAGCTCCGTGCTGGCCGAGCCGTTGACCTTGACCGTGGTCCCGTCCACCGTGACCGCGCCGGCGCCGCCGTCGATCTTCACCCCGGTCTTGCCGGACACCGTGACGTCCTGGCCGGTCAGGGTGAGGGTGCCGGTGCCGGCGTCGACGGTGACGCCGGAGCGGGCCGAGATGGCGACGGTGCCGTCGCTGTTGACGGTGACGCGGGTCTGCGTCTGGTCGAGGTCGATCGTCAGCGCGCCGTCGCCGGTGCGCAGCACGATCCCTGCCTGCCCGCGCGCCTCCAGCATCTCGACGCGATGGCCGGTCGGGGAGACGAACGCGCGCGGTCCACCGACCCGAGCTGGGATCGATCAGCTCCGTGTCGCCCGGGGGCGGGCTGTCGACCCCGTTGAAGAGCCCGCCGAGGACGTACGGGCGCTGGAAGCTGCCCTGCTCGAACGCGACCAGCACCTCGTCGCCGACCTCCGGCACGACGAGCGCGCCGCGGTCCTTCCCGGCGCCGGGCTGCACGGTGCGGGCCCAGCCGCTGACGAACTCGTCGGCGAGCCACGGGAACGTCAGCCGCACCCGGCCCAGGCCGTCCGGGTCGCGGTTGTCCGAGACCTGGCCGATCACCACGCCGGGCCCGCCGGACCCGGCCCGGCCGCGCGCGCCCGCGACCAGCCCGTAGAGGCTCCGGTCCTGCGCGCCGCTGACCACCACCGCCGTCGTGTAGCCGGTGTCCGGGTCGAACGTGTGCCGGGTGGCGGAGACCGTGTACTTGCCGTCGAACGGCGCGCCCGCGTTGGTCAGCGCGACCGCGGTGCCAGCCCGGACCAGCGGGTTGCCCCGGATCAGCGCGTCCAGCTCGGCGAACCCGCCGGCCACCTGCTCGGCCAGCGCCTTCGCGGCGTCGTCGACCTCGCCCTGCGTGAGGTGCGGCATGTCGGCGGCCACCAGCGCCGGCGCGGCGAACCGCCCGGCCAGCGCCGCCGGGGTGGCCCCGACCTGCGCGGACGTGGTCGCGGCCGGCGCTGAACCGACCACCGCCCGCTTCGCGGTGACGTCCCAGCCGCGGACCTGCACCTGCGGCACCTGCTCGCCGGACGTGACCGACGCGCGCAGCCGCAGCAGGTTGCGGCCCAGCTCCAGCACGAGCGGGTCCTCCGTGGCCTTGCGGGCGCCGGGCGCCTCGCCGGCCGCGGTGGGGCGCCGGAACTCCAGCTTCCCCTCCACCACCGCGACCTCGGCCCCGACGTCGGCGGCGAGGTCGCGCAGGAACTCCCAGTCGCTGACGTTGGGCTGCGAGATCTGCGGGTGCACGGTGCGCGTCGGGTCGACCTGCGCGACGTCCAGCCCGGCGTTCTGCGCGACGCGCCGCGCCACGTCGGCCACCGTCATCTGGTGGTAGGCCGCCACCCGGCGCCCGCGCGTGAGCCGGTGCGAGGCGTCCAGGCCGCGCACGACCGTGACCGTGCCGGTGCCGTCGTACTCCTTCTCGACCGCCGTCACCTCGCCGACCAGCAGCTTCGTCGGCGTGTGGCTCTCGTTCGACGCCACCGAGAGCGCCACGGGCGAGCCGATCGTGATGCCGGTCTTCTCCAGCACGGCGTTGCCCGGGTCGCGGAACCGCAGCGCGAACGCGTCCGGCAGCGTCCGGCTGTCGTCCACGGTGGCCTGCAGGAGCAGCGCCGCGACGTCGTCGGGCAGCTTGGCCCCGGCCGCCTCGACCAGCAGCTGGTTGGTGAAGTCCTGGGCGGGCACGGCTCAGCCGATCTCGTCGGCCGCCGGCACGAACAGCGCCGTGCCCGGCCGCAGCCGCATGGGGTCGTCGATGTCGTTGCGGTCGGCCAGCGCCCGCCACATCCCCGGGTCGCCGTACTCCCGCCACGCGATCGAGGCGAGCGTGTCGCCCGCGACCACCGTGTGCACCGACCGCGCCGGCCGGCCGCCGGACGTCGGGTTCTGGCCGGGCTGCTCGCCCGCGATCTCCTCGATCGTGACGGTCGCGGTGCCGCGGATCGGCAGCCCACCGGGCGTGAACAGCGTGTACTTGACCGACACCGAGCTGACGTAGGCCGTGAACCCGGTCAGCCCGCCCCAGTGGAACACCACCCACGGCGGGCTGCCCTTGCCGTTGCGGTGCGTGGCGTCGGTCGGCACGCAGCAGGAGAAGAGCTTCTCGACCGTCTTCACGACGCTGTCGTCCTGGGTGTCGCTCGCGTCGAGGAACATCTCCAGCACGAGCTTACTGGCGTCGGCGCCCTTGAACTCCGGCACCCCCGCCTTCTTGCTGCCCTTCTGCGGGTCCCGGTTCCACTTGGCCGACTTGCTGACCGAAAGCTCCTTGGGGTTGAACTGGAACGCGATCCGGCCGCACGGCGGGCCGGGCGTCAGGCTGCCCTTCGCGACCGGCGGCGTGCGCAGCTCCAGGAACGCGTGCTCCAGCTTCGGCCGCCCGCCGGCGCCCACCGTGGCGGGCCCCGCGCTCGCGGTCGTGAACGCGACCGGTGACGCACTCATCCCGTCCCCCTCAGATGAAGCCGTGGTGGGCGATCTCCACCGTCTCGGTGGCGACCTTCGGCGAGTCCGGGTTGAGCGACGGGCCCGTCCAGCGCACCGGCACGACGTCGAGCAGGCCCCACTGGGCGACGACCCTGCCGTCGAGCGTCATGGCCTGGATGAGGCCGGTCTTGCGGCCCTGGCCGCGGCGCACCCCGCCGGTGGTGGCCTTGCCGAACCACTGCGCGACCTTCGCGGTGTCGGCGGTCAGCGGCCGGGAGAGCTTGATGTTGGGGTACTTGGCCCGCGTCGGCAGCTGCCAGACGAAACCGTTGTTGCCGCCCTCCTCGCGCTGCTCGATGACCACCTCGACGCCCAGCCCCTCGCAGCTGTTGAACGCGCCGAGGCCGATGTCGTCGAGCTGGACGACGAAGCACACGCTGACGGCGGGATCCGTGTCGGCCACGGCCTCCTCCTCTCGTGGGACTGGTCAGTGCCGCAGGTCGAGCAGGTGCCCGGCCCGTTCGCGGTCGCGCGCAGCTCCGCCCGCAGCCGCCGGACCAGCGGGTCGTAGAGCTTGCGGACGAGCGCGTCGACGTCGGTCGGGGACTCCGTGTCGGCCGGCGCCGCCGCGGGTTCCGGCGCGGCGGCCGCGGGCACCTCGGCGACCGGTGCGGGCGGCAGGGCGGGCGGCGGGGCGGCCGGCGGCTCCTCCTCGCGCTGGACGGGGGCCGGCGCGGTTTCCGTTGCCGGTTCGACCTCGGCCAGGCGCTGCACCGGCGGCTCGACCCGGACCGGCGGCGGGACCGGCGGCAACGGCAGCACGTTGGCCACGGGCGCCGGGACGTCGACCGGGACCGCGGACCGGACCGGACGTTCGGCGGGCTGCCGGGTGCGATCGGGCGGTCGCCGAGCAGCGGGGCGGACACCGCCACGCGCTGCACGGGAGCCGCGGCGGGCAGTGGCCCGGCGATCGGGGGCGCCGCCTGCGGCATCGCCGTCGGTGCGGAGGTCAGCGGCGCCACCGGCGGCGGACCGGCGGACCGGGACACCGGAAGGGCCTCCGCCACGCCCCGCGCCGGCGAGGGCCAGCCCACCGGGGGCCCGTCCGGCGCGGGCCCGGTCGACCGCGCCACGGGCGGCCCCGGCGGGTCCGCGACCGGCGCACCCGAGGAGAACCCGGAGGTCAGCGGCGCCACCGGCAGCGCTTCCGGCACCGGCGGCCCGGCCGACCGGGACACCGGCACCGGCGGCGACTCGACCGCAGACGGACCCGCGCTCAACGGCACCACGGGCAGCTCCTGCGGCGCTCGCGGCTCACCGGGCGCCGCCGACGGCCCGACCGACCCGGACACCGGCAGCGCGTCCACAGCAGGCGCATCCGACGACAGCCCGCCGGTCACCGGCACCACCGGCAGCTCCTCCCGCTCCCCCGGCACCGGCGGCGGCCCGACCGACCGCGCAACCGGCAGCCCGTCCGGCGGCCGGCCACCGGCGGCCGGGGCGGCTCCGCGGCCGGCGCACCGGACGACGTTCCGGAGGCCGGCGGGCCACCGGCAGCGACCCGCCGACCAGCGGCGCGGCCGGTTGCTCCGCCGCGGCCGGCAGCTCCTCCTCGCCCGCGACGGACTCCACCGGCTGCGACGCGGCCACGGGCAGGTCCGGCCCACCCGCGGGAGGCACGGGCCGGTCCTCGACCCGCTGCACCGGCGGCGTCCGGCCGATCGGGGCGCCCAGACCCAGCCGGCGCGGCCGGGCGGGCTCGGGCAGCCGCTGCACCTCGGGCACGCGCAGCCCCTCGGAGACGCGCAGCACCTCGGAGACGTGCGGGACCTCCACCTCGGGCAGGCGCTGTACCGGGGGCTCCGGCTCCGACGCGGGCTCCGGCTCGGACCCGCCGAGCGGGCGCTCGGCGAGCACCGGTTCCGGCTCGGCGGGCGCGGGGGTGCCTCGACCGCGGGCAGCCGCAGCGGCGGGAGGTCGGGGGCGGACGCGCGGTCCAGGGGCGGGAGCCGCACCGGGCGGGAACCGACGAGGTCGGGGGCGGCCGGCGCCGTCGCGTTCCCGGCGGGCGGCGCGGCGAACCGCTGCACGTCCGCCCGCGCGGGCGCGGCCAGCCCCCCGGCCACCCCCGAGGGCGCGTCGGGCGACACGTAGTGCCCGAGACCGCCCGCGGTGGCCGACGGGTCCCGCCACGACACGAGCCCGGCGCGGAACGCCGCCGGCCCGGTGACCAGCGACGGCCGCGTCACCGCGCGCTGGATCGCGGCCGCGTGCGGCCAGGCCGGCGCCACCGCGGGCGGACCGGCCGGTGCGGGCTCCGGCGAGCCGCCCGGGAGCAGGCGGCGGAACAGGTCACGCAGGCCCACCGGTCACCGTCCCGCCGAGCGGCCGGCCAGGCGCGCGATCTGCTCGACGAACCGGCGGCGGTCGGGGTGCTCGAGGTCGAGGATCTCGTTCAGCGACCAGTGGAAGTGGTAGGCGACGTACGAGACCTCCTCGAGCAGGCGTCCGGCCTCGTACGTCACGATTCCCCCGGCTGCGACACCCCGCCGGCCATGTCGACGCCGAACTCGTGGCGACAGGACGGGCACGTCACCTCGGCGCGGGTGTGCCCCTCCACGTTGACCCGTTTGTAGAGGTCCTGCAGGAACGCCAGGTCGGAGGCGAAGAGGTCCTCCACGACCCCCGCGTGCACGTCCTCGACCGAGCCGATCCGGGTGATCACCCGGGCCAGCAGCACGACGGACAGGTACGCCGGGTTCTCGCGCACCCGGTCGTCCCGCAGCGGCACGAGCTCGTCGCGGGCGGTGGCCAGGCGCATCACGCCGGTGCGGTGCACGGTGCCGGCCCCGTCGACGTAGCCGCGGGGCAGCACGAACGGGAACTCCGTGCGCAGGGCGCCGCCCGGGCCCTGCGCCGTCCCCTGCGCCGCCTGCTCGACCCGTGGGTCCGCCGCGACCCCGCCGATCGAGCGCCGCATCACTCCACGTCCAGCGCTTCGTAGGTGACGACGAGCTTCTCGGTGAGGACGCTGGTGTCGCCCGCCTTGAGGCTGCCGATCTCCAGCGACTTGGGCCACGCGTTGGTCAGCTTGTACCGCTTGATCGGCTGGCCCTCGTAGTCGTAGACGATGATCGCCCCGCCCTTGCGGGCCGCGCCCATCTTGCCGAACCGGCTGTCCTTGACCCACTTCTCGAAGCTGTTGTCCGCGGTCAGGCCGCGGGTGAGCGTGACCTCGCCCGCCTTGAACCGGCCGGGGAGCTTCTTGATCACGTACTTGCCGTCGGGCGTGTTCTGCTTGAGCTCGATCACGTCCTGTTCCATCTTCAGGCCGCTGACCTCGGAGATCTGCTTGATCACGACGCCGTCGATCTCGATGCCGAAGGAGTGGCCGACCGAGGTGTCGAGTTCGGGAAGTGCCATGTCCGCCGTCCTTCGCTGCTACTCGTTGACGAGGCTGGTGCCGCCGGAGAACTGGGCCAGCCGGAAGATCACGAACTCGGCGGGCTTCACGGGCGCGACACCGACCTCGCAGACCACCTGGCCGGCGTCGATGCCCTCCGCGGGGTTGGTCTCGCGGTCGCACTTCACGTAGAACGCCTCGTCCGGCGTCGCCCCGAACAGGCGCCCTTGCGCCACTCGTTCACGAGGAACGCGCTGATCGTGCGCCGGATCCGGGCCCACAGGGCGTCGTCGTTGGGCTCGAACACCACCCACTGCGTGCCCTGCAGGATCGACTCCTCCAGGTAGTTGAACAGGCGCCGCACGTTGAGGTAGCGCCACGACGGGTCGGACGCGAGCGTGCGCGCGCCCCACACCCGGATCCCGCGGCCCGGGAACGCCCGGATGCAGTTGACGCCGATCGGGTTGAGCAGGTCGTGCTCGGGCTTGGTGAGCTGGGTCTCCAGCGCGAGCGCGCCGCGCACCACCTCGTTGGCGGGCGCCTTGTGCACGCCGCGGCTGTCGTCGTTGCGCGCCCACACCCCGGCGACGTGGCCGGACGGCGGGACCACCTGGTTGCGGCCGGTGGACGGGTCGAACACCGTGATCCACGGGTAGTAGAGCGCGGCGTACTTGGAGTCGTAGCCGGCCTTCTCCTCGCGCCACTCCTTGACCTGCTGCGGACCCAGCCCGGGCGGCGGGTCGAGCACGGCCATCCGGTCGCCCATCAGCTCGCAGTGCATGATCATGGCCGTCTGCACGGCCTGCACGGCCTCCAGGTCGATCGCCCCGCGCTGGTAGGCGCTCATCAGGTCGGGGACCGCGATCATCGTGACCTCGTCCACCGCCTCGAGCCCGGAGAACCCGGTCCGGTCCGCGACGTCGCCGACGTAGTCCTCGGCGGAGATGCGCGACGGCGTGGCGGGCGGCGCGCTCAGCGTCACGCTGCCCGGCTCCAGCGTGGCGAGCGCGCCGCCGCCGGCCTCCTCGACCGTGATCAGCTTCGAGCCCTTGACGGCCGTGACGACGTAGTCCTTGCCGCGCTTGGTGCTCACCGGCCCGAACGTCTCCTCGACCTTGGAGCCGCGCTTGACGACGACCGTGAACCGGTCCTCGGCCGGTGCGGTGTCGCCCTCGCCGGCCTCGGCGGGGTGCACCTCCACCGTGATGTCGCCGCCCTGTCCGTTCGGGGCGATCTCGACGATCTTGAAGCCGCCGATCACGGCCTGCCGGCCGCCGCCCGCGGGCAGCGCGCGGGCCGCGCCGTCGTCGCCGACGCGCACGACGTACGCCGCGCCGCCGCCGTTGGCGAAGTAGCCGTAGACGGCGTGCGCGAGATAGCCGCCCTCGACGAACTCGCCGAACACCGTCGTGAACTGGTTCCAGTTGGAGACCAGGGTGGGCTGGTTGAACGGCCCCTGGGCGGCGAACCCGACGAACGCGGCGACCGCCGTCCCCACACCCTCGATCGGGCGGGACCCGGCCTCCACTTCCTCGACGTACACCCCGGGCGACAGATAGGTGGGCAACGCGCCTCCTCGACGACCTCGACCGCGTCCGGACCAGCCTCGCGGCCGCCCGCCTGACCAGCACATGCCGTGCGGACGGGCCTGTGGGCAGACTGCCGTGCACGAACAGGCAGTGCCCGGAAGGGCAGTCAGCCCGGCGGCTCCTCCGCCAGCTCCTCCTCCGCCTCCCGCTGGACGAACGCGCCCTGCACGGTCTCCTCGTCCTCGGGCTCCTCGGCCTCGCGCTGCACCGGAGCCGGCTGGGACATGACCCGCTCGGCGGTGGCGCTCGCCTCGCGCTCGAACCGGTCGGACGGGTCGCTCACGGAGATGCCGCCGGCCGCCGGGGTGCCCTCGACCGGCCCCGACCGCTGCTGGACGACGTGGGTCAGCTCGTGGGCCAGCGTCGTCGCGCCCTCGGTCGAGCCGGGGTCGTACGCCGAGCGCTGGAACACGATGTGCGAGCCCACGGTGTAGGCGTGCGCGTCGACCAACCGGGCCGACTCGTGGGCGGCGTCGTCGGTGTGCACCCGCACGTCGCCGAAGTCGTGCCCGAGCCGCGCCTCCATGTCACCGCGCACGTCCGCGGGCAGCGGGTCGCCGCCGGACCCGACGACGTCGTGCACGGGCGAGCGCTCCTCCTCGCCGGGACGCGCGAGCATCGCGCCGGTGCCGCCGTTGCCGGCGGCCCGCTGCAGGCTCGTGACGGCGGCCGGGGTCAGCGCGTCGAGGCGCCCGGACAGCGCGGCGCGCAGCCGGCGCTCGTCGGGCGGCTCGTCCAGCCGCGCCGCCTTCGGGCGCAGGGAGTCGCCCTCGGCCCGATCGTGGTCGTGGTCGTGCATCGCTCACCTCACTGACGCTGACCGCAGGGGCAGTCGACCGCCTGTGACGCTGGCAGGCGCCGGGCCCGGCCGCGTGGCCGGGCCGCCCGGAGTCCGGGCACCCGCGGCTGCCCGATCGCGCAGCTACCGCGGCCGGCCCTGCTGGTCCTTGCCGCGGGCCTTGTTGCCGGCCTCGATGACGTCGGCCTGCTCGCCGGGCGTCCAGATCGCGGGGCCGCTCTCGTTGACGATCCCGTCCGCGTGCCCGACGCCGGCCAGCCACGCGGCGCGCGCGAAGTGGGCACAGTTGTGGTACAGGATCTGGTAGTAGCTGCCCTCCCAGGAGCCCACCGTGGCGAGCACCCGCAGGAACCGGGCCCGGTCGATCGTCTCCGACGCGCGGTGCGTCTGCTGCCCGGTGTGGTCGTCGGCGCGCGCAGCTCGCCGTAGCCGCCCACGGGGCTGATCGCCCACATGCCCTCCGGCCAGAAGCCGACCGTCGCCTTCCGCTGCCTGCCCTGCAGCTCCGTGACGTCGATCCAGGCGTGCCCGACGACGTCGTCGGCCATCGCGTCGATGCCCAGCTCGTACCGGTCGTCGGGACCGGCCCCGTCGTTCCACGCCGTGAGGTTCGACGTCGCCGAGCGCTGCACGGCCGGCTGCCCGGCGGGCGGCGCGGGCTCGCGGGCGGCCGCGAGCACCTGCGCCACGGCCCGGTTGCCGGCCGCCCGCTGCAGGCGCAGCGCGGCGGGCTCGCGCCCGGCCGCCCGCCCGGCCGCGGACGCGGGCCCGGTCAGCTCCTCGCCGGCGCGGCGCCTCACGGAGCGCCCTCGATCCGCAGCCCCTGCCAGAACCCCTCGGAGTAGGACTCCAGCGTCGGTTCGATCCGCTGCCGGATGGTGATCGTGCGGGTGCGGCGAACCGGGAGAGGTCCTGGTTGATCTCGATCGCCCCGGACAGCTCGTCCACGGTGAGGGCGTCCACGGGGACGCCCTCGACCTCCACCTCGAACGTCAGGTTGCCGACGCCGCCGGCGAGGTGCCCGACCGCCGCCACGAACCGGTCGCCCGCGACGATCGGCGCGGGCAGCGTGAACGTGCCCGTGATCGAGCCGGTGGCCACCTGGTCGGGCCGGGTCTCCAGCACGGTCGCCCGCTCGCCCGTCACGAGCTCGGCGTTCGGCACGACCCGCACGCGGCCCTCGTTGCCGATGTTGTCGCCGTCGAACGGCACGGTGTCGCTGACGCTGTTCGTCCACTCCGCCTCGGGGGCGAGCGCGAGGAGGTCGACGGCGGTGGGCGTCGCCACCGTGAGCGTCACCTCGCTGCCCGGCGCCACCGACGTGCCCGCCTCCGGCCGGCTCGCGAGCACCGGCCGGGGTGGTCGTTGACGTGCCGCTCCTCCACCGTGGCCCGCAGGCCCAGGCGTTCGAGCTCCTGCCGGGCGTCCTCGGCGGTGTGCCCGACGACGGCGGGCACGACCACCGGCGTCGTGCCGCCGCCACCTCCCCCGCCCCCGGTCACCGGACCGGTGGTCGGCACGGGGCCCGCGGTGGTCGTCGGCGCCGGCTGCGGGCCCGCCGAGACCGTCAGCACGACCGGGGAGCCCGGCGGGACCTCCGCGCCCGGCGCGGGGTCGGTCGAGAGCACCTTGTCCGCCTCCTCGGGGCTCACCATCGTGCTGGTGCGCTCCACGCGGAACCCGCCGTCCTGCAGCCGCAGCGACGCCTCCGCGGCGGTCAGGCCGACCACGTTCGGGAACGGCACCGGGCACTGCGTGCACTGCCCGACCGACACGAAGAGCGTGATCCCCGAGCCGCGCCGCAGCGGCGAGTTCTCGCCGGGCGCGGTGCCGATCGCGAAGCCCTCCGGCACGGCCGGGTCGCGCGCGGCACCGCGGTCGCGACGTACCCGGCCGCCGTCAGGGTGGCCAGCGCCTGGGCCTGCGGCTGGTCCCGCACCGACGGCACGAGGGTCGTCGGGATCACGGCGTAGAGCGCGATCGCGAGCCCGACCAGCGCGAGCGCCACCGTGGGGATCCACCACGGGAACACGGGCACCTGCCGCCGGGTGCCGTTGAGCACGATCGGCATCCGGCCGGGGCCGGGCGGCCCGTTGCCGATCGGGCTGACCCGCGCGGTGAACGGGAGCGAGCGGGTCCGGCCGAACCACGACCGCGGCCCGTTGACCCGCACCTCGTTGGTGACGCTCTCGCCGGGCGCGAGCGTGCCGCCGGCCTGCGGCGGGTCGAACTCCAGCTCGCCGTCCCGGTCGCTGTAGTCGATCTGGACGCCGCCGGGCCGGTTGCCGCTGTTCACGGTCACCACCCGGTGCCGTCCTGGGCGGCGGCCGCGGGTCACCTCGGGCTCGAGCGTCGCGTCGAGCTGGTCGAACGGGTTGACCGTGACGCCGCCCTGCTCGGCCGCCCAGACGTCGGCGTGGACGCCCGAGGACACCAGCACGTCGAACGCGCGCGGCCCGCGGGGTGGCGGGCGCTGCGCTCCGGGGAGAACCGGACCACGGCCGTGCGCTCGTCGTCCGGGTAGACCGAGAGCGCCGGCGGGTCGACGGCGCCGAACTCCGCGGCCGGCCCGCGCACCACGAGCCGGAACTCCTCGACACGGGTGCCCGTGTTGCGCACGGTCGCGGTTGTCGTGACGACCCCGCCCGGCTCGGCGGTCAGCTCGGCGGTCTCCAGCCGCAGCCGCACGCCGCGCCGCTGCGCCGGGGTGCCGCCGGTCGACTGCGGCCCGAACGACTGCGGCCCGTACGACTGGGGCCCGGGCGGCCGGTGCGGGCCGGACGCCTGGACGGGCGGCTGCTGGTACGCCGACGTCTGCGGCGCGTGGTACTGCGGCTGCGGTGCCTGCTGCGGGGGCGCCTGGTACTGCGTCGGCGGCTGGTGCGGCGGCTGCTGGTACGCCGGGCCGGCGCCGGACTGGGACGGGTCGGGGGCGCGCACCACCCCCGTGGAGAAGCCCAGGTACGCCCGGCAGTCCGGGTTCTGGCAGAAGTCGGCCCCCGCCGTGTTGCGGAAGCCGCACGTCGGGCAGTCGGCCACACCACGTCCCTTCCTCTCCGGTGGCCGATCCTCGCCGCCGCGGATCGTCCGGGCAGGGGCTCCGCGCCACGATCGACAGGCACGGTTCGGTGCCCGATGGGGCAGCCGGCTACTGCAGCTGCGCGTAGAACGGCCCGAACTCGGCCTCCAGCGTGAGCCGGCCGAGCTTGCGGTACTCGCGGAAGACGCCGGCCACGAGGTCGGCGGTGCCGACCGGGCGGTCCGCGCTCGCGGCCAGGTACGCCGCCGCCACCACGGCCGAGCGGATGTTGCCGCCGGACAGCTCGAACGCCTCCGCGCAGAAGGCCAGGTCGAGCTCGCCGGCCCGCGGGATGCGCCGGCCCAGGCAGCGGTCCCACAGCGCCCGCCGGTGCTCGGCGTCCGGCACCGGGAAGTCGACCACCAGGTCCAGCCGCCGGGTCAGCGCCGGGTCGAGGTTCGCCCGCAGGTTGGTGGCGAGCAGCGCGAGCCCGTCGAAGGACTCCATGCGCTGCAGCAGGTAGGCGCTCTCGACGTTGGCGTAGCGGTCGTGCGCGTCGCGCACCTCGGAGCGCTTGCCGAAGATCGCGTCGGCCTCGTCGAAGAGCAGCACGCCGTTGACGCCGGCGGCCTCGGTGAAGATCCGTTCGAGGTTCTTCTCCGTCTCCCCCACGTACTTGTCGATCACGCTGGAGAGGTCGACGGTGTAGAGGTCGAGGCCGAGGTCGGCGGCGATCACCTCGGCGGACATCGTCTTGCCCGTCCCGGAGTCGCCCGCGAAGAGCGCCGTGACACCGCGTCCGCGGCCCCCGCCCGGGCGCATCCGCCACTCGTCGAGCACGCGGGACCGGTACCGCGCGCGCAGCGCGATCTCCCGCAGCTGGGCCGCGGTCTCCGCCGGCAGCACGAGGTCGTCCCACCCGACGGCGGGCTCGATGCGCCGCGCCAGCCGGGCGAGGCCCACGGCGTTCTGCGCGCGGGCGCCGTGGCTCAGGTCGGCGCCGGTCACGGGCTCCCCGCGGACGGCCGCCCGCAGCGCCGCCGCCTCCGCCGCGCGGCGGACCTGCTCGGGCGAGAGCACGTACTGCCGCGTCGCCTCGCCGGGTCGCGCCCGTCCACCTCCTGCCCGGCGAGCAGCGCCCGCCACAGCGCCTTGCGGTCGTCCTCGGCCCAGCCGGGCTGCTCCAGCAGCAGCGGCGGGTCCGGGCTCCACGCCGGGTCCCACGCGGCCGCGCCGGCGAGCACCACGGGCGCGGTGCGCGCGGCCAGCGCCCGGATCACGGCCGGCCGCTCGGCCAGCGCGTCCAGCGGGGACCCGACCAGCACCGCCCCCGTCAGCCGCGCCTCCCGCACCGCCACCCGGGCGGTCTCGGCGCCGTCCGCGTGCTCGGCGAGCCGGCGCAGGTCCAGCACGAGCGGGCGGGCGCCCGTCGCGGCCACGGCGGCGCACGCGGTGGCCACGGCGCCGGAGCCGGGCTGTTCCCGCAGGTGGACGAGGGTGGCCCGGTGTTCGAGGGTGACACCGTGCTCCAGCGCCCGCCGGACCGGGCCGACGCCGCTCGTCACCGCGGGCGGCGGCGGCGCGAGCACCCCGGCGAGCGCGGGGTCGGGCGCGTCCGACCCGAGGAGGTGGGCCACCACCCGGTCCGGCACCCGCAGCGGCCGCGACAGCATCGGCCGCTCCGGCTCCTCGACGACCAGCAGACCCCCGCCCACCAGCGCGGAGTCCGCCGTGAACAGCGCGCGCCCGGACGCCGCCGCGGCCGGCACCCCGCACAGCGCGAGCGCGAGCCCGGCCGACGCGCGCCGGCGCGTCACGTCGTCGTTGAGGTAGCCGTAGAGCTGCTCGAACCGCACGTCGACGTCGGGCACCAGCGCGATCAGCAGGACGTCGACCTCCAGCGGCGTCAGCCCGACGCCCGCGCGAGCGCCCGCAGCCGGGTCGGACGGCCGGCGGCGTCGGCGGCCTCCTCGACGCGGCGGCGCGCCGCGTCCGCGTCCGGGTCGGCGGCGAGCGGCTCCCCGCCCCGCGCCAGCAGCCGCGCGACGGCCTCGTCGGTCAGGTAGAGGCCGCGGAACGGGTCCTGCGGTTCGGGTCGTCCGCACGCCTCGCCGCCACGGCCCGGCGCACCCGCTCCTCGACGAGCGCCAGCCGAGCGAGAAGGTGCTCCAGGTCGGTCACGGCCGCTCGCCGGTGAGGTCGTGGAGCCCGACCGACAGCGGGTACTGCACCGGCGGCGCGGCCTCGACGCGGCGGCCGGCGTCCGCGGGGACCGTCACCACGACGTCCAGCGACGGCTTGAGCTCGCCGCCCAGCGCCGACCAGACGTCGGCGAACGAGCGGTCCTCCGGCGGCGGCAGCGCGACCGTCACCGTGACGGGGAGCCCGGTCTCGCCCAGCCGGCCCGTCAGCAGGTCGGCGGGCAGCGTCTCGTTGCGCAGGAAGCAGTAGAGCAGCGCCGAGAGCAGCCGGTGCTCGTCCTCGGGGCGCTGGGTCCAGGCCGTGGCCAGGTAGGTGAGCTTGAAGTGGCGCGGGGTCTGGCGGCGGCTGACCACCGCCCCGCGCGCGTCGTACTCGGTGACGACCCCGCGCTCGCGCTGCGCAGGTCCTCCCGGATGTCGTAGAGGTAGAGGTTCACGGTCGGCGCGTTGCGGCGGGCCGACCACTCCTTCGTCGGCGCGTCGAACACCACGTCGATGCCCGACCCGTTGATGGCCTCCGCGCGCACCAGCGCGCGCAGCGCCTCGTCCACCTCGTTGAACATCGCGCCACCCGTCAGATCAGGCCCTGCTTCAGGGCGTACGCGACGGCGTGCGAGCGGTTGCGCAGGTGCAGCCGGCTCGTGACGTCGTGCAGGGCGTTCTTGACCGTGCGCTCGGAGTACGAGAGCGCCTCGGCGATCTCCATCGTGTCCAGGCCCTCGGCGACCAGCCGCAGGATGTCGATCTCCCGGCGGGACAGGCCGGTCAGCGTCATGCCGCGGGGGCTCAGCACCTGCCGCTGGACCTTGCCGACCTGCGCGAGCAGCCGGCCCAGCAGGTCCGGCGGCACCGTGCCCTCGCCGCGGGCCGCGCCGCAGACCGCGTACGCGAGCCGCTCCGGCGTCGCCTCGCTGCGGCGCACCAGCCCGACGATCCCGGCCTCCACCGCGGCGGCCAGGCTGACGTCGTCGATCTCGGTGACGACGAGCACCGACTGCCGGTGGTGGCGCTGCAGGCTGCGCAGCGTCTGGACGGTCTCCTCGTCGACGGTGTCGGACACGACCACGGTGACGGTCGCCTCCTCGTCGGCCGGGTCCCGCAGCGCCACCTCGGGCCGTGGCCGCAGCTGGCCGGCCACGCCCGCCTGCGAGACCGGGTCGCGGGCGATCACGCGGGTCGAAATCCGCTCCATCGGGTACCTCCTGATGCACGATCGGGCGCCCGGAGCGTGCCGCGCGGTACTCGCCACCTCCTCAACAGGAACTCAACACGCAGGTCAGAACCGCACCGGCGACACCGACGTGACCCACCCGGCCACCAGCGCGCGCACCTCCGGACCCCACGGCCCGACCTGCGACGCCACCAGCACGAGCGCCAGCACCACCAGCACCACCCGGAACGCGACCACCTGCCAGGCCGGCCCGGCGTCGAACTCGACGGGCGCCCCGCCGTTGGCCGCCCGCTGGGCCCGGCGGAACGCGCCCGCCCCCATCCGCGGGCCCGTCCGCGTCTCCGGTCCGGACGGCGGTGGCCGCCGCACCGGCAGAACCGCAGGCCCGCCGCGATCGGCTCGCCGCAGACGGGGCACGGCCAGCTCCCGCCGCCGGCCTGCGGCGGGGGGGACGGGTGCGAACGCCGGCACGGAGACCGGCGGGTCGGGGCGGGGCACCCGGGTGGTCGGCCAGGAGTCCATCGGGGAGCGGCGTCGCGGCCGGGCCGCCGACAGGGCCCGGGCGGGGGATGCGGGTGGTGGGGCCGGCCGCGTCCGGTGGAGGTCCGGGTGGGAGACGGAAGCCGGATCCGCGTCCGGCGGGGGGCGGGAGCGGGCTCCCGCCCGGTCGTTCCGGGCCGACCGGTGACCGGGGAACCTCGCCGGAACGCCCTGACACCGGGCCCACCGGCGGGCGGCGCCCCGGGCCGGGCGGTCCCGGCGCAACCCCGGGCCGATCGACCGGCGACCCGGGAGGCGACGGGCTCGCACCCGACGAGCCCGGACCCGAACCGGGCCGCTCCGGCACGGGCCCGGCGGACCGACCGGCGACGAGGCCCGCCGCCGGTCCTGACCGCTGCGGGCCGCACCAGCAGCA